>JAIXZA010000163.1 GCA_027489965.1 Verrucomicrobiaceae bacterium
ACTTCTCACTTCCTGCCTCCCCATGAATCCACCATGAAAGTCATCGTCCTCGTCAGCGGCGGCATGGATTCAGTCACCGCCCTCTACCTCGCCCACCGCGACCACGACGTCGTCGCCGGCCTCAGCTTCGATTACGGCTCAAAACACAATCATCGGGAAATCCCCATGGCCCAGTGGCACTGCCAGCACCTCGGCATCCCCCATACCACCATCCCCCTCGGCTTCATGGCCGATCACTTCACCTCCCACCTCCTCAACTCAGGCGGCGACATCCCCGATGGCCATTACGAGGAAGCATCCATGAAGCAAACCGCCCTCCCCTTCCGCAATGGCATCCGGAGCACCCAGCCTTGGGCACTCAAGACGATTCACCGGCGATCTCTTGCGCGCTAAGCAGAAGTTAGCATATGAACAATGGGCGTGCGCGTTGCCAATTCATAGCGCGTTCCGGGTTACAGAATTCCAAGCGCCTTCGCTCCACCGGACTGAGGGTCCGAGAAAAAGATCGGATCCACCTTTTCCGCAATCTCCCCGGACACTTCGAGGAAGTTCCGCTTGTTACCCAAGGGGATCAGCGCCCGCCGAGCACCGTTCTCCATCGCGACTTGTAGAGGTTCCGCCAATGACGTGACGGGCTTGATGTTACCTTGAATGCTGAGATCGCCTAGAATGACCATGCCGGCTTGAACTGGAGTCTTCTTGAGGGCAGAGATAATCGCGATCAAGACCGCCATTCCAGCGTCGCAACTGATCCGGTTCGCCAGAAGGTCGATCGCCTCAACGTGGAAATCCGTAGTGTCAAAGGCACTGGCGATTCCGAGTCCGACCTTGTTTCCTTGGAGAAAACCGAAAGCCCGATTGATGGATTCCTTCATCGATGTGTTAGCGCCCCCAGCATGCTTGAGCTTCCCTGTGCCGGCCGCCGTTCCGACTTCGATCCGGTAGAGACCAACCTTGCCGTCGTCATTGACCGATGCGGCATAGACGGAACCTGGCGCGAGCGGGTCGGTGGCGATCAAGGCGCGCCCACCTTCCTCCGGCACGCCCACATAGAACTCTTCGGTCGTCTCGTGATCCCTGTAGGAGAATGATGTCTGGTGGTATTCGAACGAGCCCATTTTCTTGAGCTGCTCCTTGACCCTGCGGCGGCCTTCCATTGCGATGTCCAACATCTCAGCAAGTTCCTGTTTTGTGAACTCGCCGTGCGGATAGATCAGTTTCACCAGCCCTGAAACCGTCTTACGCACTGCCTTAACATCGCGGGCGTTGAGGTGTGGGCCGAAGGAAAAGTGTCGGTCGCAGACGTCGGTGAACGTGTGTCGGCGGAGTTCCCGCAGGGCTTCCGCGAGGTAGTCGACGACGAAGCCATAATGGTCTGTGAAATACTCGATTCGCATCTTGGGAATCTCCCAGCCGGGATTGTAGTAGTGGATTCGGTCGAGGAAAGCCATGTCCTCACGGATAACCTCGGGCATTGGCACGAAAAGGTGAGACGACCGCACCATGGTCTCTACCGGTTGATTGGTATTACCGAAGAGTGCGATGGACGCCTTGCCGGAAAGCGAGTCTTTGCCGCGGGCGAAGGTTCCTGATTCACAAAAGGTTTTCAGCGTGGTGATGACTTCCTTCGGCATCTTCTCAAGATCCGCGACTTCATCGAAGGCCACCGCATCCCAGAGCCCGACCAGACCGATTTTACCGGTGGACATGTTATAGAAAAGGTTGGCTACCGTCGTCGGCCCGGTCATCAGGATGGCGTAAGGGCTGAGTTCCTGGAAACCATACGATTTACCGGTTCCACGCGGTCCAAGTTCGACAAGGTTGTAGTTGGACTCGCACAGCGGAATCAGGCGGATGAGGAAGAGCAGCTTGAGCCTGCGGGAAAAATGGGATGGCTCCATCCCGATGGAGCGGATGAGGATGTCGATCCATTCGTCGGTGCTGAAGGCAGCGCGGCCTCGCCGGTAGGTATCGAGATTGAAGGAGGCAAGCTGCACCGGCGTGAGGCGTTCCAGCCAGAACGGGCTTCGCTTCCCTTTCTGCTCTTCGTCGTATTGGTGCCGAATCTCCATTTCAGCCCACACGCCGCTAGTCAGCAGACGTTCGTACTCCCGGACAAACTTATCAGGAACATGGATGTATTTGCTGCCGAAATTCAAGGCATGTGCCCAATACTTGTCATCTTCGGCAAGGTAGCGGACATCCACCTTGTCTATGAACGTGTGGCGTTCCTTTTCCTTTACCAGAGCCTGTGCCTTGTTGGCCTCCTCGGAGCGAATGAAGCTGTCGGCAAGGGTGTTGTTGACGACGCGCAGGCCGGCCTCGATGGCGACCTCGTCATCCGTCGCACAGTATTTGCCAAGGAGGTATTCAAGGACAAAGACCGGGACGTTTGCCCCAACTTTGATTTTCCGCACTAGATCCTTGCGAACCACCCGGCCCGCGAATGCGTCTGTTAGTTTCAGGTCGAGGTCGTCGCTAATCATGATTCAAAGGGCTAAGTTAATGGCTAGTTTTGTAAGTGTTGCAAGGTGGTTCTCGTTCTTGCTGTCGATGACACGCAAATCGACATGCTCGGGAATGGTTCCTCCAGATATCATCATGGTGACGGGATTCGGTTTCCCGGATTCGACAAGGATTTCGCGAGTGCTTTCCTCGAACCCGTATGAGGCCATTGCGGCGTGTCCGATGACATCCTTCCCCGAAACAATCTCCACCCTTACTGACTTCGGTTCCGGCGCAAAGATCTCCTCGCTTTCCATCGAAACGGTGATTGAGAAAAAGCGGTTGGTGATCGCTTTCTTCGCGAATGTAATCGTCCAGCGGCACGACCCGGCCTTGTCCGAGGCAGCGGCCTTGCGGGACAAATGCAAAACAGGAATCACCTGCTCCTGAAGACTTGCTCCACCGTGGAAATAGGCACCTGCACCGCCTTTCACCTTAAAAGTGCCGAGGCCACGCGGGAATGCGCACTCCAGCGCTCCTCCGAGTTCAAGACCGCTGGCGGGAACGCGGAAGTATCCCGGGGCTGCGTTGCCGCCTTGGCCGATCCAGCAGCGGGAATGCAGCTCGACAGTGTCACCTCCAGGCGAATCCATTTTCAGACCTGTTTCAAAACCCTCAGCGAAGATGAAACCATGGTCCGCAGAAACCACGATCTCGGTGAATCCCATGGACGCCAGATTGCGGAGGCTCCGGCGAAGTTTATCGAGCATCTCGTCCATGTAGATGCGCGCCTCATCGTCTTCGCTTTCGCCCTCGCCGATGCGGTCGATCTCCTGTGAGGTTACGACGAGGAAACGCGCCGCGCCCAAATCCTTGCGCTTCTTGGGTGTCAATCTTGCGACGTCACCCAGCTTCACCACGCAGGTGCCATCGCCCACGCGGCTTTCGAGCCATGCCATGCGGGACGCCCGGTCGGTGATCTTCTTGCCTCCGGCAGTCACTTGGAGTTTGCCGGCGCTCTTTTCAAGGCTCAGGCCATCCTCTGCTCCGGGCATCAGCGATGCCATTCCGATGGGAGTGATCCCAGGCAACTGCCCGAGAGCTGGGGAAAGCTCGAAGCTGAATTCCCTGCCGAGTCCTTCCACCAAATCGGCCGCCATTTCGTATCGCAGCGCATCGACCAAAACATAGGCGGCCTTCTTGCCATCTGCGAGGATGGGAGCCACACGGTCATGGAAAACCCTGCATTGAGCGGGGATGAGACTGCTTTGGAAGCCGGCTGTCTCGATCGCTCTGGTGTAGGCTTCCGTCATCAAATCCAAACTGGCAAGGTAGGCGGACCGGCAGCGCGCCATGACCTTTTCCCAATCCGGGCAATTGGGTGCCCTCTCGAAATCGAAACGCGCATATCGGCTTTCCAAGTGCCGGGCCAAGGTATCGAGCCGCATCCAGGGCGATGCGTGGTGGACGTAGGCATTCACCATTTCCTCCAGGGTCCACTTGCGCTTTTTGACGGCGCTCGAAATCGCATCCGCCTCCATCAGCAGGCTGGCAGCCGTCTCCACCAAAGACCATTGCAGAATGATCTCCGGGTATCGCCGGTTCCAAAAGGTCGAGCGCCGCCCAACGGCATACTCGGCAGCCTGAGTCGGGTTCCCCCGGAGCAGTGCTTCACCAGCATTCACCAAGACCAGCGAGTCGATGAAGGGAAACGTCTCCAGCGCCTCGATACCTTTAGCGGATAACCCGACGCTGGCGAGGTGTGTCGTGCGTTCGAAGTCCTCCGCCGCAATGGCATAAGCTTCCTGCAAATCCACACGGTTGCGCCAGGTCTGACAAAGCTGGCGGATGGTGTCCCGCTGAACTGCCTTCTCTGGAAGTCCTCCCGGTTTCGGGAGTTGTGCCCTCAGTGCTTCGGGGAGGGCTAGCCCCAGCTCCCCCAGAAGCAGATGGCGCACCATCGATGCCCTGAGCGTGTCTGGAGTGCACGTGGCCTTGGACGCCAAACCTAGCTCCTGCTCAATCAGACTGGCCAATTCTCCCAGCGCGTTCTTCTCTTGAATCCGGGCATCGTGCTCGTCTGTTGCGGCAAAAAGAAGCAGTAGATCGACTGGTGAGGCTTGGCCAAAAATCAGCTTGAGCGCACCCGTGGCATTGGACCCGGTTTCCTCCGACATCTGTTCCACGTCTTCAAACGTCAGCAGCCCATCCTCCACTTGGCGTGCGACATGGCCCGCTTTCTCCGGAGAAAGCCTTGAGTAGAGGCGCTCCACCAATCCTGCCAAGCGGGTGTTGCGCTCCGCAACCGGCGCACCAGGCTCGACCACCACTCCCGCGGTTTCGGCTTCGATCAGAGCGAAGTGACTTTCCTCCCGGGAGTGGGGAACATAAACGAGCAGCTTGGGGGGGACCTCGTGATCAGCCATGGCCCGGCCGGATTCATCCACCCATTCCATCCATGGTTCCAATTGCTCACGGAGCCGGAAATAACCGTCCTCAACCTTGAGACAAGTCACGCCCTCCAGATTCAACCGGTCCACGGACTTCGCGTAGGCTTTGTCCGGATCATACCACACGACGATACCACGGTCGGTAATTTGTCGTTGGAGCAGTTGTCGGAGGCTATCTAGGATTTTGGACATAGCATCGTGTATCGGATAGAAAAATCAGTGTTCCGGGGCTGGGTGAGTCACAAAAGATTGCGGAGGCTGGCATTAGGCCGCCTTTTTTTGGCGACTTTCGACGAACCGAGACAGAGGTGTCACATCCCGTGCGCGATAGCGATGCTTCTGTTGCCTCGGCATACTTCTTTCACGCGGTCTGGCCAGTGGCGCATCGCTTGGTGCGCCCATTCGAATTTACCGGCATTGAGCGCCTCCCATGCTTTCCTGGGGTCGTTGACGCCTTTTGCTGCTTCTCTCCAGCTTGGGAGCAGATCGTAGATTGGGGCGGCGTTGAGCAGCACGCCGTCGTCGATGCACGATACGTAGCCTGCGTCGATGTGCGCCTTGATCCGGGCGGAAAAATCCCGCAGGTCGTCAGCCTTGTCCATGAGCTTGTCGAGTTCCTTGGCCTTTGCGCGGTTGGTGGCGGCTACCGGGCGCAGGTCGGTGATTTCCCGTTCCAGCAGGTTGAGTCGCACATCCGTGAGATCCTTGAGCGTGTGCAAGGTGTTGGGGCCGATCTTTTCGTGGAAAACCCAGACCGTAAAACTCTTCTTGGGCGACTGAAAGGGCCAGTAAATAGGGCGCTTGCGATAAAGCTGGTGGTGGTATTTCCAAAACGATCCGGCAGGAATACCCGTGAAACGGTCGAGCCAACCGCGCAGGGCTTCGATGGGATCGCCCTCGGTGTCGGTGGCGAGTCGGACTCGCTCGCGGGCCTGCGCTGCTCCGACCATCAGTTCAAGACAGGCAAAGGCACGGGCGGCAATGTCCTGAGGGTGACCGGCGTCACAAGGCATGATGCCGTCCGCGTCGATGAGCTTGCGAACCTCAGCCACGGTGCCCTCGGGGAAATCACCACAGCCCAAACTTCCCGGCGTGCCGATTTCAAAACGTCCTAGCACGGTGCCAACCGCGTAAGAAACCCAGCTTCGCGCCCAATCGGTGGGGTTGAGGTCGCTTGTTGCTTCACATTCATCCTCGCCTTCCTCATTGGTTGCCTCTCCCGATGCAGTTTCTGATTCGCTCGCTTCTGAGCTGTCGTCTTCGGCACCGGTATCAAGTTCTGCAACTCTTTCCGAAAATGCGGAATACTCTTCAGCATTCAAATCCAAGGCACTTGCTAGAGTTTGATCTATCTTCGTTTCGATCTCATTGATCTGCGCAAGTGAGGCAAGTTTTGCGTCCATTGACGGTGCAGAAAACGTCCATTCAGCTTCCCTCGTCGAAGAAACCTCTCTTGCAATTCGGGATGCCTCCCTTGCTAAGGCAGAAAGCTCTTGGTTAGCCTTAATTGGAAACGGAATTCGATCTAAGTCGTCTTTGACAATGTTGATAGTAGGGTTCAAAGACAAAACCCATTGCGCAAGCTTGCTATTGATAACCGCCAAAACCTCGAACAATTCTCTCTTTTCAGCAAATATCGTATTGCTAGCTTGATCAAAAATTTGACCGGCGTCCATGTGTCGAGCTGAGAACCCCTTGGACGAAATCGAATTGTAGCAGATGCCTTCTACTCCGTAGTGCGAGATATTTCTGAGGTATGCCGCAGGCTTGCCCTTCTTCGTAAGCAGGGTTGTCATTTCTTTCCCGTCGTTCGAGTAATTCAGAGAGAAAAACTGGTTTCCATGCCATTTCCGTGTTGGGCCGCCTTTTACGCAAAGCATCCATCCATTATCCGTGCTCGCGATCTTTCCAAGCTCCCACCAGAAGCGGATGAAGCGTGGGTTGTCGCCAGTTGATAACCCGCGCTTCCACGAAGCAACGTCGCGAAAAGAAGGGGTCTCCGCAAAAACACGGCGGATTCGCTTTGTGATCCAATACACCCATGGTTTACCCGGAATCGCCTCGAAATCCGACTGCTGGTAGCGGAAGAGTTGGGTGTTGTCGTTGCCAGCGCGCATGCTTGCCACAGATGATTCGAAGGCGAGGCGTTTGGCCTCTGCATCGCGTTCCTTTACAAGGCGGACGTAGGTGCCGATTTGGCTTTCCCGCCGCTTCGCATCCGGCTCCCGCCGCAGGATGAAGGCGGCGGTTTGCAGAGTGCCGGGATTGCCGACTGCAAAGAGTCCGCCGCCGAAGTGAGCGAGAGTTTCCACCGCGATCTCCTTGCGAAGTCGGGACCGCAGATCCTCGTAGCTGCTGATGAACATGAAGGAGTGCATGGTCAGCATTCCCATCAAACCATCTGGAACCAGAAGCTCTTGGCAACGCATGATGAAGGCGGCATAGAGGTCGCCTTTTCCTTCGCCGTATTCCTGCTCCATCAGGGTTGCGAGGCGCTTGTTCATCTTGCGCCCGGACAGATAAGGAGGATTGGTTGCAACCACATCATAGCGCTTGTCCGCGAGACGCAGGAGCCTCAACCCCTTGGATGCCTCGGAAGCGGTGTGTTGCGAGCCGCCTCCCGCCTCCCTGGTGAGTGTGTCCAGTCGGTCGGCGATGCTGGCGGCCAATTTGTCGAAGAAGGACTCCAGATCGCGGGTGCTTTGGAACAGGTCTTCCGTCAGGCCGGCCAGCAGCAGTTCCGGTTGTGATGAAGAAACCAACTTTTTTCGTTCGGTTTCCACCAACGACTTGAGATCGCGCTCCAGGCGAAGCAGCGAGCCAAGGTGGGGACTGTCCGGCATGCGGGCTCCAAGCGCCCGAAGGATCTTTTCCTCTGACCGGTTGTCAAAGTGGGCCGCCTTGATCAGGGCGTCGAGACGACCGCCGGTGAATGCCTCGATGTTGGCGCAGGCCAGGTTTTGATCCGTCACGCGGGCCTTCGGATTGAGCATCCGCGCCTTGAGAAGCAGGGTGAGCGCGGAAATCTGGACGGCGCGCAGGTCGATGTCGATGCCGTGCAGATTGTGGGCGAGAATGAGTTCGGGAATCTCCTCCTCCGTGGCTGCGGAAGCCGTCTGCGGCCAGCCGGGTTTCCCTGCATTCTCGCGCTCTTCTCGATACATTTCGGCAAAGAGATCGAAGGCGAGCAGACCAAAGTGCATCGACCCGCAGCAGGGATCGAGGAAAGTGATTTCTTTGACCTGACGGAGAGCGCGTGTCTGAGGATGCTTGGGCGGCACAAAGTAGCCGAGCGATTCTGCAAACCTGCTGTCCGGATGCATCTCCACCCAGATCCGGCCAAGGGTATTCTCCACGAGGAAGCGCACGACCCAGCGAATCGTGAAAAGTTGGGTGACGGCAGGAATGTCCTGCGGCTCAAACTTCTTCTTGTTTTCCCGGGCGGCGGCAAACGCGTCCTGCAACTCTTGGGCGCTGAATCCCTGATAGACCCAGCCGATGGCTTCCTCGTTCCCTGCTTTCCAGCCATCCGCGACTTCCGTGGCCTGCATGGCATCGACCAATTCTCTCAGAACGGACGGGCGCGGGCAAAAGCGGCTGCCAAGTGTCTGGGGGTCGAAGAGCACGGAAACCTCGGCGGCAAGCTGCACGCACTGCCAAAGGAGAAACTCGCGGTAAGCCGCATCCACCGGGCCTTCCCCGAGTGCATCGACCGGCGTGCTGGCCGGGATGTTGGCAAGCCCCTTCACATCGGTAAGCCAAAAGATAAAGGCGTTCGACTTGTGGAGTTTGCCCAAGGTGGACTTGAGAATGCCGCGCTCCTCCATCATGCGGAAGGCGACGGCGCGGTTCAGCCATGTGAAGGCGGTTTCGCGTTTGACCTTATCCCGTGCAGCCGCCGCATCCACGCCGGCATCCATTTCCTCGGCGACAAAGGTTTCCAACCGAGCCCGCGTCTCAGCGGCCTCGTGAAGTGCCAGCGCGGTCCCTATGCCGAAGCTGCCGTCAGGTAGCCATCCGTAAAGCCCCTGAAGCTGCTCCTCGGTCTCACGCTCCAGCAAAGCGCGGGCATTGAGAGTGAAGGATTGGATGGAGGCGATGAGTTGGTCGTTCATGGTGCGGGAGATGTTTACTCGGGGAGCGAATCCACTGTGCTTGCAGGTTGTTCTTGTTGGGATGCCGCGAAGCCAGAGAGATCCGGTCCTCTTTGGACAATCGTCTGCCTGGCTAGTCGTCGTTCTTCCTCCTGGGCGATGATTTGTTCCAAAACTTGAATCGCCTCCCCGACCACTTCGGCCGCGCCTTGGGCAAATGCTTTGGCAGTGGCGACGCGGGAACTGGTCCACGCACGGCTGATGGGTCGCAGGCCGTGCGGGTCGCATTGATCCGGTGGAGTTCCCTCGTCCGGTCGGTCGGCTCGATGGGCGATCTTGTTCCGGCGCTGGATGAGTTCAGTTAGGTGCCCTTTGATTTCCTTGTCCGCGATACCCGTCTTGGCTGCCATCTGGTTCCAAAAGTTTTTCACAGTGAGGATCTGCATGATTTCATCGATCTTCGCCAGATCATACAGTGATCCGCGCTCGAAGCGGTTGAGGATGATCTGGCGCAATCGATCATCGGGATCGTCGTAATCTTCCAGAGAGAGGTAGTCGTCCAAGGTGAGGGTGATGTTCTTGAGCGTGTCATCCGCCCGCCGCCTGCGTGCCTTGATGACGGTGAGTGCATTTTCGCGAAGAATGTCCCAGACGAATGACTCCAGTGCGCCGCAACTCACCACAACCGCCTGACGCAGCATAAAATCCAAGCCCTTGGGAGCTATCAGACAGGACGGAACGGACACCGATCCGTCTATCGCAACGAGTGTGCGAGGATTCTTCATGTGATGGAGTGCCGCCCCCGGAGGAATCGCCATTTCCGCACAGAGTTTCACCACGTAATCCGGCGAAGGCTGGTGCTGTGCCGCATCGGCAAACAACTGCTCAAGCTGAAGCAAGTGCTCGGCGACGGCGAAATTCCGGACGGCGAGGTCAAGAGCTTGCATGGGTCATTCGAATACGATGGTGGATCCTTGGGCGATGGCCTTCGCGAGCCGCTCACGGAGAGATTCGATGAAGGCGTCGAGATCCTCGTCATTCGCGAGGCGGCCGGGATAGAGTTTGGCCACCGCGACGCGTTCGACCTTCTCCTCTGGTGCGGCAAGATCGACAACCCGGCGCAAGACCTGCTTGGCGATGGCTTCGACGGCTTCGAGATCGCTCTCAACCTGACCAAGTGTGGCACCCGTGCGACGGCAGGTGGTGGCACCGGCGGGCAGATCCATTTCAGGATCGGCACGCTGGCTGAGCGGGCCGAGTATGGAAGCCAATTGGTCCGGCTGGTCCGCAAAGCGCTCGGACAACGCGAGCCAATCCGGGTGCCCTTTAACCTCATCCCTGGCCTCGGCGTATGTCGTGCGGCGCTGTTCAAACCGGCTGGTGTAAAGTGTCCGATAACCCGTCGCGATGATATCGGCGTTGAGGCGAACCGTTTCGATCAGCTCCAGTGCGGAGTCAGATTCCAAGAGGGCGGCAAGAGCTTCCGCCGCGTTGGCAATCTCTTCCGTGGGATTCCGGCCTTCAAGGACAGGCCATTGCGAGGCGACAACAGACCGTGCAGTGGCAATTGTCTGAATGTTCTCCTCCGTTGCCAGCATCTCCAGCTTCGACGTGCGTTGACGGCCGTCGAGGAAGGCCTTGCCGTCACCAGCCAAAGTCTTGACGCAGTCATCGGCAGGCAATTCGAGGATTCCATTCAACCAGTTCAATTGCTCCTGAACGACTTTCGCCCCCGGCAGTTTCAGCGCGGTCAGCCGGGCATCCAGCGGAACCAACTTCATCTTGTCACCCGCGGCCAAGTCTTTGAGCGCCTCGGCAATCGCGCCTTCCTCAACATTAACTTCCTTTCCCGTAATGTCCTCATAAATGCCAGCCGCAGCCCGCAGTATTTTGAGGTCGAGCGTTTCGCGGGGCGAAAATGACGCGGCGCGGAAATCCGGGTTCTTGGTGAACGGCGGGCGCGCCGCAGCCTCGACGTAGTTTCGATACTTGCGTCCCTGGTGGGTCACTTCCGCGGCACCCCCGCGAAATAGAATCGCCAGCCCGAGCCGGATCGATTCCCGGTCCCACGCATAGCCAATTCCGGAGAAGTGACTTTCCAACATTTTTCCGGTCACCCGCTCGCCGTAGGAGTGCTTGTCCTTGAGATAGGCTTGGAGCTCCCGGCAAAGATCACATCCGAGGTTGGGAACCTGTCGGCCTCCTTGCTTGACCACAAGCGAGCGCTCCGGTTTGTCATCATAGAACACGGAGGGAAGTCCTGTAAGATTGGTGGACGACAAGAATTTATCGGGCTCGTTGCCAGCCAGTGGCAGCACGCCGATTTCGATCCGCGGGTAGAGATCTGGTACAGTTTTGTCAAGAAGCGCGTGCAGTGCCGGAACCAAGCTCGCGCCCAGTGCCGTTGCATCATGCTGCACTCCCTTGAAATATGCCGTCCCACCCTCGATACAGGCGAGAATCTGGGAACGCAGTTTCCGGCGCACACGGTCACGCCTTCCCTTTTCATCCGCTAGACAGGCTGACTCCTCCGTGGTCAATCGGTTTTGGGCACCAAGACGGTCGTAGTCGGCAACCATTTCATTCGACCGGAAGAGTTCCGCCACCAGTTCCCGGAGTTCATCATCAAAGGTCACCACCCAGAAAAGTTCGGCCGGCGTCGTGGCGCTGCTGTCGCGGGCTTCGGCAAGCGCTGCCTTTTGTTCGGCCTCCGGGGTAATCGAGATGTTAAGCGGAATCTCGCCATCGACATCGACCGTCTCTCCGTCCACCTTGAGTGCCACCCGGAAGCCGCGCAGATCCTTGAAGCGATAGGCACGAAGTTTTGGTTCACTGAAAACGTCCTTGATGAGTTCCTGATGGAGGCGGTTGCGGTCCTTCTGCTTCGGATCACGTCCCGCCCGCTCGGACTCCCAATTCTTCTCCTGATTGGTGAGCAGCTTGTAGCCTTCCTCGGTCTGCCTGACAAACTGACCTTCCTCAAGCAACTTGAGCGCCTCACCCACCGCATTCGTAAGGGGTTGGGCGTCGATACCGGGGTGGAGAACCACGGCCAAGTTGTGCTTCGTGCGGGGCAGATCCTTCACCGGCTCCAGCAAGGCAATGGCCTTAATGACCTTGTGTGCCATGGGCTGATCGGGGAACCTGGAGACCACTCCATCAACCTCCCTCGCAACCTCCGTAGGCAACAGATTCCCCATGTAGAGCAGTTCATAAACCCGATCCAGAGTGACAAAAGACCCAATGGGTTCGTCAGCGAGTCTGGTGCGATCATGGATCATCATCTGCTGTGCCTGCTTGATGATGGTACGATTGCTGCCACCCACATGCCGATGGGCACCGCGTTTCAAGCGAAGGCCCGCCACGATGTCGATACTCAGGTCGATCTGGTAGGGCAGGTAGGGGTACAGTGCTGAAAACTTGGAACCGTCGATCTCAACGTTGCGGCTCGTTCTTTCCAGAGTCGTGCAGCCCTTGATTTGGTCGCGGTTGTCTTCAAATCGCTTTAGGAGCAGTTCGGTTGCTACAGTCTTCTTCTTGAGCACACGCTCGCTCGTCACCATGGAAATGTCGGCTTGCTTCAGGTCCACCATGATGCGGAAGCGTTCCTGGAGCCGCGCCAACTCGATTTTCTTCGAATCCAGAGCGGTCACCACTTCATCGAGTTTCTCCTGCGATGTGACGACGATCCAGAAAGGCGACACCGCCTTTTTCGCCTCGGTGCGGTTACGGCCTTCGACGCCGAAGGCCTGCACGACCGCCTGAAGGTCGAGCATCTTGTCCACACTGCGGGAGACGTATTGGCCAACTTCATCAATAATGAAAATGAGAGCCTTGCCGGGACACCGACGGGCCATCAGTTCGAATGCCCGCTCCGCAAGTTTATTGGCACTGATGTCTGCCCGCCCGCGGCTGGCGTGAGCATAGGAGTCGGCCGTGGGATATGTGACCGGGTCCATCTTTGAAAGAGCGGCACCGGCTTCATTGGGCGCGAGCCCGCCCTCTCTGCGTTCGACCCAGGATTCGCCATGAATGCCTTTGAAAACATCAAGAAATTTTGGCAGACGGCCATCCCCTTCGAGACTGATTTCGAGTTCAGCAAGATCAAAGTCTTCGGCATATCCAAGTTGTTTCAGGAATCGTTGATACATCACACCAGTGAGCCTCTCACCCCCAAAGCGGACGCCTTGGTCCATCGAAACGTCAAAGATGACCGATTCGAACGAAATCCGAGTGTTGATCGAATCGAGCAAACTTGAGATTCGCTCATCTGCCACAACACGCTTAAAAAGAGCTGGGGCCGTAGTGTCTCCCACGGCTTTGTTGGCGATGGTGTATCCGAGAAACTTGGCGAAGGTTGACTTACCCGAACCGAAAAACCCTGAGACCCACATCCCGATGCCTTCGCGTGGCTTTGCCGGACCTTCAGCGATTTCTCGCAATACATCCACATATTGATTCTTGATGGACTCCGTAGCGACGTATTCCTCTAGTTCCGTGCGGACTGCGGTTTCGTTGACCTGATCAACTTTGATGACCTCCTCAATCGTCCGGTCGATGGGGCGTTCAAATAGTTCTGCAATGGTATTCATTAGCGTGTTCCGTAAATCTTGACGCGATAGTTGTAGGTTCCGAGCCCTTCCTCGGTGGGCAAATCGTAGAATCGAAGATCGGTCCCAACCATCGAGGAACCGGGATAACAAAGTATGGTTGGCACCGAAAGCCCAGCCATCTGAAGATCATTAAGGAGAGCTGAACAGGGATAAATCCGAGGTGCCAATCCACCAAGGCGCACCAAAAACACCAAGTCGTAATTCTTTTGATCCGACTGCAATAAAGATGTGATACGACCCGCTAATCCCCCATCTTTTCTCGGCAGAAGACGTCTCTTAATATCGTTTTCAGCGAAATCAGAACCATATAGCGCTTCAGTTTTGTGAAGATATTCAGCACCATCAATTTTATGGATAGATTCCCACACCAGTTGAGAAACAGAGATAAACTTCGTGCGCAATCGTTTTTGCTGCTCTAGGGAATTGGCAAAGAGCCTGATCTTACGGCGAAATTCAAATTCCTCAGACGGTGCGTATCGCAAGATCGCAAAAGGAATACCGCTCTGCGCGGCAATGCTCGCACGGCTTCCAGAAAGATCCATCTCCAGTGAGTGGAGGGCTTCATCGAGTGACGACAGCTCGGACAAATTCATAAAACGTGTTGTGGTGGAATTCAATCCGTGTGACGGCCCCAGCTACTTGGTAGTGAAGCCACCCGTGTTGATGCGCTTCGAGAAGAAGCCTTTCGACGTTTTCTGGTGACACTAGGAATAGCCGCCAGTCCGGATGCGATTTCAGATCACGATTATCCTCAAGCTGGTTTCGCAGACACCAGGCGATCAGGGCGAACGCTTCCAGTGACAGATGTGAAGCGGCGATGCTTTTCTTCGAAGCGCCACTGAGAACGCCAAAATCACGAAGAGCCGCGAGCATGGCCCGTGCGACTTTGATAATCACAATGTCCGACCACACCTTACCCTCTTGCTTGCATGTTTTCGTGATCCAATTGGTTACATCACTCGTTCCAACACCGACTGCGCCTGATCGCGCCATGGAGTAGAGTTCTTCGGAAGCAAAACGGTAGAGAATCGTTTCAGCCCTCGCGGTGATCCAGTAATAAAACGGGACAACAACCTCCATTGACGGGAGGCAATCTTCGAGCACCGCACAAAGTTTCCACGCGTCCTTCGGTGATCCTTCTATCATTCGCGGAAGGAATGCACGGACGTATGTGTCACTGGCGCGGGCTTGTGTTGCCTTGGGCAAAACGTCCCGGACGAAACGGTGTGGAGCAACCTCGGCACCTTTTGTTTGCCATTGGCAAACAAGCTGACGCATATCTCCTAACAGCGCTCCACCCTTCTGGATGCGCGATGTGAAGGGAAAATCAGCTGAAGTGGGCGTAGATGGCACGTCCCAAGACTCATCGGTATACCCGGGAACAGCAAGACGGGAGTCGGGGTTCGAGCCTACCGGGCGTTCGGCCCCATAGCCCGCACGGGTTTTGGTCGGTTGAGATAAGACAAAGTTCGGTTCCATGGTTTAGTCGATTGAGGAGACCCACTCCCCCACCACCATCATCTCCGCACCCTCATGCGGCGCAACGGGGATCGGTTCAAACTCCGGATTCAGCGGCAGGAGCTCAATGCTCTCGTGCCGCCAGCCGTCTTCCGTCACCGCCTTGGTTGAGTGGAACGTTTTCACCGTGAAACGCCCTCCGCTTTCAAGATCCCCCATCGAGTTGAACTGGACAAGCACGATGCTCCCCCGCCGCGATCCCGCCGGACACCGGCGGAAGAGATTCCATGAGCCGTCTTTGATTTTCGGTTCCATCGACCGGCCCCGGACCCGGGCGATGAACATGCCCGGTTTGATCGACGCCCCGGCCGCTTCGGCCCAGCCGATTTCCTCGGGCGTACTTTCCGGGCCCCACAGTCCGGCGGCGGCTTCGAGGCTGTACGCGGGGACGAGCCGTGTGAACCTGTCCTCGGCAGCTGGGATCTCGACGAAACCGGGTAGGGCGTGGAACTCGGGTTCCTCGCTTTCCGCGGTGTCGGCTCTCGCATCCAGCACAATCAACGACGGACCGACCGCGACCGGCCCAACCGCCCAGCCCGTTTCCGTCTTGGTGAACGCGACATGGTAGTTGGTTCCAGGTGCCCCGGCGTTCTCACCGAACCAGCCACGCAGGAGCGGGAGGATCTGGTTCTCCTCGCTGCCGAGCGGCGAGGCCACGTTGCACGCTACCTTCACGAACTTGAACACCCACGGGCTGCCATCCGGAAGCGCGACAGTCGTCGGGCCCGTCGGACGGCCCGGTAGTTCCTCGACGGTAGGCAGCCGCAGGATGGGTTTGCCGCCGGAATGGCTGACCTTGGCGAGGAAACGGCCTGCGTCGAATTCCCCGGCCTTCTCGAGGCGGGTCTTCGCATAGTGCGCGAGTCGGTAGTCCACCAGCTCAGCGGTCATCGTTTCGAAGTCGGGCCGGAGATTCTCTGAACACGGGAAGGCGGCGAGGAATCGGTCCCCCTCACGCTTGAACCATTGCCGCCCGCCCTGCTCTTCCATCCA
>JAIXZA010000158.1 GCA_027489965.1 Verrucomicrobiaceae bacterium
CGTCGTCACATACCAGTCCTTCGCCTGGCTGCGGATGAACAGCGCCTCCACGCGATCCACCAGTGGCTCCCGCGACTTCATCACCCGCAAGTCATCCTCCCGAATCTCCCGCGCCACCCTATCAGGATGCACCTCCGCATCCGTCTTCCCGATCACCTCCGCCTCCGATTTGAAGCCCATCCGTTTCAAACAAAGCGCATTCGCCGCCATGAACCGCCCGTCTGCATCCTTCACGAAAAAACAAACCCCCGGCAGATGCTCAAACAACCCCTGAAACTGCTGCCGCCCGCCCATGCGTGCAAAGAATGCGGCCTGAAGGTCAGGCACCTCAACAGCAGATGATAAACGTTTCGATGGCATCGTTTGGCGGAGCTTCATTTCACATCACTGCGAAACGGCTCAGCGGGCAAGCCTTCGCGATTGTAAAGATTGCAGCGGGGCTAGTTCGCCCAGGCATAGTGCACTTCCGCATGACTAAAGGAAGCGAGAATCAAAAAGCAGGAGGTCAGGATCTTCATGGCACCGGTTCTTTAACCTCAGAAGCAGCCTTGTGCAAAAGGCGGCTCTTTTTGAAAAACTTTCCGTGGCATTCACGAAGCTATCAGGATCGCCCTCACGTTCAGCAAACGGCTGATGGTTTCGCTGATGCATCTTGAGCGGAAAGTGCGTTTTATTGGCCCAACCTTGATGAAAACGATTCTCTGTCTTTTGTTCACGACCCTAAGTCTGCATGCCCAAAATCTCCGCCCGTGGACGGACTACCGGGTGATCTTGTGGATGGGCGACCAAGGCCAGAAGGCGCTCGAAAATCCGCTGATGGCGGAGCGTCTGCGTGAAATGGGCATCAACAGCGGCATGATCGGCGTGGGCGGAGATGCATCGTTTTACCAAAAGAACGGCTTCGGCCATTATGTGGAGAACATCGTCAATGAGGGGCTGTGTTTGAAGTTCCGCTCAAAGGTCACGAACTGGGATGAAACGGTGACTGATTGGGCCAAGACACGCGACATGGCCTCGCTGGTGCGGGATTACCCGCTGGAGGATACCGCATGGCTCCAGCGCATGGGCGACCGCATGCGCAAGACCGCACGCGAGTCCGCGCCGCAAAAGCCGCTGCTCTATGACATCCGCGACGAGCTTTCGACGACCATCTCGGCGAACCCTTTCGACTACGACTTCTCGCCCACCTCGCTCGCGGCTTTTCGTGAATGGCTGAAGACGCGCTATGAGTCACTCGATGCACTGAATCAGCAATGGCAGACGAGTTTCACGAGCTGGGATGTCGTGATGCCCTTCACCACGGATCAGATCAAACAACGCATGGGCAGCAACAAGCCCGGCCCTGAGCCGAAAACCGACTGGGCCGAGGTGCGTGCCGTGAAGCTCGATCTCGTGAAGGCTAGGCAAGAGCGCACGAGCTGGAACTTCGCGCCGTGGGCTGATCATCGCAGCTATATGGATCTCGCGCTCGCTCGGGCACTGGATCACTTTCGCAAAGCCTCGCATGAGGTCGATCCGGCCACACCGGTGGGCATCGAGGGCACGCAGATGCCGCATGCCTTCGGCGGTTACGATCTCTGGCGCATGAGCCAGGTGCTCGATTGGGTGGAGCCGTATGACATGTGCAACTCACGCGAGATTTTCGGCTCCTTCATGCCAGGGAAACCCATCCTGGCCACCGTCTTTGAAAAAGACACGAATGCCGCCATGCGCCGCCTCTGGCATCTGCTGCTGGAGGGCGACAAAGGCAGCATCATCTGGTGGAGTGAAGATTTGATCGACTACTCGAAGCCCGAGCTGCCACTTACCGCGAAGGGCAAGGCGCTCGCGCCCGTTTTCAAATCGCTCACCACGCCGCTGGCAAAGCTCTTCATGCTCGCCGAGCGCGAGCGTGACCCGCTGCTCATTCACTACTCGCAGCCCAGCGTGCAGGTCGCGTGGCTTTTGGAGTCCACCGTCGATGGCAGTACCTGGCTGCGCCGTTTCGGCAGCTATGAATCGGATCACAATCGCCACGCCGTCGTGCGCAATGCCTGGCTCAAAGCCCTGCAAGACCTCGGCTTCAGCCCCACCTTCATCAGCGGTGAAGAACTCGCCAAAGGCATGCCGACCACGCCGCGTCTGCTCGTTTTACCGCAAAGCTGGGCCATGAGCCAGGGCGAGCGCGATGCCGCACGCTTCTTTGCCAAACGTGAGAACCGCGTCGTCATCGCCGATGGCCCGCACGGGCTCTTTGACGAGCACGGCACGCTGCGAAAAGACTTCGAGTGGCCTGCGAATGAAGCTCCAGAGAAAACACGAATCACTTTCGGTACGAATCCGGGCGAAATAGCCTTCGAAGAGGTTTCCACGACACTCAGCGATTACCCGGTGAATCGGCTGAAGGCAGGCTTTGATCCTGCGCCGCTCGAAAGCATCCGCCAACTCCTCGCCGAGCGCGGCGTGCGTCCGCCTGTGACCGTGCCCGCCGATGCCCGCGTGCGAGTGCATCGTTTCAAAGTCGGCGATAAAGCCCGCCTCATCGCCTTCGAGCGCAACATCGAGTATCGCATGAGAGAAGAGCTGGCCCAGGTCGGCGGCAACGAGCAGCTCGAGAAGCCCACCACCTTCACCGCCAAGCTTCAGAAGCCCGGTTTCATTGTGAACCTTCGCTCGGGTGAAAAGCTAGGGCAGGGGAGTGAGATCGTCGTGAAGCTCGATCCTTGGCAGCCTATGCTGTTTGCGGTTTTCGCGGAGGAACCAAACGGTGACGTCGTCGCTGAACTCTTGAAGTAGTTCCTCAGTTCAGTAGGCACCCGTCCCCAATTTTTCTGCCCCTTAATATTCCTGCCAAAATCATGCGTTCCTTCATCTTCATTTTGCTCACCACTGCGGCTCAAGCGGCAGACTCTCTTACGCCTGGAGAAATCACTACTCCCTTCCCCACAATCACCAATCTCGCCGTCGAATGGCGGATCGAGGGTGATGACGATCTTGATGCGATTTGTGAGATGAAGTTTCGCCAAGTCGGTGCAAACGAATGGCGGGATGGCATGTCGCTGCGGCGTGTGCCAGCGGGTTCTAGTCAGAAGACCTCGCAGCCCTTTACTTGGTCGAATCGGCTTAGCGGTAGCGTCTTCGATCTCGCACCTGGAACGGACTACGAGA
Organism: Verrucomicrobiaceae bacterium; assembly: GCA_027489965.1. Classification (GTDB taxonomy): domain Bacteria; phylum Verrucomicrobiota; class Verrucomicrobiia; order Verrucomicrobiales; family Verrucomicrobiaceae; genus Prosthecobacter. The sequence goes on from JAIXZA010000158.1 coordinate 3,148, forward strand.
TCGCATTGAAACTGCACGACCCCGATGGCGGCGATGTGACAAAAATTGTGAAAGCATCGACACGACCAGAGCCGATTGCCAAAGCCGACGCGGTAATCAAAAACGGCACGAAAGCCGATCTGAAAACCGTACAGCCCGGTGAGGTGCTTTTGCTGGCCGATGGCGATTACGGTGCGGCGATCTTCAGCCGCGATGGCGAGCCTGGAAAACCGATCGTGTATCGTAGTGCGAGCGGGAAGGCCGTTTTCAGCGAGATCAGTCTCACTGGCCGCAAGTGGGTGTATTTGGAAGGCCTCACGGTCAATGGTCCCGTGCGCATGAACGACACGGAGCACTGCGTGGTGCGGCGCTGCATCATCAATGCGCAGTTCGGCATCAAGGCCTACAAGCCCGGCATGATGAATGCCTGCATTGAGGACAACGTCATCACGGGTATTCGCAAATGGGACCCCTCCATCATGGGCGCGGATGGCGATAACGAGGGCGAAGGAATCCAGTTCACCGGTAGTGGCAACGTGATCCGCCACAACCGCGTCCGCGGCTTCCGCGACTGCATCAGCCACATGGAAGACGACGGCGCTGCGCAGCAAATGTGTAACGATATCCTTAACAACGACATCAGCGCCGGTCTTGATGATGGCATTGAGGCCGACTTTGCCCTTAGCAACTGCTGCATCATGCGCAATCGAATCACGAACTGCTTTGTCGGTATCAGTTCGCAGCCCGGACTCGGTGGTCCCAACTACTTCATGCGCAATGTCATGTTTAACCTCACTTACAGTGCCTTTAAGTTGCACCGATACAGTGTGGGTGATGTCATCTTGCGCAATACCGTCATCAAAGCAGGGGACGGCTTTGGCAACTACTCCAGTGAGCCGTTTGATCACGCGTTGATTGAATACAACCTCTTCATTGGCGGAAAAACGACCGAAGGTCTTAAGTTCGGCGGTTATAGCCCTGGGCGCGGCCGCGGTGTCGATGTGCAGAATTTCGGCGAGCATTGCGACATCGACTTCAATGCTTACGCCAGCCACGGCGGGCCCTTCGAAGGCAAAATCCGCTCTTGGACTTTCACCAAACTTCCCGGCACGGAGTATGAGCTTCATGGCATGCAGGTGAACCTTGATGTTTTGGCGTCTCCGACCTTTCCAGATCATCCAGAGCAGGTCTATGACTCGGCAGACTTTCGATTGAAGATCGGAGCACCTGATGTGGGCGCTTATTCTCAGGGTGAAGCTGTGCCTGTGTATGGGCCTCGTGAATGAATTCACGCTTTCATAAAAGCGAACGAAGAGTGACAAAACATGAATTGGAGAGAAGGGAGTTCATGGTCGAAGCAAGAGGCCTCATGGACTTCCTTACTGCGATTCAATCAAATCTTCTCAGCCCCGCCGTCTTATTCTTCGTCCTCGGAGTCTTTGCGGCGGTTTCTAAAAGCGATCTCAAATTTCCCGAAGCGCTTTATTCCACGCTGACGATCTATTTGCTCACCGCCATTGGTTTCAAAGGCGGCGTCGCGATCAATGAAGCTGGAATCGGGGCCGTCTGGCTGCCAGCCCTAGCGGCCATGACTCTTGGCGGACTGATCCCGCTCTGGACCTACCCCGCGCTGCGGAAGTTGGGTAAGTTCAGCATCGCCGATGCTGGAGCCGTCGCTGCGCACTACGGGAGTGTGAGTGCCGTTACCTTCATCGCGGCGACGAATTTTCTAAAGAGTATCAATGAACCCTATGAGAGCTACGCTTCAGCCTTCCTTGCGGTCATGGAGTCTCCCGCGATCATCGTCGGAGTCATGCTGGGCAAAGGAGCGCTGGGGGGTAAATTCTCCTTCACAGATCAGGGCGTGCGCCATGCACTGCGGGATGCCGTGCTGGGTAAAGGTGTGCTGCTTCTGATAGGTGCCATGATCATCGGAGCACTCTGTGGTAAGCGGGGCATGACCTCGGTGGAGGGCTTCTTCGTCACTCCCTTCCAGGGAGTGCTTGCGCTCTTCCTTCTTGAAATGGGCATGGTCGCTGGGCGCAGACTCGGTGACTTAAAGAAGGTCGGTTTCTTTCTGCTCCTCTTCGGTATCTCGGCCCCAGTGATTCACGGCTGTGCGGGCGTGCTGCTAGGCACCTGGGTGGGGCTAAGCGCGGGTGGTGCCACGCTGCTAGGCGTGCTCGCTGGAAGCGCGAGCTACATCGCCGCGCCTGCGGCGGTGCGGCTCTCACTCCCAGAGGCGAATCCGACCTACTCACTCACTGCCGCACTCGCCATTACCTTTCCCTTCAACATCACCGTCGGTATCCCCCTGTTCTTTGAGCTCGCTAAACATCTCCACGCCTAATCCACTATGAATCTACATCCCATGAAACTCGTCACCATCGTTTGTGAGGCCATCCTCGAAGAACGTGTGGTAGAACTTCTCCGCGAATCTGGAGCCCACGGTTACACCGCTTTCCCTGTCCGAGGCAGTGGCAATCAAGGTGAACGCAATGCTGACATGGCCGAGACAGGCAATGTGCAGATTCAAGTCATCGTCAAAACCTCGGTTTCGGAGACGCTGATCACGCGGCTGCAAAGTGAGCTTTTCAAAGCTTATGCCATGGTCGCTTATGAAAGTGATGTGCGGGTCTTGAGACCAGAGAAATTCTAAAATGGTGACCTCCAATCAATCCAAAAAAAATGAAACTATCGACACTTCTACCGATCTCTCTTCTTGCAATAACGGCCATTATCATTGCCCGTAATCCAAAGGAAGAGCCAATTTTAGACAATCACGTTACCACGGCTGAGGAGCAAGCCAACCTGACGCCTGACGAAGTCTTGAAACAGTTTAAAGAGGGTAATCAAAGGTTCCACAGCGGAACGGTAACGCGTCGTAATCACAGTGAGCAGGTGCGCAAGTCTGCGCCTGGGCAGTATCCGAAGGCGATGGTGCTGAGTTGTCTCGATAGCCGAGTGCCTGTGGAAGATGTCTTCGATCAGGGGATCGGGGATGTCTTTGTTGGCCGTGTGGCGGGGAACTTCGTGAATGAAGATTTGCTCGGTAGTATGGAGTTTGCCTGCAAGGTCGCCGGTGCCAAATTGATCCTGGTCATGGGCCATCAGCATTGCGGTGCGATCAAAGGTGCGATTGATGATGTGAAGCTTGGCAACATCACTACCATGCTTGCCAACATCAAACCTGCGGTCGCGGCGAGTCAGGATTTCCAGGGGGAGAAAAAATCAACCAACACGGAATTTGTTAAACGTGTCGCAATCAATAACGTGAAGAATACTCTCGGGCAGATTCGTAAAAAGAGCACCATACTCAAGGAAATGGAAGACAAGGGCCAAATAAAGATCGTCGGGGCCTTCTACCGGCTCACTGACGGCACCCTCGAGTTTGTTCAGTGAGCCGGTCCGATTTCCATTCATTGACTTCAAAGATCAAAAGAGAGGTATTCTTGCAGATCAATCCATTTAACATGAACGATGGTCACATCGGCGGAATCTGTGTTTTGACTGAAAAAACAGGCTCTTACCTCCAAAGCAAGCAAGACATTAGACACCTCATGCCTCATTTTGCAAAATGAACCAACCTACATGGTCCGGCGTCTTCCCGGCGGTCCTCACTCAGTTACATCAAGATCAGTCGCTCGACCTAACTGCCAGCGCCAAACATTGGCAGGCGCAGATCGACGTCGGCGTCTCCGGGTTGATCGTTTGCGGCTCGCTGGGTGAAAATCAGTGCCTCCAACCAGATGAAAAACGCGCTGTCGTAAAGCATGCCGTCGAAGTCGCTGCGGGTCGCGTGCCCGTGGTGACTGGCGTTGCCGAGATGAGTACTCAATCAGCCATCCGCTATATGCAGGACTGTGAAAAGCTCGGCGCGTCCGGCTTTATGATCATGCCGCCTATGGTTTATAAGACTGATCCACGTGAGACGCTGCATTGGTTCCGCACTTTGGCCCAAGCCACACCACTGTCCTGGATGCTCTATAACAATCCCGTCGGCTACCATACCGATGTCACGCCGGAGATGTTCGTCGATCTTGCTGACATTCCGAACCTGCACGCCATCAAAGAAAGTAGTTCCAACACTCGCCGTATCACTGAACTGCGCAATCAAATTGGTGACCGCTACCGCATCTTCACCGGCGTGGACGATCTGTTCCTCGAATCCGCTATCCTCGGTATCGACGGCTGGGTTTGCGGCAGTGGCATCGCTTTTCCCAAGGAGAACCAACAACTCTGGAACCTCGCCAAGGCAGGCCGCTGGGACGAATGTCGTGACCTGTACCGATGGAGCCAGCCGCTCATGAAACTGGATACGCACATCCACTTTGTGCAATACATCAAGCTCCTCTGCCAAGAGGCCGGTCAGGGAAAAGAATGGGTCCGCGAGCCGCGCTTGCCTCTCGCAGGCGCTGAACGTGAGCAAGTGCTCAAAATCATCCGCGACGCGTTGTCAAAACGGCCAGCGTGATAAGCGCTTTGAGTATTGCAGCGGCAGCGGCTACCCGTTAGATAGTGGTCATGGTCCGCCCACGAAAAAAATACACTGTTCACGATCTCCGTAAGCTCAAAGGCCAGCGCTGCCTCACGCACATCCATGTGAAGTCACCGCAAGAGGCGATGGCAGCGGAGGCGGCGGGTATCGATCTCATGAGTTGCAGCTTTGACTCGCCAGAAGCCCAGGCGCGGTTGCCATTGCTCGTCGCAGCAGTGCCTACGGCCTTTCTTTCTGGCTCCACACCGCATGGTATGGCCACTCAGGAGGAGGCTATCCGCACCGGTTTCCGCGCTCTCGAAATGGGGGCTAGCTCTGTGTATTGCTCCGGCAGTCCCTTTCTCATTGAGGCAATGGCCCGCGAGGGTATCCCCGTGGTAGGCCACATTGGCATGGTGCCGCGTCACGTCACCTGGACAGGCTACCGTAGCATCGGCAAGACCGTCGATGAAGCCAAGGCGCTCTATGGCAAAATGAAGGATCTGGAAAACGCCGGTGCATATGCTGCTGAGATTGAAATCGTGCCGCACAATCTCGCGACATGGCTTTGCAAGCAAACGAGCATGCTCCTCATGTCACTCGGTTCTGGCAGCGGCTGTGATACACAGTTCCTTTTTTCCTGCGACATCCTCGGCGATTACGACGAGCGCATCCCACGTCATGCCAAGTCTTATCGCCACTTCGCGGAAGAAAACCGGCGCCTGCAAAACGAGCGCATCGCCGCGTTCAGCGAATACGCTGCCGACGTCAAAGAAGGTCGCTTTCCCGAGCGTAGCCACCTCACTGAAATGGAACCCCGTCTCTTGGAGGAAGTTGAGCGATCCATCTTGGCCTAATCAGCTGTGACTCGACTTTTTCTCAAATTCTGCCACTTTTCTATCCATGTCTGCCATCACTGCCGCTGAGCTAGCTGAACTCCCGCGCCTCACGCGTGAGCAGATCGCCGCGCCTACGGTGGAGCGCGGGCAGCGCATCCGTGAGCTGTATCTAGCTCGTCCGGCGAATTACGACTACCATAAGGCCTTCCTTGTCGCCCGTATCCTCAGCAGCGAAAGACTCCGCAGCCGGGCCAAATGGTGCCGTTTTGCTCAGGAGCTCATCCAGGACCCAGGTGTGGAAAATCGCCTTGTCGATCAGGCCATGCGCCTGATCGGGTTGGAAAAAAAAGCCGGTATGAGATTGCGCTGGCAGTGAACCTTTCGCCATGAAATGGAGTGACCAACCCCCAAATTGGAACACGCCTATCGGCGAGAAGATCGACCGTTTTTTTCAGGCCGTAGCTGAGCGTTTCCCTGATTATAGTGACACCATCGTCGTCTTCGGTTCTGCGACGATTCACCTGCGATTGGACCCGACCTTTACCAGTGCGGATGCCGACCTACGAGTCAGCTCAGAGGACATCGTGCCCTTCAAAGCCCTAACCGAAGACATCGGAATGGGTAAGAGTGGTAAAGACGAAGGCATCTTCTATCTCGACATCACTCCGCCCAGTGCCTTCAAATCCACAGAGAGCTGGTATGGTCGAGCTCACACGGAGATACGTCATGGAATCAAGATCATGGTGCCGCAGGTGCGTGATGTTCTGGTGGGGAAACTGCATCGCTTCAGAAAGCCCGGCCAAGTCAACATGGTGCCAAAGGATCTACGTGCCTTTCTGCGTGTCCAAGAACTCTCCGGCGGACATCCGACAGAGGCCGAGTTGCTCAAAGATGTGCTGCTTTGCCCTCATGCCTGGCATTTGCAGATGAGTGGTGCTGTCACTGACTTCCGTCGGAATCTAGAAGACCTTTGGCCTCTGCTCTACCATCAGCAGCTTGATGTGAAGGAGCAGATCATCCGCCCACTCATGCATGAAATGGAACTCTCTGGCTACACTGAAAGCCAAGACTGGATGGAGCTAGTCCGCGCTTTGGCTCCGACACGCCCGTGAGTCTTGTAAGACCTGAAACCTGAGAAGCGTCCTTCTTTATTCTGACCTAGATGGCTTTACTCCGTTTCATGCGTTCTGTTCTGTTCTTCTTTCCGCTTTTTGCTTCTGCTGCCACTCCACCAGCAGTCACCTCACTGATCGACCGCCACTGCATCGAGTGCCATGACGCCGATTTAAAGAAGGGCGGTCTCGATCTCACGGCGTTGAGCTTTGACCTCGCGGCTCGTCCTACTTTTGACACTTGGGTCAAAGTGCATGATGCCGTTGCAAATGGAGAAATGCCGCCAAAGAAAAAAGCCCAGCCAGAAGCCAAGATAGCGCAGGCATTCACGGCCGCACTCGGTGAAAGGCTTCATACCACCAGCCTCGCAGAACAAGAGAAATCGGGCCGCACGCTCGTGCGCAGGCTGAACCGCATTGAGTATGAAAATACGGTCCGTGATTTGCTGCACATCGACACGCCACTCGCGAACCTTTTGCCGGAGGATACACCGATGCATGGTTTTGATACCGTGGCAGAAGGTTTGCGCTTTTCGCAGCTCCAGATCGAAAAGTATCTCGAAGCGGCCGATGCAGCGCTGGATGCTGCCGTCGATCTGCGCATACCGATCGAGCTGAAAAAGGAGCGTTTCAGCTACAAGGATCAAAAGAGCATCAAGGATAATCTCGCTCTGCCGGACAATCCGCCGGAGGACCCAAAGAAAAAGTATAACCGCAAACGCGTTGTCTTTCGCGATCTGCCAGACGCGCTCGTCATGTTCACCGATGCCGATTACATGCTCGGTCTTTCAAACTTTAAACTTCGCCGCAGTGGCACCTACCGCATCCGCATGTCCGCCTACGGCTACCAAAGTGCGGGTCAGTCCGTCACTGCACGCCTTTACACGAACGATTACAGCGCTGGGAAACGCCTGATCGGCCATTGGGACATGCCGGAAGGGCAGCCACGCGTCGCCGAAACGGTCACACGCATCAATCGCAGTGAGCACCTTCTCGTGATGCCCTTCAGCGTCGGTTACGACGAAAAAGGCCAACGTTTAAGTGACTCCAACACGACCAAGGAATTCACCGGTCGTGGACTTGCCGTGCAGTGGATCGAGATCGAAGGCCCGCTGGAAATGCAAAACTGGCCGCCACCTTCCGTGAAGTCGCTTTTGCCAGATGTAGAGCTGGCGCCCATTCAGACAAAAAAGATCCCGAATCGTAGCGACATGGAAAAGGCCATCGGCTTTGAGTTAAAGCCTGCTGATCCCGCCGCATCGCTAAAAACTTGCATTGAGCGCTTCGCCGCCAAAGCCTTCCGCCGTCCGCTGGAAGAGGGTGAGGCGGATCGCTTCGTCAAACTCGCGCACGATTCTCTCACAGGCGGCGCGAGTTTCCTTGATGCCGCCAAGCTCGGCTTACGCGGCGTGCTGACCGCGCCCCAGTTTTTGTTGTTCGATGAGGTGCCTGGTCCACGTCTCAGCGACCATGCGTTGGCTTCACGTCTCTCTTATTTCCTCTGGAGCACACTGCCTGATGACGAGTTAATGAATCTCGCCACTGCAAAAAAGCTCCACGAGCCCACAGTTCTGAAAGCACAAGTGAAGCGCCTGCTTGCCGACAAACGTAGCAGCGCCTTTGTAAAGAATTTTACTGGTCAATGGCTCGATCTGCGCAGCATTGATGCCACTTCGCCCGACACCACGCTTTACCCTGAATTCGATGAGATGCTGAAGCTCGCCATGGTCGGCGAGACAGAGGCCTTCTTCACCGAATTGCTGGAAAAAGATCTGCCCATCACCAACTTCATTCACAGTGATTTTTTGATGCTGAATCGTCGCATCGCACAGCATTATGGCCTCGGTGTCGATGCCGTAAACAGCGAGCAATTCGTCCGCGTAAAGCTTCCCCCTGACAGTGTGCGTGGTGGTCTGCTCACGCAGGCCAGCATTCTCAAAGTCACTGCCAATGGCACCGTCAGTTCACCCGTATTGCGTGGAGCCTGGGTCATGAAACGCCTGCTCGGTCAGCCGCCCGCGCCACCTCCGCCTGGCACACCTGGCGTCGAACCTGATACACGCGGTGCTGCCACAATTCGCGAGATTTTAGACAAACACCGCAATAATGAAACCTGTGCCGGTTGCCATGCCAAGATTGATCCTCCAGGCTTTGCTTTAGAAAACTTCGACGTTATCGGCGGCTGGCGTGATCGCTATCGCAGCAAAGAAAAGGGCGACAAACCCACCGCCAAAGTCGAGAACCGCAGCGTTTGGCAATACAAAGTTTCCCTGCCTGTCGATGCGGCTGGCCAGCTCGCCGATGGTCGCTCATTTAAGGACATCAAAGACTTCAAACAACTGCTTCTCACCAATCCCGCCGACGTCCACCGCTGCCTCACCGAAAAACTCCTCACCTACGCGACCGGCGCCGCACCCAGCTATGCGGATAAACAAGCCATCGCCGAGATCGTCGATAAATCGCTCAAGCAAGGTGGTGGCTTGAAGACTTTTGTGAATGAACTCGTTCTCAGTGAAACCTTCCGCCGCAAGTAATCTGCCAAATCGAATGCCTCTCCTCTTATGAACACCCTCTCCCGCCGCACCTTTCTCCGCTCTTCCGGTGTCTCGCTGGCACTGCCGTTTCTTGATGCCATGTGGGGCCGAAAGGCCCTTGCTGCGGATGTCGTGGCACCCAGGCGTCTGGTGACGATTTGTGCCTCGCTTGGCATTTATGGGCCGGACTTTTTTCCGGCTGAGAGTGGCGATGCTTACACGCTGACGCCGTATTTGAAAATGATCGAGGCGCATCGGAAGGACTTCACGATCTTCTCCAATGTCAGTCACCCTGATCAAAATGGACGTGATGGTCATGCTTCGGAGATGACTTGGCTGACAGGGGCGCGGCATCCGGGATTGGGCGGTTTTCGCAATACGATTTCCGTGGACCAATTCATCGCTGAAAAGATCGGGTTTGAGACGCGCTACCCGTCCTTGCAGCTCAACACGGGTGGTAACACCAGCCAGAGCTACACGCGAAGCGGGGTGATGATTCCAGCGGAAATGCGGCCGTCGAAAGTCTTCACGAAACTCTTCCTTGATGGTTCCCCCGATGAAGTTAGAAACCAGATGCGCAAGCTCCACGAAGGCCGCAGCATCATGGACACAGTCGGCGAAGAAGCGAAGCGGCTCGAAAAGCGCTTCGGTAGCGCCGATCGCGATAAGCTCGACGAATATTTTACTTCGGTGCGCGAGATGGAGCAGCGCCTGCAAAAGGCCGAGGCCTGGGTGCAGAAGCCGAAGCCCAAAGTGAATTCGCAGCCTCCCGAGGACATCAAGGACGAGAAAGATCTCATCGGGCGCATGAATCTGCTCTTCGATCTCATCCCGCTGGCCTTCCAGACCGACAGCACACGTGCCATCACGATGTTGGTTCAGGGTCGTGGTGACGTGCCTACGATTCCAGGAGTCAAAGCAGATCACCACAACCTCTCGCATCATGGTCAAGATCCAGAAAAGATCGCGCAGCTTCGCCTGATCGAAACTGCGCAGCTAAAGGCACTCGGCACGCTGATGGAAAAGCTCAAAGCGAAACAGGAAGGCTCCAAATCATTGCTCGACAACACCGCCGTGCTTTATGGCAGTAACCTCGGTAATGCGAACTCGCACGACTGGCACAACCTGCCGTTGCTGCTCGCCGGCGGTGGTTTCAATCATGGCCGCCATCACACTGGGGACGCAAAGAACAACACGCCGATGGGCAATCTCTTTGTTCGTCTGATGCAGAACATGGGCATCGAAGCGGACACTTTCGCTAGCAGCACAGGTGCGTTGACGATTTGATCGAAATCACATCTCCGCTGCCGGAATCAGCCAAGAAGTCGTTTCGACGACGAGGCAGTTTGCTGGATGAAGCGTATCCCCATCATCGACTCCCACACCGGCGGCGAGCCCACACGCGTGGTTTTAAGCGGTGTGACGTCTGATGAACTCGAAACGTATCGCCGCGCCATCATTTGCGAGCCTCGTGGGCATGAGGTGATCGTTGGCGCTTTGCTGGTGGAGCCAAAAGACGCTTCATGTGCAGCTAGCGTCATTTTCTTCAACAATGTCGGTCTGCTCGGCATGTGTGGGCACGGCATGATCGGCCTCATCGCGACGCTGAAGCATCTCGGACGCATCAGCGCAGGAGAGCATCGTATCGAAACACCCGTCGGCATCGTGACTGCTACGCTGCATGACGATGACCGTGTAAGTATTCGCAATGTGCCTTCGTATCGAAAAGCAAAAGCCGTCATAGCAGGCGGAGTCACTGGCGATGTGGCGTGGGGTGGAAACTGGTTCTTCCTCGTCGCTGATCATGGACTTGAACTCACGCTCAAAAACGTCCCACAACTCACGCAGGCCAGCTTGGCGATGCGCGAGGCCGTACGAGCCGCTGGTTATCCAGAGGTCGATCACGTCGAGCTTTTCGGTCCGCCACAGGATACCGCGAATCACAGCCGAAACTTCGTGTTGTGTCCTGGTGGCGAATATGATCGCTCTCCTTGCGGCACCGGGACGAGCGCAAAGCTCGCCTGCCTCGCCGCGGATGGAAAAATCCTCCCCGGCGAAATCTGGCGGCAGGAAAGCATTCTCGGCAGCGTGTTTGAAGGCAGCTATGAAACCACGGCTGATGGCATCATCCCCACGATCACCGGCCAGGCCTTCATCACAGCGGAAAGCGCTCTGATTCTCGATCCATTTGATCCGTTTCGGCTCGGCATCCATTAAGACAAAAAGATGAAAGATAAAAACATGCTCCGAACTCTTCCATTTTTCTGTCTGTCATTTTTTTGTCTTCAAGCTCAGGCCGACGATCTCGCCAAGCGCACTGAAAACACCGTCTTCCGCGACCGCGTACAGGCGAACTGGCTGCCAGATGGCAAAATGTTCTGGTATCGTGTGCAAACAGGGCCAGGGAAATCCGAGTTTGTTTTGATTGATGCCACGAATGGCGGCCGTAAAACGGCCGCGACGCTCAAGGAATTGGGTTTGCCGCAGCAGGACGCCACCAAGACCTCAGCGCTGGTAGTCGAGTTGCATCCCACGCGGCGCACAGGTGAGGACTCAGGGCTGAAATTGATCAACAAGCTTGGCGAGGACGTGGACCTGTTTTGGATCAATCAGGACGGCGAGCACGTCCGCTACGGCGGCATCCGGGCGGGCACGGAGCGCGAGCAGCACACCTTCGAGGGCCATGTCTGGCTGATCACCAGCCGCATGGGCGAGCATCTCGCGGTCGTGGAGGGCGCAGCACAGGTGCAGACGCTGATCATTGATGGCAAAGGCCTAACCAATGCCAAGAACGAGACGAAGAAGGTGGAGAGTGGGTTTAAATCGCCAGACTCCAAATCAAAGGCCGAAGTCACCAAGAACTTCATCTATCTCAACCAGAAACCTCTCAAGCTTGATGCTGCGAAAGATTTCCATGGCCCAGCTCAGTGGGCTCCAGATTCATTGAGTTTTGTGGTGAGTCGTTGTGACCCGGTTCCACAACGGAAAGTGTCGATTGTTGATTCTTCACCCAAAGAGCAGCTCCAGCCTAGACTCAAAGAGATCGGTTACACCAAACCTGGGGATCAACTCCCCAAGTCCGAAATGCTAATTGTTAGGGCTGGTGGAGAATTCCAGCGGGTGAACAACGCCCTATTTCCAAATCCATTCACCCAGTCGCATCACATTGATGTGACCTGGGCACCGGACAGCCGCGAGTTCTATTTCGACTACAATCAACGAGGTCATCAGCTTTACCGCATCCTCGCTGCGAATGCGAAGAATGGCGAGGTGCGTGTCGTTGTCGAGGAGACCTCAAAGACCTTCATCCACTACTCCGGCAAAAGCTGGCGTCATTGGCTGCACAGCAGCGGCGAACTCATCTGGATGAGCGAACGCGACGGCTGGTGTCACCTTTGGCTCTACGATGTGAAAACGGGCCAGCCCAAGCATCAGATCACCAAGGGTGCATGGCCTGTGCGTGAAGTTTTGCGCGTCGATGAGGCGACGCAGGAGATCTGGTTCATGGCGAGCGGCTTGAGGGCCAGTGAAGATCCCTATCACGAGCATCTCTGTCGAATAAAGATGGATGGCAGCGACTTTCTCCAGCTCACTGCTGGCGATGGCAATCACCGCGTTGAGTTCTCACCCAAACGTGATTTTTTCATCGATACTTGGTCCCGCGCTGATCATCCGCCTGTCAGCGAACTGCGTCGCAGCAATGATGGCAGTCTGGTGTGCGTTTTGGAAAAGGCAGATGCTTCTGCGCTACTCGCCGCAGGCTGGACGATGCCGGAGCGCTTCGCCGCCAAAGGCCGCGATGGTAAAACGGACATCCACGGCGTCATCATCACACCGTCGAATTTCGATTCAGCGAAGAAATATCCGATTGTCGAAGACATCTATGCCGGGCCGCACGGAGCCTTTGCGCCCAAGGATTTTGATCGTCAGCTCCGCATGCATCAGCTCGCCGAGCTGGGTTTTATCGTCGTCAAACTGGACGGCATGGGCACCAATCATCGTGGCAAAGCCTTCCACGATGTGTGTTGGAAAAATCTCAAAGACGCAGGTTTCCCGGATCGGAAGCTCTGGATCAAAGAGGCTGCCAAAACACGCCCATGGATGGATCTGAACCGCATCGGCATTTATGGCGGCAGCGCGGGCGGACAGAATGCGATGCGTGCGCTGCTCGACCATCACGACTTTTACAAAGTCGCTGTCGCCGACTGCGGCTGCCATGATAACCGCATGGATAAAATCTGGTGGAACGAGCAGTGGATGGGTTGGCCACTCGATGAAAGCTACAAGCTCAGCAGCAACGCCGAAGACGCCGCCAAGCTCCAAGGCCACTTGCTTCTCATCGTCGGTGAGCTCGACACCAACGTCGATCCCGCCAGCACCGCCCAAGTGGTCGGAGCCTTGCAAAAAGCCGGCAAGACCTTCGACTTCATGCCCATCATCGGCACAGGCCACGGAGCTGCTGAGACGCCGTATGGTTCGAAGTTAAGGATGGAGTTTCTGGTGCGGCATTTGCGGCCTTGATGACAAGCGTAACATCGTCACATTCTTGAATCAGGACTGCATTTTGCACGGAGGACAAAAATGAACATGCTCATTCAAGTTTAGAGTTCTCAAGACCGGTCATCGCTGTTTGATCTCAAGACCACTGAGCCACGGTGCGGTGATCTGCGGCGGCATGCCGCCAAAGGGTTGATAACCTGGAAGCTGGATGACGCTCATGCTGTGCGGCTGACCGGCGATGAAGAAAAGGGTGTCAGCGCAATCGCTCGTGCTGATCATTTTGGCTTTGTGATCTTCGCCGGGCTGAACGGGGCGCAGCTTCACCAGCGGCGTCAGTGCCTCACCGGGCGCGTATTCGGAAAGAATGATGCCGTGGGCATTGAGTTGCATGCGGGCGGTGAAAAGCATGCCGTGCACGGCCCATTTGCTGGCGGTGTATGGCACGCCAGCATAGGAGTCATAGCCATGCCCAGCAGTGGATGACACAACAACGATTCGTCCGCCGCCATTATCCGCCATCGGCTTCGCGACGGCCTGGATCATGTTCGACACGCCAAGCACATTGATCTCAATAACCTTTTGCCATGTTTCTGCACTGGCGATGCGTGACGGATCGGCATGAGCCATGAAGCGGTCCGGCGTGTTGATGCCCGCCGTGTGGATGAGAGAAAAAGGAACGCCGTGTTTCAGCACTTCATCGACGGCGGCAGTCACGCTGGTCGGCTCAGCCACGTCGCAAACCATCGGGATGATGTTTTTCGATAACGCAGCGGTCTCTTGGAGCGACTCCAGCGTGCGTCCAAACACAAATGTCTTCGCACCGGCCTCCGCGAAACGCTTCGCTGCCGATTGCCCCATTCCGCCGCCACCGCCGGTGACGATCACGATCTTGTCTGTCCAATTTTGGTCCATGCGCTGATGCTAACGAGCGCGTGCGGTGCGTCGAGTCTCTACTTGGCAAAAATCCAAGCGCAAATCACCAAAGCATCCAAGACGACCAGCCGGAAGACCGATTGGATGTGCGATCATGGGCAAACACATCACCATCCTCGGCGCGGGCGTCATCGGCCTCTGCACAGCGCTTTTTTGCGCCCGTCGTGGCATGAAGGTGACGATCATCGACCAAAAGCCGCGTCAGCGCGATGGCTGCTCGTTTGGCAATGCGGGCATGATCGTGCCGAGTCACTTCATCCCACTGGCGGCACCGGGCATGGTCAAACTGGGCCTCAAATGGATGTGGAACCCCGAATCGCCGTTTTACATCAAGCCGAGGCTGAATCTCGATTTGATGACCTGGGGCCTCGAATTCTGGAAAGCATCCACCGAAGGCCGTGTGGATGCCGCCGCGCCTGTCTTGCGCGATTTGAGCCTGCTGAGCCGTCAATGCTACGATGAGATTGGGCTCGACTTTGGCCTTGTGAAAAAGGGACTGCTCATGCTGTGCAAAAAACAGCAGACGCTCGATGAAGAATCCCACATGGCCGCGATGGCAAACCAGCTTGGCATTCCTGCCGAGGTGCTGGATGCGAAGGCTACCGCTGCGCTTGATCCCGCTGTGACGATGGATGTGTGTGGCAGCGTTTTCTTTCCAAAAGACTGCCATCTCTCACCAAATCGATTCATCGCGGCTGTCGAAGCTGAGCTGCTGAAGCTCGGTGTCGAGATGCTGTGGGAGACAGAAGTGCGTGGTTTTGAAGTAGAGGGTCAGGCGCTTCGTGCCGTAAGCACGTCAAAGGGTCAGGTGGAGGGTCAAGAGGTGATTCTTTGCAGCGGTGTGTGGTCGGCAGAAATGGCGAAGGAGATCGATTTGAAGCTGCCGATGCAGGCAGGCAAAGGCTACAGCCTCACGCTCACGAATCCGAAGCAGCTCCCCGAACTGTGCAGCATCTGCACCGAAGCACGGCTCGCCGTGACGCCGATGGATGGTGCGCTGCGTGTCGGCGGCACGATGGAAATGGCGGGCACGGATGAATCCATCACGCCACGTCGAGTGCGTGGCATCACGCGAGCGTTTCCTGACTACTTCCCCGCCTTCTCCGAGACCGATTTCGCCAACGTGAAGCCCTGGAGCGGCTTGCGCCCCGTTTCGCCCGACGGCATGCCTTACATTGGCCGCACCCAGCGCTGGAAAAACCTCACCATCGCCACCGGTCATGCGATGATGGGGCTGAGTCTCGCGCCTGCGACGGGCCGGATCATCGCTGATTTGCTCAGCGGTGAGGACTCGCCAGTAGCACTCGATTTAATGTCGCCGGATAGGTTTGCATGAGCGTGCTATGGCATGACGGCTCTGATGCGGTAAAAGCTACGATTGGGCGATGCCGGATGCTGCACACTCAGCGTGCGCACCACGCCGCTGCCTTCGGAAATCGTCGCCGTGCCGGTGGGTGTGGTTCCGTTGATTGAGGTGGCCAGTGGCAGCCATTTGGTGAGGTCGTCACTGCATTCGACGATGAGCGTCACGCCACGGGCGAGGCTGTTGCGGCTCAGCGAGAGCGTGGCGGTGCCGCCGGAGAGCTGGAGGGAAAGAGGCTGCGGGGCGATGAATTCGATCAGGTTCGGGATGCCGTTTCCGTTCGCGTCGTGATCAGGGCCGTTGAGGGAAGGATTGGCGGGAAGATTCGCGGCGCTCCAGTTGGCATAGGTTTGGGGATTGGGCGTGTTGTAAAGCGTGGCGATTTCACTTTGGCTCAAAGCGCGACGGTAGATGCGGAAGTCGTCGATCTGGCCAAACCAGCCGTTCCAGCCAGCGCTGATGCCGCCGATGCGGAAGAGGTCGCTCACGGTGCCGCTATTGCCCGTATTGAAGGTGGTGTTCTGCGTGCCGTTGTCGAAATACACTCGCGTGCGCCAGATGCCGTTGTCGTTGAAGTTCACCATGGTGACGAGATGCCACTGGCCGTCATTGAGAGCGGGCGCGGTGTTGATCCCGCCGCCGTATTGACCGCCATTGATGCCTTGCAGCGCGGAAGTCGGGTTCGTGCCCCAAAGTCGGAACTGCGTGATTTGCGGCGAGGCGCTGTCTTTGCTGAAAAGCGTGGTGTAGCCGTTTGTGGTCGTGGTGCGGCACCAAAGCGAGATGGTGAAGGCATCACCGCGCGGGTTGAAGTTGAGGTCGGACTGATTGGCGGGCGTGAAGTTCTGCATGCCCGCGTTGGTGGAGGAAGGGCCATACGCACCACCGAGGCGACCATTGCTGATCCACTGAGCATTGGTCACGTTGGTGGCGTGATTGTTGCCGCCCGTGGCGATGTCCCACACGCTGCTGCCGCTGCCTTCATCAAAGGTGTAGTGCAGGATGAGGTCGGGATCGTTCGCTAAGCCGCCGACGGGCGCGAGATCCAGCGCGAGTGCTTGGGTATCGCTACCGGAGGCATCGCTAACGCTCAGCGTGAGTGCTGCGCGTGCAGGCGCGGTGGGTATGCCGCTGAGCACGCCACTGGTGGAGAGGGTGATACCAGAAGGCAGCACGCCATTGAGCAGGCTCCATGTCCGGGTGGAGACCCCACCCACAGCAGCAAGTGTGGCCTGGTAGGGCACGCCGACGGTGCCGACTGCCAGCGTGGTCGTCGTGATGGTGAGTGCTCCATTCACGGTGACCATCGCTGGTTGAGTGCTGATGCTGCCCTGTGCATTCGTGATGGTGCAGGTGTAGTTTCCAGCATCCGCGAGGCTCATGGGCATGATTTGCAGCTCAGCGCTGTTCGTGCCGACCACCGTGGTGCCACGCCGCCATTCATAGCTGAACGGACCTGTGCCACTGACGGCGACGACGAAATGAAGGCTGCCACCTTCTGCCAAGGTGACCGAGGCTGGCCCGCTGAGCAGGCTGGGAGGCTGCGGTGATGGCGGCAACGGTGCTGGGTGCGGCACACCGTTTGCATCGCGGCCATCGAGCTGTCTCAGGTAGGTGAATAGGTTGCTTCGATCCGTCGTGCTCAGATTTTGCACCCGACTGTGCGGCTGCGTCTGTGCCAAAACTTCCGCATTTCCGATCAACACGGCATTGAAGTGAAAGTTGGCGAAGGGTTCCGCGCTGCGGAGGACTTCGATGGTGTTGGTGGCACCAGGCTGGAGCACCACATTCACCGTGGTCCAGCGCCATCCGCTCGTCTGCCAGCCATTGGGCGGGGACTGCGGCAGGAGCGTGAACGGCTGTGAGGCACCATTGATCACAATCACACCTGAACCACCGCCGCGGAGCATGTGCCGCACGCTCAGTCGCGCGGCACCTCCTGATGCACCTCCATCCACCTGAGTGAAACGCACACCGTTGCCCGCCGTGCCATTGATCGCCACATAACCGCCGCCGAGCATCCCACGCTCAAAACCACCACCACCCTCCTGGGGGCTATCCATGATCCGTGCGCCGGAGGGCAGGCCTACGCGCGTCGCATCCACAGCAGTGAGCAACCTCCCGCCATTGTAACTGAAGACATCGCCGAGCGTAGCCGCCTGGCCATGATGTAGATAAACACGCGTGGCATGAAGTCCCTGCAAGGTCGGTGTGTCGATGCCTGGCAGCGGCAGGCCGAGACGCGAACCGCTGAGGGCTGACTGCGTGCCCACATTCATCAGCATGTCATTCGTGAAACTCGTGCCGCTATGGCATGTGGCGCAGTTTTGCGCCGTGAAAACAGCCTGCCCGGCCAAAGCTGCGGTGGTGAGCGTGCCGTTCGCATTTCGCTGCGGACTGCGAGGCGTGTGTGCTGGCGTCAAAGACGAAACATAGGCCGCGAGAGCATCGAGATCACTACTGAGGCCCGTTTTGCCGCTGGCCGGATTCGGATGCTGCGCGGCGAACTGCTGCGGTGAGAGATTGAGAAAGCCGGTGCCGCCAAAGGGACCGCGAATGTCGTGCTCGAAGTCCTGAATCTCATCGAAATTGCCGCTCCAATGCACCGCGCCATGGCCCATGCCGCTGCGTCCGCGAAGATCGGTGGTGCGGCGCAGACCTTCACCACGTCCGGTGAAATCCCACACGCGACCATCGTGCCCGCCATGGACATGGCAGCTCGCACACGAGATGTAGCTGTCGGCGCTCATGCGCGGATCGGCGGCATTGTAAAAGATGCGTTTGCCTTGCAGCACCGTTGGCGTGAGCAGCTCGGTGGTCACTGCATTCGTCGTGGCGATGAGCGGCAGGGACGTTTGGTTTTGCGTCAAAAGAGGTGCGGCATTCAAAACGGTGACGCTGCGGCCCATGAAGTCCTGCGTGAAGAGGCGGCCTGAGGTGGCGTCGATCAAAATGCCCTGCGGGGCAAGTCCGGTGCCGACATCGAGCGTGAGCACGGCGGGTTGGGTGTAGGTGGAGCCTTCCGTGATTTGTGAGGCCAGTGGTGCCAGGTTCAGGGCATCCATGCCGACGATACGATTGTTTCCCTGATGGGCGATGAGGAGGGTATCACCCAGCGGCGTGTAAGCCACGGCACTGGGGCTTTCACTATTGTCAAAGTCACGGCGCGAGTTTGGGATCTCAGCATTCGTCGTTAGATTGAGGAAGGAGATCACGGCACGCACCGTGGTCTCGTGGGTCAGATCGCCGACGCCAAAAAGCGTGCCGCGCAGGATGTTGTCCTGCTTGCCCACGATGGCCGCCCGCGTGCCATCGGGTGAGATGGCGATGCCTGCGAGGTAGTTTGGCACGCCGGAGGCCCGATCTCCGCCATCGGTGTCATTGGCCGAGCTGAGCGTGAAGGTCCGCGTAAGGGACAGCGCGGCCGTGAACTCACGGATCTCAGCCTGTAGCTCCGGCGAAAGGAAACGCGTCACCAGCACCCGTGAGCCATCCGCGCTGATCGCCAGTGCTCGTGGTGTGTCCAAGCCCGTCGTGGTGAGCGGTGCGGCATTCGGTGACGCCGCTGAGTAACGCTGCACACTGCCCGCACCATCCAGCGTGACATACAGCAGCGTCCCATTCGGCGAAGCCGCGATACCGAATGGCGCGGAGCCATAGGCGAGCGTGATCGTGGTGTGGGGCGTGCCATCCGCATTCAAAACGCGAATCTCATCGCTGCCATGGCAGGTCACCCAATAACGACCATTCACATCACGGGCGATGTTGCGCGGATTCACACCGACGGCGTATTCGGCTTCTTTCGCGCCAGTGATCGCATTGATGACAGTGACGGTGTTGGAGTCTGGATTCACGCTCCACACACGCCGCGTGCCTGCATCATCGCCGATGGCCAGCGTGCTGCTTTGAGTCGGCAGTGGACCCACAGGCGCGGTGATCACGAGCAGCCGAAGCGAGTTCGTCACGATATTCCCCGCCGCATCCCGCACCTGGGCCAGCACACGCGGACGACCTGCGCTGAGGTAGGTGTGATTCGCCGTCGCGGAACCGCTCCAGGCGCTCCAGGTGCCGTCGAAGTTGAAACGATACTCCAGCGTGCCCGTGCCGGTCGCAGTGGCATTCACGCTGATGTTTTGATTCGGAGCTGGTTGAAAGTTGCTGGCCGTGAAGCTCGTGAAAACCGGCGGCGCAGACGCATTCAAGCCACCACCGGTCGAGAAGCGGAACGAATACGGCTCGATGTAGTTCCCCGCGGCATCGCGAAAGCCGATTTGAAGCGCTGGATTGCTCAAGAAATCGACTTGGAAGGTTGTGTCCGCCGCCAGAGGCGCATCGGGCGTGAAGGTCAGATTGCCCGAAAAGTCGTGGATCAGGAATCCCGGCACAAAAGCACCCAGCGTGTCATTTGCACCCACCGCACGCACCGTGAAGTCGATGCCATTTCGAGGTCCACCGCTGCGAGGATGCTCATGCACAAGGAAGCTCAGCGGCGCATGGCGCGGGTAGTTTGTGCGGCCAGCCTGCGGGATATGGTAGCTCACACGCGGGGCATTCGTATCCGGTGCCTGCTGATGCACCCACACACCGAGCCCTTGATTCGTGCCTGGGATCGGATAGCCGCCCGTGAGCCACAGATTTCCCAGCGGTAGTGACATCTGTGAGGTATCCACACCGACGAGCGCTCCCTGAGGCAAGGCAGGCGCACCTGCGGGGCGTGGTGGATTCGTTTGATTCAGCGTCAGCAAGATCGGATTCGCATCGCCCGCGAGGAAGCGCGTCATGTCGATCTTGCGGTTGTGAATGAACCCGAAGGCATCCTGATACACCGGATACGAAGCATTCGTGAAGCCTGGCACCGTGAGGTTGGCCACTGTTTGCAGATTCACGTCCATACCGGGCATCGTCGCTGACGTGATGTCCGCAGCGATGAGGATATTGGTGGTGCTGCCGATGACATAAAGCCCCGTGCCATCGCTGAAAAGATTCGGCCAGTAGCCCTGGAAGCCGCCATCCAGAGAACCCACGAGCTGCGGCGTGATGCTGTCATTGGCTGCATCGCCATCGTCCATGTTGTTGTAGCCCAGCCGATACACCACCACACCATCCGTGGCCGCCCCGCCGCTGCGGGCCATGATGAGCAGATCACCGAAGAACATGGGGTGCCAGTCCCCACCGCCGTATTGCCCCACATGATCAAAGGTGGCCAGAACACGACGCTGCGTCATGTTGTTTTGATTCACGGACAAGCGTGAGATCTCGATGTCCTGGTCTGAAGAGCCATACCATAGTAGGGTGGCATCCCAGGGGCCAGCCTGAGATGAGCGGTTATATCAAAGCGGCAGGTTGGTGATGAAAGGCACCCCATTTTGCCCGGCGCGCTCCACCAGCCCCCCAAAGCCATTCACACGGATCGGGTCCGGTAGCAGCAGGTTGTTATGCTGCGCCGTGCCGTGTGCATTCCAGCCGTGATTGCCGAAGATCCACGAATTGTTCGCATAGCTCAGCCCGAAGTCTGAAGGCATCCGCCTCACGAGGTTCGTCGGATCACTGATGTCATAGACGCGCAGTTGCCAGTCTGATCCCTCCCGAGATCCCGGCTGCTCTCCGCCGATGATGATCCAGCCGTTGAGGTAATTGATCGTCGTCGTCCGCCCGATCGGCTCCGAGCCATTCGTCACTGGATGACTGAGCAGCGTCCCCGGAGCTTCAGTGCGTGCAGCGTTGTTGAAACCCGTCGTCGTCACCTGCGCGGAGGCGGTGAGGGCCAGGACAAGCAAGAAGATCGTTTTCGACAGAAAGGTGGTCATGGCAGCTGTTTCTTGGAAAATGTAGTTACATTCTGCCACAAAAAGAAATCCCGCCAATGCCCGAAATCGCCGACCACAGCTTTCACACCACACGATGGAGTCTCGTTTCGCTATTGTGGGCGGTGCGGGTGGCGCTGGGGGAGCTTTGCCAGCAGTGCTGGTTTCCGAATTAATGCGTTTGTGCGGCGCACGGGTATGGCCGCAGCGGATGCGGAGGAACGCTATCGCTTGGAGGTGGAGGCGCTGAGCACGAGCGACGAGGAGGTCTTCGATCAAAGCTGGGCGCATGGCGTGCTGGATCTTGCGATGCAGCAAATCCGTGCCGAGCAGCGAGATGAGGCGCGCGTTGACCTGCTGGACCGGCTTTGACCGGCAGTGAGGATCGCGCCGCGCTGATGCAGGCCACCGGTATGAATGAAAGCGCCCTCAAAGTGACCATCCACCGCCTGCGCAAACGCTACCGAGAGCTGCTCCGCGCCACTGTGGCCGATACGGTGAAAACGAGGCCGAGGTGGATGCCGAACTGGCCTATCTGGTGGAGTGCCTGCGGCGCTGAGGCGAGACATGGAAAGCGTGGCTTCTTGACCAAATCACGGAATCAAGTGACACTCCGTGCATGACTTATTCTTCCACACTCACCTCGAAGAACCAAACCATGCTACCCAAGGCCATCGCTCTTTTGTTGGGCGTGAAGCCCCAGGCCAAGCTCTCGTATGAGGTCACGGACGAGGGCAAAGTGCTTCTCAGCGCCAAGTCGGCGACCTTCAAAGACATCGCAGGCAGCTTTCCAAAGAAAAAGCCGCTCAAGCCGGTCCCCATTGAAGACATGCGCAAAGCCATCGCGGCAGGAGCCACCAAACGCTTCAAGAAATCAGTCAAATGACCGGCATCGACACCAACTGCTTGTCCGCTACCTCGCTCAAGACGACGAGGCGCAGTTACGCACCGTCCTCACGATGCTGCTGAAAAAGAACGCGACCTTCTTCGTGCCTGATCTCGTGCTTGTGGAGGTCGATTGGGTGCTCAGCACGCTTTACCATTGGACGCCCGATGAAGTAGCCGATGTGTTTGGTCGTCTGCTAACCGTTCACAACCTGATCTTCGAAAATGAAGGCCGTATTCGTGGTGCATTGCGGGCTTTGCGGCAAGGGGCCGACTTCTCCGACGAACTCATCGTGGATCGTTGTCGAGACATGGGGTGCAAGTCACTGGCATCGTTCGGCAAAGGCATGTTCAAACGCCATCGCGGCTTTGTGACGACTCCCGCTTGATCACGCAGGGTCAGTCAGATTTTCCTGAGTGCTTTCACAGCCTCCAACAGCGGCACGCACTCCACGTCTTGCCCTAAAGGGTAACTTTCTGCGCCGGGATAGATGACCAGTTTGCGCTCTGGGTTTAGGTCTTTGCAGCCTTCGTGGAAGCCGCGGGCCGGAGTGGGGGTAAGGCTACGTTTGCACTCGAAGACCCAGCGTTTGCCGGGGCGCAGTTCGAGCACGAGGTCGATCTCGGCTCCGGCGGAGGTGCGGTAGCAGAAGGCCTCGGTGCCTGCGGGCGCTGCGGCGATGAGGTTTTCGATCACCCAGCCTTCCCAGCTCATGCCGGCCACCGGATGGCCAAGTAAATCGTCGAGGGTGGTGATCCCTAGCAGTGCGTGGACGAGTCCGCTGTCGCGCACATAAACCTTGGGACTTTTCACCATGCGTTTGCCTGCGTTCGATGCCCAAGGCGTGAGGCGACGCACAAGGAGTAGGTCGCTCAGCAGGTCGATGTAACGGCCCACAGTCTGTCCACTGACGCCGAGCGCAGCGGCGAGACGGGCAGCGTTGATCATGCCGCCCTGATCGTGGGCTAGCATGATCCAAAGACGGCGCAAGGTCTCCGCCGGGATGCGTGGGCCGAGCTGAGGTATGTCGCGCTCCAAGTATGTGCGGATGAAGTTGCGACGCCATTCGAGCGAAGCTGCGTCGTCTGAGGCCGTGAAGCTGGAGGGAAATCCGCCTCGCAGCCATAGCGGGTCAGCATTTTTAGCGCCGGTCTCTTCGTGCAGCAGTGGCGGCAGCTCGGTGTAGGCGATGCGGCCCGCGAGGCTTTCGGAGGATTGCTGCAATAGGTCGATACCCGCCGAACCGAGCACGAGGAAGCGTCCGTTTCCCTTTCCCGAACGACGCCCCTGATCGACGAGGCCACGCAGCACCTGGAAGAGGCCGGGCACGCGCTGGATCTCATCTAGGATGACGAGTTTGTCTTCATGCCGACGAAGGAACAACTCAGGTTCGGCCAGCTTGGCGAGATCGGAGGGCGATTCGAGGTCGAGGTAGATGGAGGGGCGATTTTCTCCAACCGTAAGCGCCAGCGTCGTCTTCCCCACCTGACGCGGCCCAAGAAGCCCAACCACTGGGTGGCGAGTGAGCATCTCGGACAGCTCCGGTTCTATGAGGCGTCGATACATACCTTGCAATTATTCCACGCGATGGAAGATTTGCAAGGTTTTAGGCGAAATTGCTCCAATCTGGCATTGCGGTGGATTGGGTCAAACGCATCGCCTGCACCACGGCACCCATGCTGCTGGCAGGTCTTGGCTTCTTGACGGTTTACCTCATTGCCCCGATCACCCATGAGTGCGAGTGGACGAATCGGTTTACAGGAATCCCGCCGTTGCCCGATGTGTATCGGCTTCATCTGCAATTGCAGGCGGCCCCCACTACCCAAGCGTCGCTTATCACCAGTGTTCGGCAGCACGTTGCCGGGCACTACCACTCGAGCCTCGTGAACGGCGTTTTAACGGGCCTGCCCGACCGCAGCCTCGTATGGGCGAAAAGGAAGGTATTAATCAGCATCCTCAAAGAAGAAAGCGTCCCAGGTGCCGCCACTCTCGACGCCGCAGATCGAGCGGTGCAGGCAGCTGTCGAGGCCATGCCTTGGCGGGGTGCGCTTGCTGACTTTCCTTTAGCCAAAACCATCGCAGTGATCTCGCTCATTCTTCTCGCTCTCACAGCCTTGGTGCAGCTTGTCTGCATCATCGCCACGGGTTCGCCACTGCTCATGTCACTCACAGGCATCGCTGCCGTCTCAGCACAGTGCAGACCTGCATCACGACTACGCATGATCTGGCGTTGGGCCATCGGCTGGTCAGCGCTCTGGTTGCCCGGCCTTGTTTTGATCGCGCAACACCTGTTCATGGGGAAAGACGTCATCCGCCATCTGACGGAGACCTGCATGATCTGGGGGCCGCTCCTTCTGCTGCTCATGATCCTTGGACTCACCTTTCCTCACCGCAGTCTCTTGGATCGACTGGCGGGAACCTGGCTCGTGGCGCGATAATGGGTCAGGTTGGACCGTTTCTATAGGATGCTTCGCTCTCTCATCGCCATCCTTTTCATCCAAGTCGCTCAAGTTGAAGCATTGGACCGACCGAAGCTGCAAATCATCAACGCAGGTGAAAAGGCGGTGGAGGTCTTTTGGATGGCTCCTGATGGCAAGCGTGTGCCAAATGGCAAGATCGAGCCGGGCAAGGACAGCATCATCGGCACGACGTTGGGGCATCGGTTTGTCATCGTGGATGATGGGAAGGAGACGGAAGTGGTGAGCCAGGTGCCGGTGCAGGCTTTTCGCCATGACTCGAAGGCGAAGGATGGCGTGCCCGCGTTTTACACGCAGGTCGTGCGAGCACAGGGCTACCCGATTTGTGGTTCGGCGAAGGTGAGTCCTTATGCGCTGAAGGAGGCGGCATATCTCGCTGATCTGATGCTGGCAAAGCGGCCCGATGTGCGGGAGGCGATGATCGCCAGTGGATCGCGGCTTTGCATCCTGGCGCATGATGAGTTCACCACCGATCAACCTGAGTGGGCCTGGCTGAAGAAGATGCCAGTGCCCGGCTTTGAGAGCATGTCGATCAAAGACTACCGCGACGCCCGTGCTCGCGGCATGGGTGGCAGTGCTACGGACCCGTTTTGCTCATGTGCAGAGGAAAACCTACTGGCTTATCATGGCGACCCATATTCTACCGAGTGCATTTTCATCCATGAGTTTGCCCATAACATTCATTTACGCGGATTGGCAAACGTCGATCCGACCTTTGATAGGCGGGTGAAATCTGCTTTTGATTCTGCGATGAAAGCTGGCCTATGGAAGGGCAAATACGCCAGCGTGAACCATCACGAATACTTCGCTGAGGGCGTGCAGAATTGGTTCGATAACAATCGCGAAAACGATCACGATCACAACCATGTGAACACACGCGCCGAGCTGCTGGCGTATGATCCCGGCCTGGCTGCGCTCTGTCGTGAGGTGTTCGGTGAGACCGAGCTGAAATACACGAAGCCAACAACACGGCTTACTGGACACCTCACAGGCTACGATCCTGCTAAAGCACCGAAGTTTGAATGGCCTGAGAGGCTAGAGAAAGCCAAAGCCAGTATCCGCGCCGCCGCCGTGAAGCGCTCTGATGCCGAGCACAAAGTGGTTTCGGCTTCAGCCGAAAAGAATGCGGCTAAAGCCGCAGCCACTTCCCCACAAACCCGCGTCATCGCCGGGTGGACGCTGCACATCAGTGCGAAGATCGATCAAGCAGCGCTGAATAAAGCCCTGCCACTGCTCCAGGCTCAGCTCGAAGAAATCATCCGTGTCGTGCCTGCAAAGGCGGTGTCGGAATTGCAGAAGGTGCCGCTTTGGATCAATCCCGAGTACCCAAAGGTGCCGCCACGCGCTGAGTTTCATCCGGACGCCGGATGGCTACAGAATAACGGCCGCAATCCGGCGATGGCGAAAGGCGTTGAGTTCACCAATGTGCGTATCTTTGAAGCTGAAACGCGCCGTATGCCAAACTTCGCCCTGCATGAACTGGCCCATGCCTATCACAATCGCACAGTGCGCATGAGCTTTGGCAATCTGGAGATCAAGAACGCCTACGAGACCGCCAAGTCTAGCGGTAAGTATGATCGTGTGGAGCGCAAGGATAGCGAAGGCCGCAGTCACCTAGATCGTGCCTATGCGATGACCACGCCGCAGGAGTACTTCGCCGAAAGCACGGAGGCCTACTTTAGCCGAAATGACTTCTTTCCCTTCACAAGAGGGGAATTGAAACTGCACGACCCTAAAATGTTCGCGTTGCTGGAGAAACTTTGGGGTGTGAACTCGTCACCGTGAAGGCGTTCACCGAGGGCTTACCTTCAGCATTCCGGTGCTTCGTAGGGTCGGTTTCTTGACACTGGGAGCGCTGAAGTGGCCGATCATGCCTGTGCCATTCGGAGTGCGGATACCACGGAAGGAGATAGCGCGGGCGCGACTGGTTCTGGTTGCAGGCATGGTCATGCTGCCAGTGAGGATGCCTGTCTTTCTATTGAAGTTCAGTTTCACGCCACTTACCTTTGAACTGGCCATGGCTCTCATGCTGGTGCGTTGCACGGTGAGTGAGACTTCAGCGTCAGTAGGGACATCTTCACCGATGAGATCAAGCTGTGCATTGACGATGCTTTCTTCGAGACCAAGGATGTTTAAACCCGCAGGCTCTGGAACATGGCGTGAGCCGATGACACCGGCATAGGTGACAAGCGGGATGCCTTCTGGGAAAGCACCACGATTCGTTGCAGACTGAAACCATGTCAGCTCCCCTGCGGCGTCACCTTGGGCATTGATGAAAATTTGCCCGATGAGAGTGCTAGCACCACTGGAGTTGGGAATGATGAAATAGACGGGGAACGTGGCACCATAGGACATTTCGGAAAGCGTGGTCGCGAGACTAACCGGCGCGCTGCCATCAGGAGCCCAGACGGTGAGTGTGACGTTCCCTAGGGGAGAGATGCTAGCCGACAGAAAACCGGCACCTGCAGGCTGATTGGGGGCACTAGTGTTGTCGTTGACGAAGACGAGGTTGACCCTCTGCTCACTGGCGTAGGGACTGGGGTCAGCAGCGCTGCGCACGGTGACGCGGGCACCGTTGATTGGGGTGGAGTTGTTGTCGTCTGTTAAGTCGCCGGTGAAGCTCATGTACGGCTGCGGGTTCATGGCGGAAAACTCATCATCAAGGACGATTTGTCCGCGCACGGTCACGCCTGCGCGTGGAGGGTTGATGACGATTTCTCCTGTGTCTGAATCAAGGCTGACAGCCGAACTGGCGAACGGATAGCGAACCAAGTTGTGGATGAGAAAACCGCTGGTTTGTCCGCTGCGAGTGATCGTGAACCGGAGGCGGCCTCCGTTGTTGCCATTGAGTTCCTCCGAGCGCTGTACGACATTATCATAAGTGCCGGCGAGGCTGGCAAAAGGGACAGGAGGTAAGACTGCGATGGATACATTCACTTCATTGGTAGTTGTTCCATCTGGCAGAGTTGCTTTGAAAGTGGTGGCAAAGGTGCCCTCCTCAGTAGGACGGCCAACAAGGAAACCACTGCCAGGATGTTCTGTGTTTACTGTTAGGCCGGGGGGCAATCCGGTGGCGACAACGGTAAGCTGTTCTGATGAGCGATCTCCGAACTCATCTTCGACATAAAGGAAGGGCGCACGGTAGCCGAACGGAGCGTAGGCGACATTTTTCCGAATGGCTCCGAGCACGACGACTGACAAGATTTGTTGAGCTTTGTAGTCGGTTGGTAGCACTTCCAAGTTAGCAGTGGTTTCAGCAATGGGTGAGCCATCTGGCCACGTGAAGACGAGCCTCACGGTAAATTGACCCGCGACCTCAGGAGTGCCTTGAATCGAGTAGTAACCGTCAGATCCACTGGCTGCAATTGAGATGCCTGCTGGTAATCCTGCCGCTTGCACCTGCACAGCGGCTCTCAGTAGCGACTGCTTCTGGCTGACAAGAAAGGCACCTGCATTGCCCACCTGAAGGCCTTGACGGAATCTGGAAAGACCCCAGGTCTGCGCCGTGTAGCTTTCATTCCGTGGATCAGACACAAAAAAATTAACGGTTTCCTTCTCTGTGATTAGTCCATCCGACATCGTTGCCTGAACTTGCACCGTGAACTGCCCTGCTTGAGTTGGGGTGCCTACAAAACTTGGCAGAGAGAAGAAGCTGGGGCCCTGTTGTGCCAGTCGAAGGCCTGGCGGAAGATCGCCTGTGATCTGCACGGTATGTGGCAGGCGATACCAAAAGTTATCACCAGGACTCGGACGCAGGATACGAATTTGAGCATCCCATTGCTGGAGTTCTTCGCCCACTGTCAATATTGGGGGAAGTGCTACTTGGAGGCGATAGGTCTGTGCCGCCTGAGCGTTCGTAGGTAACGATAGAAAAGTAACAAAACTAAGTAAAAGTGCGACTATGCAGAGAGCAAGTTGAGAACTCGCTGAATCATGGATGAGCTTTGATTTTTTCATGGCAGTTTCCGCTGGAACGAATTGTATAGGCAGGTGGATGCAAAGTTTGTGTGACAGTTTTGCCGTCGTTGCCGCGGATGGGTTACGGAACGAATACCTAACTCTTCCTTGAGCTGGCTGCTGGGTGCAATAGGCAGTTAGCCTTGAATAAATCTTTAGGAAGGGAAGGGTTGATTACTGCTTGGCACGATCAGCGCTATTCTCAGTTACTTTGATCGGGAAGTTGCCGGTGGCAGCGCGTTTACGAGTGTCAGTGACAAGAATGTGGACGCGGTAGTCGCCAGGTTTGATCGGTGCACGGAAGCTGGCAGATGCACCTTCGGATTTAATCAGGCATTTAGTTAGTGGTTTGGTGGGGCGTTCACGATTGTTTTTGTCTCGGCCAGAGGATTCTGGAGTGACGGTCCAGTGATAGGTGAGGGGATCATCCTCTGGATCGGTGGCTTCGGCTTTGGCGGTGAACTCACTGCCTGCGGCGATCTCTTTTTTGGCGACGTCACTGGTAAGGCTTTTCAACTCGGGAGCCCGATCAGGCGGCGGCTGGTTCTTCCAGAGTTCGTGCATCACATCGCGAATGGCAGTGGATTCACCACTTTCAGTGAAGATGCCAAACCATGTCGAAGTGGCCTCTTGCTTCTGGCCCCAGAGAAAGACATAACCGCCCCAGCAGTCGCCTCCAGGCTGGATGGCGGCTTCGTAGCCTTTGCGGATGTCTCGCGCCTTATTGCCACTGGTTGGCTCAATGGGCGCGTCCCATGAGGTGCGCGGACTTTCCCAAAAGCCGCGTGCTCCGTATTCGGTGACGACCCAGGGCCGTGTCCAGCCTGCCTTGGCGAGGTAGCCGCGCAGGGCGTGAAGTGCGCCATAGGTGTTGATGCCGACGAAGTCGAGGCTCGGCGTGTGGGCTTGGATACCGGCGACCTTTGTAGGCTGCAATCCGGCGACGGCGGTGAAGGTGGGATGCGCGGGGTCGATCTCCTTCACGGCTTTGGCGAGCACTTCAAGCTGCTTCCAGTAGTCCGCGTTGTTACCATCACCTTCGGCTTCGTTGCCGATGCCCCAAAACAGCAGCGCGGGGTGATCACGATACTGAAGCACTTCCTTCTTCACGCGTTCGGTCTGTCGGGCACAGTTCTCAGGTTTGGAATACGAGAACCAATTGCACTCGGGCTCCAACCAGATACCGGCGCAAACCGTCAGCCCGCGCTGCTGCGCCGCATCCAGGATCGGCCCCAGGCCATTCGTGGTCCAAGTGCGAAAGCTATTCCCGCCCGTGGCGACGAGTTCGTCGAGATGCTTGTCGCCAGCGGCACCTTTCACAAAGTAAGGCTCGCCACCTCGCGTGATGCCGACTCCTGGCACGATCTTCACCGGCAGAGCTTCCGCAGCGGCGTGAGTGGTCGCGAAGGAGAGAAGGAGGAAAGAAAGAGCAAGCGTGCGCATGAGGAGACAGGTTGTTCATCTGTGGCTGCATCTGGCATATCGACAAGCATGAAACGCACATGTCCCGCGATAAGCAGTGGACAGCAAGAATATCGTGTAATGCGGCATGAATCCACCTAACGTGCCGTTTGCATATATTCTGCCAGCCCCAGCTCACCCTCCTGACCGATGCGCCTTCTCTCATTCGCCATTCTTTGCCTCAGTGCCCAGCTTCAAGCCAAGCCGCTGAAGGTCTTCATCCTCGCGGGTCAATCGAATATGGAGGGGCATTCGAAGATCGAGACCTTTGACTACATCGGCGACGATTCGGCGACTGCGCCGCTGTTGAAAATGATGCGCGACGACAAGGGCGAGCCGCGTGTGTGCGATCACACCTGGATCTCTTACTTCACCGGCAAATACGACGGCAGCGCGAATGGAGAGGGCACGGGGAAGCTCACGGCGGGCTTTGGGGCTCGCGATGATGCGACGAAGTCGAATGGCAAGATCGGCCCGGAGTTCACTTTTGGCCTCACGATGGACGCGGCGCTCCAAGAGCCCGTTTTGATCATCAAGACCGCCTGGGGTGGCCGGAGCCTGAACACGGAGTTCCGTCCGCCGAGCGCGGGGCCGTATGAACTCAACGACTACCAAAAGAAGCTCTACTATGGCCCGCCGGGCCACGGCGTGCCGAAGGACATGAACGAATGGCTCACGGAGAAGAAACGCGAAACCGGCCGCTTCTACCGCTACATGGTCGAGCATGTGAAACACGTGCTCGCCGATCCCAAACGCGTCTGCCCGGCCTACGATGCCAAAGACGGCTACGAGATCGCGGGCTTCGTTTGGCTCCAGGGCTTCAATGACATGGTGGACGGCCACACGTATCCGGATCGCGGCAAGCCGGGCCGCTTCGCGCTCTACAGCGACCTCCTCGCGCACTTCATCCGCGATGTGCGCAAAGACTTCAACGCGCCGAAGATGCCCTTCGTCATCGGCGTGATGGGTGTGGGTGGTTTGAATGCTCCGCCTGACACGCTCGCCTTCCGCGAGGCGATGACCGCGCCCTCGCTGATGCCCGAGTTCAAAGGCAACGTCTTCGCCGTGCCCACCGCGCCGTTTTGGTCCGAGGAACTCGGTGCCATCGACAACAAACGCGCCCAGGTCCGCCAGATGGGTCATTTCCTCAACTCCAAGCACAAAGACCACGCCAACGCCGACGGCCACATGACCGAGCAGGATAAGCGCGACTACCTCAAAGACTACGAAGCCAAGCTCATCTCGCCCACCGAAGAAGCCCTGTGGAAACGCGGTGCCTCAAATGCCGGCTATCATTACCTTGGCTGCGCGAAGACCTTTGCGCTGATGGGCAAGGCGTTCGCGGAGGCTCTGATCGGCTCTTCCCAGATCAACAAATGATTCCACGCTTCATGAAATCGCACCGCTTCCTCATCGCGCTGCTCGCAGCGCCTAGCCTCGTCCTTGCAGCAGGCAAAAATGAATCCACTCCACCGCCAGATTTCACCAAGGGCGATGCGATCCCGGCCAAAGCCAAACACGACTGGAATCTCGGTGCCACAGGCCTGCGCGGCTGGATGCACTCCGACACGATGGTGACGAGTGACGCGCGGCAGATCGCGATCACGAAAGTGGAACCGAAGTCGCCTGCCGATGGTGTGATCGCCGTGGGCGATGTGATTCTTGGTGTTGGTGGAAAAGCGTTTTCGCTCGATCCACGCACGGAACTCGGTCAGGCGCTCACTTTGTCCGAGACGGAGGCCGGGGGCGGCAAATTGATGCTGACACGCTGGCGTGCTGGAAAGACGGATGAGGTCGTTTTGAAGCTGCCGGTGCTCGGCAGCTACTCGCCTACAGCTCCGTTTGATTGCCCGAAATCGAAACGCATCCTCGAGCAAGGTTGCAAGGTGATCTCGGCCCGCATAGGTGCGTCTGATTACGCCAATCAAGACCCCATTCCGCGCTCGCTGAATGCACTGGCCTTGCTGGCGAGCGGTGATGCCGCCTACCTGCCGCAGATCAAAAAAGAGGCGAAATGGGCGGCGGAGTATTCATCGGACAGCATGCAGACGTGGCACTACGGCTACGTGATGATGTTCCTCGGCGAGTATGTGGCAGCCACGGGTGATCAGTCGGTGATGCCGGGCTTGAAACGCCTCGCGCTGGAGTCAGCGAAAGGTCAGAGCGCTGTCGGCTCATGGGGTCATGGGTTTGCGAGGCCCGATGGACGTCTGGGCGGCTATGGCATGATGAACTCACCCGGCGTTCCGCTGACGATCTCGCTCGTGCTGGCTCGTGAAGCGGGTGTCAAAGATCCAGCGGTGGATCTCGCCATTGAGCGCAGCGATCGACTGCTGCGCTTCTACATTGGCAAAGGAGCCATCCCTTACGGCGATCATCATCCGTGGATCGAGAATCATGAGGACAATGGCAAGTGCGGCATGGTTTCGGTGCTCTTCGGCCTTCTCGGCGAATCCAAAGGCGCGGAGTTCTTCTCGCGCATGAGCCTCGCCTCGCACGGCCCTGAGCGTGACACCGGTCACACGGGAAACTTCTTCAACATGCTCTGGGCCATGCCCGGCGTGGCGCACAGCGGCCCTCAGGCCACGGGCGCATGGATGCAGGAGTTTGGCGCGTGGTATTATGATCTGGCTCGACGTTCGGACGGCAGCTTTTTGCATCAAGGTCCGCCAGAACGAGGCAACGACAGCTATGCGGGCTGGGATTGCACAGGCGCTTATTTGCTGGCCTACGCGATGCCGCTGAAGAAAATCCATCTCACCGGCAAGAAGCCCAGCGCAGTGCCTCAGCTCGATGCCGCCACCGCCCAGGCAATCGTCAACGACGGTCGTGGCTGGAACAACAAGGACCGCAACAGCTTCTACGATGCCTTGAGCGACGAACAATTGCTCGAACGCCTGCGCAACTGGTCCCCCATCGTCCGTGAGCGAGCCGCGATGGCTCTCGGCCGCCGCAAGAGCGCTCCCGTCACTGCGTTGATCGACATGCTCGCGTCTCCGAGCCTCGACGCCCGCTACGGAGCCTGTCAGGGCCTGATCTTCCTCCGCGGACGTGCAGCGCCGGCTGTCGATGCCTTGCAAAAGACACTCGCAGACCCCGATCTCTGGCTGCGCATCAAGGCTGCTGAGGCACTCGCCGCCATCGGCAAACCCGCCACGAAGACCGTGCCCCAGTTGCTCGAACTGCTGGCGCAGGTGGACACGAAAAACGACCCGCGTGGCATGCAGCAGCGCTACCTCACGTTTGCGCTGTTTGACCGCGATGGCATGCTCAGTCGCTCGTTGGACGGCGTGGATCGCGAGGCGGTCTACACGGCGGTGAGAGCCGGATTGAAGAATCAAGATGGTCGCGCACGCGGCAGTATCGGCTCCGTGTATCGGAATCTCTCGCTGGAGGAGATCAAACCGCTGCTGCCCGCCATCCACGAGGCCATCGTGCAGCCTGCGCCCAGTGGCGAGATGTTCGCCGACGGCATTCGCGTGGAGGGCCTGCGCGTCCTGGCCCAGCATCACATCGAAGAAGGCATGACCGCCTGCGTGAAATACACCCGCGAGCAAAACCCGTGGGCCAGCCAGAAGCGCACGCCGGAAATCATGACGATCCTTTTGGAATACGGCTCGCACGCGAAAGCCGTCATTCCCGAACTGGAGAAGATCGCCCACTACTTTGAAAAGGAAGAGCCGGACTTCCCCAAGAACCTCGGACTGCAAAAAGCGAACTCCGTCCGCGACACCATCAAGGCCATCGAATCGAGCACGGACACACCAGCCCTCATCAAGCTCCACTAGCATGAAGCTCATCCTCCTTCCCCTCCTCACCATCGCCATGTCCATCTCCGCTGCTGTGCCTCCGACGGAAAAGAAACCCGTCACGGACGAATACCACGGCGTGCAGGTGGTGGATGAGTATCGCTGGCTTGAAGACGGGGACTCAGCGGCGGTGAAAGCGTGGACTTCCGCACAGAATCAATACTCACGCACCTGGCTGGATTCGCGGGTAGATCGATCAGGCATCGAGTCAAAGTTGAAGGCGCTTTATGCGCAAGACACGCCTTCACATACTGGCCTCGTCGCACGGCCTGGACTTCTCTTTGCGCTGAAGTTTCAGCCGCCGAAGCAGCAGCGGCTGCTCGTCACGCTCACTTCGCCCAATGACTTGGCGTCGGAAAAAATCGTGCTCGATCCGAACGAGATCGAACCCAAAGGCCAGGTGGCGATGGATTGGTTCGTGCCTTCGCCAGATGGCAGGCTCATCGCTGTCTGTCTGTCGGAGCATGGCAGCGAGGATGGCGCGCTGCACTTTTACCGGACCGACACGGGCGAGCCTCTGCCGGATCAAATCAAACGCGTGCAATACCCGACCGGCGGCGGTAGCGCGGCATGGACGCCGGACAGCAAGGGCATCTTCTACACGCGCTATCCGCACGCAGGAGAGCGACCCGAGGCAGACCTGAACTTCTACCAGCAGGTCTATTTTCACCAACTCGGTGCGCCCGCGAGCAGCGATGAATACTCTGCCGGAAAAGACTTCCCACGCATCGCCGAGATCGAGCTGCACACCTCAGATGATGGCCGCTGGTTGCTTGCCAGCGTGGCGAATGGCGATGGCGGTGAGTTCTCTCATCACCTCCGCGAAACCATTGCAGGCTCGCCTTGGCGACAGATCACCCGCCACGAGGACGGCATCAAAGAGATCGACTTCAGCCATGATGGAGCCGCGCTGTATCTGCGCTCGGTGAAGGACTCGCCACGCGGCAAGCTACTGCGGATGTCCACCGATGGCGTGCTGAGCGAGGCAAAGTTGATCGTGCCGGAGAGTGATGCGGTGATCGAGGGCTTCCTGCTCACGGCCAAATATCTTTTCATCGCCGACATGATCGG
Organism: Verrucomicrobiaceae bacterium; assembly: GCA_027489965.1. Lineage (GTDB taxonomy): Bacteria > Verrucomicrobiota > Verrucomicrobiia > Verrucomicrobiales > Verrucomicrobiaceae > Prosthecobacter. The sequence continues at coordinate 38,350 of JAIXZA010000158.1, forward strand.
CGGGCCTTCACGCATTCGGCAGTTGGATCTGGATGGCAGCCATGAGAGCATCGTTCCCATGCCGGTCGCGTCAGGAATCGGCGGGCTGCTCGTCATGGATGAGCGACTTCTGTTTCGCCAGACCAGCTTCGTCGCACCTGCCGCATGGATGCTCTACGACCCTGCTAAGACGAGCGTGGAGAAGACCGCGCTCTTCAACACTTCCCCCGTGGATTTCAGCGACATCGAAGCCGTGCGTGAGTTCGCCATCAGCATAGATGGAACCAAGGTGCCCATCAATATTCTCCGCCGCAAAGGCACGCCACTTGATGGCAGCAATCCAGCTCTGCTCTATGCCTACGGCGGCTACGGGCACTGCATGAGACCGGTGTTTAACTTTGAGCATCGCCTGTGGTTTGATCGCGGCGGCATCTACGTCGTCGCCAACATTCGCGGCGGTGGTGAATACGGCGAGGAATGGCATCTCGCGGGCAATCTGACGAAGAAGCAAAACGTCTTTGACGACTTCGCCGCCTGTGCCGCGCACCTCATCCAGCGCGGCTACACACGCGCTGACAAGCTCGCCGTCGAAGGCGGCAGCAACGGCGGTTTGCTCATGGGAGCCTTTCTCACACAGCATCCGCAGCTCGCGCGAGCCGTCGTCGCGCATGTGGGACTCTACGACATGCTGCGGGTCGAGCTTGATCCGAACGGAGCCTTCAATGTCACCGAGTTTGGCACCGTGAAAGACCCCACGCAGTTCCGCGCTCTCCACGCCTACTCGCCCTTTCATCAGGTGAAAACCGGCACACTCTATCCAGCGGTCTTTTTCCTCGCTGGCGAAACCGACGGACGAGTCAATCCCGCGCACAGCCGCCGCATGACGGCCGTGCTGCAATCCGCCACCAACTCTGGGAACCCCGTGCTCGCTCGCTTCAGCTCCGCCTCAGGTCACGGCATGGGCACCGCCTTGTCCGAGAAGATCGCGCAGAAGGCAGACGTGCTGGCCTTCCTCTTCGACCAGCTCGGAATGACCTCCAAATGACTGCCGCCTCATGACATCCATCAAGCATCTCATTGCAATGTTCCTATTTTGCCTCAGCAGCCTCCCCTGATGAAATCGCAGCGCACGCGATACTCGAAGGCGTTTTGGCGAGAAGTTGAGACTTGCCCAGCCCTGTATTACCAAACTCCATGAAAAACGCTGCCGCATTCATCTGGCGAGACGACTACCTCGTCGCGGCGAATCATGCGTCTCCCGAAAAACTGTTTGGCGAGAAAGGACTGCGGGCACTCTGTTATTGCACCTTGACCGGCAAAACTGACGTGGAAGCCGGGCTTAGAGGTCTTGTCGACGAAGAACTACTCGATTACTATCGAGGTGAGAAGTTGAGGCACTATGAGAACCGCAATGCTCTACAAGAGCACGTTGGGCTCGAGAGCCAAATTTCGGGAGACTACAGCGGCAGGCTATTCCTAGAACTCCTTCAGAATGCTGTTGATGCCATGTCAGACAAGCCAATCGGCCACAAGGGCCTTGGCTTTCGAGTGACGGCAAAGTTTGCTGAGTCCATACGGGTTCATTCAGGTGGTCTTCATTTCCAGTTTTCTCGCGAGCGTGCCCGAACTCTGGTCAAAGAACACACGAAGGGTGAGATTGATGAGCCGTTGATGCACCTACTCTCCGTCCCAGATTCGTGTGATCTACATTCAGAAGAGCCATTCATCCGCGACTTGGTTCAGAAATTCGACACGGTAGTGGTCTTGAAGATCAAGCGTGAGAACGCCGCAGTGCTGAAGGCTCTGGATCAACAGTGGGCAGAAATCATCCGCAGCCCAAGCACGATGCTCTTTTTGCCCTCGATTGAGCAAATCAACTGGGTGAGGGAGACGACGACAATTTCATGGGAAAGAAAATTGCTCACTGAAGGCGAAGGGCGATTTGCCTTCGTGGTGGACGGAACTCCGACGGAAGAGTGGCTGGTAAGGGGGGATGCTGAGAAAGCCCAGATTGCTGTCCGCTATGAGAATGGTGAACCAGTGCCGCTGACGCTGAGGTATCAGGACAGCAGGAGTATCCGCACCTTCTTCCGCACAGACGAGACCAATCCAGTTCCAGCACTTGTCCTTCATCTGAACTTGCCGCTTGAGCAAAATCGAGAGCACTTCTCTAAAGAACCTGCGGAGAGCAGACCAGAAGCACTAGAATCTGCTGCCGCTTTGATCGCTGATTTCGTTGCCGAACTTCCTGATTGCGGGATGGCTTTGGATTTTCTACGCTGGCCGGAAGGCGTTAGTGAAATCGCTGGCATTGATGGAAAGGTGGCTCGGCATTTGTGGTCTAAAATCAAGGATGCTGTCCGCAAGCGGGTTCCCAATGGGTATCCTGAACACATTAGTTTCGAGAAGCTTCGCTGTAAGCCCGAGAGTCATGGTTTTGAAGCTTGGGAGGAGGCAAAAGCCTTCATGATCGATTCCGCAGGCATAAAGTGGCGGGAGCATGGCTTTCTTCCACATAAGGCAGAGAATCCGGCGCGGTGTCAGACACTGCTCCGGCTTGATGGGGCGAGATGGACTTCTTCTGCTCTCAAGAAACTTCCTCTTTTTCCCGTCGAAGGCAGTGAAGCTCTGCTTTCACCTGATTCAGACAAGATATTCTCACGCCCCAAGTTTGAAGTTGAGATCGTCCCGTCTGAGATCGGGGCGCACTTCGTCACAGAGGAATTTCAGCTTTCGTGGAAACGATTTGAGAGTGAATCGTCGAAAAAGCTGATCACTGATCTATTCGGGTTGCACCGATTTTCCTTCGAGAGCGTCTGCCACGAATGTGTAGTGCCCGCTCTGAAAGAGAGAAACATCAGTGATTATCAGAGTTTGATCAACTTCTTGCATAGCATCTTCCCGCACGATGATGCAAAGCATAACAAGCCGTTTGATTGGAACAATACTGTGCAGGCTGGATTGTGCGATCATCTCGAAGTCTGCTGTGATGACGGGCAGTGGAGAAAATCTCGACTGGTTTACGCATCAGAACCTTGGGGGGCTTCCGCCGTGCTCACTGAGTATTGCACGCAAGGGTCTCGGGCTGTCCTGGCACCGCCAGCGCCAGACTTTAGCGATGATGATCTGGCATCTTGGAAGCGTTTTTATGCGTGGATTGGTGTATCTTGGTGCCCCAAGGTGTTGCCAATAATTTCTCTTTCTGAGGATGATCAGGCTAGGTCAAGGAAGGGGCTAATGATGCAGGAGCCAAATTTTGGGTTTCGCGAGTTGGCAGGTATGTCTTTGCCTGAATGGCGAAGCTATTGCAGATCATTTGTTGCTAATTCCGCGAGGCCTTACCGGCTTCCATCTTTAGAATACGATTCTCGCATGAAGCGAAACTGGCGGATTGATTGCGATTTATCCGTTTTGAAGGTTCAAGGTCTTTTGACGTTGCTTGAAGAGAACTGGATTTACTATGGCCAGTATCTCAAAGCCAGAGGGCACCGTTCTAGCAGCAAAAGCGAAGATCATGATAACGAACTTTGGGAATCCGACTCCTATCTCATTTGGAGCTTGCGTGTGCAGGGCTGGGTCCATTCAAAAAATGGCACGGAATGGCAAAGTCCTTGTAGCCTCTTTGTCGAGGGTTCCGTCACGAAACAGATTCCAGATTATATTCCTCGCCCTGCTGTTGAACCGAGGAACGCAGAATTCAGCAAAGCACTGGGCTTTCGCCGCTCATGGGAACAGGTCGATGAGGGGTTGTGGACTCAAATGCTCGACACAGCTTTATCCCTGCCTGCTTTCGAGGATGAGAGCTGCCGTGAGCGTGTTATCAGGCTCTACCTATCTTATCTCCAACAGCAATCCCCCAGACTAACGCGCCGTTGGTGGGCCGTTATTCGCCAGTCTGATGGGCGTGGTGACCAATGGATCAAACCTGAATCTGATGCGACACTCTACTACCTGGATGAGCCGCATCTTGATTCTTTACGACTGCCCATTCACCTGTTCCCAGTCAAACTTGAGAGGCGTGCTATTGCCGAAGCGGCCGAGGATCGAATCGGAGCGAAGCCTCTCTCGCAGGCTCTGATTGGGACTGTCCTTGAGCAACAGAACCACCAACCTCTTGAGCAACTGATTCGTGACCGCCTTGGCGAACGTCTGGTTGTGGTCTGCCATTTGCTGGCTTCCACGAAAAGCCCCGAGGAGCGTGAACAGGTGACCCAAGAATTGTTCACAGCCATTCAGCAGATCGAGATTCACTGTTTGCAGCACCTCAACGTTCAGTTGTCGCTGGAAGATCAGGAATTGGGAACGAATTCCCAACTCGAATACTGGATTGATCGGCAAGGAGCCGTCACTCTCTACATCAATGGTGGCCTTCTAAACGGAGGCGACCCCATTTTGTGGGACATTCTTGCGCGGGGGCTGGCCGCTTGCCCTGGAGTGTGCATTCCTGCTGCCGAGCGTTCCTCGGTTGAAAAATTGCTTGCCGCACCAACTCGTGATCTGCTGGAACGCGAAATGCGGAACTTGGCACTTCCGCTAGATCAGATGTCGCAACTTCTGCGAGTGGCTGAATCACCCGCGACCGCCGCAAACTCACCCTTTGACCGAGTTGGGCAGGTGGATGACGCTGCCAGAATTGATGCTGCGGTGGAGCCATGCTTAGATCAACCAAGCGTGAACACGGACACTCCCAAAGAATCAGGAGTTACCGACGCAGGCGGAGCATCGCCGACCGTCACGAACTCCGAGCCTCGTCACAACCGTAAACCACAGAACAGGTCAAGAACGCCGGGAGAGCAACGCCAGGACCATGCCACTGCCCGGAAGGCAGAAGTTTGGTTGCGAGAACGACTTCGCCACCATCTGGCTGGAAAGCCATTCCATGTTGATGAAGGCGTGCATCGAGATGAAGAAAATAGGGAATCAGACATTCGCATCCGACTCGAAGATGGAAGTTCAGACTGGCACATTGAAGTTAAGCATTTGTCCGGAGATTTAATCTACTGGTCCGAGTTGGAGATCCGCAAAGCGGAGAATCATTCGCCAAGCTATTTCATGGCTTTGCTCACTGGGGAAATTGAGCCTTTTCAGATAACATGGCTATGGAATCCTCTGGAGCTTCTCGGGAAGCTTCCATCACAAGTTGAATGGATTTGGCCAGAGGTCCGAAAACCCGTGTCGCATTCACCAGATATTGACTGGCTGGATGTCGGCCCTCCCCCGGAACGGCCAGAAGCTGAGCCTAGACGCAGCCATCGGATTGTGATTCCCTTGGGCATTCTTCAAAGCTCGTCAGACCCATTTGGTGAATTGGAGGGTAGGCTTGCTCGCGTCTCTGACGGCGGCGGGCTCCAGCCCACCCTCGGTGTCGATGGCCGACCGGATGAAGCGCGAATTGGGGAGCTGGGAAATGTTTTGAATCCTAAATGAACATGAAGCACACCTTCACCCTCCTCGCAGCCCTGCTGCTCCTGCCCATTGCGGCTCACAGCGCTGAGCCCGACACCAAAACGCTGCGTGTTTTCATCTTCGCGGGCCAATCGAACATGGTCGGCACGCATTCGAGGGTGAAGGACATCCATCGCTTCCCGCCGTTTGCGGGGCTCGATCAGCCGCAGAAGGACGTTTTGTTCTCTTATAAGCTCGGGCGTGAGAACATGGAGACTTCGCAGGGCTGGATTCCGATGCAACCGACGCGTGATTACTTCGGGCCGGAGCTGAGCTTTGCCAAAAAGGTGTCGCAGAGCATCGAGGCACCCATCGCGGTCATCAAAGTGGCCTCGGGTGGCACGACGCTCGGCAAGGACTGGAATCCGGACATGCCGGACGGCTTCAAGCTTTACCCGCTGGCGCTTGAGCATGTGCGTGCCTCGCTGGCCGAGCTGGATCGAAAAAAGATCGCGTATCGCATCGAGGGCTTCGTGTGGCATCAGGGGGAGAACGACATGTTCGACAAGGCCTTCAAGCCGGCCTACGCGGCGAACTTGAAGAACTTCATCGCGTGCTGGCGTCGCGATTTGAAGCTGCCGAACCTGCGCTTCTACCTCGGCGAGCTTTGCACGAAGACGATCTGGGGCATGGACAACCGCGACAACATGCTCGCGATCCGCACGGCGCAAAAGGCGGTCGCGGATGCAGATCCACTCGTGGACTACGTGCCCACCAATCACGACGCGGTGGAGATCGGCGGCGAAACGGGGCTGCACTATCACTACGGCACGCTCGGGCAGCTCGAGCACGGCGTGAATCATGCGGACGCGTATCTGCGCACGCTCGGCATCGAAACCAGCCGCGACAGGCCGCTCAAAGCCTGGCCGTATGCCAAAGGCAGCTCAGTAAAACTCTTCGTCCTCGCCGGACATCGCAACATGGAGGGCGAGCGTGCCTTCCAACAAGAACTCGGAGCGGCGGCGAGTGAGGATGCGCAGATCGCTTTCAAATACGACCTCGGTGGCGGCTTCAAGACCTCGAAGGGGTGGGAACCGCTTGGGCCAGCGGGTGCTTACGACACCTTTGGGCCGGAGTTGAGCTTCGCGAAGACCTTGCGAGCCACGGAGAAAGGGAATGTCGCCATTGCGAAGTTCACGCACAGCGGCACGCAGATGAACGACTGGACGCCTGAGGGCACGACGGCCAAGGACATGCATGTTTACCCGGCGTTCATCGCCTTCATCCGCAGCGCGATGCAGGAGCTGAAGGACCGAGGCTACACCGTGGAGCTGGCGGGCATCTTTTATCACGCAGGCGAGAATGACATGGCCTTTGGCCCCTATCGCAAACAAGCCGCGAAGTGGCTGCAATCGACTGTGGCGCAAAGTCGCATAGATTTGGCGATGCCGTCGCTGAAGTGGTTCGTGAGCCAGCAACTGCCGCCAGATGAAAAAGGGCTCAACCAGATCGACATCACCGCTGATCTCGCGGCCCTCGTGGCGGCTGATAAAGCGTTCATTCACATCCAGGCTTTGAATTTGCCGCCGCAGCCCGAGAAGCTCGTGCTCGACACCGCAGGCGTTGTTGCGCTGGGGGATTTGCTTGCCCGTGGGTACTTTGATCGCCAGTAAAATGACCACCAATCGTCCATGTTGGATTCTTTCATGGATGGCATCGGAAGTGGCTAAAGATCAGCCTTTTATTCTTTCTTCATCAAAAGCGACATGACGAATAGTCCTAGCAACAGGCCCGAAGCTAAAATCAGCCAGAAATTCACTGGTGAATCACTCACGGTGCTGTGCACATCCATGCCAAAGATGCTGGCTAGCGCGGTCATAGGCAGAAAAAAGGCGGCCAACAGATTCAGGCGATGCGCAGTCGCTGACATCTGCCGTGCGGTGATGGCCTGAGCTTCGGCTTGGCGGGCTACGGTGAAGTTTAGGCCAAACTGAGCATCCTGAAGCAAGAGCTCCGCCGTACGCTCAATCCCTGCTGCTTGGTCACGTAGATTGATCAGTTCACGCTCGGACTTCAAAAACTCGCGCGCCTGCTGCATAGCCCGATGCAGCCCGCGTGAGGTTCGCAGCACTGGGGCGATCTCTTCCAGCACGCTGTGATACTCAATGGCTGTGTTGGCATGATTTTCAGCGTTCTCCAGATCAGTTAATCGGGTGTCAAAACCTCGCAGATGCTCATTCAATGAGGCGATACCATGACCCTGGAGGTTGCTCTTCCATTCGCCTTCGGGATTTCGCCAAAAGAGGGCAGCTTTACGCTGGTGCTCATCTGGTTTTGGAATTTGGTGGAGGATGATCAAGAGATGCCCATCTTCAAACATGGCGCGCTGGGGACCGGCCTCTCGACCCAGGCGATTGCTGATGGATTCTGGGACCAGCCAAAGTTTTGGCAGCAGATTGATTTCTGTTTTCATGAATCTGGCTGATTTAAGCGCGAATCCTTACCAAATAGAATACAATTTCTGCCTCAGTTTCTTTTCCGGTCAGCGGACAGGTTCGTAACCTTGAAGCTCATGCGTCATTTAATTCTCATCCTCGGTGATCAACTGGATCGTCATTCCTCTGTCTTTGATGGTTTTGATTCTAATCAAGACTGTATTTGGATGGCTGAAGTGGCCACAGAATCGACCAAAGTATGGACGCACAAAGCGCGCATCGTGGTTTTCCTTTCTGCCATGCGCCATTTTGCCGAAAGCCTACGTGCAGAGGGGATGCGAGTGGATTATCGGAAGTTAGAAGACCTGGAGAATGCTGGCAACTTCGTGGCCGAACTTACGGCGACCCTCAAGCGCCTAAAACCGCAGCGTCTCATTATCGTCGAGCCCGGTGAATGGCAGGTGCGTGAAGACTTCCGCCGAACTGCCGAGGCACTGGGCCTGCCACTGGAGATGCGAGAGGATAGACATTTTTTAGCTTCTCACGCCGACTTTGAAAAGCATGTTAAAGGCCGCAAACAGCTGCGCATGGAGTTCTTTTACCGAGAGATGCGGGTGAAACACCAGGTGCTCATGGATGAGGGTAAGCCTGTGGGTGGCGAGTGGAATTTTGACAGTGAGAACCGTAAAAGCTTTGCCAAGCAAGGACCACCACTGCATGCCGCACCGAGACGCTTTTTGCCTGATGCTATCTCGCGAGAGGTGATGGATCTTGTGGAACAACGTTTTGCTAAGCATCCAGGACGTTTAGCCGACTTTGATTGGCCCCTGACGGCGCAGGACGCTCAGTTAGCTCTCAGTGACTTTATCGAAAATCGACTGACTGATTTTGGTGACTACCAAGATGCCATGTGGACACGTGAACCCTGGCTTTTTCACAGTCGCCTCAGCGTGGTGATAAATCTCAAGTTGCTCGATCCTCGAGTAGTTATTGCCGCAGCGGAAAAGGCATATCGCACAGGTAGTGCACCACTTGCTGCTGTGGAGGGTTTTATCCGTCAGATTCTTGGCTGGCGGGAGTATGTGCGTGCCATCTATTGGCGATTTATGCCGGACTACCTCAGTCTGAACTCGCTCGATGCGCATCAACCATTGCCTAGCTTTTATTGGACAGGCGAGACAGACATGAACTGCCTGCGCGAAGCGATAGGTCAAACTTTGCAATACGGACATGCGCATCACATTCAAAGGCTCATGGTTACCGGCTTGTTTTCACTGCTGCTGGGCGTGAAACCTCAGGAGGTGCATGAATGGTATCTGGCCATGTATGTGGATGCGGTGGAGTGGGTCGAGCTGCCAAACACTTTGGGCATGTCGCAACATGGTGATGGCGGCATCATGGCCAGCAAGCCCTACATTGCCTCTGGCAAATACATTCAACGCATGTCGAACTACTGCACAGGATGCCGTTTTGATCCGGCCAAATCCACGGGTCCAGATGCCTGTCCATTTACGACGCTTTATTGGGATTTTCTCATGCGGCATGAGACGCGACTGAAAATGAATCAACGAATGTCCATGCAGGTGCGGAATGTGACCCGCCTGACTGAGACAGAAAAAGCGGCCATCTCGGAGCAAGCCGAGTCCATCCGTCATTCGCTAACGTAAAAGCTGTCTATGTCAGAAACATCACGAACATGGTTTATTACAGGTTGCTCCTCCGGCTTTGGCCGCAGCATTGCAGAGGCAGCGCTGCTAGTCGGTGATGACGTGATTGCCACGGCTCGTCGGCAAGAGGATCTGGAAATGCTGGAACATGTGGGTGCGGGACGCTGTCATGGACTGATGCTTGATATCACCGACGCCGATCAGGTCAGCTCTGTTCTGACCGCTGCCGCTCAGTTCACAGGCAAGATTGATGTCTGCGTGAATAATGCTGGCTACGGTCTCATCGGCGCTATTGAAGAATGCAGCGAAGAGAAAACTCGGCGTAATTTTGAAACTAACTTCTTTGGCACTCTCAATGTCATCCGAGCGGTTCTGCCAATCATGAGGACACAAAAAAGTGGTCACATTATCAATATCAGCGCTGCCGCAGCAATCTCGAATTACCCTGGCTTCGGTGTCTATGGTGCGGCTAAAGCGGCAGTCGAGTCCCTCAGTGAAAGCCTGCGCGCTGAAGTGCAACCCCATGGCATCAAGGTCACTCTGGTGCAGCCTGGTCCCTTTCGAACTGCTTTCATCTCCAAAGGTCTGGATCATGGCGTAAAGATGCCTGAGTATGCAGGCACGGCGGGTAAGTTCGCGACTTTCCTGAATAATGTGGAAGGCAAACAACCTGGAGACCCTGAAAAGGCCGCTGAATTGATTGTCCAGATGGTTCATGATCAACTAGCTCCGCAACGACTGCCGCTAGGCAAATATGCCGTTAAGAAAATTCGCGACACCGCCAATCAGCGCCTTCGCGAAGTCGATGAATGGGCGGATCGGGCATCGAACACCGATTTCTAAGGGGACTGAGCTGGCACCCAGAGGCATAAAATAATCATGCTGAATACTATTTTTATGGAAATTACATTTAATTAATGTTAATTTAATGCATGTCCTTGTCATTTTTTGTCCAGCGCCAGTGTCCATTGCTCTCTGCATTGGCTTTATGGCTGTTTGCCGTTAGCACTTCTTCAGGCATCCTTCTGTATGACACGGATAATGCGCTGGCGAATACCTCTGCTCCTACTGGAATCTATGCAGGCAGTGGCTGGGCCTATCAAGGTGAATATGGTGGCTTCTTGGGAACCATGATTGGTGAGAAGTATTTCATCACAGCTCAACACTTCGGCCTACAGGGCAGTACCTTCGTCAGCACGGCCACCTTTAATGGCTCAGCCAACGTGACCTACACGATCGACTCAGCCGCTAATGGTGGCCAAGGGTATTGGGATATTGCAGGAACTGACTTTCGCATCCTCAAAATCAATGAGTCGTTTTCCAGCTATGCCCAACTTTATACGGGCAGCGCCGAAGCAGGGAAAACCATGGTAACCTTTGGCCGCGGTGGCCCACGCGGTGCAGAAGTCGATCTGAATGGCCCCGTGCAAGGCTGGTATCATACAGGCAGTGATGGAGTCTCCCGCTGGGGTGCCAATACGGTCGATGCTGCCGTTCCTTCAGGCATTGGAGATCTTCTTGTCGCAGATTTTGATGCTGTTTCAGGACAACAAGAGTCCACTCTTTCATCAGGCGATTCCGGCGGCGGCGTGTTCATTCAAGTTTCCGGCCAATGGTTTCTTGCTGGTATCAATTACGGTGTGGAAGGTTACTTTGACACAAATGACACAGTGGGTGACTTCAATGAGTTTGATGCCGCGTTGTTTAATAAAAGCGGTTACTACATGGGCGATGACTCAAGCGGTTGGCAACTTCAGTCCAATGCGCCAAGTCGCCTCTACATGAGCCGAATTTCGGATAGTGCCACGACCATCAACTCCATTATTGCAACGCCTGTCCCTGAGCCTGGAAGCGCTGTATTGCTCTTGATGACAGCCCTTGCCCTGTTTCAGCGGAGCCGCTTCAGCGTTTTAGCTCAGCAAAAATAAGTCGGCCACCCGAGGTCGGAAGGGCACTGGTGATGATCACACTCACGGTTTGTCCGACCAGTGCAGCGGCTTGGTTGACGACAATCATGGTCCCGTCATTGAGATAGCCAACGGCTTGGTGTTTGTCTTTGCCCAACTTCGTCAGGTTCAGTGCAAGTTCATCTCCTGGGTTGATCTGCGCCTGTAGAGCGATCGTGAGATCATTAAAACTTAGTACCGTGATCTCGCGCAGTCGTGCCACTTTGGCTAGGCCTTCATCATTCGTCAGTAGCCGTGCATTGAGCTGACGTGCTAAGGTGACAAGGCGTGCATCCACAGAGATTTGTCGATTGTCTTCTGTGGGAGGATCTTCGTGGATGGCCAGTCTCACATTCATCATGCTGCGCATTTTTTCCATCATCTCCAGCCCGCGCTTTCCACGTAACACTTTTTGTGAATCACCCGATTCTGTGAGCCGCTGTAACTCATCCAAAACAAAGCGTGGCACGACCAGAGCCCCACTCAGAAAGCCCGTGGCTAAGACTTCAGGGATTCGCCCATCAATGATGATGTTGGTGTCTAAAAGAAGAGGTTCTCCCTCTGCGCCATCCCGCTGAAAGCGTACATAGGGAATGAGGAAGGCAAATTGATCACGGTCACTGCGGAGTGCAAAAGTCACTCCAAAAAAGGACAAGGAAGCAAAAATAAGGATCTCGACCACATTGCGCATAGCCTCCCCGTGATCTGAAGCCTGGAAGTAGCTTAATTGAAAAATACCGATCCGTGTCACCAGCCATGCGCAGAAAAGCCCGATCGCCAAACCAAAGGTTGCATGACTAAAATCACGTAAGGTGACACGAGCGAAAAGCATATCTAACAACCACAGCAAGCCCATGGCTAAAGCTCCTATCAATGCCCCCAGGCCACCATGAAGATCAAAGCCCAGCGCAATGATCATACCTGTAAAGACAAACAGGAAGAAGAACAGTGCTCTAACGAGGCGAATGGACCAGACAGAATTCATGCGGTGAAATAGGCGACCTAATCTAGCTGTAACCCCGACTCTTGACGAGAGCCAATTTTCCCTTTGCAGCTGATTGAAGGCTAATTCATCCACCTACGATGCTCAAAGGCAAGAATGGCTCTTGTGATTTAGTGCAGATTGATTGTAAATCTAAACCAGCATGAATGATGATCCCATGAATCCTTACGCTGCACCCAAAGCAGAAATACAGCCTATCAGCCATGATGAGGATTTGCAGGACGCTAGCGGCACGAAACGTTTTTTAAACTTCATCATTGATAGGATTGTTGGCATGGCTTTTGCCTTTTTGGTTTTTCTTCTGATTGGTCTTTTAGAGCAGGCTGGATTGATTTCTGGCTTCGTTGATTGGACTGAAAAAATGTCAGGATTGATGGACATCATTCTCACGACCAGTTTGATCACTATTTATTATGTGATCATGGAAAGCACCTGTGGGCGCACGATTGGAAAGCTGGTGACAGGCACCAAAGTGATCGATTTGAAAGGAGGGCATCCTGACTTTCTTACCATCATAGGTCGTACCCTTTCTCGCATTGTGCCATTTGAACCCTTTTCATTTTTGGGCGGCAACAACAGAGGTTGGCATGACACATGGTCAGATACACGCGTGATTGATCTGCGCAAGCCACCCATACCCAAACCACGGCCTATGTCAGAAATGCGCATGCCTCGGATGTATCGCCCGCCAGGAGCCAACCAATCTAAAAATTAAATTATCATCTCATGAACACCCCGCCCCCGCGACTATTGCCTTTGGCTGCATTTACAGCTCTTTATATGATTGCTGCGGTCGCAGGATCCATGGTGCAGGGTAACAAGGAGTTCATCTTTTACATTGTGGTGATGCTGGTGCTGATCGGCGCTGTGACTCTGGTGCATCGGGCAGTTTCGCTGACTTCAGCTTTGCTCTGGGCACTTTCAATTTGGGGGCTGCTGCACATGGCGGGTGGACTGGTGCCGCTTCCGAAAGGCTGGCCTTACAATGGAGATCAGGCGGTGCTCTACAGCTGGTGGATCATTCCGCAAAAACTGAAGTATGACCAAATCGTCCATGCTTACGGTTTCGGCACCACCACGTGGGTTTGCTGGCATTCATTAAAATCCATTCTTCAACGCGCAGGAGGCCTTCAGTTAAAACCGACCTTTGGACTTCTGGTCCTGAGTGCTGCCGCAGGAGCTGGCTTTGGTGCGCTGAACGAAGTGGTCGAATTCATCGCCGTGCTGACGATCCCAAACACGAATGTCGGTGGTTATGAAAACACTGGCTGGGATCTCGTGGCCAACTTAATTGGTGCCACAACCGCTGCGGTTATGATTCGTTTCAGCGCGAAGTCTTGATGCAAAAGCATCGAAGCTGGTGACAATCGCAGCGATAGAGGACCCCGTCTGGAGTCGATTCATCTCTGCACTATGAACCGCCGTACTCTTCTCTCTCAATCCTCTGCGCTTGGCATCGGTGCCGCGCTTTCCTCACTGCCAAGACTCCGCGCTGCGGATCAGGCGACAAACAAACTCAAGGTCGCTGTCGTCGCGTTGGGGCGTGGCATGGGGCATGTGCAGGCCCTGCTCTCACTGCCAGGCGTCGAGATTGCTTACCTTGCAGAGGCGGATTCGGGACGTCTGGAAAAGGGGCTCAAAGTGGTCGCGGATAAACAAGCAACCTCGTGCCAGGGCGTGCGCGACTTTCGCAAGATCCTGGAGGACAAAACCGTGGATGCGGTCTTCATCGCCACACCGAATTTCTGGCATACCCCAATGGCCATCCTGGCTCTTCAAGCCGGCAAGAACGTCTATGTGGAAAAGCCCGGCAGCCAAAACCCTGGTGAAGCGGAGGCACTCGTCGCGGCGACTTTAAAATCTGGCAAAGTGGTGCAAATGGGCAATCAGCGCCGGACCTGGATGAAAGAGGCCATTGCGGCTCTGCATGGCGGCGTCATTGGCGAGGCCCGCTTTGGTCGCGGTTTCTATTACAACTCGCGTAAGGAGGTCGGTCAGTTAGCACTGCCACCCTCCGCCGATCTGGACTGGAACATGTGGCAGGGGCCTGTGCCAGATGATGCCAAGCATGACCTGAAAAAGTATGCTCACTATGACTGGCATTGGCTTTGGCATTGGGGCAATGGCGAACTCGGAAACAATGGCATCCACACGCTGGACATTCTGCGCTGGGGCTTAAAGGGCGATTATCCGACCAAAGTCACTTACAATGGAGGCCGCTACTTTTATCAGGATGAGCAAGAGACGCCCGATACCGGCACGGCGGTTTACGACTTCGGCCATGCCGGCTGTGAGTGGGTGCAAAGTTCATGTCATCCGCGTGCTGCCGAAAAGCCCCTGGCAGAAGTCATGTTCTACGGTGAAAAAGGAACATTGGCCATCGCCCGGGATTCATGGACGATCCATGATCCTAAAGGAGCTGAGATCAGTAAAACCAAGTCTGCTGGGGGTGGCGACGCTGCTCATGTCGGCAATTTCCTGGATGCTATCCGTGGCAAAGCTGAACTAAACAGCCCCATTGTCGAAGGTCAAAAAAGCACGATGATGTGTCATCTCGGAAACATCGCTTATCGCACCAACACAGTCGTGCGTTGCGATGCTAAGACCGGCAGGCTGATCGACAATCCTGAAGGCGAAAAGCTTTGGAAGCGTGCCGCCTACCGAGAAGGTTGGGGCATATAGCCCCCTTGATTAACCAACGATGATGCCTTTAGCTTTGCGTTCTTTTTCGCGCTCGAGCAGTGGGACGGCCTCACTGGTTTGGAGCACAGGCAGTCCGAGATCACCGATCTTGGCGTAGCTGAGTCCTTCCAGAGCAGGAACCTCGGCGGCGATGCGCTTAAAGACATCTTCCACGGAGTAGAGTCCATTGGAGCCACCGATAGCGACGATGATGTCTCGTAGGATTTCCCAGGTGTCACGGGCATTGCCTGGAGCATTCACCGCTTTGTTCAGGCGCTGAAGACGACCGGTTGCATTGATCATGCTACCACGTTTTTCGGCATAGGCATTTCCAGCCAGAACCACATGAGACAACTCAGCACTAGCATTGGCTAGGATATGCAAAGTCGTGAGAAGGCTGACTTTTTCTAGGTCGCGGCGTTCGAAGCCGCATTTGAGGAGGTTTTCACCCAGAGCAAAAACGACGCGTAAGCGACCACGGCTCATTAGCTCAGTAATGCCTGCCAGTTTGGAACCCGGCTCAGTGCCTAGAATTTGGCGGACGCCATTGGAGTTCGGGTTCAGATCGTCGGCACGCAGGTAATTGTCAGCACCACCGGTGCGTGGAATGACATCCACATTTTCCGTGCCCAGCGTTTTGGCCAGATGTTTGACAAAGAACAGCTCTTCATTGGTCATGCGTGCACTGGCGATGATGGCGATCTCGTCACCCTTCACTCCAGCGACGCCGTCAGCGATTGTCTGGATGGCTTTTTTCCAGCTGGCAACTTCATGTTTGCCAGCGGTCTTCACCATTGGATCCGTGAGACGCAGTTCACTGTTCACAAAATGGAAATCCAGACGGCCCTGATCACACATCCACGTTGAATTGACGTCATTGTTCTCACGCGGTGTCTGGCGGAAGATGGTGTCGCCACGGGCACCGATTTCCATATTACAACCACGCGCACAGCCGGTGCAGATGCCATTGGTTTCACTCAAAAACCAGACGCGCTGCTGGAAGCGGAAGTCATTGGAGGTCAGTGCTCCGACTGGGCAGATATCGACGGTATTGAGTGAATAATTGTTCTCCAAACGTTTGCCTGGATGCACAGCCAGCGTCGTATGGCTGCCACGCTCCGTGAAGCCCAGCACCGGATCGTCGGCAATCTCAGCGCTGAAGCGGATGCAGCGGCTGCACATGATGCAGCGCTCATCGTCCAGGCGTACACGGGGTCCGATATCGACATTCTTCGGCTTCTTGACCTTGTTTTCACGGAAACGGCTTTCGCCCTTACCGTGTTCTACACTGAACTCCTGAAGTCGGCACTCACCAGCCTGGTCACAAATAGGGCAATCCAGCGGATGATTGATCAGCAAGAACTCCATCACACCTTTGCGGCATTCCTGAGTCAGCAGAGAGTCTGTGCGGATACCCATGCCCTCGGCCACGGTATTGGCGCAAGCAATGACGGCTCTGGGCATCCAGCCAATTTTTGGCATGCCATGTTCATCTTTCTCTGGCTCGGTCCCGGGTGCTGGACGCGGGGGCATACCCATCTCTACGAGGCACATGCGGCAGTTGCCTGGGCTGGAGAGTTTTGGGTGATAGCAGTAATGCGGCACATCCTTTTTAGCCTCCTTGCAGGCCTCGATCATACGGGTGCCTTTGGGGAATTTTAGCCAGACTCCGTCAATCTGAACATTGACCATGTCCGTGGTGGGAGGTGGCGAGGCGGGAGCGGGGGCGGCTTCAGGTGCAGGCATGAGGGCGTGAGGACAGAGTTGTAACGAGTATCGGAGCCGGATGGATAGCAGCAACCCGATTTTGTGAAAAATTTCACAAGCTAGCCTTTCGGACTTTGGGCGGCGGTGGAGGGTGTCCGGGCGTGATTTCTCGATTCAGCCAAGAAAAACCATGCAACGGCTAGGCAGCGCGGCGCACTTCCCAGGTGTGAACGGCTGGGTTGCAAATATCGCGGACAAAAGGCGCTTCATTTGCCTCATTTCCAAAGACATACACGCGCTTTCTGAGGATCAGCTTAGTGAGGGTAAATCCAGGGTTCTGGAGGGAGCGGAAGTAATTCAGGATTGTCTCTTTTTCCAAATCCAGTGCTCCACCTTTCATGCCATATTCCAGAACAAAGCTGGATTTTTCAAAGGAGGAACCTCCGCCTTCACGAAGTTCCTGGCTGATCGGATCTAGGAGCACCTGACGTACAAAGGCCTCCATCGCTGCGGCATCGCCCTCATAATCGACCTTGTAGAGGTTCGTCTCACGAAAGGTGAGTTTTTGGTTCAGCGGTGCGTATAGCAGCTTTTGGCAGTCGCTTTCGTGGTCAAATTTACCGAGGATTTCGAAGGATTGAGTCATCTATCTTCTTTGCCTAGCGAGAAAGCGGCAGCCTGCAACGGCGGATTAGCGCCTACTTTGCTCCAGCAAATTTCGGCGGACGGACGAGGTCTGCGGCCCTGTTCGTTGGTGTCCGTTTTTCAAACTGGGGCTGCTTCCGCGTTTCGAGGCGGAACTAGAGTTCCAAAATCGAATGCATGAGCGACATCTATTTAGCCAAACCCTTAATGCTGAAGTCATCATACTCCACATCCACTGCATTCGTCGTCAGGCTAATCAGAGATTTGGTTTCATGGCTGATGCCTGCTGATTTAAAACTGCCGATAGCCTTACCATCGATCATCACGGTCATTTCATCCCCCAGAGTCTGCACCACGAGCGTGTGCCATTCCTGAAGGCTCAATTTTGTCGCGTGCCGCGAGGCCTTTGCCGCCAGCATCTTCTTTTCTGCATCGGTTAATTGATTGGCCTTCTTGCGATCGTAAAGACCGCCAGTTAGGTCGAAACCACCCGTCTTGGCATCCGCTAAGTTCACGCCCGTCGGGCTGATGGAAGCCTGGCAGATATGACCGGCGTGTGAGCCCTTGTAGTTCTTGTCGTCAAACCAGACATTGAAGCTTTTAGCCTTTTCACTGACGAACCTGAATTTCACGGATACCGCAAGATTTTGCTCTCCCGTGATGCGGATATGATCCACCGCGCTGTGATCTGAAGTCGGTGCCGTGATGCCCACAAGCACGCCGCCTTTAACCACACTGGCACTTTTATAATGGCCCCAAGCTTTGCCAAATCCGTCGGCAGCAAAATCATCGGAAAAAATGACTCGTGGATATTCAGTCGCAAAAGCAGCTGTGGAAATAAGGAAGATGGAAAGAAGGAACTTCATGGGTTTACACGAACGTCCCATCAAGAGAAGAACTTCCAAGGTGCTCTAACGACAAGACAACATTTACTAGACTGCCTTTTGATCAATCCCGCTGAGAACGGCGCAACTTCGCCGCCAAGCGTGAGTTACAGAGGATGAATCCCCAAACGCCTATGAATTCCCATTGCTTCAATCGCCGCGACTTTCTGAAGACCACCAGCAACGGCTTTGGCTACCTGGCTTTTGCCGCCTTGGCTCAACAAAACGCATTGCGGGGCAGCGCACCGTTAGCCGTCAAACAGCCTCACTTTCCTGCCCGTGCTAAGCATGTCATTTTCCTCTGCATGCAGGGTGCCCCGTCCCATGTGGACCTGCTGGATTACAAGCCCAAACTCATGGCTGACAGTGGTAAAAACGCCCCTTCAGCTGCGGGTCGCTATGGCCAGGCTAAGCTCATGAAGTCGCTTTGGAAGTTCAATCAGCATGGCAAAAGTGGCCTTTGGATTTCAGAATTGCTACCCAGTCTCGCCAAGCATGCAGATGACCTTTGCATCATTAATTCGATGGCTACTGACCTGCCAGCTCATCCCCAGGCCTTCACCCAACTCCACACGGGAACCACGCAATTTGTTCGGCCCAGCCTTGGTTCCTGGGCACTGTATGGACTTGGCACCAGCAATGAAAATCTACCAGGCTTCATCACCATCAACCCACCTGGAAATGCCACACGTAGCTACGGTAGCGCCTTTTTACCCGCCATTTATCAGGGCACTAAAATTGGCGGGGCTTCCCTGCCAGGAGGTGGCGCTTTAGGACGGCGCTACGGCGGCGGCAATGACCAGGCTAGCATCGCCAACATCAAGAATCCGCGTCTCAGTACCGAGGCTCAACGAACTCAGCTGGATCTGGTGCAGACACTGAACCAGTCACGCAAGGCTCAGGATGGCGGCGTCAGTGCCGAAGTTGAAGGCGTCATCGAATCCTACGAGCTAGCTTTCCGCATGCAGGCTGAAGTCCCTAAAGTGCTGGATCTCAGCCAAGAATCCACCGCCACAAAGGCCCTTTACGGGATCGATAACCCTGAAACCGATACCTTTGGAAAGCAGTGCCTCATGGCCCGCAAGCTTGTCGAAGCAGGCGTTCGCTTCATCGAGATCACCCATGGCAACTGGGATCAGCACTTCAATCTCAAAGCGACTCTGGAACGCAACACTAACGCCATCGACAAACCCGTCGCAGGTTTATTGGCTGATCTCAAAGCCCGCGGATTGCTCAAAGACACTCTCGTCATCTGGGGTGGTGAATTTGGCCGAACCCCTCATAGTCAGGGCGACGACGGTCGCGATCATAACAATAAAGGCTTCACCATGTGGATGGCCGGTGGTGGCGTCAAAGGCGGCATGAATTATGGCCAAACAGACGACTATGGCTATGAGGCCATTGAGAACAAAATGCACATTCACGATTGGCATGCTACTGTTCTAGCCCTTCTGGGGCTGGATCACGAAAAACTGACCTATCGCTATGCTGGACGGGATTTTCGTCTCACCGACGTCTATGGCACCGTGGCCAAAGAGATCATAGCCTAATTAGGCCAGGTCAGTAGCAACCAGCTAACCTTCAAAGTGCCTGAGTGAAGCGATCAGCCTCTGCAATGCTGCGGTTCATCTGTTCGACTAGGCGCTGAATATTGGCCTGAATGTTATCAGCTGTGCCGCGAAGTGATCCGATGGCAGCAGCATTCAGGTTATGTTTCAAATAAAGCACCTGGTCGCGGAACTGACGCAAGACTGGGTCCATGCTCGACTCTGCGGCGTGCAGTGAGCGCGAAAGCTGATCAAAGCGCAGTTGGGTCTCGGACAATTGACGGCGACTATCTGCTGCCAGCGCTGCACTCTCATACTGGCGAGCTTCACGCTCCCATTCACGGAAAAGATCACGTGCCACCATATCCACCTCACGAACGCGAGATCTAACCGCAGCGGCCTGTTCTTCACAGTCATCATTCTCGGCTTTAAATTTGTCATAGCCACTCTCCAAGTTACCGCCGTGAAAACCAGAGAGCTTCTTGAGCTGAGTCATGGCATCCTGGAATTCAGCCCCTGTTTCCTTCTGTTCCCCGCGCGCTTTCTTGACAGCACTAATCAGCAGATCACGCTTTTCAAAGCCGATCTTCTCCATGGCGGAGTAATAGACCGAGTTGCAGGAATTTAGTGAAATCGAAACAAGAGGCGCTTTGTCATACTAGCGACCTTTTTGCAGGAAAGTGAAGCGCAGGTCAAATTTTCGATTTCAGTCCTTTATTTCAGGGCTCGTTTCAGAGCGTTAGCAGTTATTCGTTGCACTCGTTGATCGGGGCCATGTGGGCGTGAGTAGTGGCTCCAAGGAATCATGTGTCCCGGAGGCGAGCTCAATCCCTGACTCCAAAAAATGGTAGACGTATTGAAGATAATATTGCCCTTTGGCCCTTCAAAAACTGTAGCGGCATACTGACCGCGACGGGTTCCGCCGGCCCAAACATGGCCTTCAGCCACAATTTCCAGACCTGTCCTCTGCGTATCTGGATCACCATGAAATTCCCAACCAACCAAACCTGGAATACTGTCTCCCTTTTTCATGCCTGTGCCCTCAAAGAGCCAATGATCTGGTAGAGCACAGCTCCAGTCCCCACCACCATTGAATGGCACCACGGTGCGTGCGCCGATGATTTCACGCTCATCTGGTCCTGGGTGATCAAACGGGCCTAACACTTTGGAGTAAGCTTCTTTTTCTTCTTCTCGGAACTCACCAAAACAAGTTTCACGAGTCAGGCGTCGGTTGGGCTGGCCATGAGCATTTGAGCTGAAAGGCGTGACCATGTAAACATCGTTCGCTGATAACCAGAGGATGTTCAGCCCCTTGTCGATGGACTGCTTCACATTTTGATATTGGCGCAGATCCCAGTATTCGTCGTGACCAACACTGATCATTGTTTTCACTCGTGCGAGATTGGTCGGATCAAGATTATCGACGTTCGAGCAGTAGGTGACATCATAACCTTCTTTTTCCAACCAGTAGCAAAGTGGGTATTCCCAAAGCAAGAACTCACCGCTGCCCATGCTCAACGGATTATCGAGAATTTGGTTATACTTCCCATAAGGTCGATCAAAACTAACGCTCACTCCCGGTGCATGAGCCGCACGTGGATCGGTGTAAAGGGATTCATTCACGGGCCAGCGGTTGTAAGCCTGCCAGGTATTGTCACTGCACTGAAAAAGGATGTCCGCAGGTCGATCGTCCGTGACGATAAAAATCAGGTAACTCTGCCAATACGGCTCTTCTCCCGCCGTTTGTTTATCAGGCACCGTGGTCAGCCGCCCCAGATACACTCCGCTAGGCCAGTCCGCAGGGATCGTTAGCGTCGTGCAGGCCTGCCACTGACATTCACGCAATCGGTTTTCACCCATCTCGGGCACTGGCTGTGTTTGCCCTGCAAAAGGTCCAAGAGTGGTCATCAAACGCGCTCCTGCTCCACCGTAATAACCCATGCGAAAGAGGTCGATCGTAAAGGCAGAGACAGGATTCGTGCTCACCAAAAAGTCGATCTTTTCACCCGCTTTTACCGACTGGCGCGAGCAGTAACCTTCAATCAAAGACGTGCGATACGATTTCGCATTCTCTGGCATCATACGCGTGAGCTGAAAGCTAGCTCCTGGAAGCGCATTTTCGTTTTTGATCAGATCCAGGCTCGCTGCATGCGCGGTTGAAAGGGGCGGACTTCCACCAGCCAAAGCTGCGGCCCCAGTAGTTTTAATAAAATCACGCCGATCCATGGTGAACATACGCAGTCAGCCAACAACTTTCTCTCGCCGATCACAGCGCAGATCTGAGATCTGTTGGAGATCGGCCACTCCACGCTTTAAAAGCACGTGAAAAATGAGCCGCACTTTTGTAGCCAAGCTCACTAGCGACCGCCTTTACCTGAGCTTCAGGCTGACGCAGTTTAATCACTGCCTGCGACATCTTCAGGCGTGTCAGGCAGGCTAGTGGCGTCTCCGTGTCGTAACGTTTAAAAAGCCGTGTCAAATACGCAGCTGAAACGTGACAATGCTTTGCGGCCTCTTCAATGCTGCTGAGCAAAGGGTAATTGCGCAGGACATGACCACGGCATCGGAGGTAGGTGGCATAAGCTGGGTCAAACTTTGTGGAGGCAGGCTGACGGCTATCTGCGCAAAGGACCAAGGCATGTTCCAAGGCAGCTA
Organism: Verrucomicrobiaceae bacterium; assembly: GCA_027489965.1. Lineage (GTDB taxonomy): Bacteria > Verrucomicrobiota > Verrucomicrobiia > Verrucomicrobiales > Verrucomicrobiaceae > Prosthecobacter. Next base: position 60,885 of record JAIXZA010000158.1, read on the forward strand.
TCGCCGCACGAAGCCCTAAACGTTCTCCGCGAAGGGCATGGTCGATCACCTCCTCCATTAAACTAGCGACACGGCTCGCATCCAAAACACGGATCAAATGACCCGATTTAAGGCCCAGCTCCTCCAACAAGGCGATGGCGCGTTGACCACTAAAGTTAAAGAAATACTTCACCATTGGCTCTGACGCATCCGACTGAATGATGTGAGGAGTTACCGAGTCATAAAAAAAGGCATGGCCTGCACTGATCTCATGACGAAGACCCGAAAAGGTTAGCTGTCCCCGACCACGCGCAACAAATTCAAAAGCAAGAAATGGGAAGCTGCTGCGGTCCACTTTAAAGTCTTCCGAACACCATTCACAGCCACCACCAACGAGACAAAAATCTGACTCAACTCGCTGGCTTTTCTGCCAGTCCGGCAAAAAGAAACGCCTAGTGCGCACGACTTGATTCGAGAAATAGTCAGCTTGGTCAGCTTTAAGCATGACAATATCATGCAAAGGGAGTCAAGAATCGTCAAGCCTCTGCCAAAGATGGTCAGAATGCCTGCATTGCGTTTTCAGATGGTTCTGGTTCGTTCCATTCATGTCCCAAACTCTCTCTGGCATCATCCCACCTCTCATCACTCCACTGAGTGATCGAGATACGCTCGACGCAGGAGGTTTAGAGCGTCTGATCGAGCATCTTATCAGCGGTGGTGTGTCTGGCCTCTTCATCCTCGGCACTACGGGAGAAGGGCCGAGCCTGAGCTATCGGTTGCGGCGTGAATTGATCGAAAAGACCTGCCAGCTCACGAATGGCCGCGTCCCAGTGCTCGTGGGCATCACTGACACCTCCTTTACCGAGAGTGTGAACCTCGCCAAATACAGCGCCGATGCAGGGGCGACGCATGTCGTCACAGCACCGCCATATTATTTCCCCGCCGCGCCGCCTGAGCTATTAGAATACGTGCAGGATCTTGTCGCCGAGATGCCGCTGCCACTGTTTCTCTACAACATGCCCGGTTTGACGAAGGTGAGCTTCGACATTGATCTTGTGCGCCGTGCTCTGGACATGCCCGGTATCTGCGGCGTCAAAGACAGCTCCTGTGATATGATCTACTTCCACCGCTTGATCGAAGTCGCCAAGCAACGTGCCGACTGGAGCGTGCTTGTCGGCCCTGAGGAACTCACCGCCGAGGCTGTACTGCTCGGAGGTCATGGCGGTATCAATGGCGGGGCTAACCTGCATCCAAAGCTCTACGTCGAGATGTATCAGGCCGCTGCCGCGCAGGACTTGAAGCGCACGCGGGAGCTTCACGCGAAAGTGATGCAGCTCGCCGGGGCCATCTACACGGTCGGTAAGCATAAAAGTGCCATCATCAAGGGCATTAAATGTGCCCTCAGCTTGCTCGGCATTTGCCAAGACCATATGGCTGAACCGTTTCACCGTTTTCGTGATGCTGAGCGGGAAGTAATTCGTGCAAGACTCACCGCCCTAGGTCTCTTGAAGTTGTTTCCATGAAAACATTTTCCCTCTGCCTGCCTTTTTGGCAGTGACGCTGATCTCCGCCAATCCAGCGATCCTGAAGGTAGCGCACAAGAGTGAAGCCTGTCGTCGTTGATGGGCAATGGTCGTAGCCTATTGAGCTTCTCATCCCACTCAGAAGTGGTGGGATTGAGTTATTGGTAACGTGTATGCAAGACTTTCCATGGTCAGAGGCTTTTATCCATGGCATTGCGGTCACATTCTTTGATGTTCTCTCAGGCTGAAATCGCAATTGCCATTTCTAGACTACTTTGTACCCACTCCTCATGCGCACCATCATCCTTCTCTCACTTTGCTGCTCGCTCGTCCTTATCTCAACGTCCCAGGCCGAGGACGCGATTATAGGTCACGGGGCCGCTCGTTATCGTGTGGACATGAACTGGGCCAAGGCAGATCCTGCCGTGGCTCCTGTGATCAACTCTCACGCGATGGCTGAGGGCCGCGATGGTCGCATCTACCTCGTGACGGATCATCCGAAGAACGACTTCATCGTGTTTGAAAAGGATGGGCGCTATGTGCGCTCCATCAGCTGCAACCTCGGCGGTGGCCACGGCTTGGAGATCTTCGAGTCCGGTGGTCTCGAGTACCTGCTACACATTGACTGCGGCTGGCACTTTGCAGCAGAAGGCTGGAATCCCAAGGCCAGCCAGGGTCGTGTCACCCTACTGACCACCGAGGGCAAGGTCGTGCGGCAGTTCCCCACGCCCGCTGAAATGGGTATACAGGACGGTAAATTCATGCCCTGCGATGCCGCGTATAGCCCAGCAGGCACGCTACTGATTGCCGACGGCTACGGCTCGAACTTCATCTATGAGTTCACTCTTGAAGGCAAGCTCCTCAAAAAGTGGGGAGGCCCAACTAAAGACAACGCGAACCTCAGCAACGCGCATGGCATCTCCATCGATACGACGTCTGATCCACAACGTCCACTGGTCTGGATCCCTTCACGCAGTCAGAGTCAACTCAAGGCCTTCACTCTCGACGGCACTTATGTGGAGACCATCGATCTCCCTGGAGCCTTCGCCGGTCAGCTCGTCTTCCGCGATGACAAGATCTACACTGCGGTGTGCTGGAGCAAAGAGAACGGCACCGGCAAAAAGCTCAATCAATCGGGCTTCGTCATCGTGATGGATCGGAAAACCAAGCGCGTCATCAGCGCCCCTGGCGGCAGCGAACCCGTTTACATTGATGGCAAACTCCAGCCCATGCATCAGACTCAGAACGTCTTCAAACACTGTCACGATCTCTACGTTGATACCCTTGGCGACATCTATGTTGGCGAATGGAATGCGGACCGCCGCTATCCCTCGAAACTGAGTTTGGTGAAGTGACTTGACCTGGATTCTAGATTGGATGGCAAAGGGAGTCCGAGCTAACTTTCGCCCAGTCAGAGAAGTTTTTCCAAAAAGTGAATCTTCGTTGTCTTCGGCGGGATCATTCGTTCGTCGATGCTATGAAGCAGCCTCTCCTTCACCAATGCTGCCTCTCTCGCCAAATGGCTGCCGCCGTTCGGCTTTACCTGCACCGTGCATGAGTTCGACTTTCGAGTCGGTGGAAAGTTCCGCATGAGCTTCACCAATCACACCAATGGTAGCAGCCACAGCTTCGGCGGAGAGTATCGGGAGATCGTACCAAACGAACTTCTCCGCTATACAGATGTGTATGATGATCCTAACCTCCCTGGAATCATCAACGTTACTATCAGGCTGAACGAAGTTCTTTGCGGCACCGAGCTGCGAGCAACACAAGAAGGCATCCCCGACGTGATTCCAGCTGAGATGTGCTATCTAGGCTGGCAGGAAAGCCTCATTCAGTTGGCTCAACTCGCAGAGCCCGAGATCAATTAGAGTCTTGCAGACGCCAGAAACGAGCCGTTTAGCAGTGGGGCTGTTCCGACAGGAGGCAGGACGACTCGTTGCCACGCTCACCGCACATCTTGATACACACCATTTACAACTAGCTGAAGATATCGTTCAAGAAGCCCTCTTTCGCGCCTTGCAAACGTGGCCTTATCGTGGCGTGCCGGACAATCCCGCAGCGTGGCTCACACAAATCGCGAAAAATCTCGCTCTCGATCAGCTTCGTCGTGAACAACGTTGGAGCATCAAGCAAGACAGCATCGCCGCTCGACTTAGCGCCCGCACTGATGACACGGGCAATCTCCTGCGCCTCCATGAGCAAAATCGAAGTGCTTGGGACCAAACGATGATCCAGCGCGGTATCCAACGCCTCGGCGATGCTGCGAAGGGCAGCGTCATGAGCGAATATCACCTCGAAGCCGGCATCGCTGCCTGTCACAGCACTGCTCCAGATGACGCCAGCACCAACTGGCCACGCATCCGTGCTCTCTACGATCAACTTCTCACGCTTACCACGTCACCCATCGCCTCCATGAATCGCGCCGTGGTCGTCGCACGTGTGTACGGCCCAAAGGCAGGGCTCGCTGCCCTCGATTCCATCACGGACCGCAGCAAACTGGAGGCCAATCATCTCTTCCACGTTATCTATGGGACCTTTGCCGCTGAGCTTGGTCATCAAGCGATTGCACTCACGCATTTCCGGCAGGCCGAAAACCTCGCCTCTGTTCCCGTGGAGAGAGATTTCATCTCCCGCCGCAGCATAGAAATTGGAGACAAGGAATGACGGATCAGTGAATTCATTCCCTTGGCCCAAAATTGGCCTGTCTATAGTTTCATGCGCTGCGCGGATCTGAATGTAAGAAAATGAATCGTAGGAAAATTCGATGAATGCCTTGGCTCTAAATTTTTCCCACCGCTAATGTGCCTTTCTACTTCATCAAATGCCCACATCCATCATCACTCTCGGGGTTCTCCGCAGATACGCCGTTTCGAGGAGTTTGTTCGCGCCAACAAACTTGCCTGCGGCGATTCAGCGCTTGGGATTTGTTCAGGCAGATCCGATTCGCGCTCCGGCGCGGGCCCAGGATTTGACGTTGCGACACCGAGTGAAGAACTATCGCGCAGGAGATCTTGAGCGGCGATATGCAGAGTTGGAAGTCGAGGAGGATTTCTTTGTGAACTACGGCTTTTTGCCACGTAGTACGCAGGCACTGATGCATCCACGCACGCCGCGAACAGCTTGGCCAAAGGCGCAAAGAGTCAAGGCTGAAGCTGTGTTGGCTTTTGTTCAGGAGCGCGGCGTCGTGCATCCGCGAGAGGTGGACACCCACTTTGCCCATGGCCGTGTGCGCAACTGGTTTGGCGGTTCATCAAACGCGAGCACACAACTGCTTGATAACATGCATTACCGAGGCTTGCTGCGTATCGCGGGCCGTTCAAGCGGTATCCGTTGTTATGCTGTGGCAGCACCGTTGCCTGAGCTTACTGACAATCCAGAGCTCGCGATGGATGCGCTGGTCGATGTGATCGTGAACAAATACGCGCCGCTGCCTGAGCGTTCCTTGCGTGAGTTGATCACCATGCTACGTGGTGGTGCCCCTCAATGGGCGACTCTGCGCACGGCCGCTTTTGCTCGTGCTAAAGCAAGACTGCCAAACGCTCAAGTGGATGGTATCAATTGGTATTGGCCTGTGGGCGAATCGCCCAGTGCCAAGTATCACGATGCTTCGCAAAGCGACACCGTAAGCCTGCTCGCGCCCTTTGATCCTGTGGTCTGGGATCGTCGACGCTTTGAGCTGCTCTGGGGCTGGGTGTATCGCTTCGAAGCCTACACGCCTGCCGCCAAACGCATACGTGGCTATTATGCACTCCCTATGCTCTGGCGTGGTCAAATAATCGGCTGGGGAAACATCAGGGTGCTGGACGGTAGCTTGCAAGCAGAGCTCGGCTATGTCACCGGCCAAGCCCCGAGAGAAAAAGCCTTCCGCGCAGCCCTCGAAGAAGAGTTGGCGAGCATGAAGGATTTTTTACTTTGATGGGTGAGAATGTCTCAAACCGCGCGCTCTAATTTCTCGTCGATGCGCGCAACTAAGTTGTCGAGCAGCTCGCTATTGCCGAAACGCTCCACCACGCCGGCGAGGAAGCCTTCGATGATGAGTTTACGACTTTCGCTGTCGCTGATGCCACGGGCTTTGAGGTAGAAGAGTTCTTCGTCGCTGATGGGGCCGCTGGTGGCACCGTGGCTGCATTTGACCTGGTCGGCGTTGATTTCGAGGCCGGGGAGGCTGGTGGCTTCGGCTTCGTTGCTGTTGAGCAGATTGCGGCAGGTCTGGTAGGCGTCGGTGTAGTGCGCTCCTTCATCGACGATGATGAGGCCGCTGAAAATGCTACGGGACTGGCCGTAGAGGGCGTTTTTGTAAAGCAGGTCGCTGGTGGCGTGCGGGGCTTTGTGACGCTGAAGCGTGCGCTGATCGACGATTTGATCGCCGATGGGCAAACTGACGCTGAGCATGTCGCTGCGAGCACCCTGGCCGACGAGGTCGCTCACGCTCTCGCTGCGGCTGAAGGCGGCACCGAGCTGCACCTGGAAGCTTTTCACGCTGGCATCGCGTCCGGCGGTGATGCTGGAAAGATGCAGCGCCTGGGCGTCATCGGCGAGTTCTTGGCAGGCGGCATAGGTGATCTTGCTGCCGCTGCCGCCGACGAGATCGGCGATGGCGATGCTGAGGCCGCCTTCCCCTTCGAGACTGCGATAATGATCGACGACGCTGACCTCGGCGTGATCGCCCGTGACGATGAGTGTGTGCGGAAAGATGGCCGCGTGGTCGCCGACGACCCAGTGGAAGATTTCGACGGGCTTTTCGATGACGACGTTCTTCGGCACGATGATGACTGTGCCTGCTTTCAGATGCGCGAGATGCAGCGCGGCGAATTTGCTGGACCCCAGCGCCTGATCAGCCTTCATGAAATGCTGTTGAAGCACATCAGCATGAGTTTTTAGGGCTTCCGCAAAGCTGACGCAAACGACACCAGCTGGAAGGCCGCTCGTGTCGGATTCGACGAGGATGTCGTTCACGAAGACAAAACGTGCGGCACGTTCTTTGAGACCTTCGGTGGCTGCGAGAGCGGCTTTTGACTGCTCAGCGGTCGTTTCTTTGGCCGGTGCGTGATCGGCGAGCTCGATTTTCTTCGCGTTCGAGTAGCGCCAATTTTCGTCTTTCAGGCCGGGAAGTGGCAGAGACTGGAATTCGATCCATGCGTCATTTGAACGGGTGGTGAACCAGGTTGGAGCGATGGAAGTAGCAGTCGGGGCGATGGCGAGGAGGCCGGTGGGGGTGTCGGAGGGCATGGAAGGGAAAATGACGAATGACTAAAACAGAATGACGAATGAATGACGAAATGTGCTGTAGCTGTGGTCGAAAGCGTTCAACGATAAACATTGTGTGTTGCAATGCGCTAACTTAGTTGGCAATGCGGGGACACGTTGGGTTTTAGCGACGAGATCATTGATGAACGAGTAAGCGAAGTAGCAAAACACAAATGCACTGAGGCACCTCCAGAGCGTGGATGGAGAAAACATGCCAAACAAAGATCCTAGCCAACACGCAGCAATGTAAATCCATCCGCCAGGCAGAGACACTATTACACCGCCAGAGAGAAAGAATAGCACCGCCATCTGAGCGCTTTGCGTTGCAGACTTTTGTCCATGCTCACTTTGCATCCAGCGAATGATTGACCCCAATAGGCTCATTGATTGCCTCCTCTAACTTGTTCCAACGCTGCTACATCAAGCAAGTCTTGTTGGCGACCGGCGTGACGTTTAGCCTCAATAAGATGATTTAGAGATAAAAACGGGACAGTAACGCCGCCGACGTCTGAGACAGTACGTGCCTGATAAGCAGCGGTGAAGTCCAATCCTGGGATTGAGGTTAGAAAGTCTACTCGGCAGGGCGGGAGGCCGATCTGAAACATGGTGCGCTCCATTGAAAAATGGTCGAGCGTCATGCCCTCGACCCAACCACCGAAACGAATCAACGATTCGCGGAGACGAACTGCGTTCTCTGTCGATGGGCGGATCCAAAGGTCGATATCCTTTGTGTAGCGCGGCTCTGCATAGTGAATGAACGCGTAGCCGCCGACCACGAGATACTCAACCTGGCAGTCGTTCAAGATGGTGAGAAGTTCGGTGAAGTCGGAGTTCATGTGCGGGACGGCCTTTGATCAGCCACGCGGTTTCGACGAGGTCCCATGCAGCTGTAAAGCGGGCAGCGGGAGGTTGAGATTGCCAGTAGGCAAGATCAAAATCACGACCTGCCTCCTCTAATGCTACGGAACGCCACATGACGGGCCCACGCGACGATTGGCCGTTATGGATGGTTGAGGCTGTAGGAGTCACTTGTGGTCAACGATATGGTTGATGATTACCCAACGCTGTCCTCCATCTCCAGGTCGATGAGGCGTTTGAGCTCGACGCTGTATTCCATGGGGAATTCTTTCACGAGGTCATTGATGAAGCCGTTCACGGACAAGCTCATGGCTTCGGCTTCGGTGAGGCCGCGCTGCATGAGGTAGAAGATTTGGTCGGCGCTGACTTGGCTGACGCTGGCTTCGTGCTGGGTGCTGTGCTGATTGCCGCGGACGCTGATGGCGGGGTAGGTGTCGGTGTGGCTGTTGCTGTTGATGAGCAGGGCATCGCACTCGGTGTTGTTTTTGCAGCCTTTGAGGTGCTTCGGGATGTGCACGAGGCCGCGATAG
>JAIXZA010000154.1 GCA_027489965.1 Verrucomicrobiaceae bacterium
AAGCCGATGAGACCACGAGTCGGGATGTAAGCCTGAACGGTTGTGCGACCGTTGTGAGCGTTCATGTCTTCAATACGGCCTTTACGCTCAGCGATGCTCTTCATCACAGGGCCAAGATAATCATCTGGCACGTCGAGATAGAGAGTTTCATACGGCTCACAGGTCACGTCATTGATACGCTTGGTGATAACCATGGGGCGGGAAACGAGCACTTCGAACCCTTCGCGGCGCATCTGCTCGACGAGAACGGCGATCTGCATGGCGCCACGGGCGCTTACGTCAAAGATACCGGCGGTGTCTGTATCGGCAAACGAGAGAGTGACGTTCATCTTTTGCTCACGCTCCAAGCGGTCGCGGATCTTACGGGAGGTCACGTGATCGCCTTCACGACCGGCGAGAGGACCGTCATTGACAGCGAACTGCATGACGATGGTCGGTGGGTCAATGGCAACGAAGGGAAGGGCAGGCGCGTCGGCAGCACCAGTCACGGTTTGGCCGATGTCCACGTCTTCAAAGCCGGAGATGCCGACGATGTCACCAGCGCCACCTTCGACGGAGTCACTGGTGGTAAGAGTGGTGTATTGGAAGACCTTGGTAACCTTGATTTGCTTTGGCTTTTCTTCAGGAGTCTTGCCCAAGAGGAAGACACGGTCACCCAGTTTCACGGTGCCACGAGTCACTTTACCAATGGCCACACGACCGACGAAGTTGTCCCAATCAATGTTGGAAACGAGCATTTCGAAGCTGCCTTCCAACTCCGCTTTCGGCGCTGGGATGTGCTTGACGATCTGTTCGAGCAGGTAGGTCATTTCCTTCTGCTCACCATCGGCTTTGTCGCTGACCCAAAGGGCGCGGGCGCTGCCATAGATGAATGGGGCATTGAACTGCTCTTCCGTAGCGTCCAGCTCCATGAGGAGTTCCAGCACCTTATCATGAACCTTGGCTGGCTCGATGTGTGGACGGTCCATCTTGTTGATGAAAACGATTGGCTTAATGCCCTGCTGCATGGCCTTTTTCAAAACGAAGCGAGTCTGTGCCTGGGGGCCATCATAGGCGTCCACGACGAGCATCACGCCATCCACCATTTTCATCACGCGCTCCACTTCGCCGCCGAAGTCAGCATGTCCTGGAGTGTCTACAATGTTGATGATGTTTTCGCCCCAGTGAACAGAAGTGTTCTTGGCTTTGATGGTAATGCCCTTTTCCTTTTCCAAGTCCATGCTGTCCATGGCACGCTCGGCGATGGCTTGGTTTTCGCGGAAGTTACCGCTGGCGCGCAGCAGGGAGTCCACGAGGGTCGTTTTGCCGTGGTCAACGTGAGCGATGATGGCGATATTCCGGATCTTTGAAGGAGGGGTCATTAGTACAAGTAGGGGGAAGGGAGCGCCGAGGCTAGCAGGTTATCCCTCTTTGGCAAACGGGCGTTTTGACTCATGGACTAACCATCAGGTTTTATGTAGGCGTTTTGGAGCCGTAAAATGATGGAAAAGCCTCGATTTCAGAATTTTATCCACCTCTGTGGGTCCTGCACCCAGGAGGACGATGATCGGTAAGGATCTCCCGACGAGATTACCGACCAGAGGCGGCTCCTTGCCTGGATGCAGGATTTTGATAGGGGCTGATAGTCAGTGGTTGCCTGACATTTTCGTTGTCGGCCAATGGCGGATATCTCTCCAATAGATCTTTATGCAATGATCGTTCGCTTTGGTAAATGTGAGATAGGGCTTTTATGAACGGCCATCATCTCCGCTACTTTCGTGCGATTGCAAAGGAGGGAAGCCTCATATCTAAGGCAGCCCTTTCCTATAAACTGGAGCAGGAGATGATTCAGACGGGAAAGGCTAAGCCTAAAAGCTAGTCGATGATCAAGAGGCCTCCGCACAACATCACTTCATAGGCTTGCCCCAGTCGATTACAGGCCGTTTTGAATTCGTCGGGAGTCACCGTGTTAAATTCAAACAGGTCGTAATGGCAGGGCACCACTAGCTTGGCAGCGCAGGATTTGGCCAAAGCTGCGGATTCGCTGCCATTGAGATTCCCGGCTACGCGGCGTTGAGGCACATTGCCATTGATGGGCAGTAGCATGAGGTCACAAGCGCGCGGCAGGCTATCGACCAGCCCTTCGTGCCAGAGGGTATCGCCACTATGATAGATGATATATTTTCCACGACGTATGACAAAGCCAATGCAGTGGCAATGCCCTGCCGCATCTCGTTCGATCACATTATGAGCAGCTGTCACACCTGCGATCTGCCAGCCATCGACTTCGATCTGTTCACCCGCATCCAGGCCTAGAAGCTCGATCTCAGACTCGCCCAATCGTTGCCTTGCCTCGGAGATGATCGGGTGCGGAAGCACGAGCTTGAGTCCTGAGTTGACCTTAGAAAGCGGGATCAAAGTGGCTGCATCGAAGTGATCTGTGTGCAGGTGGCTGGCGGTGACGACGCTGATATGAGTGAGCACGTCTGGCTTCAAACAGCGTTCAGTCATCCTGACATGAGGTTTATCTGTCTGGGCATATTTCAGCGACAGTGAATCAGATAAATAGGGATCTAGAAGCAGACAGGATCCTTCATGTTTCAAAAGAAATCCACTCTGCCCAAGCCACCAGACGTGCAGCCGTGAATCTTCACCCGGAACATGATGGATCTCTCGGAGCAGCTCGTCGTCTTGTTTGATGGGGACAATCATAGGTCTATCATGCACGCAGTGGGGGCCATGCCGCAAGGACCGGGTCGGATCACGCAATTGTGAAAGCAGAAGAGTCACCTGCCAAAACGTTCGCCTACTTCCGAGGCCAACCCCGCATTCTGGTGGTAGGCTCGTTCGCCAGAACGTGGCATCTGGGAAGTTTTTCAAGCGGTGCTGAGGAAAGTCAAAAAGCTGAACGTTTAGCAGCATTGCTGAACCTTGTGTCATTGATGATGACTTCATCATGCCAACTGGAAACCTATGGGGCGACCTCGACCGGAACTCACTCTGAATGGCTGTAGTTATCCCTTCGGTAAATATTGTTATTACTTTGGACCCATTGAAGACGGCATTGAAGTCATTTGAGTGCTCCACTCTACGCGTGATCTTGATCAAATCAGGTTCCCTGAGTAAAACGCCAAGCGCTGGTTCAAGACAAAGTTTCCGGTTCCCTCGGCATGAAGCACTTTTTTGGCGATGCGCTGGCCTCCGGCATCTTGGCGGAACTCCAACTGCTGCTGCACCATCTGACCTGGGGGCAGGCGGGTGCTGGTTTTTTCTTCCAGACTGGTCAGGCGATTTTCAGCATCCCAGGTATAGGTCCAGTGGCCGTCGCTGGTGAGGTTGCCATCGGCATCGTGGGTCAGCACCTCGTTGGCGGGTAGGATGAAGCGGCTGCCGGTCTGATTCATGATCAGGTCGGTGCCCGTGACGCTGGCGGCTGCGCGCTTGGCCTGGATCTGCACACTGCGGCGCACGGGGCCGGAGGTGTTATTGATGCTGACTTCATCATGCCAGGTGCCGCCGGCCTCACGCACGGTCGGCGCATGGCTTTGTTTTTTCCTCCCTCGAGATTGAGTTTTGTTGATATTTTGGATAAGTTGAGTAATTGTGGGTGATTAATCCCGAATTCCTCTAAAAACGCATGGCTCAGGCAGCAACAGCAGCACGTCCGGCACGTTCGCGTGACCAGCAGAAAGATAGTCCCTGGAACGATCCCATCGGTATTGGGATGCTGGTTCTGGCGGCGATGTATTTGTTGGCACTGATTTCTTATGATCCTCGGGATCTGCCTGCTTGGTCGCATTTTAGCACGGCTCAGGAAAGCGCTGGTGTGCGGCATAATTTCATTGGCGTGCTGGGGGCTATCGGGGCGGGCTACACTCTGGCGTTGGCGGGCTGGGCTACTTATTTGCTGCCTTTTAGCCTGACTTGGTTCGGGGTGTGCAAGCTTTCTTCTAACATCAAGATCAGTGGTCGCTCTTGGCTGGGCGTGGTGCTCATGATCATCAGCGCGGCGGCTATTATCGAGGTGCAGGGCATTTTGAGCTCGAAGGATGACATCACGCCGCTGGGTGGTGGTGGGGGCTTGGGGTATTTGATTGGCGGCAGTCTTTTTTCCAATTTACTCGGTGTGTTTGGCTCGACCGTGATTCTGGGTGGCATTTATGCGGTGGGCTTTTTCCTGACCAGCGGACTGCATCCAGTGCAGGTGATGGAGGAGATCCGCCATGAGATCACGATGATGATTGAGCGTGCACAAATCCGCCGAGAGCTGGAGGCGGAAATGGCCGAGGCTGAGGCCAATGGGATCAATCCAGCTGCTCAGGTGGCGGTGAAGAGAAAGCGCGCGGCTAAAGATGAAGTGCGTGCGGATGGTAGGTCGGCAGGGCCTTTGGTCACGCCTGAATTGGGCCTGACCTTTGAGCCGCAGAAGCCGAAGATCATCGACTCTTCTGCGCCGCGTGTGCATTCGGATGAGGATAAAGATAAGCCGAAACTTTCAGATGTTTGGGAAAAGAAACGCGCTCAAAAGATTGAGCAGGCACCTCATGGTTCCCTAGGCGGGCTGACGGTCCGATTCAAAGATTACAAGTTGCCGGCGCTGGATCTGCTGCACTGGGCGGATGATACGGAACGGTTGCCGACGGATAAAGGCGAGCTGTTGGCGATTCAGGATACAATCATTAAATCCTTGGCCAGTTTTGGTGTGAAGGTCGAGGCGGGTGACATCACGCGTGGTCCGGCCATTACTCGCTATGAAGTCCGGCCTGTGGACGGTCTGCGTGTGGCACGAATCGCGGCTTTGGATGATGACATCGCCCGGGCGACCTGTGCGGAGCGCATCAATATTTTGGCTCCGATTCCAGGGAAGGATACGGTGGGCATCGAGCTGGCCAACCGTGAGAAGACGGCGGTGCGTATTCGTGAACTTTTGGAAGACGACATCTTTGCCAATGGCAAGGCTAGAATCCCGATCGCGCTGGGTAAGGACGTTTATGGCAAGACAATCATTGGTGATCTAGCTGGAATGCCGCATCTGCTGGTGGCTGGGGCGACAGGGTCGGGAAAATCGGTGTGTATCAATGGCATCATCACCAGCTTGTTGTGCCGGTTTGCGCCGGATGAGCTGCGCTTTATCATGATCGATCCGAAGGTGGTGGAAATGCAGGCCTACGCTGAGCTGCCGCATTTGGCTCTGCCGGTGGTGACTGATCCGAAGAAGGCGCTGATGGCGCTACGCTGGGTGGTCAAGGAGATGGAAAATCGCTACCAAATGTTTGCTCATGAAGGCTGCCGCAATTTCGAAGTCTTCAATAATCGAAATCGCAAACGTGCGGCTGACAATGAGGCGCGCAGAGCAGCTGCTGCAGCAGCGATGCCTGCCACAGAGGAGCCGTCCATTGTACTGAGTTCTGGGGCTAAACCAGCGACCACCAGTGCGGGGACGGACGATGTTCGTGTCTCAGCGGCCTTTGCCAAAGCGGCTGCGGCTGCGGATAATCTAGTGGATGGCACCACGCCGCCTTGGGAGGAGTTGGCTCCAGACACTGAGGCTGAGGTGTTGCCGGTAGAAAATCTCGAAGATGATAGCGGCATCTGGCATGGCGATTCCCAGCCGCCTCCGCGTCGCAGTCAGCAGTTGGAGATTCCAGACACGCTGCCGTACATTGTGGTCATCATTGATGAGTTGGCGGACCTTATGCAGACAGCTCCGGCTGACATTGAGGGTTCCATCGCCCGAATCACCCAAATGGCGCGCGCAGCTGGCATTCACCTGATTGTCGCCACTCAGACACCGCGTGCGGATGTCATCACGGGGGTTATTAAGGCGAATATTCCGACTCGTATTGCCTTCCAGGTATCGTCCGCGCTGGATAGCCGAGTAATTCTGGATAAAAAAGGCGCCGAGAATTTGGTCGGTAAAGGAGACATGCTCTATGTGCCGCCTGGAGGAGCTCAGCAAATCCGCAGTCAGGGTGCCCTCGTCACGGATGAGGAGCTGCACGATCTCGTGGCTCACTGTGTTTCTCAGGGCAAACCGGTCTTTGATGTCCGAGTCGATGACGAAGGAAATGATTTCATGGGCGATGGCGAAGAAGGTGGTGGCGGCGTCAACTCGGAGGAAGAGGAGACTTTGGAGAAATGCCTGGAAGTCATGCGTCAGGAAAAGAAGGCCTCGACCAGCCTCTTTCAGCGGCGGTTACGCCTGGGTTATGGTCGCGCAGCCCGCATGATGGATATCCTCGAGGATCGCGGGATCATTGGTCCTGGCGATGGCGCAAAGCCGCGTGAGATTCTGGTTTCGATGGACATGATTTGAAAAAACATTTGAATGATGCATATGCGTATGCATCATTTGGTGCATGAGAACGACATTGATTATCGAAGACAGTCTTCTGGCCAAGGCGGCAAGTTTAACCGGTATTGCTGAAAAAACGAAATTGATCCACATGGGGCTTGAGGCACTCATTCATAGAGAGTCCGCCAGGAGATTGTCTGCGTTGGGTGGTTCCATGCCTGATTTGGACGTGCCTGTGAGAAGACGTGCGTCAGAGGACATTCTCATGACACCCTCGTTAAAGGTTGCTGAAAAAACGATTCCTTATGGTGCTAGCTGATACCAATGTTTGGATCAATTTCCTGCATGGCAAAGATCAATCGCTAGGCCACATGCTCTGGCGGGGAGAAGTGGTCATGCACTGGATCGTCATTGGCGAGTTAGCGACGGGCAATCTTTCGAACCGTGCCCATTTTCTGAATGATCTGCGGGAAATGGAAATGGTGCAGCCAGCGACTGAACGTGAGTCTTTGGTATTGATCGAAAATCGCCGATTGTTTGGGCGCGGAATCGGCTGGAACGATATTCAGATTCTGGCCAGTTGCCTAATTCATCATGTGCCCCTATGGACCAGTGACCGAAGATTGCGTGAAGCCGCTGAAGAGCTCGGCTGCGCTTGGGTTAACAGTTCAGAAGACTAGAGCTCCATTGATAGATCTTGTTCGTTGGGCGCGTTTTAATCATCCCCCCCCCAACTAGCTGAGACAATCTGAATCCTTTTCGGATTATCTTAGTCCTCATTATCCCACGCGTTTCTTCATGCCTATTCACCGTCACACCCGCTCTTTCTTGGCTTTGGCCATGCTGAGTTCGGGGTTCATGACAGGCTGCACCCAGAAGTTTTACAAAGGATGGGCTGATAAACAGGTCTTTGGCATCATTGGCAGTAAAAAACAAATCGTCACAGGTGCTGACGATGAAACCTTGCTCAGCGTCACGCCCCCACCACCAGTGCAGTTAGACAAACTCATGGTGAAGACGGAAGGTTCAGAGTTTTTGGGCAAGCGAGCCTTCATCGAAAAAGGCGCACGCGTGTTGACTCTGGCTAATGCCCTGGATTTTGCGGTTCATCGGAACCGGGCTTATTTAACCCGAAAAGAAGTCGTCTATCTTCAGGCATTGGCTCTGACGGAGACTCGGCAACAGTATGGCCCGATTGCTGATGGTGGTGGTAGCTCGACATTCACGGAGTCTCAGACCAAGGCTGGGGTGAATGATTTTGTCAGGAAGTCTACATTGCTTAGCAAAGGCAATGTCGGACTGAGATACCTCATGAAAACGGGCGCAGTGTTAGCCCTTGATCTCACGTCAGATTTCACTCGCACTTTTACTGGCAATGTCAAAGGCCTCAGTGATTCCAAGGTCGCTGTGACATTGGCACAGCCGCTGTTGCGAGGCGTCGGTGTCCTGGCCGCTGTTGAGCCTTTGCGTCAGGATGAAAGGAATGTGCTTTATGCCATTCGTGATTTCACTCAATACCGGAAGAACTTCGCGGTTGATGTGACCCGGCAATACATGCGGACTTTGCAGGCACGTGAGCAGGCTAGAAATCGGTACACGGCTTACTTGGCAGGTCAGCGTAACATTTTACGTGATCGCGCACTGGCTGAGGCCAATATGAGGTCTCAATCTCAGCTCATGCAGCTAGAGCAGGGAACCTTGAGCTATGAACGCACATGGTTGACGGCGATTCGGACTTATGAAGACGCACTTGATGACCTGAAGGTGGTGCTAGGTCTGCCGGTGACCGAGCGACTCATCTTGGATTCGAGGGAACTTACAAAACTTGATGTCTCTGATCCCCGAGGCACGATGGATGAGATGGTCGATACGGCCTTGATTACTAGGCTCGATATCTACAATGTCCGTGATCGCCTCGCTGACTCTGGCCGTAGAGTGAAGATCGCCCATCAAAACACACTGCCTACTGTGAATGCGCTCATGAATTATCAAATTAGCACGCCTGGTGACAAAGAGAATGAGGGGTTGGAGCTCAATCCACGTCAGCGGAGAGTTCAGGGAGGATTGGATGTGGATCTGAATTTGAATACCTTGCCGGAACGCAATGATCTCAGAGCTGCACAGATCAATGAGCAGGCGACACGCCGTGGACTCGATTTGGCCGAAGAAGAATTACGCCAGACCATTCGCAGTGATTGGCGCGGGCTTCAATTGGCCCAGAGTCAGTATGCCCTTGCGGTGCAAGGCCTGACGCTTGCTCAAAAACGATTGGAAATTGAAGAGGCACTGATGTCGGAAGGACAGGGTACAGCGCGTGATTTTGTGGAATCTTCTGACCGTCTGATTACGGCGAGCGATCAGGCCATCTCGACATTGATCGACCTCAATCTGGCCCGACTCCAGCTTTGGTCGGACATGGGAGTCCTATTCATTCAGAAAGATGGGGCTTGGACAGACGTATTAAAACGCGAAAAGGTACAGGGAGACGCACCATGAAGAAGGCTAACTGGAAAATTTGGATCATCATCGGAGGCTTGGCGCTGGGCGTCACTGCCTGGATGACCCTATCCGGCGACGGCGCTACGAATGAAGAAGTGCCGACCTTTACCGCGCAGCTTGGTCCTTTGCAGGTGGATGTACTCCAGGGCGGGGAAATTCGCGCTTTGCAGAATTTCGAGGTCAAATCGGAGATTGAAATCCCTACCAAGATCATCAGCATCATTCCAGAAGGCTACCTGATCACTGAGGACGATATCAAAGATGGTAAGGTCCTCGTTGAGTTGGACAGCTCTGAGTTAAAAGCTCGTATTCAAGATCACGAGATCGATTTCCAAACGACCGTCGCCACTTATATCGATGCTGATGAAGGACGTGAAATTCAGCGTAGCGAGAATCAAAGTTTGGTCCGCGATATGAAAGAGGCTGGGGTTTTTGCTCTGATGGACTTTGAGAAATACCTCGGTCGCGATCTCACTGCCAAGATCCTGACAGATGCCAACCTGCCAGCCACTGGTGACGAGTTGGACAAATTTGCAGCTGTTTTGGACACGCAGTCCAATACACCAACCGATACTTCGGCTTTAGGGAAAGCCAAAGAGCCTGAGGCCAAGGCAGTTTCTTCAGCACTTGCTAAAAAGCGTCTCAGCGTGAGTTCTGAGCGCATCGACTTTTCTCCATTTCTCGAAGGTCAGGCCAGTGGTGATGGTGCGGCCCAGCAAAAGCTGCGCCAGCTCGAAGATGAGCTGCTTTTACGGAAATCGGAACTCTCTGTCGCTAAGCAGAAAGTCGAATCGTCAGAACGGTTGTCTTCCAAAAGTTTCATCACCAGGACCCAGTTAGAACTGGACCAAGTGGCCTATGAGAAAGTCACGCTGGCTCTAAAAACAGCGGAAACAGAACTTAGCCTTTTTACCAAGTATGAGTTCTCCAAGCAATGTGCCATGCTGCTTTCTGCCTATCGGGAAAGCCTTACCAAGCTGGAGCGCACCGTGCGTGCTAATCGCTCTAAAATGGCACAGGCAGAGACACGTTTTCAGACCTCTAAACGCCGCTATGAGATGCAGCTCGCCAAGACAGAAGAACTTGAGCGCCAACTGAAAGCCTGCACCATCAAAGCCACGCAGCAGGGACTCGTGGCTTATGGTGATCTTGATGCAGGTGCCTCCTACAATTACAGCAACAGCATTGAAGAAGGTGCTAGCGTCCGCCTGCGTCAGACCATTCTCACCATTCCTGACATGGCGCAGATGGGAGTGATGGTGAAGATTCATGAATCACAGGTAAAGAAAGTCAAAGTCGGTCAGCCTGTCCTCATTCGTGTGGACGCTGAGCCGGGCAAGGTGCTGGAAGGGCGCGTCGCTGAGTTAGCATTGCTGCCAGACTCCAGCAGCAGCCGCTACACACCTAACTTGAAGGTCTATCCAGCCAATATTCACATCATCGGCGATCAACCTTGGCTGAAGCCTGGGATGAATGCCAAGGCTGAAATCATTGTCGATCAACTGGCCGAGGTCCTCTATGTTCCAGTGCAGTCTATCGAGGTCGAAGCGGATCAGCATTTCTGTTACATTCGAAACAACGGCAAGCTAGAGCGTCGCTCGATCAAAACAGGTGTTTTTAATGACGAATTCATCGAAGTTCGTGATGGGTTACAGTCTGGAGAAAGCGTCGCATTATCGCTGCCTAAGCGTGCCAATACGGAAGAATCCAGGCCTGAAGTTCCATCGGTCTTTCCAAGCGATGGAGAAAAACCTGGTAAGCCTAAGGCCAAAGAAAAATCCAAAGCTGTGGCTGCTGCGGCCAAGCCTAGCCCTGCCTCCTAATCGTCAGGCTTTTGCATTTGATGTCAGAGCCAATCATCAGTCTCCGCGACATTCGCAAATCGTACCAGATGGGCGACGTCGTCAGTCAAGTCCTGCAAGGCGTCAGCTTTGACATTCATCCCGGTGAGTATGTCTGCATTATGGGACCCTCAGGATGCGGGAAGTCCACCTTATTGAACGTTCTAGGTTGTCTGGATCAGCCGACCACCGGTGATTACTTTCTTGGGGGACAAAACGTGGCCACTCTGGACGATGACGACCTGTCCGAAGCACGGAATCGGAATCTTGGATTCATCTTTCAGAGCTACAATCTGATCCAGCAGCTCACCGTTTTAGAAAACATCGCCATCCCCATGTATTACGGCGGAGCCGACGATGCCAGGATGCGTGAGGTGGCTGAAAACCTCGCTAATCAGGTTGGTCTCGGTCATCGCCTGCATCATAAGCCGACCGAGCTGTCGGGTGGTCAACAGCAGCGCGTCGCCATTGCTCGTGCGCTTTCCAACAGCCCTCTTGTCATCTTGGCGGATGAAGCCACCGGAAATCTAGATAGTAAATCAGGCCAAGAAATTCTAAATCTTTTTGACGACCTGAATGCTCAAGGTAAAACCCTCGTTTTCGTGACTCATGACGAGCGGATGATCGAGCGCGCGACACGTGTCATTCGATTGAAAGACGGGGTTGTGGAGTTGGATGAGCGGGGCAAGAAAAAGCTTGGCTAGGTCCAAGTTGAACCCGTTGACAACGTTAGGTCGATCATCACTTGGGTCCATCGTCGTGGCGTGTCTGACCCAATGTCGAATGAAATGAACGAGTGCCTTGTAAACAAAAACGCCGACGGGTAAGCGTCGGCGTTTTAGTTCAGGGTTTGTTCTTGTGATTAGGCGACGGACTCTTCGACGATTTTCGGGGCGCTTTCGGCGGCGAATTTCAGGCGCTTGTTTTCGGTGTCGTAGGACACTTTCACGACATCACCTTCACGAACGTCGCCACGGAGGAGGTGCTCGGCGAGTGGGTCTTCGATGTTCTTCTCGACCGCGCGGCGCATTGGACGGGCTCCGTAGGCGGGGTCGTAACCTTCCTTCATGAGGAACTCAACGGCGCTGGTGTCCAGGCTGATGTTGATGTTGCGCTTCTTGAGGCGGTTGACGACTTTGCTGACTTCGAGATCGACGATCTGGGTGAGTTCGGCTTTCTCCAACATGCGGAAGACAACGAGGTCGTCGAGGCGGTTGAGGAACTCGGGCTTGAAGTATTTCTTAGCAGCCTCGGTGATCTTCTCTTTGATGGCACCATTGTCGGCCTGATTCTGACCCATGGCGGCAAAGCCTAGGCTGGTCTGGCGTTTGATGACCTCAGCTCCAGCATTGGAAGTGAGGATGATGATGGTGTTTCGGAAGTCGATCTTACGTCCGAAGTTATCCGTGACGGTGCCTTCTTCCAGGATCTGAAGCAGCAGGTGCATCACATCTGGGTGGGCTTTTTCGACTTCATCAAAGAGCACGACGCTGTAAGGACGGCGACGCACGGCTTCGGAAAGTTGACCACCCTCCTCATAACCAACATAGCCGGGAGGTGCTCCGATCAGGCGGCTGGCGGTATGCTTCTCCATGTACTCGCTCATGTCGATCTGGATTAGCGCTTCTGGGGTGCCAAACATGAATTCGGCAAGGTTCTTGGCCAGGAAGGTTTTGCCGACGCCAGTAGGGCCGAGGAAAAGGAACGATCCGATCGGGCGGCGCGGATCTTTGAGGTCGGCACGACTGCGGCGGAGGGCTTTGCTGATGGCGATGACGGCTTCGTCTTGGCCGATGACTTTGCCTTTGAGCTCGGCTTCCATTTTGAGGAGCTTTTGAGCTTCGGCAGTCTCCATGCGCTGGAGCGGCACGCCCGTCCTTTTGGAAATCACACTCATGTTGTCTTCGTCCTTGACATCGACGTTGTGCTCTTTGTTGTTGCTGTGACAAGTTTCCAAGCTATCG
>JAIXZA010000149.1 GCA_027489965.1 Verrucomicrobiaceae bacterium
ACCAGACCGCTCTACAGGCAAGGATCTGGTTTAATTTCTCGCAAGGAACGGCTCAACGGAAATGCTCCCAGCCGCCCTGCGTCAGTCCAGCTTCATTCATATCGGCGACGAGTTGACCGATGCAGCTCAATTTCAGATTTGGAAAAGCCTGTTTCCATAATGAGCTAAAGTCGGAAGAGGCTTCCGATGATAGAGCAAACAGCAGCTCGTAATCCTCTCCATCTCCTAAAGCTTGTTCGAGGCTGCATCCACGAGTCTTTGGCACATCAGCGGCTGACAATTGATAGCCGAGTCCACCACTTACAGCCAGTCGTGGCAAGTCTTTCGCCAAACCATCACTGAGATCCATCATCGCCGTAATCGGCAGATTTTGGGCCAACCAATGTGCCTCGGCCAATCTGGGACTAAAACGCAGATGTTTGCCGCGTATGGAGCCTCCAAGCTGACCTGTAACCCAAAGCGTATCGCCAGCCTGAGCCTTACTCCGAGCCAACCATCTTTTGGCGGGTGCAGAGCCTGTCATGCTGACGGTGATGATGAGTTGGTCTCCACGCGATGTCTCGCCACCGACAATATTCACATTGTGCAATTCCGCCATGGAACGCAGGCCCGCATAGACATTCACGATTCGTTTTACTGACGTTGTCGGCGGGGCAATGAGCGTTATGAGCGCATGGTGAGGTGTCGCGGCCATCGCCGCAAAATCACTGATCACTCGAGCCATAGCTTTCCGTCCGATGAGTCGGGGTGGCGTCTCAGTGGTAAAGTGGACACCCTCGACCACCGTGTCAGTTTTTAAAAGAAGGTGCTCTCCGCGATTGGGCGGCTGAACCACAGCACAATCATCTCCAGGTCCCGCAATGACACTGGCATCAAATTTGAGCCCCGCCACTAAACGACGAATCAGGGCATCTTCGCCGATGTCTGCCAGAGTCTGCATCACTGCATTTCAGGAAAAAAGATCATCACCACTAGGCTTGTGGCATTGAATAAACCATGCATCACCATGGGCACCAACAGACTGCCGGTCAGCTCATAAACAGCGCAAAAAATCAGCGCAAGGATCGTCAGTGGCACCACCGTCCCCACATGAAGATGCACCACGGCAAAGAGCAGCGAAGTGCAGATGGCAGCGAAGTAGCCGTCTGTGTATTTTTTTAGCACCCCATAGAAGAATCCACGAAAAACCGTCTCCTCGACCAATGGCGCAATGATGGCTGCAGAGACGACCATCAGCGCTTTAGCCAACGGATCTTTACAGGCCCGAAAGGCCTCGACGGTTTCCTGATTACTCATGTCTGGCCAGAACTCCTTCATCCAAGCCTGCACTGCATAAACAGAGCCCCCCACGCAAAGCAGCGTCGGCAACATCAAGGCGACACCAATGCCCAGCACCATCAGTGGCGAAATCTGACGCAGGCCAAAAAGATCCACCAGATTCAGGCCACGCATCACATTCAGATAAGCCAGTAGCAGCGAACACATGCCTAGCTGAACCACGATACCCATGAGGCCATTATTGACGGTAAGCTGCATGGCAGCATCCGCATCCTCCTTGTTTGGACTGGCTTGGTTCAGCCCGCCCAGCAGCAGCAAAGCAATGCTCCCCAAGACGAACGCATCTCCAATGGCAAAGCTTCGCACATCCACATGCCCGCCCCAATTCATCTCGGTCGCAGGACCAAGCATTCGATAAGCAACCACGCCAAAGATGGCCGCAAAACAGGCCAGCCAGGTCAAATCCAATAAAACGCCAAGTGTCGGTGCATCCATGAGAGTCGGTGACTTCAGCGCAAATAAGAGCCTGGCAAGTAATACATCATCCCCGGCTGCAACTTCGTGAGTGCACCGCCGGTCAAATCCAGCTCAATCTTTGCCGGTGACTTAGTGCTACGAGCGGACAGCCCGAGAGCATCCAGGAATGTGGGGGCCGAGTGATACTTCACCACCGCAGCTTCGGGTGCCTTACCCAGTTCCTTGGCTAAAGCATACGCATCCTCAATGTAACCGATCTGATCCACCAGCTTAGCGGCCAGAGCTTGTCGGCCGGTGACCACACGACCATCAGCCACGGTATTTCTCAGGACATCCTTTGGCACTTTTCGCGCCTCTGAGACGATCCCGAGAAATCGATCATACATCTCATTGACCAAGGCCTGGACATACACTTTTTCATCCTCGCGCATGGGCCGTGCACCACTGAGCGTGTCCTTAAAGGCACCACTGGTGAACGTTTGTGATCCCAGCCCTACCTTACCAAAAAGTTCATGGTAATTCATGGACTCCATGATCACACCAATACTGGCTGTAAGCGTCGTTTCACTAGCGATGACCTTGGTGGCCCCACAGGCCACATAGTAACCACCACTCGCAGCCACAGAGTCCATGTAAACCACCACAGGCTTCTTAGCGGCAGCCTTTTTCACAGCATTATAAATAATGTCGGATGCCGTCACCTCACCGCCTGGTGAATTCACCCGCAGCACAATGGCCTTTACCGCATCATCATCCACAGCCTGCTCTAGAGCGCGCTTCATGCCATCCACACTTGGCAGCGCCTCCTCCAGAAAACCACCCGTGCTCATGGAGCTGATGATACCTTCCAAATCCAAGTGAACAATCTTACTCAGAGCTTCGACCTGGCCTTTGCTGACCAGCTTCTCGGTCAAAGGCTCCACTTCATCGGTCTGCCCCGATTCAGCACCGAGCAGAGCCGCCGTTTGAATCAGGTTAAAGCACACACTCAAACCCAGGGCCACAACCAACGCTGCGATCAAACATCCAATAGTCGTTTTATTCATGTCAGCGAACCTAGGCCGCGATTGAAACACTGGCAAGTGAGCTCCTGATGGAACTTGCCAATAATTGAACCCTTTGCACTTCCGTGTTTCACGGCCGTCATTTATCCTCCAACACGATGCGAAAACCGACACTGTTACTACGATAGTTTTCAGGGTCATGAGTTCGGTGAGAACTAAACAAGGTCTCAGGTCTTGCCGTCATCCAAGAACCTCCGCGTAAAACGCGCCAATCTTGACCTGGCCTGAATCGATCATCACACCACTCCCATAAATTCCCACTCATGTCATAGAGTCCATAACGATTCGGCTTTGAGACACGAAGGCCCACCTTATTGTGACGAAAACGATCTTTAAATCCGGCAATATGATTCTCAGGGAAATCAAAGCGTGATTCCATGCCCGCTAAATTGCCCACTCCACTGGGTGGTGGCCAAGCTTGTCCCCAAGGATAGAAGCTAATGTTGCCTTTCCCCTTGGCTTCTGGAGCAGTTTCTTTTGATTCAAGATGTCCAATACCCACCGCGCAGCTCCACTCGTGATCGCTAGGCAATCGATAGCGCTGCTCATTTTTCAAGAGTCCTTTAGCGCGCTCTTTCTGCGTTAACCATGCACAATAAGCGACTGCCTCAGTCCAACTAACATTGCAGGCGGCTTTAGATGCGTTTTCACCTGAGCTTCCCTTGATTCCGAGTGCTGCATGAAACTCAGCCATCTGCGCTTCGGAAACCTCCTCAATTGAAAAGAGAAGCTGGGAAGCCGTTACCTCATCAGGTGCCTCTAAACTCACCATTGGCACAGGAGAAAAGAACATACCCTGACTGTTCAGCCACAAAGAAGGCACGGAGTGCTTTTGCTCATGTGTCGAACAGCCAGAGCTGAAAACTAGCCAAGCTCCGACCGCCATCCGGCATCTCAATTTCAAAAAACGAAAAGCATACTTCATCATCAAAAGCTTGCTATGAATGAAGGAAAACTCAAAGCCTCATCATAGCCAAGATAGTCACTCATAAAGAATAAAGAATATTCACAGAATCCGCAACTAGCTCAAAATCAGCACTTAAAATATTACGCTTTAAAAACCTTACTCTAATTCCATAAAAACCTTCAACTTTCCTAGATTTAGGCCCAGACACTGCTTTTGTTCAAAGTAGATCTCTTTGTTTCCAACGCTTCAGTGTCTCAAGAGACTCATTTTATTTAGCCACCTCGGCGCACCTTAATCATGTTAGACATTCAGAGAGAAAAGTTTGAAACACGCGACCGCCTAAAACAGGCTGGTCTAAGTGATTTGGAGATCAAGGTGCAACTGAACGAGGAACTGAAGCCTTTTAAGCCCGCTTTTATCAATGGCAAAAGGATCAAAAAAGAGATTCCGCCACTTGAACCAAAACCCCTAAAAAGATCAAAGCGCTCTCAGGTTGGATATTGAGTCTTCCGCAAATAAGCAATAACCGCGTCTTTTACCCGACTAAACGCGCAGACGTTTCGGCATCTAGGACTTTACAGAGCCGATATCCTTCCCCATGGCTGGGAAGCGACTCCAAAAAGGATGCCCGCTCTGCCGAGGTGCTGAAATCAAGACCGATCAAGGCACGGCCAATGCGCTCACCGGATTGACGATAGTTAAAATAACACATGCTGGCACAGCCGCGTAGTCGCTGATCTAGAAAGGCATGAAGAGCCCCAGGGCGCTCGTAAAAATCCAGTCGTAAAAACAGCGGTTGCGACAACAAATCTCCACGCAGTGGAATGGCGCGAAAAGCGACATCAATTGCGCCCGTGAGATCTTCCCAGCGGTAGCCATGGGCATCAAGTTTAGTGGGCAACGCTTCTAGAAGACTTGGTTCATCGGCACTGATCGTAAAAGCTGGCCAAGCCTGATCACCATGCGTTTTCCCATACTGAAAATCGGTAATGTTTAGACCCGCAAAGCAGGCATCCAATAAACTTAGCATACTGCCCTCTCGCTCGGAAATTTGCACGCGAATCGTGCGACTCTTCAGGCTGCTTGCCCCCTCTGATTGGGCGATGAGACCTAGCTGCAGGAAGTCGATGTTAGCTCCGCACAGCACTACAAGGACCCGCTTGCCGATCAACTGTGCACGATGCTTCAGCACTGCCGCCAGCCCCATGGCTCCTGAAGGCTCGGAAATACAGCGAAGCCCTTCCCAGAGGGTGCGGATAGCGTGACTGACCTCTCCATTGGTCACCGTCTCGATGCGATCCAGTGTCTCCTGACACACTGCAAACGGCAGATCACCGGCCCGCTTCACCGCCGTGCCATCGCAAAAGAGATCCACATTTTCCAAGGTCACAGGCTGACCCGCAGATAGGGCCGCCTTCATGGAGGCCTGACCCACGCCCTCGACGCCAATGCACTCGATCTCTGGCCAATACGTCTTCAGCCAAAGAGAAACACCCGCAGCCATGCCACCACCGCCTATTTGCAGATACACCGCATCAAAAGGCCCCTGCCCTGAGAGCACGACCTCATCAGCCAAAGTTCCCTGCCCTGCCATCACCTTAAGATCATACATAAACCGCACCACTCGCCGCCTGATCTAGTTTAGCCGCAGCGACAGCCTCATCATAGCTATCACCAGCCAGCCTGATTTCCACAAACTCACCGCCATGGGTCATCACAGCCGTTTGCTTCACTCTCGGCGTGGAGCGTGGCATGTAGATTCGAGCACGGATACCCAGCGTCTTTGCTGCCAGCGCAACCCCCTGCGCATGATTTCCGGCAGAGGCCGTCACGACTCCGCGAGCAGACTCATCCGGCGTCAGCACCGCCATGCGATTGCAGGCCCCACGCCATTTGTAGGCCTTGATCGGAGACACATCTTCACGCTTCACCCAAATCTCCGGCCCAGGCCCTGCTATCGGCAAAAGCTCCAAAGGTGTTGGCTTGCCGAATCGATAGACCCGCCCACGCGCCAGTAAAGTTTCCTGCCGCAACCGGCCACTGAGTGATTCATCCTGAATTGCCATAGTGTCAGCGTTAGCCGCCAGACCTAACTTTGTAAATGAATCATCCACCCTGCAAAGCTGACGCTTCTTGATTGGATAGACTGCGGAAAGCAGCGTGGTCGGCAGCAGTGGTCATGAGAAAAAAGGCCACAAGAAATTTCAGGTCGATCATGATCCACAGGAAACCCACGGTCTGAACGAATATCGCTCACGAAGCCCCTACAGATGTGGCCTGCTTATGCTGTATTCTCCACCACTGCAAAAACCACAACGCCGCACTGATAATGGAAACACTGCCACAGATAAAAAAAGAAAAACCATGCCAACGAGGAAAGTGGCCGAGCGAAAGTCGAGAATGATCGGGAGCCCTGTAAGCCAAATGTTCCGTTCCTTCAGCATAGCCTGCGATATACTTTGCCATTTTGGCGGTCACGTCCCCAAAATCAAAACGCTCAGACACTTCGTCTGAGTAGGTTTTAGATAAATTGTCGCCAACGATCTTAAAAGAGACTTTACCCATAGGACGAGCCTCACTGGAAACTGGACGATCATGAATCTCATGTGACACCACCACGACCCTGACATCCTCCCAAAAGAGTGTTGGCAACTGAGCTAAAAAATCACCAGAAAGCCGAAGCTGTAGCAATCCATATAAACCGAAAACAATGAATTGCAGAAAGTACATGAATTTCGGCATAGAAATCAGGCGCAGAGTTTAGGACTTTTGAGGCTCATCTTCAGACCAAACTGTATCCAACCGAATCTCTTCCACAAGACCCTTTACAGGACACCGCGCATGCAAGGCAGGTCGGAAATCACTAGAGCGATGCAACCGTCAGGAGATTTATTTTCTTGGTGAAGGACCTCCATTTCGATAGCTGTACTTTGGCCGAGTGGTAACCATAGCCGAACCATGATTCATCGCTGAACAAGAAAACTTGAGGAAAAAGTTTCTTATTGTCATACAACCAGCATCGACATGTCACCGATGGTCGATCTTATGAAAAAAACGGTTCTTCTATTTACCTTTGTTGCCGTAGCGACCACGGCCTACATTGCCTACGGTCAAGTGGCCGAACTGCGGGAGCGCTTTGACAACTTTGACAGCAACAAAGACGGCCAAATCTCTGGTGATGAATTGTCCGCTGCACCGATACTGAAAAAATTAGATCTCGATGGCAATGGCAGCCTAACCATGATCGAGGCGGCTAAAGCCCTCAAAAGCAAGTTTTCCTCCAAAAAGACTCCAGCTACATCAACATCAGCTGAATCCGGCTCTGAACGCAGCCTGTTTAATCAGCTGGACAAAAATAAGGATGGCAAACTAGACAGCGGTGAAGTGCCAAAAAAACAATGGTTCTCTAGGCTCGACCGAGATAGCGATGGCCAGGTCACCTTTGAAGAAGCTAGTGCAGTCGTTGCTGAAATGCGTGAGCGCGGCGAAAATCTGCCTCGGCTTCCAGCCAGCTCCTCGTCTGCGATACCGGCTGCACCTGTTGAAGTCGCAGAAACAACAGAGGCCCCCTTGGTGCTCAAAGGCGCTACGGTCGGCGTTGGTAAACTGGTCGACGATCTCCTCTTAGCCAACCTCGGCGGAGCTTCTGAAAGACTCAGCTCTAGACTCAAAGGAAGCCAAGGTTTGGTTCTCGCCTACTTCGGAGCAACCTGCCCGATAAGTGGAAAACTGGGCCCTGAATTGGCACGTTTAGAAAAAGAAGCCGCCGATAATAACATCCGCTTTATCTTGATCTGCCCGATCAAAACCGAGTCCCAAGAAGACATCCAGAAATTCATCTCCACGCATTTGCTGAAATCGCCCGTTGTTCACGATCAGGATGGCCATATCACCGCAGCACTAGCCGGCACGACCACGACAGAGGTTTTCCTCATCGATACAGCCCGCACACTGCTTTATCGTGGTGCCATCAATGATCAATACGGCCTTGGCTACAGCAAAGAAAAAGCCACCAAAACGTATCTTCGTGATGCCTTGACCGCACTGAAAAACAGTCGCTTACCAGACATTGCCGCAACCACGGCACCAGGTTGTGCCTTGGACATTCCAAAACAAACCGTAGCGGTCAAAACCGACATCACTTACCACCAGCACATTTCACGCATCCTACAAACGCACTGCGTAGAATGTCATCACG
Source organism: Verrucomicrobiaceae bacterium (assembly GCA_027489965.1). GTDB lineage: Bacteria > Verrucomicrobiota > Verrucomicrobiia > Verrucomicrobiales > Verrucomicrobiaceae > Prosthecobacter. Next base: position 7,925 of record JAIXZA010000149.1, read on the forward strand.
ACAAAGGCGTCGGCCCATTCAGCCTCACAAGCTACGAAGATGTCATCCAAAACGCCTCCATGATCCGCAAGCAAGTCGAACGTGGAGCCATGCCACCCTGGTTTGCAGCGGCTCAACCTGAGGATAAACACAGTCCCTGGATCAATGATGGTTCACTCACTTCAGAAGATAAAAACACCCTCCTTACGTGGCTAGCTAGCAACCGACCACAAGGCGACATCGCCCTTGCCCCCAAACCTCTTTCCTTTCCAGAAGACTGGGTACTCGGCAAGCCCGACGCCATCATCCAGCTGCCCAATCCGGTGAACATCAGAGCGGAAGGAACCATGCCCTATCAATTCATCACAACCCAAACCAGCTTTACCGAAGACCGCTGGGTACAGGGTTACGAGATTCAGCCCACCGATAAAAGTGTCGTCCATCACGTCATCGTGCAAGTTCATGCCAAAGGCAGCAAAACCAGAGATCGCGATGAAGGCAGCGATGGTTACTGGGCTGCTTATGTGCCGGGAAATACTCATCACAAGTGGCCAGAAGGCTTTGCTAAAAAGCTACCAGCAGGATCTACCGTCAGCTTTCAGATTCACTACACACCCAATGGTAAAGCAACTCAGGATCAGCTAAAAATGGGCCTCATTTTTGCCAAAGAAACGCCTCGTTACATCGTCCACACCGCAGCCGTTTCCAATCACCGTCTCAAGATTCCTGCTGGAGAAGCCAACCACCTCGAAGTGAAAACTCAAAACGTGCCCATCGACATGCAGGTCATGTCCTATATGGCCCATATGCATGTTCGAGGTAAAGCCTTCAAATTTGAAGTCACACCACCTGGAGGTAAATCCGAGGTCCTACTCGACTTACCCAATTATGACTTCAATTGGCAGCTGCGCTATGACTATGCCAAAACCCGCCTCATCCCCCAAGACAGCCAAGTGAAAATTACTGCCATTTACGACAATAGCACCAATAATCCAGCCAACCCAGACCCGACAAAAACCGTCCGTTGGGGCCCGCAAACGTCTGACGAAATGATGATTGGTTATATCGAGTACTTCACCCCGAATGCGGCCTGGGTCGCCATGAAGTAAAAGATTGCGTCGTATCACCCACGACCAACGCTTTCACAGACACAATCAAAACTTCACCTTTCAAAATTCGCTGAAAGGTGGTGAAAGGCAGCCGCTACACTTTGAGTCATGGGTCCAGGAGCCTGAAGGAGACGACCATTCAGCTCGGCAATAGGGTGCACGTCTCGAGTCGACGATGTCAAAAAGGCTTCCTCGCAATGATCCAAAGCGGACACTGGCACAGGCTCCTCAAAGCAATCGATGCCCGAGGCTTGGCAAGCTTTGATCACAAGGTCGCGGGTGATTCCAGCTAGGCAGCCGGACGCCAAGGGCGGTGTCACGAGGCGACCATGAATCACCAGAAACGCATTGGACCCAGTGCCCTCACAAACCTCACCGCGAGTGTTAGCCATCAGCGCTTCTCCGCAGCCTTTGGACTTTGCCAAGGCCAAGGCACGCACATTACCACCGTAGGACACACTTTTGGCACCTGCCAGAGGGCCATTTTCGTTCAAGGTCCAGGGAACCAAGCAGACCTTCTCCGTTGCAGGCCAGGGCTTCAGAGGGACGGCAGTCACCAGCGCGGTCGCGGCACCATCTCCGCGATCTGATCCCAGAGGACCGTCTCCAGTCGTGAGGGTGACACGCAATCGTGCATCCTTGAGTTGATTGGCTTTTAAAACAGCCTCTAACGCAGCTAGATACTGCTCCAAAGGCATGGGGGCCATGCCCATGATCTGACAAGAATTCACCAACCGCTGCCAATGTTCACGCGCAGCAAAAGGCTGACCTTGGCGGGCAACCAAGGTCTCGAAAACCCCATCTCCCACGAGCAGACCGTGGTCGAGGGGTGAAATTCGGGCCTCTGCCAGAGGGCAGATGGTCCCATTCAGCCAAATGAATGCAGACATTTGGCAAGCAACCGCACATCAAGGGATCTTGCAAGCATTCAGCTGGTACTTGTGCCGAGCGTCATCCTCCGCTACAAGACAGGTCCATGTTTGTCGATCAGATCAAAGTTAATGCCCGCGCCGGTAAAGGTGGCGACGGCTCCGTCCATTTCCACCGAGGCAAGTTCCGTCCCAAAGGCGGTCCTGATGGAGGCGATGGCGGCAACGGCGGCAGCGTCGTCCTACTCGTAGATAACAGCACGAACAGCCTGCGCACCTTCTTTTACAATCCCAAGCTGCTGGCCAATGACGGCGAAAAAGGCCGTGGCAATCAATGCAGCGGCAGCAGTTCTCCAGACGTTGTCTACAAAGTACCCTGCGGCACCGTTATCTCGAGAATCATCGAAGAAGAAGACCCAGAAACGGGTGAAATCATCGAACGCTACGAACATGTCGCCGACCTCACGACCCTGCATCAGACCTTCGTGCTGTGCAAAGGTGGCCGTGGAGGCAAAGGCAACGTGCATTTCAAAACCAGCACCCATCAGACCCCACGTGAATTCACTCCCGGTACCGATGGTGAAGAAGGACGCTTCCATTTCGAGCTGCGCAGCATCGCTGACGCTGGCTTTGTCGGCTTTCCCAATGCTGGTAAATCAACGCTGCTGGCCAGCCTGAGCGCAGCCCGTCCGAAGATCGCCAACTATCCCTTCACGACGCTGCAACCCATGATCGGCATCGTACACTTCGGCCCAAACCGTCGTGGCACACTGGCAGACATCCCTGGCCTCATTGAAGGCGCTCATGCCAATATCGGTCTTGGTCACGACTTTCTGCGTCACATCATGCGCTGCCGTGAGCTACTCTTTGTCGTTGATACAGGCGGCACTGAAGGTCGCGACCCCGTGGCAGATCTTGAGACAGTCAGAAAAGAAGTCTCTCTCTACTCCGCAGAATTAGCCAAACGCCCCTGGTGCATCATCGCGAATAAAATGGATGTCGAAGGCGCTGCTGAACATCTCGCCAATTTGAAAAGCCGCTTTAAGCGGGTGAAAATTCTGCCGATCTCAGCCCAAAGCGGTCTAGGCATGGACAAACTACGCGCTCATTTAGACAAACAGATCGGTCAGGACATGGAGCATGCCTTTGCTCCAGTGGAATGACTTGAGACACCCCGCCTTCAACCAGAAACATGCGCACGTTCTGGCTTTGCTTAACAGCCATCACAGCAGCCTATCTGCTGTTTTGGCTGCTTTTGCTAGGCGCTACAGCTGCCTACAGCCCACCAGAAGTCTGGCTGCAAACGGTGATGAAACCAGAGATTCGTTATGCCACGGCACTCAGTCTTCTGACCTGTAGTGCTGCGGCAGCCATCGCCTTACTCTTCGCTGTGCCCATCGGTTATTTCATGGCGCGCTGCCAGTTCAAAGGCAAAACGCTGCTGGATGCTGCACTGGACATCCCCATCGTGCTGCCTCCCATGGTGGTTGGCATTTGTCTGCTGATCTTTTTTCAGACATCGATTGGCCGAAGCATTGAACAGGTCATTTCATTCACCTACACGATTGCTGGAGTTGTTTTAGCCCAATTCGTCGTCGCCGCCGCCTTTGCCATCCGCACCATGCGCGGCACCTTTGATCACCTATCTGCCCGACCCGAGGAAGTCGCCCTCACTCTAGGTGCCACCCACTTTCAATCCTTCTGGCACGTCGCTTTGCCTACCGCACGTCGCGGCATGCTCGCAGCCTTTTGTATCGCCTGGGCTCGTAGTTTAGGCGAGTTCGGGCCCATCCTTGTCTTTGCCGGAGCGACTCGAATGAGAACGGAAGTGTTGCCCACCACAGTCTGGCTTGAGCTCAGTGTCGGCAATCTTGACTCAGCCGTCACGGTCAGTCTGGCCATGATCCTCATTGCTGTGATTGTCCTCGTCGCTGTGCGTGCCACAGGAGAAAAAGTTTAACATCGCCACTCTGTGATCTCCCTCAAAAACATCTCATGGAAGGCCCCTGACGCGGGTTTCAGCCTGCATGACGTTTCCTTGACGATCCCAGACAATACTTACGCGGTGCTCATGGGAAGCACTGGTTGTGGTAAGACCTCATTGCTTGAGATTATCTGTGGACTGCGCCATCCAAGCCAAGGCCAAATCTTCCTGGATGGCCGAGACGTAACTTTTTTGGAGCCGCGAGAACGCCGCATCGGTTATGTGCCCCAAGACCTTGCCCTTTTTCCAGGGCGCCGAGTCAAAGCTCAGCTAAGTTTTGCCCTACAAATGCGTGGACTCAGTGATGAGACGCTCATCCAGCAACTTGCCGAAGATCTCCGCATCACGCACATCTTGGAGCGACTGCCAGAGCAACTATCAGGCGGTGAAAAACAACGTGTTGCTCTGGCACGGGCCCTTGCCGCCCAACCAAGAGTGTTGCTCTTGGACGAGCCTCTGTCTGCCCTAGACGAGTCCACGCGTGAGGATGCCATGACTCTGCTGCGCACCCTGCAAAGCAAACACACTCTGACCGTCTTACACGTCACCCATTCCAGCAGCGAGGCCGACGCGCTTGGCCAGCTCCGACTGCGGCTCGATCACGGGCAGATTGTGTCGGCTTAGTAACTCATATACTGAGCAGAAGCACGCATAGAATACCATTGTTCAAAGCATGCGCTGTCATAGGCGCAATAAGACTCTGACGCCACATTCGCAGCAATGAAAAAGCCATCGCCAGCGCCATGATGGCCGGCACACCAGCCCAGCCCTGGGGATGGATCACGGCAAAAATAAATGCCCCACCCAGTGTCCCCAAAACCCAGCGCAGCCATGCCGACAACCCAGGGAACAAAAGGCCACGAAACATCATCTCTTCAGAAACCGGCGCCCAGACAACAGCCAGAAGCACCGCGCTGATTTTGACTGCCACACTGCCGGAGAAGGCATCTGTGATAGGATGCTCTGGCGATACACCCGTCAGTTTGACTATCCATGAGGCAGCAATCATGCCCAAAACAAGCAATGGCAGACAAGCCAGCCATCCGAGAATGCCCGCAGCCATTTCACGCAGTATCCCCTTCCCTGCTTGCAGCCCCAAAGCAACACGCCAGGACTCGCGCTTCATCCCACGCCATAGCGGCCAAAGAAACCCTGCAATTAAAGCTAGAAATGCGATCAAGTAATGAAACGTCCTGGGCATGTCTGCGAACACAAATCGCGACACATTGGGCAGGATTAAAAACAAGACCATGTAAACCGCAAAACCCTCTAACAGAAGCCCACCTTCAGCGCGAGTGATCGCAGACAGCGTGAATTTCAGCCTTCCCTCACGCCAACGCAGAAAGGCCAACACAAAAAGTACCAGACCGCCAATCGCAGCCAAAAAACCAAATAGCCCAAAAGCCAGCATGACCATCATCGTCCGCATTGCCTGCTGCAGGACCGCACGCCGTGCCACATCATCCGAAGGCAGCGTCTGTGCCCTTGCCAGTTCAGCCATCCAACCATGACGTTTCTTCAGTTCCAGCCAGCGATCATTCGTGATTGGTAGTGTTGCTGATTTCATCTGACCTAAAGTCACCACATCTTCTTTTACAGAGATCTCTGAATCCGCGAGGGCAGCCAACGCAGATTCAGAAGGCCATTCATCGGTCAACCATCCTTTTAAAATCAGCTGACGTAACAGGTCTTGTTTCTTGGGCGACACCCTGGCCAAATCCTGAAGGATCGGCTCTGTTAGTGCTTCATTCCAAGAACCAGCTAGTTCCATGAAAGCTTTTAATCCCACAGCATAGCGCGCCGCCATCTCAAAGACTCGATTCGGCCTCACGGCCACCTCTTCGCGCTCTTTTCTTACAGCCTGTGACCCTAGCACAAAACTCACACAGGCAATGATTGCAGCACAAGCCAGCACTGACCCCAGCTTAGCATGGCGCACAGTCAACAACGGCGCCTCCTGGCCAGCCTGTTGCTCGGAAGATTCGGGGAAAGTTTCGATCATGTTTCAACCAAACTACAGCTTCCCGAAAATGACATCCCGAATCCAAATTCGCAGATGAACTTTCTCCAGACGAAAACGTTAGAATTCATCATTAATGCTAAACTGCCATCGCACTAAGACCTAGAGCTCAACCTTCAGCCACTTGGGGATGTAAACGCGCAGGGTCTGAACGAGTGCTTCCGCAAACTTTTGGCGATTCTCTGGGGTGTCGCGAAGGCGGATGCGATTGGCTTCAATCTGAAGACCAGCGACATGTGCTGCTGCTCTAGAATGACGATCAATGGTATAGCCCCCACGAAAATAAGGCTCGGTCGGCACAGTCATACGCGGGCTTGGCGTTGCAAGAAAACCATGCTGCTCAATCATAGCGCCCAGACTTTCAGATCCAAAAAGCAGATCGGCATAGGGTACGTCTGGATTGAGTTCGGAAATTAGTTGAATGGAACCTGATTGCCTGAAATCGATGCCGTTGATCACCTGAGTTGGTTTGGCAAGATCGGCGACTCGGTGCATGTAGCCAAGTTCGACCCGAATATCTTTGTGATTTTGTCCATGCAGATCAATGAAGAAGGCGCGCCCATGGCGAGCGACAGCTTTCTTCAGAGCCTTCTCAATGTAGCTATGGTATTCTTGCCAGATCTTTTCGGCGGTCTTATCTCCCTGCGCTGCTTCTTTAATCTCACGGTTTGGGTCCAGTTTACTGCGGTGCAGATGGCTGATGACCAGATCCATCGACTTACCTGTCTGCTTTTTCACTTCTGCAGCGATTCGCCTGGCCAAATCCTGCGTATTGGCATCTGAATCCACCACACCATAGGTACGATCGGCGACCGACTTTGGCTTTAGCAGGCCACCATGCGGAGCGGATAGCACCAGCGGTAATTCACCTGGAATGTATTCAACGTAACGCAGCGTGCCAAAGACAGGCTTTAAAGTGGGCTCATCGGCAGCAAATGCAGCCGCGATGAACCATAAAGAGACGAAGAGGCAAAGGCGGATCATGAGTTGGTTAGGCTATGGTAAAAACCACGCTGCTCTTAAATACTCATAATCAGCCTGAGGTAAAAGAACATAATGTGGATAGGCCTTAGGATCCAACCAACGAAGCATGCGCTCCAAGTTCTCCACAGACATGGTTGTACAGCCTGCACTGGGCTTTGTAGGACCACGGCGGACATGGAAAAAAATGGCACTGCCATAGCCTGGAACGGCAGGTTTTTGATTGTGGCGGATCTCCAGCATCCATTTATAGGCATCATCTCCCAATCGCATTTTTTGTTTTTCAAACCACAACGGCACGTTGCGGGGATTGACGCGCACATGCTGGTTATAATAGGGATTGGTGGAATCATCCACATAAGCATCCCAAGGGCCGACCTGTAGATAAGGCCAGCGCGCACCACTGGGAGCTTTGGCCGCATTGCCAAAAAGCATTCCCAGTTGAAAGACGCCCGCTGGGGCACGCCAATCTTTCTCCACTTTGGCAGGGATACCGTTCTGTGGCGGATTAAAAACTCCACGCCCCCAGGCCAAGCCAGCGCGGCCCAGTAAAACAGGAACCGATTTCGAAAAAACAGGCTGCCATGGAGCACTGGCTGAGGCGCGCTGATAGCACTGCAAGACCGCTGTATTGGAGTTCCAAGTCGCGGCTTGACTCACGATGAGTTGCCGAGCCGAACTTGGGATTTGCGCCTGACTTGGGCTACACATCAAAACCACGATGAATAAGACCCAAAGAAAACGGCTGGGTGGAAGAAAAATTGAAGCACACATGATGGTCACGATAATGAAAGCACAGAAATAAGTTTCTTAGCCAGAGCAGCCGCTTTTAGCATCGCTCATGCCTACTGCTGGCGAAAATAAACTTCAAATCAACCGTTCAGGATTAAAGTTTGGCCTCAAGCCTTTGGGGTTTTGTTCCTGAAAGCTGGTTTACGACAGGATTGCTTTGTTTTTGGCAGACTTGTCCCTTGCTTCACCAGCCTCACGCGCTATCCCAGAACGCCCTCGTGTCTGAAATTTTCCCCTTCCCCCAGCTCTGGTCCCAAGTGCGCCGTAAGTCTTGGATGTGGCTTTTTCGCAGGCCCCTTATTGAGCAGGCGATGAAGCACCTCAAAGCCCACACACAGGTGGCAAGGGCCATCATTATCAATGCCAGTGAACTGGAAGTTTTAGGAGAAGTTGGGCGCAGCAACCAGACTTATCAGGAAACAAGACTGCGACTAAAGTTAGCTGAAAATGGTGACCTCCATCTCACCACCGAGTGTACCTGTCACTCGCGCCATCTTTGCGATCATGCGGCTGCGCTCATGATGGTCTTTGAGCAGGAAAGTGAGCGCACTTTAATCGAAAAGATAGCGCGCCCTGGCCAGGGCAGCGTCGGAGAAGATGGTGTCAGCGGCACGGCCTCAGGCGAGGAAAAGGCAACCTCGGTGAGCAATGACAAACTGCATCCGATCTTACGTTTACGCAGGCTTAGCATCGAGCGCGCCCATTTGAAAGCAGGGCGAAGTTCGCTACTCAATAGTAAAATGAGCATCGGCATCGCTGAGCCCTGTGTGAGCTATGAAGGCTGTGCCGAGACCTTTCAAATGCAGGGCCGTGGCACAGGCGCACGCTGGAAGGATGAAAGCGGGCAAGTCATGACTTTAACTCGAAATTTGCGCATGGAGCGACTACTCATCGCTGACCTGTCACAGGCTGGCATGATGCCGCTAACTCAGGCCATCCCAGACGCGCAGGCCGCTGAGTCCCTGCATGTACTGATGTCCGTACCCGAGACAAAACAAGCCGTCTTTTGGTCTGCCTTTTTGCGGGATCGTGTGCCCTTGCTGCGTAAAGAAGGCTGGCAGGTAGAAGTCAGTGAGGACTTTGGCTTCATCATCCATGAAGCCACGGAAGATGCCTGGTTCACCGATCTGGAAAGTGATGCGGCTGGCCGTGACCATTTCTCTCTGGATCTCGGCATTGAATTGGAGGGTCAACGGATCTCTCTCGTGCCATTGCTGGTCGATTGCATTGATCAAGGGCTGACACCCGCGGTGCTAGAGCAGAATCTGGATCAGCAATTCCTACTGTCTCTCCCTGGTGCGGGTAATCCGGTGCTCTCGGTGCCAGCGCGCCGACTGCTGGTGCTGCTGCGTTTTCTGGATGAGCTATTAACCACCCGACCCACGCGAAAAGATGGTAAATTGCAGGTGGATAAACTGCGCGCTGCCCAACTCAGCAGCAGTCTAGAGGGCTTACCCATCCGCGCGCCAGCGGAGTTAGCTGTGCTGCAAAAGCGGCTGGCTGGATTCAAAGAAATGCTGCTCGTCGATCCACCCGCCGGATTAAAGGCAGATCTCCGGCCCTATCAGCGGGAGGGACTTTCCTGGCTGCAATTCCTGCGAGAGTTTGGCCTGCACGGCATCCTGGCAGATGACATGGGCCTGGGTAAAACCATGCAAACGCTGGCACATTTGCTGATGGAAAAAAATGCAGGTCGGACCGAACTCCCAAGTCTGATTTTGGCCCCGACTTCGGTCATCCGCAATTGGGCTCGGGAGGCTGCTAAATTCACACCAGAGCTCAATGTCCTGCTTCTGCATGGAGATGATCGCCAGTCAGATTTCAGACGCATTACCAAGCATGACCTCGTCGTCACCTCTTACCCGCTGATTGTTCGGGATGCAGAGATCTTGCGAGCGATCGACTGGCATGTCGTGGCGCTGGATGAGGCGCAAAACATCAAGAATCCCAAGAGTAAGGCCGCCCAAGTCTGTAGCAGTCTCAAGGCACGCCAGCGCCTCTGCATCACTGGCACCCCCATGGAAAATCATTTGGGCGAGCTCTGGAGCCTTTACCACTTTCTCATGCCTGGACTGCTCGGAGATGCTGAAAGCTTCCGCGATTACTACCGCAACCCCATCGAGAGGGATGCAGACACCGAGCGCCAAGCTCAGCTCAGCGCCCGCCTCCAGCCACTCCTCCTACGCCGAACCAAAGGCGCGGTCGCCAAAGATCTGCCGCCCAAGACGGAGATCATCCACCGGATTGAGCTGGATAAGGAGCAAGCCGACCTCTATGAGACCATCCGAGCCGCGATGGATCAAAGGGTGCGTGAGGCCATCAGCAATCAGGGTCTGGAGCGCAGCCAGATCATTGTGCTCGATGCTTTGCTCAAACTCCGCCAAGTCTGCTGTCACCCACAGTTGCTAAAAATCGACGCAGCTAAGAAGATCGAGACTTCAGCCAAAACAGCCTTTCTCATGCAGGATCTGCTGCCTGAGTTGATCGACGAAGGCCACCGAGTTCTGATTTTCAGCCAGTTTACCGAGATGCTGGGCATCATCGAAGAGGAGCTTAACAAAGCTAACATACGCTACGTCAAACTCACCGGTCAGACCCAGGATCGTGAGACACCCATGAGACAGTTTCAAAACGGTGAAGTGCCCGTTTTCCTCATCAGCCTGAAAGCCGGTGGCTCTGGCCTGACTCTCACCGCCGCTGACACCGTGATCCATTATGATCCCTGGTGGAACCCCGCCGCAGAAGCTCAGGCCAGCGATCGCGCTCACCGAATCGGCCAGACCAAGCCCGTCTTCATTCACAAGCTTATCTGCCAATCCACCATTGAGGAGCGTATTCTCGACATGCAAAAAACCAAGGCAGCTCTGATCGAAGGTCTTCTATCGGGTCGCAGTGATAAGCTGCAACTCACTCAGGAAGACATTCAGCGCTTGCTCATGGCTTCATAAGCGGCAGGCGTTTCGTCCAAGAGGGCATCTGTCGTTCAAAAGCATCTCCATACGCTAAAAGCTGAGGTTCAGACCAAGCAGCGCCGAAGAAACTCAGCCCAATCGGCAATCCATCCACCTACCCCATAGGAACGGTTAAATGAGGATAACCGGCCACGGCAGCTGGACTGCTGGCAACGCGCACATGATCATCCCCACGGTCCAAAGTAATACGCTGAATCGGATCATTGGTCGGACAAATCAGAGCGTCCAGACGATGCTCGCTTAGTGCTTGATCGATGCCTTTTGGCCCCGCCAAGAGCCGAGCTTCGATACGTGAATCCGCAGCCTTAGCTAAAGCCTCCGGCGTGCCACGACGCTCAGCTTCCTCAAACAAATCCTGACCAAAGTAAGGCATCTCAGTGTCTTGATTTTCGGCATTAAAAGCGATCACATCTGCCAGTGATTGCACAGCTCCGCCGCGCTGAATTAAATAAGCATTAATATCCTCCCTGAACTCCGTCAGCAGTGCCCGCCAGGCTAGACCACTGGCCTTTTGGTGATAGGGCAGTGTGACCGAATCCACGATCACTGCGCCCGCAGCCCGCAGCTGATGGAGGGCCTGATCAAACAAAGTCTGAACCTGAGGATGATCCCCGCACAAATCCCGCGCCACCCCGAGACGAACACCACGCAGCGCATCGGGTCCCATGAGTGCTGTGTGATCCTGTAAGCGCGTGGCTGGTGCCAGAGTTGATTGCGTATCACGCTCATCCCGCCCCGAAAGCACATTCATGAGCAGTGCTGCATCGCGGACCGTCCGAGTCATTGGCCCGGCCGTATCCTGCCAATGCGAGATTGGAATGATGCCGCTACGGCTGACTTTTCCGACTGTCGGCTTTAAACCAACGATACCACAAGCGCTCGCAGGGCTGACGATTGATCCATTTGTCTCTGTACCAATCGCGGCGGCACACAGACCAGCTGCCACGGCTACGGCAGAACCGCTGCTGGAACCACTGGCGCTATGGCTGAGTCGGTGGGGGTTCCTCGTTAAACCACCGCGTGCACTCCAGCCACTGGATGAATCTCGACTGCGGATATTGGCCCATTCACTGAGATTCGTTTTGCCAAAAATCAGCGCACCTGCGGCTCGTAGTCGCCTCACCACCTCAGCCTCTTGATTTGGCGTCGGAGCCTCAACTAGCGCCAAAGATCCGGCAGTCGTCAGCATGCCATCTGTTGTCTCAATGTTATCTTTGATCAAAATGGGCAGTCCATGCAGTGCACCACCTTGACCAAGCGTATCCGCACGCTTCGCCATCTGTAGAGCGTCGATGTGCAATTCAATGATGGACCGCAACTCTGGACCTGAGCGATCCAGCACCTCGATACGTCTCAAGTAGTGCTGCATCATCTCGGCTGAGCATAACCTTCCGCTCCGTAGCTCATGCAATGCCCCAGATAGATCAAAGTCCTGCAACGGAGTATTTCGACCACAACTAGCCATTACTGAGGCCGAACTGGATAGAATGAAGTGTCGCCGCTTCATGGCAGTCCCAAAGGATCAAGGATTCATCCAAGCATCAAAGGCTGCATCGACTCGTTGCAGCATTTCTGTCGTGCTATGCTTCGCATCGGTAAACTTCGTCCAGCGTGTTGGATCGTGGCTTTTACCCGATCCTTCAAGTTCTGCGATGAACTCCTCCACCAGTGCCAAATGCCCAGCGTGCTTTTCACGCAAGTGTGTTTTGCAGGTGCTGCCAGTTTGATTCAGTCGATTCTTTGTGCCGATACTCATGGCATCCATGATGGCGCAGTTTTCAATGAATGCCTGAGTTTATTCAAATCACTTCTTCGCAGCCCGCTTCTTCTCTTCAGCTAGTAAAGCAGCTTTTTCGGCAGCAAGCTGTGCGGATGCAGCTGCTTGACGGGCGCGCATTTTAGCTTCGTGCTCGGCGACGACTTTAGCGTAGGCTTCGGCACGTTTAGCTTTAGCTTCTTCCGCAGCTTGAGCCAGTTTTTGACGCTCCGCAGCCTGGGCAGCTTTCTCAGCAGCAAGCTCAGCTGCCTGTTTTTCTTTTTCGAGGCGTATCGCTTCTTTTTCGGCCAGTTGCTTGGCCTTGAGTTCGGCAGCAGCGGCTTTGATTGCTTCTTTCTCCGCCAAGGCTTGAGCTTTGGCAGCGGCGGCAGCTTCTTTGGCTGCTAGCTGTTCAGCGAGGGCTTGAGCTTTTGCCGCAGCTTTTTCAGCATCGGCTTGTTCTTTGGCGATTCGGGCAGCTTCTTTCTCGGCAAGAGCTAATGCTTTGGCTTCCTCAGAGGCTTTCTTGGCAGCTTCTTTTTCAGCTAGAGCTTGTGCCTTAGCTGCGGCTTTTTCGGCATCAGCTTGTTCTTTGGCGATTCGGGCAGCTTCTTTTTCGGCAAGGGCCAGGGCCTTAGCCTCAGCGGCGGCAAGTTTAGCAGCTTCTTTTTCGGCGATTGCCTGAGCTATGGCAGCAGCCTTTTCAGCAGCGGCCTGCTCCTTGGCGGCCATAATGGCAGCTTTTTCTGCCAATTGCTTGGCTTTTAATTCAGCAGCAGCGGCTAAGAAAGCTTCCTTTTCTGCCAATGCTTGTGCTTTGGCGGCTTCCTTTGCGGCTAAAGCTTGGGCCTTGGCCTCTTCTGCTGCAGCCTTTGCGGCTTCTTTCTCAGCCTGAGCCTGAGCTTTAGCAGCAGCCTTCGCTGCATCGGCCTGCTCCTTGGCAATTCGTGCGGCTTCCTTTTCTGCAAGCGCTTGGGCTTTTGCCTCAGCTGCAGCAACTCTGGCAGCCTCCTTCTCAGCCAGTGCCTGTGCTTTAGCAGCGGCTTTCTCGGCGTCGGCCTGCTCTTTGGCAATTCGCGCCGCTTCTTTTTCAGCGAGCTGTTTCGCTTTCAATTCTGCAGCTGCGATTCGCGCGGCTTCCTTCTCAGCAGCGGCCTGTGCAATAGCGGCGGCCTTTTCTGCTGCGGCTTTTTCTTTAGCAGCAAGCAGTGCAGATTTTTCGGCTAGATCAAAGGTGACCTTCGCTTCCATGGCTGCATTCAACTGAGCACTGAAAGACATTAAGCGCTCACTGAGATCAAGACTGGCCGCTGATAAGTCGGATGCAGCATCCGCCAAAATCCGTGGCAGCACATCTAGTGATTGCAGTTTCAGGGCAGTATCGGTCAGGAGAGCGGTGAATTTTGGATCGAGCTTAGTGGTCATTGCAATGAGGTCAGAAAAGGGCGTGATGATTTGGACAAAGATGGCCTCCTGTAAAGCATATCTGAACTGAATGCTCAGGAAGTTCTAGGACAAGGTGAAAAAGAAAATGGCCCAGCATTTAAATGCCGAGCCATTTCAAGATTAGTCAAATATACTCTATTCTCGACGACGTCGGCGCAAGAGGATTCCCATGAGGCCGATCAGATAAAGGAGAGCACGGCTTGGTTCTGGGACTGTAACGATGCTTAGGACACCAGTAACGTTGTCAAATTCAGCACCAAGCATAGGTCCAAGACCAAGGCCAGAATAGTCAACATTAAAAGCACCAGTGATCGTGCCTGGTCCGGTGAGATCAAAGAGTTTCCACATATCCCCAGCTGCAAAGACACCAGCACCCTGATAAGCCAGAAGCAAGGTCGAGCCAGGAGTAGTCGCGGCATCCAGAGAGCCAAAGAGTCTGATTTGGTCCGCTGCGCTTGCAATGGCCGAGCTGTCGCCCAAACCAGCACCCGAAAAGAGGTCAAATTTCAGGATACTGGCTGAACCCAGAACTAGGCTGCCAGAGCCACTGGTTTTGATATCCAGAGTGGAGGCGGTGGCGACACCAAGGGTGCTATCACCGACTTGCAGTGTGCCATTGATATAGATGTAGTTGTTTGCATCTGCCTCCACTTTACCAGTTCCTGCAAGTGTGCCGGAAGTGCCCACCGTCACTGTTCCTGATCCAGTAGCAGATCCAGTGGTGTTGGTGACATTCAGAGTACCATCATTGATGGTCGTGCCCCCCGTGTAAGTGTTAGCTCCGCTAAAAGTCTGCGTATTGGTCCCGTCCTTCACGATGCTGCCACCCGTGCCAATGATGGAGCCAGCAAAATTACTGGAACCCGAACCGGATGCACCAACGGTGAGTTGGTTAGCACCTACGAGGATTTGGGAAGTCGCTGCACCCGTCAAGGAAGCGACGCTTTGATTGGCACCAAGACCGAGAGTAGAGCTACCAGAGCCAGCGTCGTCCATGGTAACGGCCGTGCGGGCGATGGATGTTGGCAGTGCGTTAGCGACATTAGCATTGATAGTGCCGCCATTACGAATGAACGTCGGGCCGTTGTAAGTGCTAGCGACGCCGAGATTGACAGTCGCAGCATCCACAACAAGGTCGGAGTTTGCACTAGTACCACTGATGCCTGTGCCAGTAATATTATAGGTACCTGTACCCCCCAGAGTCAGGATCGTGCCATCTTTCACTAGACCACCTGTGAGGCCGAGAGTGCCAGTTGCATTGATGGTTGCATTGGTTGTTGCTGTGATAGATCCAGCAAAACTACTTACTCCCGTAGTACGGAAGGCACCGCCGCCAGCAACACCGGTGCCATTGATCGTCAAGGCTTCAGCATCCGTGTAGAGAACGTTATTCAGCGCCAAGCTGGCACCCGAATTTACCACCGTTCCCGAGGAAGTATCCCCCAAGGACCCATTGCCCCCCACACTGATCGTCGTGCCAGTCAGAGCGGTCGTGGTGCCAGTGTACGTGCTAGCTCCACTCAGGACCAAGGTGCCAGCACCTGTACCAGTGAGATTATAGGCACCAGTGATAGCACCACCGATGGTGAGCGTATTCGCTGTGACGGTGACGGTGCGATTCGCATCCAAGGTGACTGCACCTGTGCCCAGATTCAGACTATTCGTACCTGTGAAGGTGAAGTTTGAAGTGATGTTCAGGGGATTATTTGTCGTCAGAGTAATGGCTGAACCGCTGGTGTTATCAATCGTGCCGCCATTAATAGTAAAGGCACCCGTCCCAATAGCACTGGCGTTGTTGATAGCCAAGACACCCGAATTTAAAGTAGTGCCGCCAGAATAGGTGTTAGCGCTGTCGATAATTAAGACACCTGATCCACTTTGTGTCACCGTTCCTGTACCGCTGATCCCATTGGACAATGCGTATGTATTTGAACGGTTGAAGACTAAAGAGCCATTGTTTATGATAGCACCAACGCCGACTGTACCCGTGCTACCACCAGCACCTACTCGTAATGTACCTGCTGTAATTGTAGTACCTCCATTGTAGGTATTATTATTTGATAGCGTCGTTGTGCCGTTACCAATAACAAGATCAGAGCTGGAAGGAGTGCCTACGATAGTGCCAGTCACCAGAATACCAGAGGCACCACCGACGAGATTCAGGGTTGTGCCAGCTTTTGTCAGAGTGCCCGAGAGCGTCAACAAACCACTTCCAGCGTTTTCGATGGTGTCGCTGCCGCTACCGAGAGCGTTGATATTTTTGCTCAGTGTTGTCGCAGCACCTGTGTAAAGCAAGCGACCCGAAGATATTGCGGCAACACCGAGATCCAAATCTGCATTAGAACCCAAAGATTGAGCTGCTGAAGCGTTGGCGTCTATCGTTGCGACTGATACTGAACCATTGGCAATGGTGGTCTTCCCTGTGAAGGTGTTGGTTCCTGACAAGGTACTGATGCCTGAACCTATCTTGGTGAGGCTCAGTGAGCCCCCGCCGGCGCCGTCCTGAAGAAGTCCGGAATAGGAAGTGTTGGTATTGTCTGTACCGATCGTGAGAGTAGCTGCAGTGACATTAGCGTTCTCAATCACTCCGGCACCAGTGATGGAGCCAAGTGAATTGCTGAAGCCAGCAATACGGAGGGTGCCATCAACAGTGGTAGCTGAACCAACACCAAAGGCTTGGGTAGAACCAGCAATCAGTGTGCTGCCGACCCCTGCCGTTGTTGCGAGCGTGTAGGTATTAGTGCCGCTGAGTGTGGTAGTACCCGTGTTCGCTGAGTTGACTCCCACCGTGGACGCCGTTGCATCGTTGGTGTTGGTAATATTTCCATTGAAAACGAAGTTGCCGCCACCCACGAGATTGACGATTCGGCTAACATTTGCGCCAACACCACCGACATTGCCATTGAACGTGAGTGAAGCTCCCGTATCCGCACGGTAGGTGCTGGCACCGCCGCCACCCGTCATGTTGAGGGGACCAGAGATAATATTCGAACCGCTGACGCTGCGGATGACACCATTAGTTGTACCGTCTGAGCCGACACCCGAGGTAGTGAAGCTGGTATTGCCGAGAGTGATTCCCCCCGAGAGCTGAATCTGTCCCGTGGTGGCACCCGAAGTGAACACGGATGTCACTGCTCCCGTGCCGAGTGCGTTGTTCGCCGTGGCGAGAATGACGCCCAAACTTACCCCTGATCCTGGGCTAATCGTTGTAGCACCGGTGTAAGTATTCACATTCGAGAGCTGAAGGACGCCAGCACCAGCTTTAGTGATTCCAACACCCGTGCCGGAAATAACTGCCTGAACATCGAGATCAATTGCAGAGCCAGTGCTGTTGGCCACGGAGAAGGTGCGAGTTGCTGCGCCTAGGCTCAGATTGCCGCTAATCAAAGCTGCGGCAGTTGGATTGCCTGTCGCATTCGTGCTAACGTTACCAGCAAGGGTCAACGTGCCAGCGCCCGTAGTAACCTGATTCACGCTGCCTACTAGGCCACCTGTGCCGCCGAAGGAAAGAGCACCGACGGTGTCACTGTTGCCATTGAGATCCACGAGGGCCGTGCCTGTGGTGGTGGCGTTAACAGTGACAGTGCCGGTGTCTGGCAAGACATTGCTTACATTGGTACGAAGAACACCAAAGTTGACTGTACTACCGCCGCTGTAGCTGTTGCCAGTGTTGGTCAAAAGCATCGTGCCTGCTCCGGCCTTAACAATGCCGAAGGCACCGACGGAGGAAACGAGAGCGTCGACTTGAAGGTCTGTGACGGTGCCCGAGCTGTCTCCGACGGTGAAGGTTCGGCTGGCAGCCCCGACGCTGAGGTTTCCACTGATGCTTGCTGGGGTAGTCCAATTGCCAGTGTTGGTAACTGTGACATTGCCGCCTAGGGTTAGTGTGCCTGCGCCCGTGGAAACTTGGTTGACGCTGGTTACGAGTCCACCCGTTCCACCGAGCGTTAGAGCTGCAATCGTGTCGCTGTTGCCATTCAGATCGAGAAGGGCGGTACCCGCCGTGGTCGCATTGACAGTGATCGTTCCCGTATTCGGTAGGACGTTGCTAGCTGTGGCGCGCACTGTGCCTTGGTTGATATTGATACCCCCAGTGAAAGTATTGCCTGTAGTGCCAGCGACATTTCCAGCGCTGTTAGAGAGTGTGAGTGTGCCGGTTCCTGTCTTGGTCAAAACATGAGCAAAGGCGGTGTTGTTGATGATTGCTCCGCTAATCTCAGTATTGCCCGTGCCAGTGATGGTCAGGGTGCGTGCAGCAGTGGTGCCTGTTGCACCCAGGTTCACATTGCCGGCAAGAACCAGACTGCCAGCGGTCAGACTATTGGTAATCGTGCGGTTAGCGTCTGCACCGGTGGCATTGGTGATGCCGTTGATGGTCAGATTATTGCTACCGGAGACCGTAAGACTGTTAGTCAACGTTAACGCATTGGGGACTGGACCAGAGCCACTAGATGAGAGATCGACACTTGCCTGGAGAGTGCTCGCTCCAGTAATAGTGAGAGTGCCCGTGCCGATGGCATCTTTATGACCGAGAATCAGAGTGCCCTCGGCGAGGTTGGTTCCGCCTGTGTAGGTGCCAGCAACATTGATTGCCAGACGCTGATTGGTTTGCCCCCAACCTCCCACATCGTCGTTGATAGAGAGAACGCGGGAACCACCCGTTTCGGATATTCCTACCGTGTCGATAGTGACCGTGCGAGTGGTCGAGCCAGCGGTGCTGATGCTGGCATTATTACCAAGAACGACGCCGCCTCTAAGGTTGATCACACTGAAGTTATCCGTCGCTTGGAACAAACGGAGGCCAACGTTGGCATTGGCAACGCTGCCAAGAGTAATGGCTCCACCATAATTGATGCTCATGTCTGAGGTTGGCGAGCCAGAGGCATCCGCCGTAAATTCAAACACGGATCCTACACCATCCACGGAAAGAGTCTGTGTAGATGGGATGGCGAAAGTGGTGCCTCCAGCTGTGGCAAATGTAATCCTACCAAGGGTGGCGGTGATCGGACCAGTGCCGAGCGCGCTCACGTTGGTGGCGGAGATGCTGCCACGGTTGAACCCGATGCCACCACTCCAACCCGAGTTTGCACCCGATAGGGTCAATGTACCTGTGAGTTGATTGCCAGACGAAGCTGTGTTGATCGAATCAAGTGTGATACCTCCCGAGCCACTGATCGCCCCTTGGAGGGTGATATTGCGTTGGGTCGTAGTCAGTGTAGCGGAGTTCTGATCACGGAGGTTAATCGCTGTGGTCGTGGCTGCTGCGGCGGTGATGGTGCCAGTAGTTGTGCCGTAGAATTGATTATTGCCCCCTGCGGAGAGTGTTCCACCACTGAAGGTAAGATTGATTGGGACGGGCGCGCCAGTGGTGGTTGCTGTGCCGTTGTTATGGTAAAAAGTGCCGCCTGTGGCGATAGCTACGTTCGCTCCGTTCGTATCTCCAACGGTTCCAAGACCACCCGCATTGGTAAGTTCAAGGATACCGCCGCTGACGGTGACGTCTGTTGTAAGACCCGCGTTGAAGGTACTGGCCGCAGCGGTCGAGATGGTCACTTTCCCTGAGCCTGTCTTCGTTACATCGGCCTCACCCGTGAGTCCACCGGAGAGGGTCAAGACAGATGCGGAGTCTGCCACGTTCCAGGTCTGCGCTCTGCCGAGGCGGAGCGGAGCGCTGATAGTCACTGCTGGGGTACCGCCCGAGACGATCTTAATACCATCGGTGTCTACCTGAGGTGCGATTTCAAGGCGACTGGTTGTGATGGTGCCTGGCGCAATGGTGATGGAGGCTGGGGTGTTGGCAGGTGTAGTGCTGGCCTCGAAGGTCAGGGAGTTAACCTTGAAATTCTGCTCTAGCGTGGTGGTCAGAGTGGAGGTCACAGCATTGTCGGCGCGGAAGACGACATCTGTTCCCTGGCCAGGAATAGAGCCTGCGACAATGGTGCCAGCCTTGTCGGTGGACCAGTTGTTGGCTCCAGCGTTCCAAGCGTTATTGGTGATGCCCGTGAAGTAGGAAGCACCTGTGATCAGGTTGCCGGTGCGGAGGATGATTTGGTTGTTGGTGGAACTGGTGGTGAGATCCATTCCAGTGAATCCACCGGGCGTGGCACCAAGGATGTAGTTGGAGAGGGTGAGAGGACCGGAGATGAATCCGCCGCTGATCGCCGTCGCGTCCAACAAGACGTAATCGGTGTTAGGGTTCAATCCCGTGTCTGTGAGATTGAAGGTGATGTTGTTGCCGGCAAACAGGTTCAGGCTGCCACTGGCGAGACCGAGACGGTCTGTGTTGAGATTATCACCAGCGGTGACATCGCCGACGTTCAGTCCGAGTGTGGTGTTCGTGCCTGAAGCAGAGCCAAGTGTCAGGGACGTCAGCGAAGTGAGCTTATTGCCTGCACCATCAAGAAGATTGAGCGTTGATCCGTTACCCACAGACACGCTAGTAATTGCCGTTGGCGTGGTGATGCCACCCGAAAGTGAGAGGGTGCCATTTGAAACATTGAGGGCTGTGGTGCCATTGACAGGTGAGGAGATGGTCAGCGAGCCGCCAGTGACGTTGGTTGTGCCAGTGTAACTGAGGGTCGTGTCAGAAATCGTCGCTGTTCCTGTGCCAGTCTTGGTGAGGGAGAGGGCTCCACCGCCAGTATTGGAAATGGCGAAGTTTCCAGTCGATGCCCCGATAGCGACGTTCTGGTCATTGCCACCAAACGTTAAGCTGGCTGGTGAAGCGGAGGTATTGTCGATGGTGACGTTGCTACCCGCAGTCGTGGCGGTAAGACCATTGATTGCTTCTGAGCTACCATTCAGGTCGAGCGTCAAAGAGGCCCCTGAAACGGGATTGATCGTCACGTTGCCTCTTCCTGCTCCATCGGGGAAGGCACTGCCACTGCCGATCCTAACCGTCGCGGAGGTAAGAGTAGCACCGCCAGTGAGCGTGGTGTTGCCGGAATAGGTGTTCGTACCGCTGAGGATCGTGGTGCCAGAATTGGTGATCGTAAGGTTGCTTGCGATGGTATTGCCAAAGTTGTTGTTGGCAATGTTCCCGCTAATGGTCGTGTTGCCCGTACCTGCGATGGTCTGTGTTCTGCCGGTTGTGTTGTCCACGGTCAGATAAACATTGCCACCCAGGGTGAGTAGACCGCCCGCAAGGTTGTTTGTGAGCGTCCGGTTCCCCGCAGTGAACGAGAAATCACCCGTGAAGGAAAGGTTCTGACTTCCGGTGACAGTCACAGCAGTCATGGAAGTCGCGTTGGAAAGCGATCTACCGGCGGTGAGCGATGTTAAAGTGCCCGCAGTAAGAGTCAGAGCTCCAGTCGGGAGACCTCCATTGGCCGCGTTGTTCAAGATCAGTGTCCCGAGCGTAAGGGTGGCGGTTCCAGGCGAGGCAGTTGAACCATTCAGTTGCCATGTGCCAGCTTCGGCCTTGGCGAAGTTGATGGTGCCGAGGGAAGCATCGATATTGCCATTGAGCACGTTGGTGAAACCAGTCGTGGCCCCTTGGAGAGTGAGCCCCTTGGTTCCATATTCGACGGCGCGAACGTCAGCGTTGATGGTGAGAGCACCTGTACCGTCGTTGTCAATGACCGCACCACCTGTGGTGCCGCTCATCCAGATAGGGCGATTCGTGGTGCCGCCGGTACCTGTGGCTGCGATCAACAGCGTGCCGCCGGTCGTGGTGCTGCCGATGCGGATCGCAGCGTTGTCACCTGTTGGTGCACCGAGTCCGCTAACGCTACCTGCGTTGGCGAGATTGAGCACGCTGACGACGCCCTGTTGGATTTGGGTAAAGCCGGTGTAGCTATTGGATGCACCACCGAGGACGACGGTGACATTTGCTGGGGCAATCAGGTTCATGGAACCAGCGAGGGTGGGACTGACGGTGCCGGCATTGAGTGTAGCGTCACCATTAACGGTGAGGGTGCCTGTGCCAGTAATGCTGACACCCGCAGTGGCGGTGCTAAGTCCAGAGACGGTGGCGTTGTTAGCACCCATGGCGAGAACGGTGGTGGCACCGCTGACCGCAAGCGCTCCCGTGCCGATTGCTTGGCTAGCACCCATGGTCACGGTGCCTGCGGTGACGTTGGTGCCACCAGTAAGAGTGGTGGCGGCGTTAATCGTTAGGTTGCCTGCACCTGCCTTGGTGAAGGTACCCGAGCCGCTGCCCAAGGAGTTCGCGAGCGCGATGTTGATGCCATTGGTATCAATGGTGCCGCCACCTGGAAGGAAGCTGATGGTGCGGGTAGAGAGGTCATCGGTGAACCCGGTGCCGAGCAAAAGGGTGCCACTGGCAAAAACCAAGCCGCCAGTGCCACCGCCAATCTTGTTGAGCGCATCGATCTGAAGGATGCCCTCATTGATTGTGGTCTTCTTGGTGCCACCACCAGCGGTGTTGGCAGAGGAAAGGATCAAGGTTCCACGACCAGACTTAGTGATGTCGGCCGTGGAAGTGAGGGAGGATGAGATTGTGGTCGAAAGAACCGTCGTGGCACTCGCGGAGTTTGGATTGACGACATGAATCACATACTCAGGGTTTGCGCCTGCGGTGGTGATGCCGCCATCGAAGCCGCTGAGTGTAGTGCTGTAGTTCCCCACCGCTGCTCCTGAGTTCAGCGTGAAAAGCATCGCACCACTGGTTACGCCAAGTGTTTGACCTCCAGTACCGGTGCCAGCGTAGGTCACAGAACCAGCAGCCACATTGGCGTTGTCCAGGACGATGGCATTGATCGTCTTGGTAGTGAGACCAGTGAGGCCCGCAGTGCCCGTTTCACGGATATTTTCAGTGGCAACGGCAGAAGCCGTATAAGTGTTGTATTCCGTGGTCAAATCGAGGGCACGGAAGCCTTGGCCAGAAACGTAACTGGCAAGTGAGTTACCCATGACTGTATCTGAGACACCTACAGCAGCAGCCGTTTCCTGGGCGATGGCCCAGGGCACAATGCTGATAGTCCTAGAACCTAGAGCACCGCCACCGCCAACCATTGCGCTGACAAAGGCGGTCTGATTTGCAGCGGTGCCGATGCGGATCTGCGCACGAGTGCCGGAGGTCGCAGACATTAATGTCCCACGAACAGCAAGAGTGGCATTGTTGGCCCGAAGAACGTTATCGGTGGTCAGAGTAGCCACTGCACTCGCAACGGTCGCGTCAGCTGCTGCATAGCTAGCACCCGAGTTGAGCGTGATAGGTCCGACTGTCTCAGTCTGGGTGGTGTTTTGGTCACGACGGATCCACAGAGCACGCGGGATCGTAGTGGACGAAGAGGCACCATCAGCGGAATTGAGCGTGATACTCATGGCGTCAGGGATGGCAGCTCCTGTGGTGGTGGTTCCAGCTTTGTCGATCAAGAAGGCACCGCCTTTGTTAACAGTCACATTGGTGAGCGCCACAGTGGCAGCGGCGCTGATTTGGAGCAGTCCGTTATTCACTATGATGCTGCCTGTCGAGCTACTAGCACCGGTCAAATTGAGGTTGGCCGTACCGTTCTTGATAATGCTACCAGAGCCAGTGAAGGAGCCAGCGAAATTGGACCCATTGGTAAGGGTCAGCGTATTGGCACCTAGATCAACGGTGCCCACAACCAATCCCGAGGTGGCATTACCGCCGTTGATGGAGCCGATGGTTTCATTTCCTGTCAGCTGGAGGGTCGAGGCTTGGTCATCGGCGAGAGTCACTACTGAAGCATCACCAATTCCACTCCCATTGGTGACCAATGCACCCGCTTGGATTTGGGTGACTCCCGTGTAATTGTTACCCGTACCAGTGAGAGAAAGAGTTCCTGTGCCAGTCTTGAAAACGGCATTGGCTCCTGAGATCACGGAGGACACGGCCAAAGTCTGAGCGCTGTCTTGAAAGAATATCAAATCTGTGCTGCCTGAGGCAAGACGACCACCCGTGATAGCGTGGACGCCCGTGGCGGCAGCGGATGTCATAAGAATACCGCCACTGTTAACACCCAGTACGCCACCCGTAGCTTGGGCCACCGAGGAGGCTGCGTTAGCGTTGAATCGGAGGCTGTTGATGTTGGCGGAGGTTAGAGTACCCGTGAAACCAGCGGAATCCGTCACGTTATCACCGTTCACCCAGCTTGTGACTGTGTCTTGGGTGGTGACGTTAGAGGCGACAATGTTGCCATCAGCGGCATTTGTTGCATTTCTAGCAAAGAAAACGCCGCTGGCGTCATTGACTGTGGCGTAACCGCCAAGGATGGCATTGGCACCAGCACCGACGTTGTTAAGTGCATCTGTGGTGATGCCATGGGTTGAGGATTGTGTGCCACTTGGCAAGATATAGCGGACTGTGCCTGCACCTGCTGCACGAGTGATGGCATTGAGATTGAGAACAATAGAACCTGCAGCACTGTTGAGTGTAATGGCATTTGCACCTCCGTTAGCGAGGGTGAATGAGGCGAGCGTTTGTGCGACGGCGGTGGAAGCATGACCATTGAGAGTCAGAGTCCCCCCACGCATATCTAGAGCGTAGGTCGAGCCAACCTTGTTAGCGGCGGTCGAGGTGTGATCGAAGATGGTGTTTCCAGCATCAAGACGAAGCGCTGTTCCCGTTAAAGCCGAGCCATCACCCGAAATCGTAACGGTCCCGAGGCCTGCCTTCGTGATCGCCCCCGCGCCGGCCATGATCACATCAGAGGCAATAGTGCCGCGGTTGATGTTGATGGTGGTGGTGACGGTGAGGAGGTTGGTATTCGCCCCGCCATTAATCACCCCATCGAAGCTGTTGGCCACAGCGCCGAGATCAATGCGTGGAATGCTCTGCTTGAACCCGTTAAGATTCAGCGTTCCTGTGCCCGCAGTCGTGCCGTCAGCCAGTGTGATCCGGTTCACACCGACAGTTGCCGAAGGAACGATCGGGTTATCTGCTCCGAAAGACAGTGTCCCGTTTCGAATGAGCATGGCGGCATCCGTGTTGGAACCTCCATTGGTAGCATAGACGCCAGTGGTATTGAGATTAAGCACAGAAGCAGCACCCACGCCGGTAAACGTAAAGTCGTCCGCAATGGCCCATGGGGTGCCACTAACGGTAAGAGTGCCAGTGCTGGTAGGCGAGAACGCCCAGTCGGCCGCGGTGCCGGTCTGACTGACGCCACCTGTGACGAAGGCACTGCCCGTGCCGTTGAATGTGGGGTTGAAAGCCCCTGAGATGGCGCCTGTGTAGGTGATCGTGGCACCAGAGGTTCCATTGGCACCCAGGTTACTATTGGCCGTGAGCGTGATGCCACGGTTGGTGGACTGGCTCGCTGAACCAATGAAACTCAGTGTGCCACCGGAAAGCGTGATGCCATCGGTGCCCTGCCCTAGATTCGTAGCTGAAGTGGCTCCGTTGTTGCCGATTGTGCTGTAGCCCAAGGTTCCTGCCGTGACGGTAACGCCGCCTGTAAAGGTATTAGCTCCCGTGAGATTGGTCGTTCCACCTGCACCATTGCGAATAATGCCACCAGCGCCCGAGAAGATTTGGCCTTCTGTGATTGTGCCACTTGTGCCCGACCAACCCACACGACCACCCTGGATTTCCACAGGACCCGAGAAGCCAGTGGTCGTGCTGTTGGTAACGAGATCACCTGAGTTGGTTTTGGTGATCTGGAATGCACCAGTAGGTGCAGCCACGGTCATCGTGCCAGTACCCGCTCCGTTGTTAGCGACGTCGATAATGGCCCCTCCCGTGGTAAGAGTGAGTACGCCTGTGGTCAAACCGTAGCCAGTGCCAGAAGTGATGTTGTTGGAACTGACGGAGAGTGTACGACCGCTGCCAATGGAGAGTGTTCCGAGAGTATGAGTCGTCGCAGTAGCGGCGGCCGTAGCACGGGAAACGATAATGCTGGTGTCCGCATTCGCCGTCAATGCTCCGCCAAAGGTGGTAGCGGTATCATTGAACAGACGCAGCGTAGCACCGTTGAGGGAGACAGCACGAGCGTTGGCAGCGCTATCAAGCCCTGAAGCATTGCGAAGCTCCACGGTTCCTTCATTCAGGAAATAACCGCCGGCAGAGATAGCCGTTGGCGCATTGAGAATCAGTGTTCCAGCCCCAGACTTGGTAAATCCAGCTGAGCCAGTAACGTTGTTGGTGTTGCCCGTGTTGATCTGAAGTGTCCCGAGCACATGGAAGATGGCTTCATTCGCACCAAATGCGAAGATGTTTTCATTGGTCGTTGCAGCGTTGATATTGCTCGTGCCGCCCGTCTGGAGCACGGCACCAGTGATGGTCATCGTTCGGTCACCAGCAGGTCCAGCCAGATCGACGCCATTATCGAGAGTCAGAGTGTGAAGACTGCGCGCTGCAGTGAGTGTCGTGCTGGCTGTCGGACGAGCATTGCTTGCCGCCACCCATGTGGTTTCGGCACCTTGGTTGTGACTGGCCAAAGCCAAGGGAACTACTGTCTGATTGGTGCCAGAGGTGGTGGGGTAGTTCGCGAATGAAGTCAGGCCTGCACCATTGGTCACGACGGCATACCTGAGGATACTGTTGACCAAGGCTGGAGCAGTGGACAGAACGACATTCGCGCCGGTGTTGTTGTTTAGGTAGAGAGTGCCACCGGCGTTGCGTGTGATAGAGGGAATGGTGAGAGTGCTGCCACCCGCACCAGCGGTGCTGTTGATGGTCAGGGCACCGGCATTGAGCGTGAGCGCACCTGAAGTCTCCGTCGTAGCGGCGGCGTTGCCGATGAAATTGAGCGTACCGCCAGCAGAAGCGACGGCACCTGCGGTTCGGTTACCATTATTCGTGACCGAATTGTCCAGAGTCAACGTCCCACGGTTGCTGAAATTGACACCGCTCGTGCTAGCTGCTGTGCCACTGCCAGCAAGTCTAACCAAACCACCGCCGACGTTCAAGGCACCCGTGAAGGTATTGGCCGCCTGGAGATCAAGCGTGCCGCTACCGGTCTTCGTGACCGTGCCCGAGCCAGCGCTGTTGCCGATAATGGCACTGCTAGTCACAGTACCTGCACCCTGAAAGGTCAAGGTCTGCGCCTTGAGATCCACGCCTTGTGTGCCGCCATTGGTCAAGGCCAAGGTGCCTCCCGCAGCAGTTCGGATGTTGAGATTCGAATCGAGAAAGACCTGACCAGAGATCGTGTTAGTGCCGCTGGTATTCTGCGAGGAGATCGTGAGCGCACCTGAGGTATTCAATCCGCCAGCACTCGCAGCACCGATTGCACTAGCCAAAGTTAAGCCACCTGCAGCGGGAGTGAGATTGACCGTACCGCCCTGGGTGAGGTTGGCCAAGGTTGTCGCGTTGAGGTTGGTCGAGTAATCACCGCCGAGGTAAATTGGCGAAGTGATGGAAGCTCCGGTGTTCACACTGAGAGAGCCGTTATTCATGACGTAGATGCCGTTGGCGGTGAAGGAGCCACCAATTGCGATGTTGGTTCCTGTGCCAATAGTGGCGAAATACTTGCCTGTAGCAGCCACGGTGCTGTCAAAGGTCGTCGTGCGCCCGCTACCGAACATACGGATGCCGTTCACACCCGTGCCATTGACTGTCAGGGTGCCAGCACTGCCAAAGGTCATATTGCCGTTCACGGCGTTGATTTCACCCCAGTTGGCTCCCGCCGTCGCGGCGAAGGTCACGGGCGCATTGATGGTGACGAGGCCTGTGCTTTGATTCTCCAGCTTCGCCTGCACGCCGCCGTTATCAAAGAGGCTGAGCACCGCGCCACCGGAGTTGTTTAAAATCCAGTTGGAGGAACCCGTCCACAACAATTGATTCATGTTGGTATTCGCATCCAAAACACTGGTCGTTCCCTGCGTGCCGCCTGTCGTGAATGTCAGCGTTCCATACACCGGTGCCGCGCCGCCCCAGTTATTCGCGTCACTCCAGTTGGCCGATGCACCACCGCCCGTCCATGTGTTTCCAGCAACTGCCGTTTGAACCGACCACACCATGAATGATAACAGCATCAAAAATGTCACGGGAACTTGAATCCAGAGGCGTTTTTGGCGCATAAGACGAAGGGTCGAAGATGCTTGATGTGACATGGTTGTAACAAAAGTATGGCTGAAAAAAATCGCTGGTGGTTGGTCAGCGAATTAATTGAAATTTGAATTAAATTCAATTTTCAATAATTTGGCAAGACCTTAATCTGCTCACTTTGAACAAATCAGGCCGCACGTAGGTACTTTTCCAGAAATTATATTTCCGAAGCTTTCAAAATAACACGTCCTCTCTTTCGCTTTGATGAGCGCGGATTGTTTGACTGAAATGTGGCGAAAAGCGTTTCTATCAGCACCGCTAACACGAATCTAGCTCACACATCCGAGGGAGACAAAACATCGGCTCTGTGCTCTGATCGGTGGCCTTTAACTTTTTACCACTATGCCTCGTTTGACTGATTGGATCCAAGCTGCACGCCCGAAAACCCTCGGTGCGGCTATCGCGCCTGTGTTTGTGGGTTTCATTCTGGGGGC
Source organism: Verrucomicrobiaceae bacterium (assembly GCA_027489965.1). GTDB lineage: Bacteria > Verrucomicrobiota > Verrucomicrobiia > Verrucomicrobiales > Verrucomicrobiaceae > Prosthecobacter. The sequence goes on from JAIXZA010000149.1 coordinate 36,245, forward strand.
TAGGCTGAGTGGGCAGGAGATCGAGTGGTTGCTGATGGCCTTTACCTTGGCCAGCACAATCGCGCTTCAAATCGCGACGAACTGGTTCAATGATGCGCTGGATTTTCGTCAAGGAAAAGACACTGCGGCGCGAATCGGGCCAAGGCGGATCACGGCAGCTGGGCTGGTGCGCTCTGAATCAGTAATGATGGCGGGCTATGTGATGCTGGGACTGGCTACGGCTCTGTCTATTCCGCTAATCGCCGCACGTGGACTGCCGATTGTGATCATTGGGATTCCATCTCTGTATTTCTGCTATGGTTACACTGGCGGACCGGCTCCACTGGCCTATCGCGGACTGGGTGAGCTATTTGTGATCTTGTTCTTCGGCTTTGTGGCAGTAATGGGCTCAGCTTTTGTGCAGTGCGGTGAGTGGCTGGTCGGCGCGGTCGTGGCAGGGATGCAAATAGGCTGCCTTTCGACCATCCTGATCGCCGTGAATAATCTGCGCGACCTTGAGGAGGATCGCAGCACGGGGAAGCGCACCTTAGCAGCGCGATTCGGAGTCACCTTTGCTAGGATCGAGATCACAGTCCTGTTAGCCGTAGCTTATGGGATCGGGCTCTACTGGATCGATACCGATGATACTCTTCTTTTCACCATGCCTCTGGCGGTGCTGCCTCTGGGGCTTTTCGTGCTGATTCGCCTTTGGACGACCGCACCTGGGCCAAGCTACAATCGCCTATTAGCATTGAGTGGCGTGCATTTACTGCTGTTTGCTGGACTTTTCTGTATGGCGGCCATGCCATGAGACAAATGGGAGACGTATTGAACCCACATGTCAGCCAGCCCAATCTACGTCTATGAATACCTGCTCCGCAGTGGTGTGGCCCTGAATGCGGCATCCCACCGGCGAATTTTCCCTGGTGCATTGATTCGAGTCGGTGCCGGATATGGCTGCATTCACCCTTGGACTGAATTTGGGGATGCCCCCATTGAAGAACAACTACGTCGATTGGCTGAGGGAATTACCACGCCAATGACTGAAATGGCCCTGCGCTGTGCCGAGATCGACGGTGCAGCCCGCGAGGCTGGAATCAGCCTATTTGAAGACCTAGAGATCCCGCGCAGTCATTACTCCTGGAGTTTTGCGCAGCCGACTGGGCCGCAGATCGAGCGGATCGTGAGCGAGGGCTGGCCTGCGCTCAAGGCCAAAGGCTTTGCCAATTATGGAGAAACGCGTGGGTTCCTTGAACAATGCGCCAAGGTAGGAGAAGCCACAGGCCTGAAGCTGCGGGTGGACTTTAATGGTTGTCTGGATGCACGCGGCTTTTCGCAATTCATTGAATTCATGCCGCTGCGGACCTACCAGCATCTGGATCTGATCGAGGATCCATTCCCCTATCATTCCGAGCTTTGGCAGCAGGCTCAGCAGCGCTGGAAGGTGCGCCTGGCCCTGGACAAAGGCTGGCGTGATGGTGAAGCTGGCTTTTCAGCCGTAGTCGTGAAGCCGGCACGCCGTGACTGGCGCACGGTGGCTGCGCGATATCCTGAAAAACCACTCGTACTGACCTCTGCCATGGATCATGGCTTGGGCCAAATGTTCGCTGCATACGAAGCGGCTGTCGCCAAGTCTGAACTCGGTGACCGAGTGGATCTCTGTGGACTCAGCACCCAGCACCTCTTCGAACCGGACGGCTTTTTTGAGCGCATCTCGGCGAAAGGTGGCTGGCTCAGTCACGATACCAATGGCGGCGGGCTAGGCTTTGGTGATGTGCTGGAAAAGCTACCCTGGCGGAAACTCAGCTCTCTTTAGATAGCTCCGCCAGCGGCCTCAATCCAAGGCGCGTATTCGTCAGGAATCGTAGCCTGAAAATTCATCGGCTGATCATGGATAGGATGCAGAAAGCTGAGCTTCCAGGCATGAAGCATCAGGCGTGGTGTGAAGACGATCTGACGTTTGGGATTGCCATAGATGGGATCTCCCAGAATCGGGTGCCCTAAAGATTCGCGCATGTGAACTCGGATCTGGTGCGTGCGGCCTGTGAGCAGTTTGCAGCGAATCAGGGCGCTGCCTTGGCATTTGCTGATCTGCTCCCACTCTGTGACAGCCTCCTTCCCGGCACCGTCGTAAAGGATGGCCATGCGTTTCCGATCCACAGGATGCCTGCCAATGAAGTTCTGAATGCGTCCGCTAGTCTCTTTTGGCAGACCATTGATGGCAGCCAGATAGATTTTACTCAATCGACGCTCGGCAAACGCCTCCGTGAGTCGGCGATGAGCGATGTCATTCTTGGCCACGACCATGCAGCCTGAAGTGTCTTTATCCAAACGATGGACAATACCAGGGCGCATTTCCCCACCGATACCGCTAAGGTCTTCACAATGATGCAGCAAGGCATTCACTAAAGTCCCGTCTGGATTCCCTGCGGCAGGATGAACCACCAGCCCAGGCGGCTTATTAAGCACCAAAATATCTTTGTCCTCAAAAAGCACCTCAAACGGAATATCTTGCGCCACCACTTCCAGCGCTTTCACCTCAGGAATGACCACGGCGACGCTGTCCCCTGCCTTGAATGTCACACTGGCCTTTACCGCCTTTCCATTCAGCGTGATGTGCCCATCCCGTAACAAATCCTGAACCCGCGACCGCGAAAGCTCCGGCAGGCGGGTAGCTACAAGTTTATCTAGGCGTTGGCCTAGGTCATCGGCTGAAAGGGTCCAGGTCACAAGAAAAAGGCAGCAGAGGGAGAAAAAGTGAATTTTGAAGCATTAAGTGCGTCGAAGGATAATCGATATTCAAATTAATTAAGCAATCTGTAATTTCTGGCATTCCGTGTGCAATGAACGTATGGTGAGCTAGCGTTGTCTCATCGACCTCCATTTTTGCGTTTTCCAGTGATCCGAACTCCCGAACAGTCCTATCTAAGTACCTGCCCAATCTGCCAAAACCAGATTGATGTCACGTCTTTGGAGCCGTTCACCAAATTAAAGTGCCCTTATTGCGGCCAAATGGTGCGAGTGCGTCGGAAGTTCGACCATTTTGTTCTCGTCCGCCAGATCGGCGAAGGCGGCATGAGCCGAGTCTTCGAGGCTGAGGATGAGACCCTAGGCCGTCGAGTAGCCCTGAAAATTCTCAACCGCCAATACAGCCGTGATGCGACCCGCGTGGAGCAGTTCCGCCAGGAAGCCCTCATCACCGCCAACGTCAATCATCCGAATGTGATCAAGCTCTACTCCGTGGGCTATGATCAGGGCTATTTCTACATCGCCATGGAGCTCGTCACCGGCGGCAACCTGGAGCAAAGAATCCGCCGTGACGGAAAAATCAAAGAAGCGGAAGTGCTCAGTATCGGACGTGAAGTCGCCGAAGGACTGCGCGCTGCTCAGCAACTAGGGCTGATTCACCGAGACGTGAAGCCGGCTAACATTCTTTTCACCGAAACAGGCACAGCCAAAGTGGTGGACTTTGGCCTGGCTCTCTTCGTGGAGCGCGGCGCCGATTCATCCGGAGAAATCTGGGCCACTCCCTACTACGTAGCCCCAGAAAAGGTGCTGGATAATCGTGAAGATTATCGCAGTGATATTTTCAGCCTCGGTGCCTCTCTTTATCATGCTTTAACAGGGCAGCCGCCGCATAAGGCAGACACCAATAGCATTGAGCAACTGCGCATGATCAAATGCCGACGTGTCGCGCTAGAAGACAGCGGCATGAGATTTGCACCGCGCACCATTCATGCCGTCAATCGCATGGTAGCCTTCCGCCCGCAGGAGCGCTGCGCCAACTATGACGAAACCGTGGATGAATTGCGTCTGGCTGAGGGTTTACTCAGCCAGGGCTTCAAGTCTAGAATAGCCAATCGTCGTGTGCGCTGGAGCCTCAGCGTGGCAGCGGCTCTGTTGATCGCTTTTTCCATTGGCTGGCTGATCCAGTTTGCAGGTGGGAAGAAAGCGACAGCAATCACAGAGCTGGTCGAAACCAGCCGCAGTGACCTAACGGGAGAAGGTGTGACTGTGCAAGCCAGCGGCAAAAAGACCGTGGCCGAACTCTTCATCTCTGCCCGCGATAAGATGCTCAAGCAGCGTGAACTCAACGAGGCGGAAGCGCAGTTTGAAAAGCTCATCCGCTCTGAAGAAGTACGTCAACCCACGCTAAACTGGGCGCGCTATAACGCGGCGGTCTGTGCTGTCATTCTGGGTAAAAAAGACGCGGCAAGCAAACATCTTCAAGCCATGGGTAACGAGACAGGCAGCGGCAGCAACCTCGTCACACCGGAGTTAGCAGGCTTTTTCGGAACTCTTGGTAAACGCATGGGGAACAGCCTGGGCCTGGGCATTGCGGAGGATAAGCTTGGCTATGCCACTCAGAATGAGTCTATCCTTGGTTACCTGATTCACGGACTAGCCGAGTGGTATCATGGAGATGCTCTTTTGGGTGCTCACGAACTTAGCTTCTTCAAGCAACATCTACGAGATGTGAAAAGCACCTCGATTGCCACCTCTCTTGAGTGGATATACAGCTACCAGCCACTGGTCGATGCCCTCGATAAACCAATCACTGCCGCCCTGAATCTCCGCCAGCCGAAAACCCCAAGCAATCTTGAAGAAGGCAAAAAGAGCATGGACGAAATCCGGCAGGCCAAGACCCTGCTAGAATCCTCGCCCGGCCTCACCGCCATGCTAAAGAAATGGGAAGGCGTGCTGAAACAGGAGATGTCACAGCTTTTCCAGAAACAGCGACAATCGGAAATGAGCTCTGAGCATGCTCTGCGTGAGCGTGAGCTGGGACAATGGACTGAAATCATGGCCACCCTGCCAAACCTAATCGACGGCTATGATTACTCGCGAGTGCTCGACATGCTGCAAGGCATGCGTTTTGACTCGCCAGAAATTCAGTCCGCGCTCGAGGGACAGATTTATCTACACAGCAAAGCTCAGGCATTTCTTACCGGCCTCTTTGCCGACTTTAAAGATAGTGGCTATCAGGGTAAGATTATCCGCCAATCGGGCAGCAGCATGGATGGGCGCATCATTGCAGCGAATACAGAAACTGTCACTATCAGCCTAGATCGTGGAAACATCACTCTACCTGTGAATGAACTCATTCCTCAAACGCTGTTAGACGCGGCCCAGTTCTATGCCAGTAAAACCACGGACAGCACAGAGTATTACGAGCGCCAAGAGCGCATCGCCGCCTTTGCCCGAGTTGCTGGACTCCCCAGCCTCTCAGCCACTGTCGCGGCTCAGTTGATGGAGGAAAATCGATCCTTCAGATCGCGATGGATGAAGGTGCAATAAGCTTGAAATAGATGCCCCTCACAAGGACACGCCGCACTTCATGTGCGGAATAAACAAACAGGGATCAGCCCTCTTCGAGTTTTCCTTCTTTCAGAATCAAACGGCGATCTCCCAGTTTGGCGAGAGTTTGATCATGAGTCACAACAACGAGCGTTTTTTTGGATTCCGCGACGACGCTCATCAGCATGTCCATCACCCCAGAACCCGTGGTGGCATCGAGATTACCTGTGGGCTCATCGGCATAGAGAATGCCGGGATCGTTAATCAGAGCCCTAGCGATGGCCACCCGCTGCTGTTCACCACCGCTAAGCTCAGTCGGCAGGTGATCTAGGCGCGGAGTGAGACCGACACGATCCAGGAGCTCGCGCGCGCGCGACTCGGCCTGCCGACCACCTATCATGGCAGGAAGCATGACGTTTTCTAAAGCCGTCAGCTCCGGCAAAAGGAAATAGTGCTGAAAAACAAAGCCCATCGTGCGATTCCGAGCCAGCGCACGCCCTTTGGCACTGCCATGATACAGTGACTTCCCATGCACGAGGACATCGCCACTGGTGGGCTTTTCCAATCCCCCGAGGACGTAAAGAAGCGTGGTTTTTCCAGCGCCTGACTGGCCACAAAGGAAGACTTTTTCCCCAGGAGCTACCTCGACATTGAGTCCGCGTAAAACGGGCAGTTCGTGACCGCCGATCTTGTAGATACGGTGGACATCTTTAGCAGTAAGTGTCGCAGCAGATATACTCATGATTGCAGGTTCAGCTTCTGATCTAATGCGATACGACCCAAGGCCAGGGAGCCCAAGAGACCGGAACGCGCTCCAAGCCCAGGAGAAACAATGAACTGATCAATCTCACGTCCGACCTGCGGAATGAGCAGGTACCCGTTGAGATGGTGCATGAGCTTGGCGCGAATCAAAGGGATGACCTGAGGCTGCTCCATGACGCCACCGCCGAGGATGATGCGCTTCGGAGAAAGTGTGAGACAGAGATTCATCAAAGCGTGCCCCATCACATCAGCGAGTTCCTCCCAGGCCGGATGCTCAAAAGGCAACATATCAGCCCGAACGCCCCAGCGTTTAGCGATAGAAGTGCCGCTCACGTAACCTTCGACGCAGCTGCGATGAAACGGGCACTGACACTCGCGCTGTACTGCGTAACTGTTTTTTGGTGGAGGCACGGAAAGGTGACCAATCTCAGGGTGCATGGCACCATGCAGCAGCTGCCCATTCACCAAAACTCCGCCGCCAACACCTGTACCAACCGTGATGTAAACCACGGGGTCCATCCCCTGCCCTGCACCCCAAAGATACTCGGCTAAAACGGCCGCATTGACGTCCGTATCAAAACCAACCGGCACTCGGAAGCGATTTTTAAAAAAGGTCACAATGTCGGTCTGTTGCCATCCAGGCTTGGGCGTCGTCGTGATGAATCCATAGGCCTCACTGTTGGGATTCAGATCCACGGGGCCAAATGTGCCGATGCCGAGTGAGGCGAAATGGCCATACTCGATCTTCACCTTAGAAAGCCAGCGACTCACAGCCTCTAGAGTTTCTTCAGGTGTGGTCGTCTCAATCCGATGTACGGAGCGCAGGTCATGCGGGCCTGTACCGATACCGCAGACAATCTTTGTCCCACCCATTTCAATGGCTGCAATGAGAGGTTGATCACTCATGTGTGGCGGACTGCGGCTGAATCACGAATTCCAAGACTGGCGTAAATTTCACGCGTGGCGTGGGATTTATTCAGGGTGTAAAAGTGGATGCCATCCACGCCGTTTTCCAGAAGATCACGGCATTGCTCGGTGGCATAGTGCACGCCAACACGCTGAACTGCCTCTTCATCATTACCACAGCGCTGGATGGCTCGAAGAAGCTTGGCTGGATAACGCGCACCGGCGGCTAATTCGGCCATACGCTTCATGCCACTGGCACTCGTGATCGGCATGATACCAGCGATGATCGGGATAGTGATCCCAGAGAGTCGGCAGCGATCTCGAAAGTCGAGGAAGTCATGGTTATCGAAGAATAACTGCGTGCAAATGTAGTCTGCGCCGGCATCGCATTTAGCCTTCAGATAATCCATCTCTAAAACACGATTCGGCGTGCTCGGATGCCCTTCAGGGAAACCAGCCACCGCAATGCCAAAACCGCGCTTATCAGGATGGGCACCACTATCGTTGAATTTTTTGATGAAGCGCACCAGGTCTGCCGCATGCTGAAAGGCATCCTTCGTGCGGTCATAACCTTCAAGATTCCGTGGTGGATCCCCTCCGAGCGCTAAGATGTTGCTCACACCTGCCTCCGCATAGCGCTGCAAAATACTGGAGATATCGGCCTCACTATGGCAGACACAGGTCAGATGTGGCACCGGATCCAATGTCGTGGTCTTTTTAATCCGCACCACCAGATCGTGAGTCAGCTCACGCGTCGAGCCCCCAGCACCATAGGTCACGCTGACAAAGGAAGGCTTGTAACTTTCCAGCTCACCGATGGTTTCATACAAAGCTTCAAAGGCCTCGGCTGACTTTGGCGGAAAGAATTCAAAAGACAGCGTCGGACGCTGCTGACTGAGGATGTCGGAAATGTGCATCAGAAAAGAGTTACCTTAATCAAGGCGGGGATGGTCAGGGTGCAAGGCTAGGCTGGGTTTGGCGACAGGTTTCTCAAAAGAAATACCCAACTCCTGCCAGCATTGAATGAAACTTAACGAAGCATCAGGGCTTCGATCTCGTCCACTTCGATAGGTATATGGGCCATGAGATCTGTATTTCCATGCTCACCTATGAGGATGTCATTTTCTAGACGAATCCCCATGCCTTCTTCACGAATGTAGATGCCGGGCTCCACGGTAAAGACCATGCCTGGCTGGATTGGCTTCCAAGTGTGGCCCACGTCATGGACGTCGATCCCCAGATGATGGCTGGTGCCATGGGGAAAGTACTTTTTATACAAAGGCTTCTCAGGATCTTGTTTTTCCACGTCCTCACGGTTCAGCAGACCTAAACCGATCAGTTCTTCAGTCATGAGCAGACCGACTTGTTCCTGATATTCTCGGATGATCACTCCAGGCCGCAGCATTGCACAGCACTTTTTAAAGACACGCAGGACCGCCTCATAGACCTGACGTTGCCGTGGAGTGAACTTACCATTCACTGGAATCGTGCGGGTCAGATCTGCATTGTAGTTCCCGTAATTGGCCGCGATGTCCAGCAGCAGCATCTCCCCATCCTTACACTCGCAGTGATTGGTAATGTAGTGGAGTACACAGGCATTGGCTCCAGAGCCAATAATCGGCGTGTAGGCAAAACCACGCGCCCGCTGCCGAGTGAACTCATGCGCCAGCTCAGCCTCGATCTCAAACTCATGAACTCCAGGCTTCACAAACTTCAAGAGGCGGTTAAAGCCATCTGAAGTGATGCGGATAGCCTCATTTAATGAAGCCAACTCCGCAGGCTGCTTGATGCAGCGTAGATCGTGCATCAGGGGTGCCAGACGGCGATAATCATGCAGCGGATACTCACTCTGACAGCGCAGGGTAAAACGATGCTCTCGGGTCTCTGTTGGGATCGTCGCACGCTGATGCTCATTAGAGTTTAAAAACACCTGATCCGCCTGGCACATGACCGCACGGAATTGTGTTTCAAAATCTTGAAGCCAATGAATGCGGCTAATGCCTGAATGAGCAGACGCCGTTTCCTTTGATAACTTTTCCCCTTCCCAAACAGCGATGGTTTCATTCGTCTCTCGGACAAAAAGCATCTCTCTTTGTTTAGGATCACCCGCATCAGGAAAAAGCACTAAGATCGTCTCTTCCTGATCGATACCGCTAAGATAAAACAAATCACTATTTTGAACAAAGCCTAAAGAGCCATCCGCATTCGAGGGCAACACATCATTCGAGTGCAGGATCACCACAGATCTTGGCGGCAATAGAGCGTAAAGACGCTGACGATTGGTCACATAAAGCTCTGAAGGAAGGGGTTGGTAGCGCATAAAAAGCCATTCAAGCGCGGCCACGTCTCAACGCCAAATTGGAAAATGCACAAAATGCAGTTATTTTCCTCAGAACTGGGTGAATTGTGAATAGCTTCTTGATTCCATGAAGGAAGGTGCCACTCTCACCACCCAATTTCTAGCAACCACAAATAAAACTCCTCATGGGAAAGCAACTCAACAAAGTCATCAAACGCCGCCGTCTTAAAGCCTACAAAGACCGCAAGAAGGCACTCGTCAAATCAGGCGCAGCCCGCAAAGTCGCCTCCAAAAGCGAGCCGAAAGCTGTTAAAAAGGTCGCCGCTAAGAAGTCTGCTGTAAAGAAAGCAAAGCCTGTGGCTGCCGCAATTGAAGAAGTTGCTGCCGTCGTCGCTCCAGTCGCCGAAGTCACCGCTGAAACTGCTGCTGAGTAAACATTCCAGGACATCGGGCGGTTCTCAGACTCTCTGTGAATCACCTCGTCGGAGGACATTTTCACCTGAATTAGGGGTCGTTTTGCCCAAATACTCAGGAGAAAGGCCAAAAAAAGCCTTGCTTTCCGACCCTTAGCCCCCACTGTCCGACTCCCCAAATTTAGTCCGAACTACAAAAATCATGGCTGTTGTTATCCGTCTCCGTCAAGAAGGTGCCAAAGGGCGCCCCGTCTATCGTATTGTTGCTGCTGATCAGCGCTTCAAGCGTGATGGCCGTTTCCTTGACATCTTAGGCACCTACGATCCTGCTAAGGAAAAAGGCAATGCCACAGTGAATCTTGAAAAAGTCGCCGAATGGATCTCCAAAGGCGCTAAGCCAACGGACACCGTGAAGAGCCTGATCAAAAAGGTTCAAGCAGCCGCAACAGCAGCTAAGTAAGTCTTAGCTTCTCTCAGAAAGCCGCTGTCAAACAGCGGCGCGGGGTTAGTGAACGTTTTCTCTCATTATGGATGCTCCAGAAGCCCTTCGAGAATTCCTCGCCTACGTGGTCGCTAATTTGATTGACCACCCGCAGCAGGCCAGCATCGCCATCAGCCACAGTGCTGCTGGCGCTGTCATTTATAGGGTGCAGCTTGCCCCTGATGATGTCCGACACGTCATTGGCAAAAATGGTCTCACCATCAGCTCTATCC
>JAIXZA010000056.1 GCA_027489965.1 Verrucomicrobiaceae bacterium
TGCCCTGGATGAGCTACGCGCTGCGGGGTGGCTTTAAAGAAAATCTCTGGACGTTCAGCCGCATAGACACGGTCATAAAAGCTCCCCCCACCAGCATCCTTACTTTCTTCCATCCGAGCCGTGCGGCTGCGGAAATAAGTCACACCTGCTGCCCAAACCTCCTGAGTGCCAATGGGTGCCAAAATACTGCTTTGATCCGGCGCAGCCACCGCAGTCCCAGAGGCCGCAACCATTGCTAAATAAGCCTGAAGATTCTCATGAGCGATCAGTGCATCCCAATCCTGATCTGGGAGTAAAAACCAATCCTGCTGATGAAGATAAATGCCGTGGCGTGTGCGGTAAAGATGCATGAGGTGGCGAGAATAGGCTGACTTTGAAAACTGGCAAGAGGCGCGTGAAAACTCCGCTTCTTTCTGAGATGTACGACCACGACAATACGCTTGCTTGATTCGATGAATCCTTGTAATGAGGGCCATGGCGTGACTGTCACAGCAGTTCCGTTTTCTTTATTCAGTCCAGAGTCATGCATGATGACACTGGCAGTCATTCGCAGATGTAGGGAAGGCCGTGAAAATCGGCCACAGTCGCGCTGCGGTAACGGGTCACAATCTTACAACGTGTCGATCAGCGATGATCGGCGGGCAAAGTCAATCTGAAGGGCAACCTCTGGGTGAAGGCGAGTAAGAAAGGCGTGAGGAAGCTCACAGAAACCCGGAGTCCGAATATCTCTCTACGAATCCTCACTCCCCGCCCCTTCATGTGGAGACCGGCGGGTTCACACTTCATCGCCCAAATGAAGAGTGAGAGCGCCGATCCTAAGCCCTACACGGGCATGGTGACACGTCTCTCGCACTTATCCGTTAGAGACATCATCATCCTATGCAATTCAGCCTTACTAGACGGGCTGCGTTTTTGGGAGCGTCGGCTTTTGCCCTCGCGACCAGCGCAGCATTTTCCCAAGAGTGGACCAGTTTTCAGGTCGGCACCTTATCCAGCTACTCCTTCACCCACAGCCATCTCGACGATGGACGATTTTTATTCGGAACTGCTGGGCAGATCTCTGTTCAAGACAGCTTCGGCTCGGCAACTCAAACGACCGTGGCTAAGCCGAATGGCCTGAGTTTTGATCCGGCCTTCATCGCCACACGCTCAGCCTCACAAGCACTCATTGGCGGAGGCGGTGGTTTCGGAGTGTCCAGTGGACTCTACGTATTTGATCCGTCGAGTCCAACGACACCCATCACCACACCTGCCTTAACCACGCTGCAAAACTACAGCGCTGTGTATTGGAAGCACCCCACATCCACTCGCGAAGGCTGGCTGGTGGTGGGCACCAATGCATCGGGCGGCAATAGCAATCTAACCTTTGTCTCAGCAGACGGACTCACCGTGGGTGCTGTGACAGGCACGCTGAGTGACTACAGTGGCGGACTGGCTGTGACTGCGAATGGTGACATCTATGCCGTGCGCTCTTCTTTTGGCCCGTCAGAGGGTCAGGTGATCAAATTCACCGCCGCTCAGATCGATACCGCCGTGGCGAGTCTAGCGACGACCCCTGCCCCACTTGCTCTCAATGCGGCTCAGGTCATCTACCAGGGCAGTGCTTCTGGCTCGTTAGCTGTTGACAGCTTGTCCCGCATCTGGCTCGGCGGCTATCAGATCGACTACCTCCAAGCCTATGATCCAGCCAGCGGTGTGACACGTCGCTTTTACCCGGATCATGCGCCTTTGGTCGACACTCAGGGAGCACCGACCTACGCGCCAAAGACATTCACGCGGAATGCCGATGCCTATGTCAGCTTCTTGGCCAATGATGGCTTTTACGCAACCGGCTCAGACCTCGTCATCGGCTACAAGAAAGACAGCGAGCTAAACATCCGCTCCGTACAGATCACTTCAACAGCACAGACAGTCTTGGAAAATACTGGTTCCGTGGCAATCACCGTCACCATCACGCCAGCACCGACTGAACCAGTCACCGTTCCTTTCACGGTCGCAGGATCTGCGACTACAGGAATAGACTACACGGTCAGCAGCAGTCCGCTCACCTTTGATGCAACCAACACCACGCGAACACTCATTCTTAATCTAATCAATGACAGCGTCTTGAAGGAAGTGGATGAAACCATGATTGTTAAAATAGCGACTCCAACCCCCGTTGCGGTAGCTGGTCTTGGTGCGCCCGATTCAGAACTCGTCACGATCACCATTCGCGACAACGACGCAGCCCCAATCATTGCCCGAAATCAAACGTTTCCCACGTTGCGCGTTGGCAGGGCGTTCTCTCAGACAATGCAGTTAGCTGTCCCCAGTCCTGCTGCCACTAAATGGACCAAAGCGAATCTACCTCCAGGCTTGGACATCAATCCAACCACGGGCGTCATCAGTGGCACACCGACTGCTGCGGGGGAGTATGATCAAGTGCTGATCACAGCCTCGAATACAGTTGGCAGCAGCACTTCGGTGGGTTTTGTGATGCGTGTGGAAAGCGTCCCGTCTTTGATCGTTGGGAACTTCAGTGGCATCTTCGAAAGAACTAGCAGCAATGGCGGATTCGAAGCCTATCTAACCCTCACAACAACCAGTCGTGCTAGCTACACGGGCAAGCTGATCATTGGCACCAAATCCTACAACTTAGCAGGAAACCTAGCCGTCAGTCCTACCGGTAACACTGCTAGTGGTGGCCAAACCATTCGGCACAACAATCAAGACGTGCCGCTTACCTTCACCATTAATTCCACCACTGGAATTCTAACAGGAAGCTTGGATCCTTCCGTAAGTCTGACGGGTATCCGAGCCCAAACCGGCACCACACGCACAGGGATCTATAATTTCCGCGCAGCACGCAGCACAGCGCCACCAGAAATTGAACCCCAAGGAGCCAGCTATGCAAGCATGACACTCTCTCCATTAGCCATTGCAAAGATTGCAGGGCGCCTAGCAGATGGCAGCGTCTTCACTGCCAGCAGTCCACTCGGTACAGATGGTCGAATCTTTATCTATCAGACCCTCTACACAGCGCCTGGCAGAATTCTTGGAAGCCTGACTCTAGCATCAGACAACAGTCACACGATTACTGGCAATCTAACATGGACAAAACCCCCACAGACCTCTGGCGCAGTTTACCGCAGTGGCTGGGCAACACCTATTCCTCTCCTAGCCAGTGGTGGCAAATACCGCCCAGCCGTGGGAGCGACCCTGCCCCTGGATGCCACACCTTCGACCACGAACAATGCTAGAATTGTGCTTCAAGACGGCGGTATCTCAACCAATCCAATCAATGTTCCATTCAGACTCCTAAGCCCAACCACACTGAGTATCTCCGCACCTCAAAAGCTAACCATTACCAATTCAAGCGGAGCTTTCACCGGCACTTACACCGATGGCACTGGCGCCACCAAACGCACTCTCACTTTTCAGGGACTGCTGATTCCAGATCCGGCTACACCAGCAGACTTTGACAGCACAGGCTATGGATATTTTATTCTACCAACTGGCACCAAAGACGTCTCACGTTCAGGTGCTGTGATTTTAGAGCGCCCATAATTCCATGCCGACCTCCCAGTCACGCAAACTGCTGAACCTCATCCTTGGCGCGGGCCTTCTCGCTCTGGTGCTTGGTGGCGCGTGGCTGGGGTATTATGGGGGCGGCAGTGCCCCTGTGATTTCTGCTTTGGAACCAACCGTTGATCCTTTCGGCAAAAAAGTCGGCGACAATGACAATGAAGCGTCCTCAGGCAACGATACACTCGCTGACCTGCTGGAGCGTTTCCGATTGGGCGACAGCAGCGCGCTGGACCATGTCCTACCCACAGGTCTCTCGGAGATTAGCGGCAGCGGCGGTAAAGGCCTACAACGTCAAGTGCGGGCACACGGCAGTTGGTATCCTGTCTTTGATCTATCCGCCATGAAGACGCTCGATGATGGCAACTTGAGCGCTGTTAGGCTGAATGTGATTCCCCTAGCCATCGCCACACCCCATCCGCCTGCTGGTTTGATTAAGCAGGCCTTTAATCACCGCTTCACAGCTGTCGGCGGAGTGCCCCCATACTCCTGGCGGATCGAGATTGATTCATCAGCGTCCGGCTTCCAACTCGATTCCAACACGGGTGATTTTACAGGTCAATCGGACGTCGAACTCACTCTTCCGTTGGTGATTTACGTCACTGATTCCAGCGGCAGTCAGGCCTCAGGCCAAAGCACGCTCAGCATCGCCACAGAAGAACCACTAACCATCACGACAACCGCTATACCCACCACAGAATCTCTGGGCGGGTATAGCGCGACTCTCAGCGCTAGCGGTGGAGCCAAACCCTATGCCTGGAGCCTAGCAACCGATTCCCCAGGCTGGCAAATCGAAGCAAAGACAGGCACGCTAACCAACACTCAACTCCAAACCGGAGATCATCAGCTGCTCATCACTCTACAAGATCAGGCCACCAGCGTGCAGCGCAGCTTTAAGCTTAAGGTCACCCACGGTTTAGACATCACCACGGAATCTCACCTTCCCCCAGCCGCGCCTGGTGGCATCTACAGTGGCCAATTTGAAGCCAGTGGCGGAACACCTCCTTACACCTGGAGTCTCATGACCACGGAACTGCCACAGAACTGGACCTTCACTTCCGAAGGCAAACTCAGTGGCAGCACACCGGACATTGAGGCACTTCTCAAACTCCCCATCCGCGTCACGGACAGCGAAGGCCTAACCTTTGATAAAACATTCGATCTCACCATCAGCCGAGGTCTGCTTGTTGTACCATCGGATCGGAAAGCCGGGATCGCCTGGCGATTCAAAGACATGCTTCAGGATCTACAGGCAAACATCACTGGTGTCAGCCTACTGAGGGATGGTGTGGAGATTTATCGCGGACGCGGCAGCAACTTTGTTGATCGTGGATTAGCGACAGGCAGCACTCCCACCTACCAGCTTAATGCTTTCACCGCTGACGGGCGCAGACTGCCCTATGCAGCGGCCACCACCACGGTTCTGCCTTTCACCAAACAACGCAGCCAGGATGCCAGTCTGGGCGACCCTTATGTCGACACGGTTTTTAACTTCAACCCTCTGTCTCGTGGTGGTTATGGCTCGGATGGAATACCGCAAAATGTTCTCGGCCCACCGAATGGCAGCAGCACCTTTGTCCCAGCTTATTTGCCCAGCCATGTCGTTTCCCTTCACGCCAGCAAAGCCGGGGGCGGCAGCATCGTGTTAGAGTTTACCAATAACATCATCGAATCAGGAAACGGTCTCGACTTCACCCTTTTTGAAAACGTCTTCTTCATTGCAAATGACCCGAAGCGGCGATTCATGGAGCCAGCCATCGTCGAAGTGGCTCTACATGAGGACGAATGGCACAGATTCCCCTGCCGAGTCCAGATTGCTGCCGATGGCAGTATCGATCTAAAACAGCCCACTTACTACACCAGCGGCTTCACTGGCGTCAACGCTACCACGGGCAACGATCCCACCGACCCCACACGCAGTGGCGGCGACAGCTTTGACCTTGCCAACCTTGGCCGCCCCGATCTCACGTGGATCCGCTTCATTCGAATCATAGCTACAGGCGACCAAGTATTACGCGACAACACAGGCGTGCCCATTAGTCACACGTCTGAGAACAGTGCACTCAACGGCCGCGCCAGCTCGGGCTTCGATCTAGACGCCGCCAGCGCTGTGAACTACTGAGCCCAAGGTCAGCCTCTAAAGACCATGGCTGGCTCCAAGCGCGCCACGCGCCAAATGCCCAGCAAGGCTGAAAAGGCGCAGATGAACAAGATCACGCCAAGAACCATCAAAGGGACCATTTCAGGCATGTAAAAAGGCGGTTCTTCATGAGCCAAAGCGGGAAAGGCGAACTGGGCAGTAAAAAACATACCAATGCCAAAACCGATCAAACCCACCGTAAACGCTTGGGCGAGCAACATCAGACAAAGCGTCCAGGTCGAAGCCCCCATCGCCTTGAGTGCACCAAGGTGCTTCATATGATCCAGGACAAAACTGTAAAAAGTCTGACAGGAAATAGCCATCCCGACGATGAATCCGATAATGACCGTGATTCCAAATGAAAACGGAATGCCAGTATTTTTTATGTACCACCAGACCGTCGAATAAATAAAATCCCCCTGACCATGGGCATAACCTCGATTGAGAAAAGCCTTCAGCCCCGTCTCTTTTTCAATATCGGCTACACATTGGGCTTCAGACACACCTGCGCGTGGTGCAGCAAGAACGGCACTGAGCATTTTTCGTTGAGCCGGCGAGTATTGAAGAGCCCGCTCATAAGTCGTCCAGACATAAGGACCTCCTGTAAAACTTTTCATCGAATCTGCGATAGCCACCACTCTGGCCTCTTGATCGTTAATCTCAAACATATCCCCCAATTTCACCGGTTCACCCTTAACCTCAGCCAACCGAGTTACCGCAAGATCATCGATCACCACGGCATGAGGCAGACGCAGATCCGCTAAGTCACCTTCTTTAATCTTCACCGGAGCACCTGCCAATGTGGTGGCATCAATGCCGATCAACTGAATGATCTTAAAACTACCATTGGTTAACCGCACGCGCTGAATGCCTGAATACAAGGGAGCCGCCCAGGCGACACTATCGACACTGCGCACACGAGCCACATCCGTATCTAACAGTGGGTTGGTCTCATTCACCTGATCCACCTTGGCCTCCACAACCCAGATAGGAGCAGGCACATTCTTCAACGTTGCAGCCGTCCAGCTCATGAGTCCGCAAAAGACAGCGATCTGCTGCGCCATCAAAAAAGTGGCAAAGATTAGACCGGCTACCAGCATGAGAAACTTGCCAGTGTCACCAAAAAGCATCTTGAGAGCGAGTCGAAGCATGAGGAAAGGAATTGAACAGTGACCATACGCCGCTCAGGAGTAATCGCGAGTCGCTAAACACGCCTCCCGCGATACATCAAAGCAAAGAAGAGACAGACCACAGCCGTCAGCGCCGTCTCTCCCCACCAGAATCGGGGCCAATCCGTCACGCCATTCACTGTGCAAAACTGATGCCACCAGCCTCCGCCCAGATAACCCAATAAATTCCCCACACCACCCATCAGCAGCGCTAAAAGAGCCTGGGCCCGCACACGCCACTTGGGATCAATCCGCTCCTCTAGATAAATTTGAGTCGTGATAAAATAAAGAGTGAAGGCAAAACCATGCAGGGTCGTTCCCAGCATGATCCAGGCTTTAGCATTCAGGGCATTCATGCCATAACGCACCACACAGATAGCGATCCCGGACATGAAAACCCATTTCAAACGAAACCGCGCCAGCACACCCGCCAGCACCAGCATGGTCAGGATCTCCGTTGTTTGCGCCAGAGACATCATTGCAGAGATATTCTCCACACCGATCTCCTTCAGCTGAAGGGCCGTGTAGGGATAAAAGGCGGCTAGGGGAATGCAAAAAAGAGCCGCGGTGATGAAAACAATGCGATGATCTCGATGATTCAGAAGATCCAGCGCATCCAGACCCAGAATCTGCTTCCAACTGCGTTGTTTCTGAACGTCAGCGGGCGGGATCTCTGGCAATAGCCAGGCCAGCCCGACGACCACCAACCAGAGCCCAGAGGCCGTAAATCCTGCCACGATCGATTTATCCGCCTTCAGGACAAAACTGACCACCCAGCAACCGACCATCCAGCCAAAAGTCGCAAAGGCCCGCAGCGGCCCAAACTGACGCTTGGCATTTTGGAGTTGGGAAAAAACAATGCTGCTGGTAATGCTCCAGACTGGCGTCATGACCAGTGCCTGTATTTGAGCACAGGCCAGAGTCCCCCAATCACTCCAATGCCAATGCAGTGACAGACAGGTCATCGTCATGGCAAAGCCCGTTAGCACAGCCAGCCAGCGCAGCAGCCGGGTCGGCGCCATCCGCTGATCTGCCAGGGCACCGACGAACAACGGAGAAATAAAGGCAGCTACGGCAGAAGTCGCCAGAACCCAAGGCACCAGATGCCCCTTTCCGTAAGCTGCGAAAACATTGGCCAAGGGCACATTCCAGATGCCCATCGGCACGGCGGTGAAGAAAAAAAGAAGCGCAAGCTTAGCGCGGCTGGTCAGAGGAGCAGATTCCACGGGGGTTGGAACCCTCAAAGAGCGTCTGTACCCCCAGTTGTCAAAAGATGCCGCCTAATATTCGGAGATCAGTCTTTCGGGCCACAATCAACCAAATGATTTCCAGGGTTGCCTTCTTGAGACTGGGGAGCTTAAATGACGGCCCCTTTGTTTTATTCACTTTAAATACCATCTCCCACATGATTGAAGTTCAGGATCTCACCAAGCAGTATGCAGGACGCACTGCCGTAGATCACATTTCATTCAAAGTCGAGCCAGGGGAGATCGTCGGATTTCTAGGTCCCAATGGTGCCGGAAAATCCACGACCATGCGCATGCTTGCGGGCTACATGCCGCCGTCTAGTGGTCGCGCTTCGGTCAATGGTCATGATGTCTTCCAAGCGTCCATGGACGTGCGTCGCTCCGTCGGCTACATGCCAGAGATGGCTCCGCTTTACACCGACATGCGGGTCAAAGAATACCTGCGCTTCCGTGCGGAGCTGAAAGGACTCTCAGGCAAAACCCTGCGTCAGCGCGTCGGAGATGTCATGGATCAGTGTGCGATTAGCGACGTACGCCGCCGCCTCATTGGCAATCTTTCCAAAGGCTACCGTCAGCGTGTTGCCCTAGCAGATGCACTGGTTCATCAGCCGCCACTCCTCATCCTGGACGAACCGACCAATGGCCTGGACCCCGTGCAGATCCGCCACGTGCGAGAGCTGCTGAAAAACCTGGGGCCCAAGCACACGATCCTACTTTCTACCCATATCCTACAGGAAGTAGAGGCCATCTGTGACCGCGTCATCATGATCCATAAGGGAAAGATCCGGGCCATGGACACGCCAGAGAATCTGACCCGCAAGCTGCGAGCAGCCTCCATCGTGCAACTCGAGCTGCAAGGCAAAGGTGACTTCATCCCTCTACTAGAAGCCCTACCCGGCGTGCGCAAAGCCACGGAAGACGGCGTGCAGGATGGTTGGATCCTCTTTTCTCTCAGGGTCGAGGCGCGGCACGATGCGCGTGAAGCGATCATGGACCTTTGTTTGCGCCAAAAGTGGAAAATCCGCGAACTGCACTGGCAATTGCCCAGCCTTGAGGACGTGTTTGTCGAACTCGCCACCACAGAAGCGGCCAAAGCTTAAACCAATTCATCGTATGCGAATTTTCTGGGTCTTATTCAAAAAGGAACTGCGGGCGTTTTTCGTCTCGCCAGTCGCCTACATCGTGCTGGCATTGGTCATGGTGCTCAGTGGCTTCTCCTTCCGTGCAGCTTTATCGGTTCTGGAAAGTGCGCCGAGTGAGGGTTCCATCGTAACCTGGACCTTTCACGCCATGTGGTTTTGGCTGTCCTACTTCTTCATCTTTCCGCTGCTCACCATGCGCCTCTTTGCCGAGGAAAAAAAGATGGGGACGCTGGAGACTCTTTTCACGGCTCCTGTTCATGCCTGGCAAGTCGTTTGGTCAAAATACCTGGCAGCCGTGTTTGTTTACTGCGTGCTCTGGATTCCCAGCTACCTAAACTTCCGCTTCGTGGACTGGATCACCGTCGGTCAGGTTGAGGTGCCTGAGGGCGCACTCAAAGGCAGCTACCTGATTCTGCTGGCCATGGGACTCTTTAACCTTGCCATTGGCTGCTTCGCTTCGTCGCTGACTTCGAATCAAATCATTGCCGCCGTCATTTCCTTCACCATCAGCCTACTGCATTTCCTGGCGGGGCTTTTCATCATGGTCGTCGGCCGCAGGGTTTCTGAGACCTTTGTGGATATCATCAATTACTTCGCCAGCATGGAGCACATCCGCATTTTCACCAGTGGCCTGATCGATACCCGCCCGCTGGTCTACTACACGAGCTTTGCTCTGCTCTTCATCGCCCTAACTCATCAAGTCGTCGAGTTCAGACGCTGGAGACCGTGATCTGATTTCTCTCTATTTTTCACTGCAATCCTTCCTTTTCCCACCTGATGTCTGAATCTCCGCCAAAGGCTGATCCCACCTCAAACTCCATGCCACGCCGCTGGGGCATTGGGCTGAATGTGTTTTTGCAGATCCTACTCACCCTGGCACTTTTCTTTGGCGTGAATCGCCTGAGCTACCGCTACCACGCAAGACTAGATCTTAGCCCACAGCAAAACTTCACCCTCAGCTCGGCGACGTTGAATGTGCTCGATAAGTTATCCAAAGACGTCTTCATCGCCAATGTCTTCGCCCGTGATTCCAAGATCTATGGCGACGTCCAAACCCTGGTCGAAGAGTACCGAATCAATGGGCGCGATCGTGTTAAAGTCCGCTCCATCGACCCCATGCGGGACATTGAGCGAGCCGAGACCCTGAAGGCTGAAACAGGCCTGCCTCTGGATCAAAGTGGCGTCGTTGTCCGAGTCGGTAAACGCACCCGCTTCATCACGGAAGAAGAACTCGTCATCCGTGAAACAGGAACGGAAACGCAGCGCCGCATCAAAGAATTCCGAGGTGAAGACGCCATCACCTCAGCCATCAACAACGTCGTCGAAGGAGAAGGACGGAAGTTTTACATCGTCGTTGGTAAAGGTGCCCGCACAGAGTCTTCACTGGTCGATTCCATGGTCGCTATGGGAGAACTCGGCCGCCAGCAGAACTTCCAGCTTCTACCCATCAACCTAGCTGAAGTCAGCCAAATGCCAGCCGATGCCGATGGCCTCATCCTCGTCGGACTGCGCTACGATTTATCGGAGAGAGAGATCGCCATGGTGAAAAGCTACTGGGATAGCAAGCGAGCAGGACTTTTGCTGCTGCTCGACCCCACGGGCGAAACACCTCGACTCAATGCCTTCCTAGGCCTGCAAGGTGTCGTTCCTCGCGGTGATCGTGTGCTTTACGCCGAAAGCACCGGCAGCGGCACACGAAAGGAATTTTCCGTCCAGGGCCTCTTTGATGATGAATCCATCATTACCCGTCCGCTGCTCGGCAGCACCACCACCCTGCCAGGTCAGTCGGAATCTCTCGAGGTCCGCTTTGAGGACGAATACCTGAAAAATCAAAACATCATCGCCCAGCCACTCATCGGAGCCACCGAACGTTACTGGGGTGAACGGAACTACCTGGAAGACTTACCCATCGTCGATGATGAAGACACCAAGCAGCCCATCTACCTCGCTGCCTCCGTCGAACGTGGCAGCGTCCAGGACGAAACTCAGCGTGTGGAAAGCTGCCGCATGGTCGTGGTCGGAAACTCCTCTTTGTTAGACAAAAAATCCGCCCTCGCCGTGAACCGCGATTTTGTCTCTGCCAGTCTCAATTGGATCGCTAACCGTGAGAATCTCATCGGCATCACCCCAAAGCTAAAGCACAGCTACCGCATCCAGCTCAATCAACGTCAGGGAGAGCTCATCTTCTGGATCACGACGATTATCTTCCCCGCCATCGTCTTGTGCTTTGGCATGCTGGTCTGGGCTAGCCGCCGAGCTGCCTGACCCACACCATTACACCGCCTCCCACCGATGCGCGCCCGCACCACTCTTTTTCTCCTCCTGCTCGTCGCCGCTCTCGCTGCCGTCATTCTTGGCATAGAGCGCTATCTGCCCACGACCCGTGAACTGGCCGAGATGAAAAAAGGCCCCATCCGCTTTGATCCCACCAAGATCACACAGATCGAGATCGAATCCAGTGGTGGCGACAGTGTTAGCTTAGCCTCCGACGGCGCTCAGTGGTGGGTTCGTAGTCCCTTTAATGACCTAGCAGATCCTGAGAAGGTCACCAAACTCCTCACCGAACTCACCGCCATCGGCTGGATCAATCGCGTCCACCGATCCGAGTTCGACGACGCAGCCTGGGCCAAAACCCTGCTCGATAAACCTCACCACACCGTCAAGCTCAACATCGGCAGCCAAACCATCCTCACTGCCAGCCTCGCGGCCGGATCACCGATTGAAGGCAGCCACTATCTCAGCCTTCAGACCGCCCAAAAGGGTGATGAAATAGCCCATTACGTAGCCAAAACCACCCTGCCAGACCTACTCAAGACCACCCCGCAAGACTGGCGTGATAGCAAGCTCCTCCGTCTGCCGACAGATGCCATCCTCAACGTGAAACTCGTCCAGGCAGGAGGCCAGATCGAACTGGCACGTAACGATGCCAAGGCCCCCTGGATGCTCATCAAACCCCTCAGCACCCGCGCCAGTAACGAGCGCGTCGGCGAGCTGCTCGCCACCCTCGTTAACCTCACGCTCCAAGAGGCAGCCGAGCCCGCTACCAGCAGCAAACCCACGGCACACTCAGGAGATGCCACCACCGCCATCGCTGGCCAAGAGCTTAAAGTCAGCGTACTCGTCAAAGGTCAGACCAAGTCCTTTGACCTGACCCTTACGCGTGCAGCCAAGGATGCACCAGACACCAGCGTTCTGACCAGCTACCGTAAACCCATCTTCAAAGTCCTCTCCAAATCGATCAACGACCTTTGGTTAGAGCCCAACGACCTACGGGATCTCATGCTTGCCCGCATCGACACAGAAGCTGTCAGTTCCGTGGACATCACCAGCGCTCTCCACTTACCCATCCATCTGGAAAAGAAAAACCAATCCTGGTTTATCCAGCGCCATCAGCGTCTAGAGCCTGCCAATGGTGACCGCATTTCACGCTTTTTCGAGGCGTTAAACACCTTTGAAATCTACGAATTCACTTCAGACAGCGCCTCCAACCTCACCGAATACGGACTCGATAAACCGTTCCTCACCGCCAGTTGGAGTGACGGCAAGGACAAGCCCACCAAGCTTCATTTCGGCACCAACCAAGCCAGCACCGACTTCTTTGCCAAATACGATCACGAGCCCTCAGTCTTCCGGATTGATGCCTCCATCCTGCCCAGCATTCCGCAGGAAGCCATCAAGTGGAAAGGCCTCGGCGTCCTGCGCTTCACCCAGTTCTCCCTGCGTCAAATCAGCCTCACCGCCGGCACCGCACCTGCCATCATCCTCAAATACGACCCCACCACAGCCCAGTGGAAAGGCGAGCGCGCCAACCAAGACATCACCCCGCAAATCGACCGCGTTAAAGCCGACAAACTCGCCAATGCCTTGGCCCGATTCAGCGTGCAGGATTGGTCTGCCGATCCCACCACCGCCATCACCGCCCTGCAAAATCCAGCGTTACGCGTCGTTCTCACCCTCGGAGAACCCGGCACCAACACTGGCCCCACCCGAGACACCCTTCTGAACTTCGCCCCCACCCAAGCAGGCCAGGACACCACCCTCTACTTTGGCCAAGTCCAAGGCGACGCAGACGTCTTCTACATCGCCCGTAGCACCCTTTTACAAATCCTAGCTCCCGTCTTCAAAACCGCCCCCTAGATGGATACGACACTGAGGAGCATTGCCGCACGAGATACATCAGAGGCACAGCAAGCATCTCCATGAGAAGTATTGGCTGTAACGAACCAAGGCCGAACAATAAAACGTGCATGGCTGCGAGGAACGAGCAAGCCTATGCCTCTCTAGCTGAACCCCGCTTTGCCGCGATGAGTGGCATCCCCAAAGCGAAGCCCTTCCGCAGATCCTGCGGAGCAGAATAACCTCGGCTTTCGCTCCAAGGTTTCCTGACGCGTTTTGTTTCGCTCAGACGGCGACCGATTCGCTCCCCACCTTTTTCTGTCCTGGTTGTTTCTGTCAGCCCTCCAAAACCGCAACGCGGCCTGATCCCTGAAGACTGACAGAAAGAAGATGGACAGAAAAAACAGGATATCTGAAGCTTAAAACGGGAATGGCTGACCGCCGATTTGCCTCCGCCATGAATTCCACAAGGCTTTTCGCCTCTTGGGCAGTGATACCCAAGACCAAGCTACTTCAAGTCGAAGAATCCTTGTGTTACCTAGCCTTGGCGCAACTGAACGAGCTTCCATTCCCGTTGCCAGAAGACGATCCACGGTTTTGGGATGTGGAATGAAAAGTCACTTTGGCCTTATGAAACCGAGACAATAAAGCAACTGGATACTCCAATGTACAGGTCAGAACCAATTCCTGTTAATCCTGTGATTAGAAACTCGAATCACGAACAGCCTCATATCATCCCTAGCGTGCAGAACAGCGCGCAACTCTACGGCGAGTTACTTGGGAGGTTAAAGATTTCTTGAAGGCAAATGCAGAGGAAGGTTGTCTCTGGCGGGGCTGCTGCGTAGTCTTAGACTGATTCATGACCGAACCGACTCCCGATCCCCTGCCACCGGACGCACCTGCGCCCGAGGAGGTGGTGGTGTCGCCAGGGGTTCCTGAGACGATTGTAGAACTGCCACCGCCACCGAGGCGTGCGCCCAAGGGGCCACGCGCTGTGGGGGATCCGTTATCTCATCGGGATGATCTGGTGATCCCAGATTACACACTGATCAAAAGGATCGGTTCTGGAGCGTATGGCGAGGTCTGGCTGGCACAGAGTGTGACGGGGGCTTACCGGGCGGTGAAGATCGTATGGCGGGAGGACTTTGAACTGACCAAGACGTTTCATCGTGAGTTCTTGGGCATTCAACAGTTTGAACCGATCTCGCGTGGGCACCCTTGTCTGGTGCATATCTTGCATGTGGGCTGGAACGAGACTCGCGGATTCTATTACTGTGTGATGGAGCTGGCCGATGATGCCGAAGAAGGTCCAAACTTTGAAAGTGTACAGACCTATGTTCCGCGCACTCTTGGCACGGACATGAAGCGTCATGGCCGACTGGATGTGGTCTTTTGCCGGGATGCAGGGGTGTACATGGCAGATGCGCTGCATTACATGCATAATCGGGGGCTGACGCACCGCGACATCAAGCCTTCCAACATCATTTTCTGCGGTGGTGTGTGCAAGCTAGCAGACATCGGTCTGGTAGCGGGATTAGGCGAGCGGACGTTTGTCGGCACGGAGGGCTTTGTGCCACCGGAAGGGCCGGGCACAGCGCAGGCGGACGTTTATAGCTTGGGAAAGGTGCTCTATGAAATGAGCAGTGGGAAGGATCGCATGGAGTTCCCGGAGATCCCGTCGAATCTCAGTGATGAGGAGTGGCCATTCTGGTTGGATCTGAATCGTGTGATCTGCCGTGCCTGCGCACCGGATTTAAAGGAGCGCTATCAAACTGCGGGCGACTTTGCGGAGGCGCTGCAACTGGTAGGTCAGAAGCGGGAAGAAAGCTTTACCCGCCGATTCACGAGGGCCCTATTTTTCACCATGGTGGGCTCTGCCCTGGCGGGTGCGGTGCTGACTGCGGCCAAGTATGAGGATCAGTGGGCCTATGAACTGCCGCTGCCGACCAAGCCCGCCCCCGCCCCAATCCAGCCGCAAACCGGCAAGCCTTGGAAGAATCTTTACGGCCAGTGGTTTAGCTTTTCCAAAGATCGCCATGTGGCCGATCTACCGGTGGAAGTGACTCAGTTCCGCTCGTTTTTAGAAGCGACCTTACGGGCAGCCTCCTTTGATGTGGTGCCGTTTGTTTCCAAGGAAAAACGCACACTGAATTGTGTGATGGTGCCTGCGTCGGATGCTGACGCCTTTTGCTCCTGGATGACGAGCCGGGATCGCCAAAGCGGCAGGCTAGATGTGGACCATGAGTATGTCTGGCTACCGGCTGAAATCCCGCTACCACTCGGCATGAAGCCGAGCGCTGGGCGTGTGGCGATACGAACGGAAATCGTTAAAGTGATCTCTGGGCGGCTGATGATCGACAGCAATCCACGTGGGGCTGAAGTCTATCAAAGCGAGTTGCTCATCGGGCGCACGCCTTTAACGCAGGACAAGGCGCGAGCAGGGGCTTTCAGTTATGAATTGCGGCTGCCGGGTTACAAAAGTGAGTTCATCAAAGGTCAGCTCAAAAGCGGACAAAGCCTGAACTTTAATCCACGGCTAAAATCCACCGGTGCCATCGTCTTTGGTAAGTCTTGGGAAAACAGTCTGGGCATGAAACTGGTGCCTCTGGGAAAAGCCATGTTGGCCACGCATGAGACCCGGCGCAGTGACTTCACCGAGTTCGCTTTGAGCACCAAGCTGGCCAATACGGCAAGTCGGATCTTGGACAAAGATTTTGAGCTCCCAGTGACACAGGTCTCCCGCACGGAGGCGGAGCAGTTCTGCCGCTGGCTGACGGATCGTGAACGAGCCAAGGGCCTGCTGGAACCGGAGCATGAATACCGACTGCCCACGGATGATGAATGGAGCATGGCAGCGAATTTACCGCGTGAAATCGGGGCAACAGCATCACTGCGCAGCGGCAGCATTGGCGGTTTTTATCCTTGGGGGTTCACGGCGGTCCCTCCGGCTAAAACGGGCAACTTTTTAGATAAAACAGCAGATCCTTCAGGCAAATCAGGCATTCCTGGTTACGACGATGGCCAGGCTGGTCCAGCGAAAGTGGGCAGTTTTAAAATCGATGCACGAACACAGCTCTTCGACCTCTCTGGCAATGTCTGGGAATGGGTGGCTGACGCCTGGGCCGGTGCGCCAAATGAAGGCGTGGTGCGCGGCGGTTCATTTATGACGGCTGATCCGCGTGAGTTACTGGCTTCTTACCGCCGTAAGGTTTTAATCACGGATCAGCTTCCCGACGTTGGATTCCGCATTGTCCTGAGTCTGACCGGACAATCCGCACGCGAGGACGAATGATATGCGCCTGCTTTATCGCCTGATGCTCTGGACCGCAGCTCTGTGCCTTCTGCTGATCACGGCGCTATGCCTTTGGGCTGGCGACCAATTAGCCTCACCAAGCCGCCGCCCTTTGCAGGACTATCATCGGGAGTTCCTAGCAGACCCAGCGGCGCATGGTGTGAGTGTCGAATCCTTAACGCTGAGTTATGCGACCCCCTGCCTGATGGTTCGACCCAGAGCCGATGGCCAACTAGGAACGCGGGGGTTGAAATTGCGTGATCAATTCAAGACCGAAACCATCGCCTTGCCAACTGCGGGTCAGGTCATAGGGACTCTGGTTCTGGTGCATGGACGGAAAGGCCGAAAAGAAGATTACTTACCCATCGCGGAGCGACTCTGTGCGGTCGGCTTTCGCTGTATTTTACCCGATATGCCAGCCCACGGTGAACATCCAGAAGCCTACGCCACCTTTGGCATTCGCGAAGCTGATATTCCAGCACGAGCGCTCCAAGAATCTGCCGAGAAGTTTAAGTTCAACCCAGTGGCGGCGGGTCTGATGGGCATGTCCATGGGCGGAGCGGTATCCATGCATGCGGCAGCGAGGCCAGATCAACCGTGGCAGGCGCTGGTCATTCTGAGTAGTTTTGATCGTCTCGAGACAGCGATTCAAAAGAATGTCAGTGATCGAGTCGGCTGCATTCTGGGGAATGCCTGGGCTGGCATGGCAGGCTGGATTTATCAATGGAAAACAGGCATCGCGATT
This sequence comes from Verrucomicrobiaceae bacterium, assembly GCA_027489965.1. GTDB lineage: Bacteria > Verrucomicrobiota > Verrucomicrobiia > Verrucomicrobiales > Verrucomicrobiaceae > Prosthecobacter. The sequence continues at coordinate 17,416 of JAIXZA010000056.1, forward strand.
CAGGAGATCCGCTCTGATCTGCCAGCGGCAAAAATCACGATACCAACCCTCGTCGCCCATGGCACGAGTGATCGTGTCATTCCTCAGGAATCAGGAAAACGTCTCTATATGGCACTGCCTGAAACGATTGAAAAACAATGGATCGATGTCCCTGAGGCCGATCATGACAATGTGCTCATCACCGACTTCCCCATCTACGCCACCGTGGCAAAATGGATGCTACATCATGTAACTTCGACCCCATGAAAATCTATACCTACCAAGGCTGCTCCACCTGCAAAAGCGCTGTCAAATGGCTGCGTGCGCACAACATCTCATTCAACGAGATCCCCATCCGAGAGACACCTCCGAGTCTGCCTGAATTGACTGCGATGTTAGCGGCTCAGGCTGATCAACTGCGGCTACTCTTTAACACCTCTGGCATGGACTACCGCGCCCTGGGGCTGAAGGACAAGCTGCCGAGTATGAGCACGGCGGAAGCACTGAAGTTGCTCTCTGAAAATGGCAACCTCGTGAAGCGCCCCTTTTCGATTGATGCCAAGAAAGACTTAGGCCTGGTGGGCTTCAAAGAAGACGCCTGGGCGAAAGCTCTGCTTTAAAGAAGCCATCACTTGCTCCAGCTACCCTGCCCACCTATTTCTAAAAGATGCTAAATGACACCATCGCCGCTGTTTCGACCGCCCTCGGGGAGGCAGCTATTTCTGTGCTACGCGTCTCTGGCCCGCAGGCTTTGGACATCGCCCAGAGAGTTTTTCAATCCAGGCATCCCCTTTTAGAATTAAGCGTCCGCAAGGCTCACCGTGTTCAGGTAAATGATGGTCAGGGTCATGTTTTGGATGAGGGACTGATGCTGCTGTTTCGCGGACCTGCCAGCTACACAGGTGAAGATGTCGTGGAGTTCCAGGGACATGGCGGGTTGCTGGTCACGCAAAAAGTGCTGGAGTCTTTACTGACTGCAGGTGCCCGTGCCGCTGAGCCAGGCGAGTTCACCCAGCGAGCTTTTTTAAACGGTAAGATGGATCTGACCCAGGCAGAAGCGGTGATGGATCTGATTCATGCACAAAGCACTCTGGCCATGCGCGCTGCCCATGAGCAACTCGGCGGCGCTATCGGACGGGAAGCCAATGCTCTGCGTGAAGAATTGCTGCCAGTCTTAGCGCATGTGGAAGCCTACATTGATTTTCCAGAAGAGGATATCTCTCCTGATACAGGCGCTGCATTAACTGCCAAAATGGATGCCGTGCTGGATCGTGCACGACGCCTGATCGCCACGAGTGAACAGGGCCGCATCCTGCGCCACGGAGCCCGCACCGTGATCTGTGGTGAACCGAATGTGGGGAAATCCAGCCTCCTCAATCTTTTGTTAGGCTTTGAACGTGCCATCGTCAGTCCGACCGCTGGCACAACCAGGGACACGATTGAAGAAATCATTCAGGTGCACGGCATTCCTTTGCGCCTTGTCGATACAGCAGGTCTCAGAGAAGGCGGCGACGACATCGAACAGGTCGGCATTCAGCGGACGCATCGGGAGCTGGAACGTGCGGATTTAATCCTGGAGGTTGTGGATGCCAGCCTGCCACCATCAGCGGCAAAAAGGGTGTCATTACCCCAAAGCGTCGAGTCACGGCGTATCCTGCTTTTGAACAAAGCAGATCTCGGAATCGCAGAAGGTTGGGAATCCGGTGTGGCGCTTTCATGCGCAAGAGGAGAAGGCGTGGAGACACTGAGAGATGCCATACGCGACGTCATCCTGCTGGCTGGTCCACTGATGTCTGATCACCCTGTGGCGATCAATACGCGACATAAGATCTGCTTTGAAAGACTGGTGATTCATGTCGAAGCGGCAAGATCGGCGCTGAGCACGGGCACTGCGCCTGAATACGTGGCCCTGGATCTCCGAGAAGCTTTAGCAGCTCTCGGAGAGGTTGTGGGCGTGATTGATGTGGAGCAGATCCTGGATGTGATCTTTTCCAGCTTCTGTATCGGCAAATAACGCCTACTCCACTGTGACGCTCTTGGCCAAATTGCGCGGCTTATCCACATCACAGCCACGAGCAACCGCGACGTAGTAGGAGAAGAGTTGCAGAGGAATGACGGTGAGCAGCGGGCTCAGATAAGATGGGCAATCAGGCACGTAGATCACGTCATCGGTTAGTCGTTCCAACTCAGTGCGGCCTTCCGTAGTGACAGCAATGACCGGACCTTTGCGGGCAAGCACTTCTTCGATGTTGCTGACGTTTTTATCAAAGACAGCATCATCTGGGGCAATGAAAACACTAGGCATATCGGGCTTTACCAGAGCAATGATGCCGTGCTTCAACTCAGCGCTCGGATGACCGCTAGCGTAGATGTAGCTGATTTCCTTCATCTTCAGCGCGCCTTCCATGGCCACCGGATAATTGGCCTGACGGCCCATGAAGAGCATCCCTTCAGCATTCGCATGCTTCTGCGCGATGGCTTTGATCTTGTCCGTCTGCTTCAGAATGCTGGCGATCTTGTCTGGGATGGCCTCGAGTTCGTCGATCATCTCCAGACCATCGGCAGTGCTAAGATGATGAATGCGGCCAAATAACATGCCTAACAGCGTGACCATCATCACCGTAGAGGTGAAGGTCTTGGTGGCAGCGACACCGATCTCTGGTCCTGCATGGATGTAGCATCCGCCATCGCTCTCACGAGCAATGGTGCTACCGACACTATTGACGATGCCTAAGCAGCGAATGCCTTTGCGACGAGCCTCACGCAAAGCGGCCAGGGTATCAATCGTCTCGCCACTCTGGCTCAAAACAAATTGCAGCGTGTCTTTGTCAGATGGGACGTTGCGGTAGCGGAACTCTGAAGCGATCTCCACCTCGGTAGGGATACGCGCCAGGGTCTCGATCACGTATTCTCCGACCATGGCGGCATGGAAAGCTGTGCCACAGCCACTGAGGATGATGCGGTCGATGCTGCGCAACTCTTGGGGTGACATGTTCAGTCCACCTAAAATGGCAGCTCCGTCATCGCGAGAAAGCCTGCCGCGCATGGTGTTGCGTAGCGACTGTGGCTGCTCAAAAATTTCTTTGAGCATGAAATGCTCATACTTACCTTTATCTGCATCATCAGCGGTAAACTCGATACGGCTAACCTTAACCTGAGCTGCACCACCGCCACTGGCCATGCTGCTGACGTCATAGCTACCAGAAGTCACAGTCACGAGATCATGATCGTTGAGATAAACCACGTCACGCGTGTGAGCGACGATGGCAGACACGTCTGAGGCCAGATAGTATTCACCGTCGCCTAAACCAACAACCAAGGGACTACCGAGACGAGCACCAATGATGACGCCAGGCACGTCTGCATGCATGATGGCGATGCCATAGGTTCCCTTCACTTTAGCTAAAGCTGACTGAAGCGCCTGACGCAAACGCGCCGGTCCATCAGCTTCATCCGAAGCCTCAAAGTAACGCCCAATAAGATGCGCAAGAACTTCGGTATCGGTTTGAGATTCAAAGGTGTCTCCTTGAGCGATCAGTTGATCGCGCAGCGTCTGATAGTTTTCGATCACGCCATTGTGGACGAGCACGAGCTTACCACTCTGATCACGATGCGGATGCGCATTTTCATCCGTCGGCGCACCATGAGTGGCCCAACGGGTGTGTGAGATGCCTGTATTGCCAGTCGGACTGAGTTCACCGACGGCTTCACGCAGATTCGCAATGCGACCTGCACGCTTGATGATGGTGACGTCAGGGCTACCATTCAGGAGGGCGATGCCTGCTGAGTCGTAACCGCGATACTCCAGCCTGCTCAACCCATCCAGAAGGATCGGGCTGGCCTGCCGCTTGCCAATGTAGCCTACAATTCCGCACATAGTGATATAAGGGGCCGCCGTGTGGCGGGCAGGTACCCTAGCCCCCAGAATCAAGAGACGCTAGCAAAAGGGTGATTTATGGCAAAAATCATAAAATAGCCCCAGCGGAGGCTATCCACTGGGGCTAAAGAAACCAACAACCAGACAAAAGGACAAAAATCAGGCCAACTCAGCGAGCTTAGCTTTGATCGCGACGAAGTTTGGCAGATCACCCGGGCTTTCCAAAGCTTCGGCGTATTGAATCACGCCAGCTTTGTCGATGATGAAAGCGGAACGCTTGGGGACTCCGCCCATGATCAGGTTCTTCGCTGGCAGGAAGGCCTCGTAGGCAACATCATAGGCGTAAGTGATCTTGTGATCGTAATCGCTGAGGAGTTGAAGAGTGATACCCTCTTTGTCCGCCCAGGCTTTTTGTGCAAACGGGTTGTCACCGCTGATGCCGACAACCGTGGCATTCAGAGCCGTGTACTCATTGATGCCGTTGGAGATCTCACAAAATTCTGCGGTGCAGACTCCGGTGAAGGCCATAGGCACAAAAAGGAGCAGGATATTAGACTGGCCGATTTTTTCAGACAGTTTGAAAAGCTCGGGGCCATTTGCGCCGAGTGTGGTGACGGTAAAGTCAGGAGCTGGGGTACCTACGGAGAGTGCCATATTTGAGTAAAGGATTGAGTTTTTCTCGGCAAAAGCCAAGGCCGCACCAAAGACCGCAGATAGTGGCTGGTCAATCACCTCTTCACACTCAACTTCAATTAGTGCAGCCTCAATAGGCACGATCACGCCTCTACAAACGGTGTTCAGCATATGTTAACAGAGGTGAAAACATGCGATTAAGTGCTTGCTGATAATCAAATTATGTTAAATAATGATTTTTAGGGTGTTAAAAATTATAATTACCGTAAATTAACCTTTAACCAAATCGGCCGATGTTGAGTTCAGTTTGTTGAATTTTATGAGTTTTTCCTTTCGCAGCATGTTTCAAGCTAATCCTGACAGTCGTCAGGAGGCAGATCCGTCTGTGCCTGGGAATCTTCAATCAGCCTTTTCCATACCGGCACAAAATCCCTCCAACAATATGACCGTCTCTGCGCCACCCTTGAATGCTGCATCGCCCTTCGGAGCTCCGCTTTTCAAGTTTACTCAAGGAGAAGCGGTCAACACAGCTCCGCTGCAACAATCCCCCTTTGCAGCATCTCCCTCTCCTAGCACGAGTGCGCCCTTAACGGTGGCTGACATCCTTCCGCTGTTACCGCCAGAGATTGCTAGAACTGGTGCACTGCCCATGGAGCAACCTGTGGCAGTCTCTCCACAAGTCCTCAATGAAGCACTGCGTGGTGGACAGGCAGCATTGCCTATCTTTGAGATATATCGTGTCTGCCCAGCCCTCTTCCAGACTCCGATCTCTCCGCAGGATCCGCGGATGATTCCACTACCTACATCAAAGCTGCCTTACCTTATTGCAGCGACCACCCAGGCATCAGCCACTAATTTGCCGCCGGCAGTAGGCGCCAGCCCATTTTCCATGCCCGCTTCTGCGCCAGAAGCGCAAGCTCCCAGCATGTCAGCGGCCCCGTCCGGCATGATGTTACCACCTCGCCGCCAAGGACCACCTCCGCCATTGGCCGATGTGCCTAATCGCGAAGCCGCAGCTCCTCAATTATCACTACCAGGTCAGCCATCGCTAGGTGCACCGGCTTTCCCAATGAGTCCCTTTGCTGCAGCAGGATCTCAAATCAATGAGGCCGACAATGAAACTAAGGCCCAGCCTTTGACAGCCTCACCATTCGGGCAGAGTCAACAACCGGCACCCGTAGCTTCGCCGTTTGGACAAGCGACCTCTCCCACGGCAGCCTCACCATTCGGGCAGAGTCCTCAGGCAGCTCCCGCAGCTTCACCTTTCGGGCAAGCGCCATCTCCCACGACAGCCTCACCATTTGGGCAGAGTCCTCAGGCAACACCCGTAGCTTCACCTTTCGGGCAAGCGCCATCTCCCACGGCAGCCTCACCATTCGGGCAGAGTCCTCAGGCAGCACCTGCTGCTTCACCTTTTGGCCAGTCACTTGCCCCAGTCGCAGCAACTTCTTTCAATCAAGAACCACAAACGGCACCTGCAGTCTCTCCGTTTGCTCAAATACCGCAAGCAGCACCTGCGAATCCGATGGAATCCCCATTAGGTTCATTGTTTGGAGCCAAGGCTGTGCCAACAGGAGAACCTGCGCCTGATGTGGCTTCAGCACGCCCAGCCCAGCCACCAGTCATGCCCATGGCTTCAGCGCCTAGTACAAGCGCTCCGCTTATTCGAATCTGCTTTGCCAATCTCCTCAAAGGCTACACATCCGCCGAATTGGGTTTTGATCCAATGGTCGTCCCTGCTTGGATTACGACAGCTCTGCCTTCTGCCAAGATTCAAGAACTTGCCTCGGCCCAAGCTCCCATAGCGGAGCTCGGACTGTTCGTCGATGGCATCACAGACGTCGGCTTCCGCAATGTTCTCAACACCGCCAAGCGAGACTTCCAACTTCGAGTACCCGTTGAAGAGCTACAAGCTGCCATGGCTGGAGCAAGCGCGCCGCAGACTCTGCCAAACCTCGCTAGCCTAGGAGCTACTCCGGCACTGGTAGCTGCACCGGCACCTAGTCAAAATATAATGCGCGTCGAGCCCATAAACGCGGCTCCCTCTGCCCAAATGGCTCCTCCCCTAGCAGCACCGGCGGACCTTAATGCAGCCTCTATTCCTGGTCCCACCTCACCGTTCCTAGCTCCTGCGTCGCGGCAAGTGGATGCTCTACCCAGCGGCCTACAAAGCCCATCAATGCCGAGCTTTAGCTCTGCGACATCTACTCCAACCTTGCCACCTTCAGGTTTCGGTATGCCAGCAGCTGCACTTCAGCCATTGACACCAAAAACAGTTGATCCATTTGCCCAGCCCGCATCAGGTCAAACTAAACCGCTATTCACCTTCCAGCCGCAGCAGCCTGCACCACAACCACAAGCGACCTTTCAACCGCAGCAGGCCACGCCACAGCCACAAGCGACCTTTCAGCCTCAACAGGCTAGCTTTGAATCGTCGAAACTAGAAATTCCCACAACTTTCAAAGCTCCGGAGCAAGAACCTCAGATCTCGTTTTTTCAACCTCAGTCTTTCGAATCCAAACCACCGGAAGCCTTCAGAGCACCACAGTCCTTCTTTACGCAGCAAGAGGAGCGCACACAACTACCAGCGCAAGAGCCTACGGCTAACTATCCGATCACCGAAACGACAGTTCTACCACCTGAGCGCCATCAGGAGTCAAACTCCCTTCATTCAGGCTTCTCATTCATGAAATCTTCCAACCCTATGGAAGAAGGCTTCACCAGCGATCAGCTACTCGGACGCCAACCCAGCCTTGAACAAAGCTGGAGTGCGGCTGCTGTTGCTGCTGCCAGTGGCCCCTTGGATCAATCCGCAGCTTCTGAAACCCGCGGACGCCAATCACCTGTCATTGATGTGCCAGAAGCCGCAGCCCCAAAACCAAGGGCTGCCTTCACGCCTCCTCGTATCGAGGAGCCTGCTCCTGCCCCAGTGCCTGCCGCCCAGCCCGCAGCAAGACCGCAGGCAGTTAAAGTGGCACCTTCTGTCAGAAATCATGCCACCAACTCAAACCTGGGAGTCCAAATGTACGACACCGATCCAGATCAGATCCTGCTGCGTGCGCTGCTGGATACCGACAGTGAATTGACGCCCCAAAAAGTCGTTGAAATGGCCTGTGGCCTACCAGGCATTGCTGCTTGCGTCTGCATTCAGGGCACACAATCCATCTCCCACATCGGCGCGCACAAGCCACAGGCACGCGAATTCCAAAAGCAAGCCACTGACCTAGCGCAGCATTTGCGCACGCTCGCTCCGCTAATCGGCATCGAAGGCGCAGAGACCTTTACCATGAATTCAGGAGATCGCCTCATGACCTTCTGCTTCCCAGAGGGATCTATCCTTGGAGTCCTTCATGATGCAGAGCCCACTCTTGGTTTACGTGATAAGATTACCTTGATCGCCCGAGAGCTTTCACGCATGATTATCTGATGCCAGCCATTAACCACCAGGAAAAGACGATTCGCTTCAAAATCGTTTATTGTGGCACTCCGCTTAGCGGTAAGACCTCGAACCTGCGCCAAATTCATGCCAAGCTAGATCCTCAAGGCCGCAGCGACCTTGTCAGCCTTTCCACGGCTCAGGATCGCACACTTTTCTTTGACTTTCTTGCTGTCGAAAGCGCCGCAATTCCGGGATACCGCATCAGTTTTCATCTCTACACGGTGCCCGGACAGATTACATACAATGCCACCTTACAGCTCGTGCTACGTCAAGCTGACGGCGTTGTCTTCGTCGCTGATAGCCAGATGGATCGCCAGCGGGACAACGTCCATGCCTTTCAATCCCTAGAAGCCAACCTACGACTCAATGGCAGCGACGTCGATCGCCTGCCATTAGTATTACAATATAATAAGCGCGACCTGCCGAATGCCGCCCCAGTTGAGTACCTTGAGTTTCTCCTCAACAACCACGGCGTGCCTCATCTCAGTTTTGAAGCAGACGCCAAAGGCGGGCGCAATGTGCTTGCCACTCTGAACGCCATTTCCCAAGCCGTGCTGACTCAATACCAAGCCAGTCTGGAACGACAGAGTGAAGTCATGCGTGAGATGATCACGGCCTAATTTTCGCCGCACAGCCCATCCTAGATATTCAATCAACGGCGCTCATTACAAAGCACGCGCTATTTGATCGTCAATTGTCTGATCTCTTCATCACTTAAGGCACGATTAAAGAGAGCAATCTCGTCAAGGCGTCCCTCCCAGCTGGAATCATAATCACTGCGTGCTCCAAAGAAACAGGCTGCGATCTTCGAGTCAGGTGCGGCCCCCTCGATCTCTAGATTGCCATTCAGATAAACATGAACCCTACCCGCCTCACGAACGAGCACGACATGTTGCCAGGTCCAGCGCGGGATGTCTGATTTGCCAACGAGTGACTTGTCGGCCTGAAAGATAAGCCTGCCTGAGTGAGCACCTATGCCTCCGATGCCCAAATGCTCACCATATGCACTGAGGCCATGATTGTGATCCCTAGAATACAGCCAACCTGTAATCTCACGGGCGTCATTGGGCATCCCATTCCAGAACCAGAAAGAGGCCGACCATGACTCACCCATGGCTGATAAATCGGTGCACAAACGACCACTGACAAAATGAGGCGCGCGGTTCTTTTCGCCAGCACAAAACTGAGAAGAATGAGGCCCCTCAAGATAATAGGCCACGCCGCCTTCATAAGTAGCTGATTGGTGATTACCACTTTCATCCGCAGCCAGAGGCCCTGTGAATTCATTCAACCGCCACCAGGCGGACGGCTTCAAACCAGCGATGGCTTTTGTGGCCGGACCTGCCGTAAGTGCCGGTGTCTTCCGTTGTGCACCACTGACTTTTTCTAGTAATGAAATGGCCGCCTGAGTGATCTTTGGCTCCGCCATAACCTCCAGTCCAGCCGAGCGCGCCGCCCATGTGTTGTAGCCACCCCAGGCATGCATTTCCGGCGGCGGGATGTAGCCATCGCCGCCGTTGGCCAGCTCGATGACCATGTTCTTTGGTAGTGGGCTGGCGGCTTTAATCTTCAGCCCGGTGATCGCATAAGTCTCATTTGGTGTGGTTGCGATGCCGATGTCTCCAATGCGCAACCCCTGAACCACGATCTCCGTTTTCTGCCGTTCATGCAGCAGAATCTGCTCGCGCGCATAGACTTCTGTCGGCGTCTTGGCCAAACGGTCGCCCATCTCGGTGACGATGCGCTGCGCCCACTCCAGCCGCTGTTTGTCAGGAACTCGATAGTTTAATACCATGCGCTGCTCTGCCATGGCGATGTCTGCATTAGCTCGATATTCAATGCTCCCATATGCCTTCATGGCGATCTCCAGCAAACCGTCGGTGTACTCTTCGATGGTCGGCTTTGGTCGATCTTTTTCAGGAACCGTGTAATCCACACGGTAAATATCTCCACTGCACCCATGGGACATCATGCCGACCATCTTTCCGTTTGGATCGATCCGCTGCTTCAGTCCATCTGAGAAGAGGCCAAAGTAGTCGGAGCTAATGTCCTTATCCCCAAAGTAGTGCATGGAAAAATTGGCCAAAACAGCCAGAGGCTCCCCTGCCCGAGTCTGAATTGAAATCAGCGAAAGATCAGGATCTTCCGGCCCTGATTCCCCCACGGCCTCATCCCAGTTTTTCCCAGCGTGCATATTGGCTCTCACTGTCAGGTTTCCAAAAGGATCTTCGGCTAGACGATCAGGCCGACGAATCCATTGCCGCAGGGCCGTGAATTCAGCCGCATCCGCCTTCCCAAAACCTATGCGAGCTGGTTCTAACGCTGACTGCGCCGCCAGGATCACCTCCACCAACTTGTCCTTCAAATAAGGTATGTAACTCGGATCTGCATCTGTGCCCAAACACCCCATGGAAGCCGGAGCTGTGTGCGTATGCGTGGCTGAAATCAGCAACCGATTCGTGGGTATGCCAGACTTTGCTGCTGCCATGGTTTTGGCCGCATCCAGAACCTCTCGGCTCATCATGCAACTATCCGCTACCACAATGGCGACCTGGGTTTGACCATCGCTTAGCACGACCGCCCTAGCATTCACCCGCGTTCGGATTTTGTCGAGATAGCGGCTTGTCATCCCCCCATTCACGAAGACCGGTAGCTTCACCGGCGTGATATCTATAACCGCCGCCCCCGCCTCAAAATCAGCGCGGACGGAAGGCAGAGACAAAACGATGGCCAAAAAGATAAGCGTGGATCGAATCATAAGATGAACCAAACGCAGCTAAGCCCAGCACTCTTCCCTAATAGCATTTAGGCAACCACTTTTCAGTGTCTGCAAGGGATCATCATTTAGCGACTCCAGACTAGACCGCATTGCCATTTGAAGCGCCTCATTGATCAGCACCGTCAACCTCCACAGCAGGCAGCGCATCCAGAGTTCCACCTGATCACATTCGACAGTCCAGCATTCGACCCGTGCGCGACTCTCGGAGAGAAAGGCTGGTATTGATCCGCCCTGAATTATGACTGAGCCGATTTACATTGTCGGTTGTGTCTGGACTGAATCCTGCTATTTCAGCCCCGCATTTGTGACTTCCTTCGGATGAACACTTGCCAAACCCCCATTACTTAAGTAAAATTAAATAAATCAAGACATGGACGACCTTACCATTGTAGAAGTTATCGCACGTGAAGTCCTCGACTCACGTGGCAACCCAACCGTCGAAGTGGACGTCATCCTGGATGGTGGCGCTATCGGCCGCGCTGCGGTGCCAAGCGGTGCCAGCACCGGCGAACACGAAGCATTAGAACTGCGTGATGGCGACAAAAAACGTTATCTCGGCAAAGGCGTCCTCAAAGCCGTCGATGCAGTAAACAACGAAATCGCTGATTGCATCATCGGTAGCAATGCCGCCGATCAAGTCTCCATCGATAAAGCCATGCTCGAAATCGACGGCACGCCGACGAAGTCCAAACTGGGTGCAAACGCCATTCTCGGCGCTTCCTTGGCCTGCGCCAAAGCTGCTGCTGCTGCCATGGGTCAGCCTCTTTACAAGTACATCGGTGGTCCAAACGCTAAGGTATTGCCTGTGCCGATGATGAACATCATCAATGGTGGAGCCCACTCCGATGCTCCAATCGACTTCCAAGAATTCATGATCATGCCAAAAGGCGCGCCGACCTTCTCTGAAGCTCTGCGTTATGGTGCCGAAGTCTTCCACGCTCTGAAGAAGATCCTTCATGACCTAGGTCTAAACACCGCCGTCGGTGACGAAGGTGGCTTTGCTCCAACTCTGAAAAGCGCTCACCACGCCCTCGAAGTGATCGCTCAAGCCATCGAAAAAGCTGGCTACAAAATGGGTGAAGACATCTTCATCGCCCTGGACGTCGCTTCCTCCGAATTCTATGACAAGGCCAAAGGCAAATACGTCTTCAAAAAGAGCGACAAATCCGAGCGCAGCGCTGCTGAACTAGTGGCCTACTACGCTGAACTGAAAAAAGACTTCCCGATCATCTCCATCGAAGACGGCTGTGCCGAAAACGATTGGGCTGGCTGGGCCGTGCTCTCCAAAGAACTTGGAGCTACGACTCAGCTTGTGGGTGACGATCTCTTCGTCACGAACACGAAGTTCCTGCAAAAAGGCATTGATCAAAACATCGCTAACTCCATCCTTGTGAAGGTGAACCAAATCGGCTCCCTCACCGAGACTCTGGACGCAGTCGATCTGGCTCACCGCCATGGTTATACTGCCGTCATGAGCCATCGATCAGGTGAAACTGAAGATTACACCATTGCCGACCTCGCTGTAGCCACCAATTGCGGCCAGATCAAGACAGGCTCCCTTTCCCGCAGCGACCGTATCGCCAAGTACAACCAGCTTCTGCGCATTGAGCAGGAACTGGGTGAAAACGCGATCTTCGGTGGCCGCATGAAGGTCTAATTCAACTAGCCGCCCGACGCGGTATCACCATGAAATACGAAGAATTTCACATCGAACCTCCTCAGCCAGCCAAGCATGTCGATCGCGCTTTGCGCGGCTTGGTTCGACTCGGTAAATTCTGCCTACTTCTCCTGGTGGTGCCCGTCGTGGTAGCCGTTTACAAGCAACCTCTTGGCGAGCAAAAAGCTCAACGCGCCAAACTGGAAGCCATGCAATCCCAGCGAGATTCGCTGAGAACGAAGCGTGATCAACTGCTTCGTGAAGTGGATTGGATCAAGACTGACACCAGCTATCTCGAAACACGCGCCCGCGATCATGTACACATGCACAAAAAGGGCGAATACGTGATCCGATTTGAACAATAGCTCGAAGAGCCGTTCAAAACCCCTGAGAAATCAAATCCTCTTGGGCTTTCTATTCAATTTATAGCCGTTACCGTCGATCAGCTTTATTTTATGCGTGCCTACATTCTATTGCTTCCTCTGCTCCTCACCCAATGTGTCGATCAATACGGAAACCCCATGAGCCCTTTTGGCCCACAAGTTCCGCCGCCATACTCAGAACAGCGTGAGCAGTATCGCCAACAAACACAGGATTACTCCCAGCAACAAAATCAAGCGGCCTATGAGCGAGGCATTTCAGATGCGCGATCCGACAGCTCTAATGGCCTGAGCAAGAGCTACACGCGGCACTTTCAGAGTTACAGCCCCGGCACACAGACCGCTTACCGTGCTGGTTATGATCAGGGCTACATGCCGCCACTGGCCCCATATCCAGGAACCCAACCTCCATCCTGGCAAACTCAGCCCAATGCGCAACCGCCCAGCTACCAGGGAGGAAACAGTTATACACCTCCGCCAGCCAGTGATCCGGCCTACAATCAGGGCTACGACATAGGCCTCAGGGACCGTGTTGCCGGACGCCAAAACGATCCCGGCGCCCACACTGGCGTGTATGATCCACGTTTCAGACGCAGCTTCGAGCGCGGGTATAGCGACGCATATAATTCACGCCGCTAGCCGTTAGACCAAAGATAAGAATTGGCTGCGCAATGGTCGTGGATTGGGAATAGTTGGCGAACAAGAATTGTAACCATGCAGGGCCCAATCACCAAAACTTCACGATTTTTTAACGGTACCGACCGAGCATGGGCTCCGACACGCCCAATCCAATCGCGAAGATCGGCAGCAGTAGCATGGGTGTTAACGACGGGTTTTTCCGACAAGCATTCCCAACACTTGCCAGAGCCACTCTCTCGACGATGTACTGACAAGACGACTTAACGGCGTTGCGACTAAATCCAAGTTCCCGAAGGAATGGCGGTATCCTTTGGAATCACAACGATACCGTCGCGGATGTAGAATAGCTCGCTGTCCATGTTATCGGGCTTCCCGTCTGGAGTAATCACCACGTTGTCTCCAATGTGTACATTTTTATCAATGATAGTGCGCTCGATCCGGCAATTACGGCCAATACCCGGAGGAGCTTTGTTCGGATCCGTGCCAGCAGCACCCGCATAATAATCTGCCCCCATAATGACGACCTCACGCAAGGTGGTGCCGGTTTCAATGATAGATCTCACGCCGATAACAGCCGTTTCGACATGAGCATCTGTGATGATACAACCGTCTGAAATAAGCGCCTCTTTGATGTCGGCCCCATTAATCTTGGTCGCAGGCAGAATGCGTGCATGAGTGAAGATCGGTGCGACTGAATCAAAGAAGTCATACTGAGGCACCAGCTTACAGAGATCCAAGTTTGCATGGAAGAAGGAACGAATGGTGCCGATGTCTTCCCAGTAACCTTGGAAGTTAAACGCATGAACATTGTATTTCTTTAGGGCTGAAGGAATGATGTGCTTGCCAAAGTCCATGCAGTCATTGTCCAGACTGTCGATGAGCGCTTGGCGATTAAAAATATAGATACCCATGCTGGCCTGATAACGGGGCTCATCAGGTGAAAGCCCCAGTTCGGCAAGTGTCTCTGCCGGCATCTGCAGGCCTTTCAAGACTTCTGGATCCTTCGGTTTTTCCACAAACTCATGGATCCGACCTGTGGCATCGGTTTTCATGATGCCAAAGCTCGTCGCATCCTTTGCATTAACCGGAAGGGTCGCGATGGTTAGCTCGGCCTTCGTCCTGATGTGTTGCGCCATCACTTCACGAAAGTCCATACGGTAGAGCTGATCACCACTCAGGATCATGTAATAGTCATAATTATTTTCTGTGAAATAGCGGAGATTCTGCCGCACAGCATCCGCTGTTCCCTGATACCAGCGCTCACCTTCCTGCGTTTGCTGGGCGGCTAAGACCTCCACAAAACCACGAGTAAATTGATCAAACTTATATGTCCTAGCAATGTGACGATTCAGCGACGCACTATTGTATTGGGTGAGCACATAGACCTGGCGTACCCCTGAATTGATGCAGTTACTAATCGGGATATCGACGATGCGATACTTCCCAGCCAGTGGCACGGCTGGTTTGGCACGATCTTTAGTTAGCGGGAAAAGTCGAGTTCCAGCACCACCACCCATAACGATGGCCAAGGTGGAACGACGGAGAATGGCATCAGTGGCGAGGTTGTTTGGCATGGGTTAAGGTGGTAATATTGTTTTGCTAGATAAATCACGCTAAGGCAAGCGTTTCCATCACCACATAGGTGAAAGAACTCTTTTTTGAGCCCCTTTGACCTTAGCCAAAACTCTCTCTTCCACATGTTCACCTTTGTCAAAAACTGCCTTCCCATTGTCATTAGCTCGCTAGCTCTATTTTCTTTCAGCAGCCAGGCCGCCGTGAACTTCGAAAGACAGATCCTACCGGTTCTCCAAAAAAAATGTCTCGACTGCCACAGCGCCACCAAGGTCGTGGACGGCAAGCCGAAAAAACCGAAGGGCGACCTACGTCTAGATGCCGCTTGGGCTATGCTTAAAGGGGCTGAAAATGGACCATCCATTGTTCCTGGCAATCTCGCTAAAAGTTACATGCATGAAGTGGTCAATCTCCCCAAGGATGATGACATGTTCATGCCGCCGAAAGGTGATCCAATGACAGCTGAGGAAATCAAGCTCCTCAAGGAATGGATCGAATCAGGTGCAGACTTCGGTGGATGGACAGGCAACATGGAAGGTGCCCCTGCTGATGCTGTTGCTGCAGCTACAGCATCCGCCCCAAAGCCCGTCAAACCTCGTGACCATGATCTTTTTTATGTGGAGCTTTCAAAAGATCTAAAACCTGCCGCGGATGCCGATATCGCCAAAGCTAAAGCAGGTGGAGCCCAAATCTCACTCCTCAAAGCAGACAGCCCTCTTCTGCGTGCCGACTTCCTCACAGGCGTCTCCAAATGTGATGATTCAAAAATCGCTCTACTGCTGCCATTAAAGGATCAGATCGCCCAATTGGATCTAGGGCGCACCGTCATTACGGATGCAGCTTTAAAAACTCTATCCGAGGTTTCTCACTTGGCCGTTTTAGATCTGCGACAGACTAAAATAACGGATGCAGGTTTAACGGCACTTGCCAGCCTTAAAAAACTTCAAACTCTCAACCTTTTTGGCACAGAAATCACGGACGCAGGGCTTAAAAGCCTCACATCCCTCAAAAGTCTAAAACAAGTCACTGTTTTTCAAACCAAAGTCACTCCTGCTGGAGTCAAACAACTGACCGATGCCATCCCTGGCATCCAGGTCACTCTCAAGTGATTACTGCGCCATTGGATGGACCTCTAATCTGATTTAGAATCAAACTTGAGTGAACCTCGCTGAAAAAGTTCACTTTCGATCACATTCAAGCTTGCTTGTCGCTCAGGATTGATTATCTCATTGGCCCCCCTTTCGCGCGGGTAGCTCAGCGGTAGAGCAGTTGGCTTTTAACTAATTGGTCGAGGGTTCGAATCCCTCCCCGCGCACTTGGTGGTTCTATAGTTTGTTTGTTAGCTTTGCCCAGGTAGCTCAGTGGTAGAGCAGTTGGCTCTTAACCAATTGGTCGTGGGTTCGAATCCCCCCCTGGGCACTTTCTCCGACAGACGGAAAAGGTGCCATTTTTCAAAGCAGCAAGTGTTCGTGGTCTGACTGAATCAGTCATCCTTGACCCGACTGCGGTTCTTTTTCACTTCACCGCGATTTTTCTTTTCCTTCAAAATGCGCTGCTGTAGCCCACGAGGCCGCGGACGATTCTGACGACGAACTTTTTCTCGCTCATTTTGCGCCGCCAATTTAGCTTCATTCAAGATCGACTCGATCCTGTCACAAAGCTCAACTCGGGCCCAGTAGCGATTCATCACCTGGGAACGCTCACGCTGACAGCGGATCTCGACTCCGCTGGGAACGTGACGAAGCATGACAGTAGAGGAAGTCTTATTGACCTTCTGCCCACCCGCGCCGCTGCCACGAACGAACTGCTCCTCCAAGTCCTCCAAACGCAGGCGCAGCTTCTTCATGCGCTTGGAGAGTCCTTCATCATCGGGCAGTGGCATATAGAAAGTCTATTAAAGAGGAACAACCTAAACCACAAACTCATCAGGATAGACGCTCAGCCATGGCCAGCACTGTCTGGAAATGTGGGCTTTGCGATTCACGATGAACGATATTCGTCTCAATGTTTGAAAAACCAGCCTGTTCAAGCATCTCATGAAGTTCGCTTTCCGAAAAACCCAACCAAACGTCGGCATAAAGCTCACGCGCCTTCTCAAACTGGTGCTTCATTAGATCCAGAATGGCAATCCGCCCACCAGGCTTGAGTAATGCAAAAGCAGCCTTCAGCGCCTGCGCAGGCCGTTGCGCGTGATGAAGCGCCTGACTGAGAAAGACAAGATCCATGGTTCCTGGATCAATCGGCGGACTTTCGAGATCTCCGAGCCTGTATTCCAGATTGGTGAAGCCATGCTTCAAGGCCAATTCAGAACCGTAAGAAACCATTTTCTCACTACTATCGACCGCAATCACACGCTTGGCTGTTTGCGCCAGAAGCTGGGAAAGCGTGCCCTCACCTGCCCCGAGATCTGCAATCATCAGTGGCGGCATTAGTTTCAAAACGGTCTCGCCGAGTCCTTTCCAGGAGCGGCCAGGAATGTAGTGCCGACCAAATTTGCCTGCAAGTGCATCAAAGTAAGCCTGCGCCGTCCTCTCTCGCTTCTGAAGCACCACCTTAAGAGCCGTTGCATCTTTTCTCACCTCACGCATTTCATTACCAGCAGCTTCCAAAAGAGCAAAAAAATGATGCCTTGAATCAGCCTCCTGCTTGCTGGGTTCTTCAAGTCGATAAAGGCGATTCTTTCCACTGCGCCGATCATTGACCAAACCTGCCGCTTTGAGCTTACTAAGCTGTGCTGAGATATTCGACTGGGGCAGTGAAAGCACTTCCTGAAGCTCAGCCACACTCAACTCTTCCTGCTGAAGCAAGAGCAAGAGCCGGACCCGTGTCGGGTCTGCGATCAGACTGAGAGATTTAAGAAGTGAACCCAAAGTAGGCCTTAATCTAACCATGCATTTTATTTCTTCAATGCCGAAGATACTCACGAATGGACGTTACAATCCTGAGCTGATTTTTGATTCAACACTTCACCGCAACCACACCTCTAAAGTTGACCGTAAACTTATAACACTATTCTAACCTACTATGTTCTTACTTGTCATCATTCTCACCATGCTCCTGTCCATTTATGCTTCGTGGAAAGTCAGCAGCAACTACCGCAAATACTCACAAGTACGCGCATCCTCGGGCATGACGGGCGCAGAGGTCGCTCAGCGAATCCTTGATCTGAATAACATCCGGGATGTGAGCATACACTCAGCACAGGGTGAACTCGTGGACCACTATGATCCATCTAACCGCCGCTTGGTGCTCTCCGAGGCCAACTACTACGGCCAATCCGTCGCGGCACTTGGTGTTGCTGCCCATGAATGCGGGCACGCCATCCAACACCAGCAACTCTACGCGCCATTGCAGTGGCGCATGGCGGCAGTCGGCATCACCACGATGGCTGGCACGATCATTCCGATTGTCGGCTTTGCCGGAATGCTATTCATGCCAAAACTAGCGATACCGGTTCTGGCCGTTGCTTTTGGAATTGTCATGGTCTTTCAGCTTGTGACTCTACCCGTAGAATTTGATGCCACAGCCCGAGCCAAAAAAATCCTGCTTGCGACAGGTGCAGTCACTCCTGGAGCTGAATTTGATGCCATGAATAAAGTGCTAAGCGCTGCTGCTCTAACCTATGTGGCAGCCTTCCTCAGTGCTCTGGCACAATTTGCTCATTATGCCTTCCTGCTTCTTGGTCAGCGACGAGAGGAAGAATAAAAGCGGTCCATTTCTATCCGACAGCTATTAAAATGGGATCATTACTGCTCTTTATTGGATTTGTGGCTCGCCAATTTAGCAATTAAATAGACGAGCCGATAAATATGTATTTACTGCCCGCATGTTGCGTCTTTTGCTTGCCCTCATCCTTTTCCAATCAACTATCTTGTTAAGTCAAGAACCTGCCACGCCGCCGGACCCAGCCAAGCAGATGAGCGAGGCGCAGCAACGGATCAAAAAACTTTCAGCTACCGAATACGATCTTGATGGCATCAAAATCAAAGCTGATACCCGAGAAGTCAGAATTCCATGTCAGGTATGCCTAAAGAAGGCTCCCATTGAGTACATGCTTACAACCGAAACTGGAAAGACCCACGAAACCGTCCTGACAACAGCCATCAGCCCAACAGCCATTCAAGTGGCCATGCTTTTAGTTAACTATGAACCTGCCACCGAAGGTCTGCTTTCCAAGGTGCCTGAAGCTGAACGCCCCAAAGCATGGAAGGAGGAACCACCCAAGACTAAAGGTGCCAATCGTGTCAACATCTCCGCCGAATGGAAAGTCGGCACAGAAGTCAAAAATAGTGCCTTATCCCAGTGGGCACAAAACTCTGATACACGTAAGGCACCAACGGACTTAGACACTTGGATTTTCAACGGCTCCTACATCGATGAGCGTGGCTTCATTGCTCAACAAGAAGGGTCAATCATAGGCACCTGGCTGGATCGCGGAGCTATCTTTAATTCACCGGCAGAAGGAAATTGGAGAGACGATCTATGGATCTCGCTTCCAGACAACATTCCAGAAAAAATGACTCCAGTCACCCTCATCATCACCCCCGCAAAACCATGAAACTAAAGACCACTCTTGCTCTCTTTTTAGCGGCACCACACCTACTGCTCTCCCAAGCAGCCACACAACCTGCGCGTCATGAATCTTTGAAACAGGAGATACGACTGGCTTATGAACGCGGCCTAAGCTTCTTAAAGTCAAAACAAAACTCGGAAACGGGTCAATGGGGCGATGCAGAACCTGTAGCATTCACTGCCCTGGCCATTACGAGCTTATTGTTAGCTCCTGAAAGAAAAGCGACAGATCCCCTGCCACCCGAAGTAGAAAAAGCCATTGCCTTTCTGATGAAAAATGTACAGCCTGATGGCGGCATTTACGTGAAGGCAAGAGCCAATTACAACACCTCCTTGGCATTAACGGCACTCATGCTGGCGCCTAACCTTGATCGTGAAGCAAAGCTGCTAGCTGCACGCCGATTCATCATTGGTCAGCAGAATGATTTTGATGAAAAAGGCAAACTCGATAATCCCAATGACGGAGGCGTCGGCTACGGCACGCCAAAACCGAATAATCCAGCCCACGCAGATCTTTCGAATACCCACTTCGCACTCGAAGCGCTTTACTACTCCCAAGCCCTGCTCGCCGACAAAGGAGATGCTGGTAAAAACGAGCCCCAACTCAATTATGCCGCAGCCATACAGTTCATTCAAAACTGCCAAAATCGTCCTGAAACTAATAAAGCAAGTTGGGTCAGCACCGACGCTAAAGATGCGGGTGGATTCATCTACAGCCCTGGTGAAACTCGCGGTGGTGAAACCAAAACAGCTGATGGCCGCACAGCCCTGCGCAGCTACGGCAGTATCAGTTATGCAGGCATTCTAAGCTTCATCTATGCAGGCGTGGACAAAAATGATCCTCGGCTCCAAGCAGTCATGCAATGGATTACCGAAAACTACACCTTGGATGAAAATCCAGGTCTGGGCGCAGAGGGCCTCTATTATTATTACCACACTATGGCTAAAGCCCTGGCGATCGCCGATGTAGACTTCCTGAAAACCAAAGATGGCAAAATTGTCGATTGGCGCGTTGATCTATCCCAGAAGCTCCTCAATCTGCAAAAAGGCGATGGCTCTTGGGCCAACAGCGCCGGGCGCTGGATGGAGAGCGACACGAGTCTGACAACAGCCTACATGCTCATGGCACTGGCCCGTGTACATGCCACGCTTTGATGGCAGAATCTGATCAAAAGGTCAAATTTGGGCTAAACTGGCACCTTTTAAGTGCCCGACGTGCCACTTTGGGGTCAATTGAGATTGATTTTCACATGGGTGAATCTTCTCTTGACCCTAAATATGCCTGCACTTAGGATTTGATAGTTAGAAACTTGGGCCAGAACGTGCTTTTTGTGAACCTCAAAAAAAGCCGGAGTTATCCGTCACGACTCTAGTTTCTATTCTTTTTCCTCAGTAACTTTTCACAATTCTAAATAATGTTCGGCAAATTCTTCGGCTTCGTAGCCAATGATATGGGTATCGATCTTGGTACCGCAAATACTCTCGTTTACCTCAAGGATCACGGCATTGTACTTCGAGAACCCTCCGTTGTCGCCGTCAAAACCGGCACCAATGAAGTGGTCGCCGTTGGCGACGACGCTAAACGGATGCTAGGAAGAACCCCCGGTGGGATCACTGCCATTCGCCCTCTAAAAGACGGCGTTATTGCGGACTTCCGTGTGACAGAGGCCATGCTCCGTCACTTCATTCGCAAGGTGAACAATAATCGCCGCGCATTCCGCGGACCTCGTGTCGTCATTGCTGTGCCGTCAGGCATTACCGAAGTGGAAAAGCGCGCTGTCAAAGAAAGCGCCGAGCAGGCTGGAGCACGTGAAGTCTATCTGATCGAAGAACCCATGGCTGCCGCCATCGGCGTCGGTCTGCCGGTCCAAGAAGCTGCTGGCAATATGATTGTCGATATTGGTGGTGGAACGACTGAAGTCGCCATCATTTCCCTAAGTGGCATTGTTTACAGCCGCAGCGTCCGTGTCGCAGGCGATGAACTTGACGAATCCATCATCAATTACATGAAGCGTGCCTATAATCTCATGATTGGTGAGCGCACTGCTGAGGAGATCAAGCTTCGCATCGGATCGGCCTTCCCACTTGGCAAGGAAACAACCATGGAAGTTAAAGGACGCGACATGGTAGCGGGACTCCCGAAAACCATTACCATCACCAGCCAGGAAGTGCGTGAGGCCATGCTAGAACCCTTGAACGCCATCATTGATGCCGTCCGCACCACTCTTGAACGCTGTCCGCCTGAACTTGCCGCTGACTTGGTTGATCGCGGCATCATGCTTGCAGGTGGTGGAGCCCTGCTCCGCGGCCTTGATAAACTTCTTCAGGAAGAAACTGCACTGCCGGTCCACATCGCTGATGATCCATTGAGCGCCGTGGGTGAAGGTGCCGGTCGAGTTCTAGGTGAACTTGAATTTTTGAAGAAGGTCAGCACAACCGAGGTCTGAACCTAACGAATGATGTGATTCTTCACAGCTGTTAGGTCAGAGTTATCTCTGAACTGATCAATCTGGTGACAAGGCATCCATGAAAAAGCTTAACATCCTGGCGCTGCTTATGTTCATTGCGGCAGTCGTTTCAGTCTTCATGCTGGACACACCGACAACGCGCATGATCCAGAGTCGCGCAATGTCAGCACTCTCACCTTTCGTGCACTCAAGCGCGGCAATTGAGGATGGGGTCTCCGGCGCTTTAGTCACATCGATTGACCCGCGCGAGATCAAACGAGAGAATGATCGCCTTCAAATTGAGAACGAAAGACTGAGCATCATTTCACAGAAATATGTTCAGACTCTAGACGAGAATAACAAACTACGTGATCTTCTGGAATTTAAGAAAGCATCACCTTACAAAATGATCGCAGCGCGAGTCATTAAGCGCGTTTCCTCGACTTGGTGGAATACCATGATCATTGACAAAGGCCTGCTTGATGGCCTAGCCACAGACACGCCCGTCATTAGCGCAACAGGCCTTATCGGCAAGACCGGCAAAATGGCCCCCCATATGTGTGAGGTTATTTTGCTCACCGATGAAATGTGCCGCGTCTCAGCCAAAATCGAGGGCACGATTGAGCAAGGCATCATCTCTGGCGAACGCGCAGGACTGGACATGCGCCCCGACCTGAGGCTGCGTTTTTTGAATCGCAATGCCATCATCAATCCAGGTAGCAACGTCATTTCCACAGGTGAAGGCGGCGTCTTTCCA
>JAIXZA010000150.1 GCA_027489965.1 Verrucomicrobiaceae bacterium
AAATCCTTCCTCGCCATCGACATGGCGATGTCGATCGCTCGCGGCATCGACTACTTCGGGCGCAAGGTTCTGCGCGGCGGTGTGGTCTATCAGGCCGGGGAAGGCGGGCGCGGGGTCAAGAAGCGGCTGCGGGCCTACCGGCGATACCACGGGGTTGATCACGCCGAGAACCTTCCTTTCGTCCTGCTCCCCTCCCCCGTCGACCTTTACGCCAGCGAGGACATGACGGAGGCGCTGATTGCCGAGATCAGGCATTGGGCCTCGACCTTCCCGATCCCGCTCGAACTGGTCGTGATCGACACGCTGTCGGCCGCAACGCCGGGTGCCGACGAGAACAGCAGCAAGGATGTCGGGCCGGTGTTGGCGCGGTGCGAGCGGATCGCAACCGCGCTGAACTGTCACGTGATGATCGTTCACCACATGAACGCCGAGGGCAGCAAGCCGCGCGGTCACACATCGATCTTCGCCAATCTGGACAACGTGATTACGGTCTCAAAGATCGAGGGGCAGCACGACCATTCCAACCCGAACGGGCGTGGCCGGCAGATCAGAGAGGCCAAGGTCACGAAGCAGAAAGACGGAGAGGACGGGCAGTCGTGGCGCTTTACCCTGCCGTCGGTCGAGCTTGGCCTCGATGCCGACGGAGAGCCGATCACGTCCTGCGTTGTGGCCTCGCCCGTCAACAGCGCGCTTGAGGGCGTGGACACGTCAACCGAGGAGAACGGCCTGCGCCTTACCTCACAGGGCGAGGTGATGCTGCGCGCGATCTATTCCGCAATCGAGGCGCATGGTGAGGTGCCACCGCCCGAGCTTCGCCTCCCCTTCCACGTCAAGGTGGTGCGCTGGTCAAAGGTCAAGGAGGCCTTCACCGAGCTATCCTTTGAGGAGGGCGATGACGCCAAGAAGGCGGACGCGGTGCGCAAGGCGTTGCAGCGTTGGGGCGAGACCCTTTACGCGAAGCAGATCATCGGGCGGGCGGCTCCCTACATCTGGCTGACTGGTCGTCGCGTAAAGGGCTTCAAGGTGCCGGAGGTTGCGGAGCGCCAGCCCAAGAGGGAGGTGCCGCCGGTGATCCCACCTGATGCGCCGCCGATGTCCGACGACGACCTCAACGCAATTCTGAGGCACTGATGACCAGATCATGGGGTGACGGTGATCTATTGCACGACGGCGCGGCCTTTGACGACCTATGGGTTCCCAAGCTGGTCGAGACGGTGCTTGTCGAGGCGGTCCGGTTGACGATGCGGATCGCGGGCCGGGTGGGGCCTAGCGGCATCAAGAACAACATGCCGGCACATCTCTACGATTGGGCCGACCAGCTTGCGCAGGTCGAGACCGAGGAGCTTGGCAAGGGCGGCAACCGGGTGAGGCTTGGCGCGACAAGCGAGCAAATCACCCGGATGGAGGCCGCGATCCGCTGGCCGATTGTGTACCTCGCGACCGAGGACGACCTGCGCGCGGCGCTGCAACTGTACCTGAAATGCAAGGCGCTGCGCCTGCGGTTCGGCCAAGCGTGCAAGGAACGCGGCTGGCCTCGGGCCACCGCCTATCGCCAGCGCGACCGGGCGCTTGTCGAGATCGCGATTGGCCTGAACCGTGACGCGGTGCCGGTCGACCTGCGCGGCATCGAGATCGAGCGGCCCCGCACAGGCCGCGTGCTCTACGAGGACGAATGACCATGCCCGATCTGTTCGACCGCCGCGAGGTGTCGCTGCGCGATCAACTGCGCGCAGCGGAGCGTGAGCTCGCCTATCGACGCCGGGTTTATCCGCGATGGGTTGACGCGGGGAAGCTCGACAATGCCAAGGCACAACACGAGATCGCGGCGATGACGGCCATCGTGAAGACGCTGATGAATTGCATCGAGAGGGAGCGGGTGCCTTGAACGAGACTGTTGACGACTATCGGGAATTGCTGGCTCGCCACGAGTGGCAACCAGTGTCGGCGCTTGTGCTGGACGGCGGCGTGATCGAGGTCTACCGGCCAGCACAGGCAAAGTCGGGTTGGTCACATGGTTTCGGCATCATGATTGCGACGCCGAGGGAGTGGAATGCGCACGGTGCAGGCGTCACCCATTTCCGCCGACCAGTTCCGCCAGTGATCCCGCCCGACAATCAATAGAGAAGGCGCGTGGCGTTGATCCGCCTCGCGCCCTGCGCCTACCCTGTACCGCGCGCGCACCGGATCACCGGGCGCGCGTTTTCGTTGGGGTTTAGACCCCTGAGAGATACCCGGCCCAAAGCGCCACGGCGGTGAGGAACAAACCGAGGGCCGCTAGGTCCACCAATGCCTCAAGCAGCCGGGTCATTGTGCCGCTCCGATGTCGTCGGTGCCCACGAGCCGCCGCGCCAAGAAGGGCGGCAGGTCATCGCGGAGCTTCTGGCGTGTGGCCTCCGCGTAGACGGCAAAGCCGGGCACGATCTCGTCCATGATATCGAGCGCGTACCCGCGCGGGCCGGTGAACAGGCCATAGAACCCGGTCCGCGCGCAGATCGACGCGGCGCGGTTCGCCTCGACGCTGACGCCAAGGTAGAAGCATTCCTCGGCGTCATCCCATGTCGGGTCAATCACAGCGCCGCTGGCGTCGACACACCAAGCGTGGTGGATCGGAATGCCGAGCATCGGGCGGATCGCGTAGCCCTCGCAGTAGTCCATTGAGCCACCGAGCGCGGTGAGTGTCGCATTGCGGAAGCACTCCTTTGCCCGCATCCGCTTAACTCCGCGCTGCAGGGGCGCACCGGGGCGCTCGACGCCATAGCGCAGGACAAGGTGGGCGACGGCATCGAAGTGCCCGATGCCATCCCATAGGCGGGTCTGGTCCTCCAAGGCGGCGCGGATCATTTCGCCCCTCCGTTCTCCGAGACGTGCTCGAAGTTGCCCATTGTCAGGCCAACGTCGCGGGCCGCGCAGTATGTCGGCGAGCCGTGCCGAGCCGCCGCTTGCGGGTTCAGCGTGTAGTATTCGCGGTCGCCAAGCTGGCTTGGGTCATCGGGGTTGACGCGGAGCCGGACCGCTCGGTTCGGATGCCAAATGATTTCGATGACTGTTCCTGTCCACCAACCCTTGTGGCCAAAGTGGCGGACGCGGTCGCCGACCGCAAAGGTGGTCCCGAACACATTGGTGACTTCTGGTAGATGTTGGGTGCTGGTCATTTTCGTCTCGTTGAGTTGGGGTTAAAAGGTGGGGCCGGTTGCCCGGCCCCTTGGTCGTGAGCGCCCTTAATGGACGCTCACCAGAACCCGGTTGTGAAGGCATTGGACGTTGTAGCCGCCCGCGAGGATCGTGTTGACCTTGACCGCCTTGCGGCCAGTGTCAGTCTCAACAACAAACGTGCCGTTGAAGCCGTCTTTCGTCGCGGTGAAGGTCTCGGAGGTCACGGCGCTCACGCCCACCTTGGTCAGCTTCGCGGCGATGGAGGCGTTGCGCTTCTCAATCGCGGCGGCGCAGTTCTTGGTGACGAACTCGGTGGCGGTGCGCTCGCCCCCGTTGAAAACCGCGTACCAAGTCTTCCCACCGCAGATATCGAACATGCGCGGGTAGAGCTTCCAATGATCGTGGCGGAGCGCCCTATACTCGTCGCTCGCCTTGAAGGTGCGGAGCGCGGCGATCCGGCCCTTTGCCCATTCGATGGTGCTGGCAAGGACCTTGGCGTCGGCTTCGGCAAGGACCTCGGTGAGGCGGGCTGTGATCTGTTCGGCTGCGTTGGTCATTTCCGTCTCCATCAATCGCGCCGTGTTTGGCGTAGGAGGACATTAAAAAAAGTGGTTGGATTTGTCCATATGTGCGGTTGGAAAAAATTAAAAATAGTTCTGGCAAAATGACGCTATCCGCTCCCCTCTCGTATTCGCCCCGATCAAGCGCGTTGGAAAACTTAAATTCGTTGCAAATAGGGGGTTGAAATTTCCAACGCTCACGGTTACGGTCCAATTACCCCATGACGGGGCGATGGATTGACCGATGGATCGACAGTATTCAGGCCCCAACGTTTCCGGCGAAAGCCGGTGGGTTTCCGACGGCATCGAGGGATGGGTCGGCGGCATCGGCGACACAGAGGTCGCCACCTTTGCCACCAAGACCGAGGCGCTGCTCTGGCGCGCTGCGCCGGACATGCTCGCCACCCTCCGACGTGTTGAGGCAGACCTCACACATCTTGGTGCGCGGGGTGAACCCCTCAAATCAATTCGCAAAGCCATCGCCAAGGCCGAGGGCCGGGAATGACAAGCATCCCCGTCCTCACCCTGTCCCAATTTGCGGCCCAACGCGGCCTCATCACGACCGCCGACGTGGACAGCCATATCCACGCCTCCCTTGCCAACCGCCCGAACACCAAGACGTTCAGGCGCTGGTATGAGCGCCGCCTTACCGAGCTACAGGCCGCGCGCGACGAGACCACCCGGCTCTACCGCGAGGGGATCGCGCGCGGGGAATGGCGCGAGCCAAGCCTGCGCGAAGAGTTGGAAGCGCGCGCCAACGGTCACGAGGACAACCCGTCAACGCACGCCGCCCGGCGCGTGCTGGCAAGGATGGCAGAGCGCGAGCGCGCAAAGGCCGAGGGCCGGGCCGGATCAATCGACCACACCAACGAGGAAGCACCATGAAGCACATCCCCAAGTATTGGCGCGCGCGGATCACCTACCGCGCGCCGACGGGCAACAAGACGGCGATCAAGCATGTCGATGCGCCCGACCGCGAGACAGCGAAGCGTCGCGCCGTCTCGATCTGCCGGACGCCTGTCCGAGACAACGTGGTCTCGGTGACGCTCGTTCCCGTGTCCCCGCTTGAAGTCGTGTGCTGAGGAGGTGGCGATGACCAAGGACATTCGCGACAAACTTTGGGAAATCACGTGGGACAACGACCGCGCGCTGCCGGTCGACGCCGAGCCCCGGCAGATCCCGATGGTTGGCGAGCTGCATCTGGCGATTGCTGAGATTGACCGCCTGCGAGATGAGGTCGCCACGCTAACTCGTGCTCGCAACGCCGCGATTGGTTTCTCCACGTTGTGGGGTCGGAAGCTGGGCCTGTTGCGAGCCACCCACCGCATAATCTATGGCGGCGAAGATCCGAAAGTTTGGCAGCACGTCAAGCGCGGCTCGCTCTATGTCGAGATCGGGACCGCGACCGTGCAGCTTTCGGGCGAGATCCCGATCACCGAGGGCGAAACGCTTGTAATCTATCGCGGCGAGGCGGGCGCGCTTTGGGCGCGCCGCACCTCCGAGTTCCGCGACGGTCGGTTCATCGAGCCGCGCACCGAGGAGCTTGAGCCGTGACCGCCCCGGACCTTTTGCCCGGCTGGGTCTACAGCCCCACCGACAGCGTGGAGGACGCGGAGCGCAAGGGCTGGCTTGCCCATGCTGGTGGCACGCCTTGCAACGCGCCCGCGATCTATCACGCCGCGAACCGGCGCGCATGGGTTCGCGGCTGGAAGCGCCGTCGATCCGAGACGCTGATCGGACGCCTATCCGATGGAGATGTGTGATGCCGTTCGGCTCGATCCCTGTCTCAAGCAAATGGGTCGCGACAGGTCGCACGCGCCCCGCGATCCGGTTCGGTTTCCTCGTCACGATTGAGATCGAGGAGCGGTGCAGCACCGGTGGAACGCGTGGCGGCGACATCGTTTGGACCGGCGAGGACTTTCGCTGGCGCTACGCGAGGCCGCGCGATCTGCACCTGTTGTTCGCAATGCCACCAGAGGAGGTGCGGCAATGATCCGCTGCATCACCGCCGCCGCGCTGGCGATGTCGATCTGCGCCCCCGTCGCCGGGCGGGAAATGCCCCGCATCCTGAAACGCGACCGCGACCTCGCCGCCGTCACGCTCACCCTGCTGGTCGCCTATCGCTGCGGCCTCCCCGTCGATGAGCGCCGCGCCGAGCGTGTCGTGCGCGACATCAACTCACGGTTTTCGCGTCGCGAGGCGCGGGAATGGATCGCGGCGGCGCGAAAGCGCGCTGGCCGCGAGGACAATGCCGATGCGCTCTGCCACGCCGGCAGCAAGGCGTTATCGGCCAGAAACATGATGCGTGGAAGGACGCAGCGCCAATGACAGCACGGACCAAGATACCCATTGCGGTTTCCGGGGATATCCCACCGCCTATCGCCACGCTTTCCGCCATGGCGCGGGAAGCGTTGGACGACGCCGACAACGATGTCGCCAAGGCAAGCGAGGCGCTCAAGGCGCGCCTGTTGACCCGGCCCGAGGTACTGGACCGGATCATCACGGAGGTCGTGTCGGTCGCGGTGTCCACCCGCGTCGGTGGGGCGATGCGCAGCGAGCGCCGGGCAATCATCCTCGGCTCGATGCGCCAGATCGGCGGAGGTGGCCGCGATGCGGTCCGCGCGCTTTCTGCTGTGGTGGGCCGCTCTATCCTCGACTTTCCTCTTGCTGGCGGTGTCCGTCTTCGCGACGCGACCCGCGAGCAGGTCATCGAGCAGGCCGCGCTTTACGAGCGCTTCGCCGCTGATCAGGCGCACAAGGCGCGCTGGCTCAATGCCATTGCCCGCGATGTTCCGCCCGGCACCGTTGTCGGGACAGCGATAACCGAGGAGCGCGCGAGCGCCCTGTTTGAGGAAACAAACCAATGATTGATGCCAGCCTTGATCCCAATTCGATGACCAGACCTGACGTGGAAACCATCCTCGGCTTGTCATCGATCAGCCCGCCAAGCGCCACCTCGGGACCGTCACCCAATTCTGACAAGCGCTCGGCGGGCACACCAATTGATCCGGCCATACCCGCAGCGGAACCCGCATCGATCCTGCCGGATCACGCCGCCGACCCCGCCACACTTGTCGCGATGACCAGTTCAGCCTTGCAGGGCGGCGGCACCCTTTCGGACGGGGCCACATCGCCGATGGCGACCACTCCCACCTTGCCCCGTCCGCGCGGTCGGCCACGCAAGGCCGACCGCGTCATTCCCGAGAGCCAGCTTATCCGTGCTTCCCACACAGCCCGCGCTCTCGGCAACGACCCCGGCCAAAAATCTGACGCCAACCATCACGTCAGCGCCGGGGTCGTCACATCAACATCGAAACCCGGTCGCCAACAGTTTGATGAAACCCAACTGAGGAAAGCGACCGGAAACGACCCCGGCCACCGGAGAGATGCCTCCCACGGCAACCTTGCCGGGGTCGCCACTTTTTCCGCGCGCCAGATGCTCACCGATACCCAAACGGATCGTGCGCGCGGTGAAGACGAGGGGGTCCAAAGCGCTGACGAGAGCCAGAACGCCCCTGACCCCCTCGTCAACCAGATCGTCCAGTCGCACCGGATGCGCCGCCGCTGGATGAAGGCGCGCAACGCGCTGATCTTGCAGGGCAAGGCGTTCTGCAGGTCATGGGCCGCTGGCGACAAGGACGCCGGGACCGCGCTATTCGAGAAGGCGGAAAAGGGCATCCTCGGTGACGAAGACGCCCCGCTGATGGTTGGCCTGCTGCCCTTCCTCGACGCCATTGCCCGCTTCGACCGCGAATTGACCGCCATCGAGAAGGACATGGCAAAGATGGCGAAACGGCTCCCCGTCGCGCCATGGGTCGAAAGCGTGCGCGGTTTCGGCCTGCTCTCCCTCGCGTCCATCGTTGGCGAGGCCGGTGACATCGGCAGCTATGCCACCGTCTCGCGCCTGTGGAAGCGCATGGGCCTCGCGGTCATCGCGGGTGAGCGCCAGCGGAAGAAGGCCGATCTGGATGAGGCGGCGGCGCATGGCTACAACCCCGAGCGCAGAAGCGTGATGTGGAATGTTGCCGAGCCGCTGGCGCGATTGCAGCGCACGTGGACAGACAAGAAAACGGGCGAGATCAAGAAACCCGCCGACCACTACGGTGCCTATCTTGAGGCGGAAAAGGCCAAGGCATTGGCGAAGGGCCTCACGCCGGCACACGCCGAGAACCGCGCAAAGAGACACATGAGTAAGCGTCTTCTCGCCGACTTCTGGTCGGCGTGGCGGCGCGCAGCCGGGGACCAGCCGATGCTTGATGCCCAACGAGCCGATGTCCCCGGCACCCTTTCCGATCCGGCCAGTCGACCTTCGAGGTCCAACCACTTGATGCCGGATCGCGGCGGGCGCGCTGATGCGCCCGCCACCAATTCGCCCGAAACCGCGCAGGCGGCGTGAGGCGAGGGGCGCGCCAGTCCCAATGTGACCACCAGTCGACTTTTGCGCGCCCCATCAAATACCCGGCCAATCGACCCATGAGAACCATGGAGCACTTGCCGGGCCGCGACCGCCGCCAGAGGAAACGCTTAAACCCAAGCATGAGGCGCGGCGGTCGCAATCCAATCCGGGGCAACCCGGTCATGGCGAGGGGCCGTAAGGCACGTGCAAACCAGATAACGACCGCCCCTCGCCAACCCATCAACAGGAGAAACCAATGCCCGAGCATTTCCGCACCCTGCATCACGCGACCAAGTTCAACCGCGATGTCAATGATTTGACGACTACGGAGACCCATCGGCTTGTCGACAATGGCGAAATCGCCATCGGCTCCCCGCCCGGCAAGATCGAAGGTGTGGACTTTTATTGGGACGCAAACGGTCGCGCTACCGCGATCACGCGCCCCGAGGAGCCAGCGGTCGCCCGCGTTCCGGCCAGCAAGCGGAAGGCGCACCGCGAATGATCAGCACCGCACCCCTGACCCTTAAGCCCCTTACCCGCTACAAGCGCCGCGACGGCGGATTTGCCACGGTTGCGGTTGTCGATGGTGACTTGGCGCATCCGATACTTGGCGTTCTGCACGACCTAAAAATTGCTTTTGCTTGGAGCGATGATGGCCGCGCACCTTTTGCGGGGCTTCACCCCTACGATCTGGTGGAAGAAATCCCGACCGTACCCGCTGCCGTGGCGCTGGTCGGCCTGCTGGAACGCGAGCGTGATGAGTTAAAGCGCGACCTCGCCAATGTTACCGAGGAGCGAAACAAGCTCAACGACGAGCTTGTGCGCGTGATCGCGGCGATACCGACTGAGTTCACGTTTGTGCCGCCCGATGGTGGCGACGTGAAACCTTGGGACGCAGTGGCAGACCTTGCCAGAACCTTGAAACAGGCCCGCGCGGAACGTGATGCCTTGCTGACAACGCTCCGCGCCTTGGTCGAGTTCTGCGACATGGTGGCCTGTACCGGCATCAACACCATGGAGGCGCTGAAAGCCCGAATTGAGGCGGTCAAGGTCAGGGTGGCGCGATGAGCGACAAATGTAGCCATCCTGTTCCGCTTGATGAAATCCCTAATCAGCTTCGCCTCCGCGCCAGCCGGAAATGCGCCGACGGCTACGCGATCCCATTCGACAGCGACCTTGATAACCTCGCCGCCGATGAGATCACCCGCTTGCGGCTTGAATTGGCGGAAGCCCGGCGCGCGCTGGAAATCTCCCGTTTCAATGCAGTCTACTACAAGGACGGCGTGCTGATCGCCGCCTTTGACCAATACGGCAGGCAAATCCACGCTCACAAGGTGATCACCCTATGACCAAAGACGAAGACGAACAGCGCGCACAGATCATGCTCGCCGTGGTTGGCGCGGCCGCACAGACGGTTCACGGCTTGGTGCCGCTGATCGACCTTTACGAGCAAGGCCGAGAGCGCATGGAAAGCATCGGGCCGGTCATCGCACCGAGCTTTTACCTGAACGAGGAGCGGCGGAAGACCGACGAAATAGTTTGGCCGGTGCTCAAGGCGGCACGCGATCTGGCGCGCGCCTACGAAGCCGCCAAGGTGTCGTTTGAGGTCGCCACCGGTAAAGGGCACCGGCAATGAGCGCGATCGACAAGTTCACCGAGGCGTTCGGCAAGGCGCTCGACTTTGCCGCCATATTGCTAGGCACCGCTTTCCCAATCATTGGGGTGATCGCGCTGCTCGTTGTCGTGCTGGCGGGGTTGGCGTTCGGCCTCGCGCTAGTGGCGCGGTGGATCGATGGGACGGTGCGGGCTATGGTCGAGGAGCGGCGCAGATCGGGGCACTGGCCGTGACCCGCGTTCGCTGCTGTGTCCCGTTCTGCCGGCGAACCACGAAGCCGGATTGCGACGAGTGGATATGCGGCCCGCATTGGAAGGCGGTGCCGAAGGGCGCGCGGCGCGTCTTCTTTCGGGTCAAGCGGCTCTTGCGCCAATCGCCGGACGATAGCCGGACATGGGCGCGGCACAATGCGATCTGGCAGCGGGTCAAGAGGCACGCAATCGAGCGCGCCATGGGGATTACGCCATGAAAACCGGGATGACGAAGCGGCAGTTTATGCCGGTCCTACAGCGGGCGATAAGAGAAGCACGCCACAACATGACCTTGCACAGAGGATCGCTTTACGCGCGCGGTCTTTCGACTGAGGGCTTCGACGGGGGCTACTATCAAGCGCTGATCGACGTCGACGCCCTACTGCATCACGGATACCCGGCAGACAGCCGGGGCGTCTGGCGGCGCGCGATGCGCGGGCCGGACAAGTGAAAGTTCGGATCGAGCTTGATATCGAAGTCAAGGTGACGCCGTGGAAACGCACCGACGACTGGCCGGGATGGACGCATGAAAACATCGCCGCCGTCCGCATCTGGCTCGCCCACGACGGTTATCGCTGGTGGCAGTGCCACGAGTGGGAGCACCGAGTGGGCAACCGCGAGCGCACGTTCGAGCGCTGGATCATGTCGCCAGCCAAGGCGCTCCCGCCTCACGCAAAGGACCCCGAGCCGGGCGATGAAATGCCCCCTTGGCGACCCTGATCGTAGCCGCAAATCAGGCGCTTGACGCGCCGGTTTGCATCACGAAGCCCCAACACCGTCGAACCACCTACCGATGTCCGCCTAGCGCGCCCTTTTGTCCGCCCTAGCGCCGCTCTTGTCCGGATTTGTTCCGCATCGTGTCCGGTTCACCCCTATCAGCCGTCACACCGGACAGATCAGGTGTCCGCTCCGCCAGTAAAACGCCCCGAAATCCCGTCAAGCCCCCACCACCCAACAGTTGCAAATCTCAAGAACGAAAAATTCCCTACAAAAAATGCTCACGGCGCAAAGGTTTAGCGCCACAACCAGCCACGCCTATGCACAGCCCCCTCAAAAAAAGTTCTTGACGTGTGAGACAAATTCAGGCGATTTCTCGCGTGTCCCTCGCTCGCGTATTGTCACAACACCAACGCTTGAGCCAAGGCGACACCACCGACAGAACGAAGCGCCACCGACGGGGCGAGCAAGGGCGGGCACTAAAGGCCCGCCCGCTGCGAGGCCACGTCAGCAACGGTGCAGGACGTAGCGCTACACCCCTCCT
Organism: Verrucomicrobiaceae bacterium; assembly: GCA_027489965.1. Classification (GTDB taxonomy): domain Bacteria; phylum Verrucomicrobiota; class Verrucomicrobiia; order Verrucomicrobiales; family Verrucomicrobiaceae; genus Prosthecobacter. Next base: position 11,237 of record JAIXZA010000150.1, read on the forward strand.
CACGGGCGCGAGACATGCAGGTCCAGATATCGCCGCTCGATGACATCGCGCGGCAGTACGGTGAACGGCTGACGCAGCTTGGCGCAACAAAGGCGCGCGTGGTGATGGCTCGCGCTATGTCCTACGAAGGCGCGAAGGCATTTACGCAGGTCAAGCGCGACCTACGAAAGCAGACCGATATTCCACGCGGCCACATCGAAAAGGGCACCAGCTTCAAGCGCGCAGGACAAGCCGATCTGTCCACCATCATCAAGGGTACAGGGCGCGAGCTATCCCTCAAGGAGTTCGGCGCACGCCAGTTCAATTTCGGCACCCGCGCGAAGGTGTGGGGCAAAATGCAACGCTTCCCCGGCGCATTCATGGGGCCACGACCGGGCGCTATCGCCTTACGCCTTGGTGGACACGTCTTCCATCGGACCAGCGCATCACGCCTCCCCATCGAGAAGATGTATGGCCCCTCGATCCCCAAGGAGATCGTCAAGGACCAAGCGCCTCGCGCCTTCTACGACAGCATCCCGCTTATCGCCGCACGGGTCGGCAAGGAGATCGCCGCAGCCCTACGCGGCTACTAGACGGGAAAAGCGAACGCTCCTTCCGGCGTCCGCCAACCCCAAGGGGTGGAGCGCCCTGCCCCGGTACGCTCCACCCCTGCCATCCTGTTGCATCGGGGCAACACCTGCACCACGGGGCACCCCCCCACCCTACCGCCCCCCGGTCGCGGGTCCTTCCCGGCCACCCCCTAGGGTGCGGGCGCGCAGCCCCCCGACTTTTGGGCGTATTTCCACTCCACGAATTGCCGGTTGGGTTGGCAACCGGCACCTATCAGAACCGGGGAAACAGAGCCTATGGATACGTCGGAAAGGCGATCAAGCGACTACCGAGAGTCGAGCATTCCCGGTCGGATCGAGTTCCTGATGCAGTTCTTCGCCTATCAACACCTCCCTCCTCACCTCCAATCGGTCTCGATGCAGTTTGCGCTTGTCGCTCAGGAGTTGGTCAGCAACTTGCCGCGCAACGAGATGCTGGTGATGGCCCTTGCCCGGTTGATTGAGGCCAAGGACGCGGCGGTGCGCGCCAAGGTGGCGCAATGACGCGGAAGAAGCAGGAAGACGCCAAGCGCTGGCCGGCAGATAGCGTCGAGCGCTGGAAGGTCGAGAAGCTGACCCCCTACGCCCGCAACGCGCGGCGGCACAGCGACGAGCAGGTCTCGCAGATCGCGGCCAGCATCGAGCAGTTCGGCTTCACGATCCCGGTCCTTGTGGACGAGGACGGGGTGATCATTGCCGGTCATGGGCGGGTGATGGCGGCAAAGCTGCTCAACCTCCCCGAGGTGCCGGTCATGGTGGCGCGCGGCTGGTCCGAAGACCAGCGCCGCGCCTACACGCTGGCGGACAACCAACTCACCCTAAACGGGGCGTGGGATGAAGACCTGCTACGCATCGAGCTTGGCGACCTCTCCGACCTTGATTTCGATGTCAAGGTGATCGGCTTCAACGACGCGGAACTTGCCCGGCTCCTTGCGTCGGAAGACGAGCTAGGCGACGCGCAGACCGAGTGGAAGGGGATGCCGGAATTTGCGCAGGAGGACAAAACGGCTTTTCGCTCCATCCCGGTCCACTTCAAGGATCAGGCAGCGGTTGACAAGTTTGCGGAGGTGATCGGTCAGAAGATCACGGACAAGACCCGCTTTGTCTGGTTCCCCGAGATCGAGATCGAGACCTACGCTGACAAGCGGTATGTCACGGATGAGACCTAGCTTCCCGCTCTACATTGTCTCAAAGGGGCGGCACGAAAGCAGGTTAACGTCTAGATCACTGGAAGCGATGGGTGTCGACTATCGCATTGTGGTCGAGGAACAAGAGTATGCCGCCTACACATCAGTCATCGAGCCGAGAAAAGTGCTCGTTCTCGATAAAGCGTATCAGCGTGACTATGACACGTTCGATGACCTTGGCGAGACCAAGGGAAAGGGGCCGGGTCCGGCGCGCAACTTCGTGTGGGACCATGCTGTTGCTGAGGGTCATGCGTGGCATTGGGTCATGGATGACAACATCGACGGCTTTTATCGCTGCAACCGTAACTCGAAAATCTTGGTGACCACTGGCGCGTTCTTTCGCGCCATGGAGGATTTCTGCCTTCGCTACACAAACGTGGCAATGGCAGGCCCCAACTATGAGATGTTCGTAGCACGGAAGACAAAGCACGCGCCGTTTGTCCTCAACACCCGGATTTACTCGTGCAATCTGATCCGGAACGACGTGCCCTTTCGCTGGCGCGGGCGTTACAACGAAGACACCGACCTGTCTCTCCGGATGCTCAAGGCCGGGTGGTGCACAGTTCAGTTCAACGCCTTTCTGCAGCACAAGAAAGCGACGCAGCGGCTTCCGGGCGGTAACACCGCCGAGTTCTACGCCAAGGAGGGGACGCTCGCAAAATCGCAGATGCAGGTTGCAATGCACCCCGACGTGTCAAAGTTGGTCTGGCGGTTCAACAGGTGGCATCACCTTGTCGATTACTCGCCGTTCAAGGTGAACAAGCTGCGCCGCAAGCCGGGGCTTGTCCTGCCGGAAGCGCCTGATGAGTTTGGGATGAACCTCGTGCGCGTAGCTCCGGAAACCTCGGATGGGAAACGTGTGATCTACTCTACCCCACGGGACCAGTTGGTCGTTCTTGGGCCTGCTGAGATCAAGTCATGATGCCTCAGTTCCCGTTGTATCTGCCGACCAAAGGCCGGCACCAATTCATGGTCACGTCAAAGGCGCTCACCGCGCTAGGCGTGCCCCACTTCCTAGTCGTTGAGCCGCAGCAGATGGACGACTATCGCGCGGCGGTGCGTGATATGTCGCTTTCCGCGACGGTCCTTGAACTCGATATGGGGATGAAGGCCCGGTACGAACTCTGTGATGAGTTGGGCCTCTCCAAGAGCACCGGATCAGGCCCGGCCCGGAACTTTGCGTGGGAACACTCCCTTGCGTCCGGTTATCCGTGGCACTGGATCATGGACGACAACATCAAGTGGTTCTATCGCCTGAACCGGAACCTCAAGGTGCCGGTGAGCGACGGGACGATCTTCCGGTGCATGGAAGACTTCGTGCTTCGCTACCGGAATGTGGCGATGGCCGGGCCGAACTATTTCATGTTCGCCAGCCGCAAGAGCAAGATGCCGCCGTTCACGCTGAACACGCGCATCTACTCCTGCAACTTGATCCGCAATGACGTGCCGTTCCGGTGGAGAGGGCGCTACAACGAGGACACAATTCTATCGCTCGACATGCTCAAGGCGGGCTGGTGTACGGTTCTCTTTAACGCCTTCCTGCAGGAGAAAATGCAAACCCAATCCCTGCCGGGCGGGAACACTGACGAGCTTTACAAAGCCTCGGAGCGCAAGGCCGGGCAGAAGTATTCACCGACGGGCACCCTTGAAAAGTCTCAGATGCTGGCCCGCGTTCACCCCGACGTGGCAAAGGTCGCGATGAAGTTTCAGCGCATCCATCATCACGTCGACTACTCGGTGTTCTCTCAGCGCCTTGTCCGCAAGCCGGGCGTTGATGTGAGCGATAGCGTCAATGACTACGGAATGAAGCTGGTCGCGTACCAGAAATGAAAAGGCCCCGCTGAAACGGGGCCTCTTCCTCGGCATCGCGGTGAGGTGTGGGGCTTATCCCTCGACCTTGATGAAGCCGTGCCGACGATCCCAAGATATGTCGGTTTTGGCCTCGGCGGCAGGGAAGCCAGCGGCAACGCAGGCGTCCATAAATTCCTTCACGGTCTGGCCTTCGCGGTAGAGGGCGAACCGGGCGTGGGCGCGTGAGCCTTCCCGCTTCGGGTTGGCAATCACGGTGACGATCACCGCTTCCTCCTCGATCCTCGCCCGCTTCGCCGGGGCCTCGGCCTTCTCGGCACGCGGCTTGCGCGCCTTGGCGGGCTTGACCGCCTTGGGGGCCTTCACCGGCTCGGGCAGAACTTCGGCAATCGCGGCGATGTTTGCGGCGCGGCCCTTCTTGAGGAACGCGGGGACATCAAGCGCCTCGTCCTCGGCGACAACTGCCGGGGCCTCAACGGTCTTGGTGGGTTCCGCAACCGGCGCGGAAGCGGGCGCAAGAAGCTGCTCGATGGCGCCACGGTTCGTTTCAAAGAGGGCGGAAACGCGGCGCTCGGCGGTCTTGCGGTCCGCGAAGCGGGCGATGTTCTGCCCCGAGATCGCGTTGTAAGCGGCGAGAAGCTGAGAGGTGGTATGAGCGGAGAGGTTCATCGTCGTTTCCCTTCATCAATCGGTCGGCGCTTGCCGGTGAAGTGATTGATAAAGTGACTGTTTTTCCCTGTCCATCCCCCGTTGGAATTTTTTCTGTCATTTTCCAACCGCCGCCGCGATAGGTAAATGAAGTGAGCGAAAGCAAGCCGACTGGATCGTCTGTTTCGGTCGATCAAGCAAAAAAGCTGCTGTCCACCACGCAGGAAACGCTCAAGCGAGCGGAGCGGTGGGGCTTCATCCCGAAACCGGGAAAAGACGGGTATCAGCTTCTCGCTCTCGTCAACGGCTATTGCCGCTTCCTTGCGAGCGGCGAGATCACCGTCGATGAGGGCGGCACGCTGATTGGAAAGACCGGCGAGTGGGTCCGGCGCTTGATCGTGGATGGCTATATCCAGCGCACGGAGCGCGGCAACGTCACCAAGGATGCGGTGGCGTCCGGCTACATCCGGTTCCTGCAGGACGAGGATCGGCGCTCCACCAAGAGCGCCGCCGAAAGCGGCCTCAAGCAGGCACGCCAGCGCGAGGTTGAGCTACGGATCGCGGAGCGCGAGAAGACGGTCATCGACTTGGCCGAGCATTTTGCCGTGGTGGAGGAGCTATGCGGCCTGTTCGTCTCGTCGATGAATGGCCTGCCGGCGCGGGTGACGCGCGACCTTCCAATGAGGCGAAAGATCGAGATCGACCTTGACGAAATCCGACGCCAGATCGTGGCTCGTGCCGAGCAAAGGAGCGCAGAGCTTCGAGCGGGTCGCTCAGTTGCTCAGGCCGACGCCGAGGACGACGCCTGACGAATGGGCGCGCGATAACCGGACCTACCCGGCCAGCGCTGGCGTTCCCGGCCCGCGCGATCCGTTCTTGACGCCTTACATGGTTGCTTTCGGGCGCGCCGTGGCTGATGGCCGCTTTTCGCGCGTCGTGATGGCGTGCGCGGCTCAGTCGGGCAAGTCCGAAACCCTTTTGGATATCATCGGGCAGCGGCTCGATCAGCGCCCCGCCCCGCTGATCTACGTGGGGCCGAACAAGCAGTTCATCACCGAGCAGTGGGAACCGCGTGTCGTGGACCTGCTCGACCAAGCGCCCACCCTCAAGATGAAGGTGGCGCGCGGGAAAAAGATGACCAAGACGCGCAAGGTGATCGCGGGCGTTCCGCTCCGCCTCGCTCACGCCGGGTCATCGACCGCGCTCAAGTCCGACCCGTTCGCCTTGGCGGTGACGGACGAGGCCGACGAGTTGATGCGGAACGTCAAGGGACAGGGGGACCCGATCACCCTGATCGACCGGCGCGGTGAAACTTACGCCGACTTCGTTCACGCGATTGTATCGACGCCATCCGAGGGGCCGAAGGACGTGGTGCGCGACGAGGCAACCGGGCTTGAATTTTGGGCCGAGCAGGAGGCCGAAGACCTTAACTCCAAGATCTGGACGCTCTGGCAGGAGGGCACCCGGTATCACTGGACATGGGCTTGCCCGCATTGCGGCGAGCGGTTCGTTCCGCG
>JAIXZA010000015.1 GCA_027489965.1 Verrucomicrobiaceae bacterium
CTCCTGATGAAAGTCACGTCTGCAGATGGCTGAGTAGAACGCCTTCGAACAGCCCTTTTTAAAACGATCATGAAGCTCAATGACAATGACATCCACCTTCGACAACCAAGCTTCTGTATTTTCCTGAAACAACTCCCGCTCAGCTCCCTCAATGTCGAGTTTGAGCAGGTTGATTCGGCCCGAAGGGATCTGGGCAAGAATATCTGGTATGGTCACTGAACTCAGCGCTAGACTGGTCGCAACAGGGGGGGCGTTGGTGACTTCAAACTCCCACTTGGCCGCATCAAGATTAGTAAAGAAAACAGGCTCATTATTTGGCCACAGCGCTGAAGCAATCAGATGTGTTCGCGGAAGTGTTTCACAGTTGCTCTTGAGAAGTTCGAAATTCGAGACGTCAGGTTCGATCGCCCAAATCTCGGCCTCGGGATATTTTGCGGCGAAATACCGCACCGAAGTTCCAATATTAGCCCCTGCATCGACAATCGTGAGCGGTTCGATCTTAAAAGGGGAATGATATTGTTGAGAAAGAAAAATCTGCTCGAAACAGGCAAAGTCAGAAGTGCCCTTTCGAAAATGAATGGGACGCGAATCATCGATTAGATTGATCTGCGCTCTTCCCGTTAGCGTGAGCGGATCAAAAAGTGCCATCTGAATAGCATCCCGCCACCTCATCACTCTATTGAGAGCTTTAAAACGTCGATAAAATCTTAACATAAAAATGAAGCTAGTTTAAGCCAACCATGTAGTTTTAGGTGCAATGTAGCCGTGATCAGGAGTGTGGAGAAAAGTTCTACCAGGTGTAGGAGAGTGCGCGACCTCAAATGAGACGCAATCACGCACCATGTCATAGGATTCTAAGTTGTTTGGCCCAATCCAAGCTGTCAAGCTGTAGGATCCAGGTATTAAGGGAGGCAAATGAATCGCGAACCGTTGGATCTGTTCCGTGTGTCTTGAGGTTAGAAATCCCTGAGGATGAGGCAATGCTTGCATGAGCACCCCACCCGAAAGCTGACTAATATCGAAAGCAATCATAGCGTCCCGATGGTCTGAGCCATGGGAGATGAAAGCACATTCAATCTCCAAGATAAGATCAGGCTGCTCTCCGATCACCTTGATTTTTATTTCCCGAAAACCCAAAACGGGTGCTTCGCGTGATGAAGGACGAACCCATTGATCCGATTGGCTTTGGGCCTGATTCAAATGGGCTGCCACGCACTCAACTGGACTAGAATCCAAAATGAGAGACCCGTGATCCATCAGTAGGCAGCGCGAGCACAAGCCGACAACGGCTCCTAAGTTATGACTCACAAATAAAACCGTGCGACCGCCTTTGGCCACTTCCCCCATTTTGCCCATGCACTTCTTTTGAAACTCAGCATCTCCCACAGCCAGGACCTCATCGACCACGAGCACTTCAGGTTCAAGGTGAGCTGCGACGGCAAAAGCAAGCCTGACATACATGCCGCTGCTGTAACGCTTCACCGGTGTGTCCAAAAAGCGCTCCACGTCAGCAAAGTCCACAATCTCATCAAATTTGGAGCGAATTTCTGCGCGCGACATGCCCAGAATGGCTCCATTGAGAAAGATGTTTTCACGTCCGCTGAGTTCAGGATGAAAGCCCGTGCCAACTTCAAGCAAGGAAGCAACACGGCCCTGAAGCGTGATCCGACCTTTGGTCGGTTCAGTGATTCGGCTCAAAAGTTTAAGTAGCGTGCTCTTACCGGCGCCATTGCTGCCGATGATGCCCAGAACATCACCTTGCTGCACTTCAAAACAGACATCCTTGAGCGCCCAAAACTCCTCAACACGGTCCCCCTGAATAACTTGCTTTCCACGAACCAAATCCATGCTATTGCGAGCCAAAGTCCGCCCCTGCTTCACCAGGCTATCACGAAGGGATTGATAGCTCTCCCTTGGGCCTTGATGACCTAAAAAATAGCGTTTACTTAACTGCTCAACGGAGATAACTGAAGTAGCCATTAGTGTGCGTCGAATTACCTAAAAAGTAGAATCAAAAACTGGTTGGCTTGACAAGCGGTGGTCTTTTCACGTCTGACGTCCACCCATCAACCAAGCATCGAAGGATTGATTCGGAAGCGTGCGAAGCCTTTCCATTTATGAATGATGCGTGCGCTTAACGAACGTGGAAAGGGAGACGCTAGCAGTAACAAAAGTAAACAGCCTGAGGCATACAGACGTTTACTGGAGAGCCCCCGAAACGAACTCCTACCCCAGAAATCCAGGGCTGAATTTAAAGAACCTGCATTGAGCCAAAGCTCAGCGACGAGAAAATAAAGACCAACCAGGGATCGCTGACGAATCCAATCCATTCCAGGTCCGCGCCGAATTTCGGCTTCAAATTTTTCCAAAATTGCTGCCGCTGCCAGCAAGTGTTTCGGTGAGCGCCTTTGAAGAACACTGACCTTGGTTTCATCGTATTGCCAACGGACATGATGATCGAGCTCGGGAACCTTCACATACAACAAGCCGCCACAAATTGCTCGGATGTGAAGATCCACATCCTGCCAACTTGGGAGAGATTCATCAAAACCCTGGAGCTTTTCCAGAGCGCTCTTTCTCCAGATTGGAGCATTGATGATCCAAGGAAACTCAAAGGATAAAAAGCGGCGCAGATCATCGCCGAATAATTCAGAGGGTTTTTGCTGATGCCGATCTCCTGGAGTCTCGACAAAAAAACCTGTCTGAAAAACTGCAAAGTCGAGATCTTGATTTCGCTGCATGAGAGCCACCCTTTTTTCAAGACAGGACGCAGAGAGCAGATCATCGGAGTCTAAGAAGACAAGATACTCACCTCGGCCCTCGCGAATCCCTACATTGCGACAGACATTGGCACCCGCTTTTTCACCTGTGCGCTTGATCAATCGGATTCTTGAATCGGAAGCCGCCAACTTTTCAACCATCTCAATGGAACCATCATCTGATCCGTCATCGACGATCAGATGCTCCCAGTCAGAGAACGTCTGCGCTTGCACCGACGCGATCGTTTCGCTCAAAAGATGAAGACGATTTTTTGTTGGCGTTATGATGGTAACTAATGGAAGCATTAATCTAATTAATAACGGTTGAACAACCAAATTAAATTCAAAAAGCATTAACCCTGTCAATTCGTCGTTGCCGAATTCTATCAAGGGGTTGATCAACAAAAACTAGAACGATAATGGATATAACCAGCGTCAACGAAAGAGTCAGCAGCCCGTCTTTGCTGTTGAAGTGCTTTTCCAGATATATGAGGATCGGAGCATGGATGATATAAATGGGATATGAAAGATTACCAATCCAGCGATCCCACAATGAGTTCTTTGAAGCTTGAAAGAGGAATGGAAGCGACAAGGAAAACATCAGATACATCTGCCAAGGATAATTACGGTAATACGGGATGTACTGGCGGAGGATTAAATTTGCGAGAACGGCGAAAAAAATAACATTCACGTTTTTCTTAGTTGCATAACGTCGAAACAAATCAGTTCGATAGAACCGATAGCCAAGGACACCTATCAAAAAGTACCCAAAGTTTGCAGGAAAAAAGAAATAAGAAGACCAAGGAATGGAGGCCTCCATTGCTTGTTGAATCCCAAAAGAAATGACAGCGACTCCCACAACAAAAATAGTTCTCCATTGAACCAAAAAAGGAACAAGTAAATAAAACCATACTTCAAGACCCACGGACCAAGCCGGAGGAATTAGCAAATAACGGCTAGCACGAACAGTATCCACATCAGGTGCGTTTCCACCGAGACTAAAATGCCAACCAGAATCAGGTCCAAAGTGGAAAAAATACACCCAATCACTACCGAATAATGAGATATTGGGAATAACTAGAAATAATCGCGCAGACCACGACATTTGGCTGGGAAAAAAACTCCCACTCCCTTTCATCTCAATCTGATCACAACAATACCTGACCGCAAGAGCAATGACGACAGCTATCAAATAGGTTGGATATAAGCGTAGAAAACGATTCGAATAAAAAGCCTTAAAACGGTTAATTCCGGTGTACTTTTCGGTCGCTATTAGCCCCATGTAAAAGCCTGAGATAATGAAAAACAGAGTCACAGCTGCGTGTGCTGGAATTCCAAAATAACCCAGAATGGGAGATGAATGCCCCAAGACGACTGATACCGCGAGGATGAAACGTATAATACCCATCGCTTAAACCTTTTGAACACTCATGCGTTCAAGCATAACTCCAAAAGCCCTTTTTCAGTGATTCGGTTAGTAGTCTTTAAGTTCGGAAACTCCTTCTGAAGCACATGGATGCAGAGTCGTTCTGATTCTCGTGCTGCATCATCTAGAAAAACGCTGCCTGCTTGTGTCAGGTGCTGCACTGCCCAACGAAGGGGTGAAAGCCTAGTGTAAGTTCCATTCATAATCGGGGGGCCGTCGATCAGAGCGACATCGACTTGAACGTTAGGAAGTGCCGTGAGATCATAACTGCGGCCATGGGGAGCAGATTCCTCTCCAATCAACGGCGAGTGAACAAATTCGATCATATCAGAAACTCGGCAGGCTGCGGCTTGTTCTTGAATAGTTTTGGAATAATCAGGGTCATGCTCGACGCTAATTAAACGGCCGCCGTGGTGCTTAAGTGCTGCAGCAATAACAATGGTTGATTGGCCACTGCCAAACTCGATAATCGTTGGCATTGTGCGTTTTTGTAGATCAGCAAGAACGCAAGCCATGGCATCAGGTGAGAGAGCCCAACCACGCATGGGTTTCAGAACAGCCTCACCACGCATGGCATTTTGAATTTGGAACAATCCGGCTATTTGATTGTACATCACATCAAGGTCCTCTTGACGAGCCAACCCAGCAATAAATCGATTGCGAATTCTAGCAAAAATGGGTTCAAATAATCTTAGAATCATAGGGAAGAAGAGGGCTTTTTAATACTTCCGATCAAGGTGCGGATAAGATCACCGACAAAGACAAAATCCGATCGCCCTCCAGGCAGTAAGCGGAGAATCGTGATATACGATGTGACAAAGATTGGCCCGAAGATCAGAAGTTGGTAAATGTGAGAAAGCTCTGATAATGATGGTTTGAAGAGGAACCCAAACGAGCAAACGATAATACTAGCCAGAGCCGGACGTCCTACAGCCAAAAAGAAATCACGAAGATGGATTGGGGTATCACGAAAAGCCCAAATGAGCGTCGGAATCGCTACGATGTAGGTGCTCGCGGCGTATCCGACCGCTACGCCGAATGGCCCCCATGGAAGACCGAGCAAGAATCCCAGGCCACTACTAACCGTAGTGACGATTCCAAGAAACAGGTATCGAGACCCCATGCCTAGACTGAGGACAACGATACCCCAATGAGTCACTACCGGCTGAACGAATCCAACAGTGGCCAAGATAGAGAAGATGGGAACGATCTCTAACCATTTCTTGCCTAAGGCAACCTCAATGACTGAATCAGATGTCAGCAAAAGAAAAGCCATCAGCGGCATTGAGAGGAGGGCCAGAAGGTTGGTGATTTTTATGTAGTAAGCACGAAAGGCTTCAGGCTCTCTTGACAACTGACTCATGGCTGGAAAACCAATCGAATTGATAGGTCCACGAATACTATTGATTGGCAGCATCAGAAGCGAATAGGCACGGTTGTAGAGCCCCAAAGGTTCAGGTCCATCAAAGCGTCCAATCAAAATCTTATCCAAGTTACGGTGGAAGTAGTTAATGAAGTCGAAAGCCGTGACGTTGGCACCAAACATCAGTATTTCCCTCACTCCAGTTCCTCTTCGAGGCAGGCTTGGCATAAAGGGCGCAAATGTAAAAATAAGAATCGTCGTCGTAATTCCCGAGAGAAGGTTTCCCCAAACGAGTGACCAATAAGAATAACCTTTGATAGAGAGAATGATCGAAGTACCAAGGCCTACCAAACCACCTGCGATTCCAGCAAGTGCATGTCGGCCAAACTTCAGACTGCGAATGAGTCGTGCACCATGTTGCGTGCTTAAACTGCCGAGCATGAAGACGCCCGAACTGGCTATCATCACACTCAGAATTTCAGGGCGTTGATAAAACCAGGCAACCGCAGGAGATAGAGCGCAGATAATTGCAGTCAGTAATGTCCCCATGGCTACATTAACCCAGAAGAGATTGCTCTGTTGGGCCTCCGTAAGGTTTGGCCGCTGAATAGTTGCAGAAGATAATCCCATGTCGCGGAATAGTCCGGCAAAGGCAGTTATTGACATCACCATGGCCATCACTCCGTAGTCATTTGGGGTCAGCAGGCGCGACAAGACGATCGTCGACACCAGTTGTATCCCAATATTGATGACTTGCGCAATGAGTACAACTACACCTCCGCTGATAGATCGACGTTTTAGATCGGTCAAATCGGATGCCTGCGGGGTGTCCTTAGACTCAGGCGATGTTAGATTACTTTGCAAATGATCCTTGGAGTACCACCCAGATGTGAAATCCACGCTTCTTTAGATCAAATCGGCGAAGGTCTTTTCCATTTTACGGAACTGACGAATACCAAGCCAGAGGAAGAAGACGGTGACGCCGAGACTCATGTAGAAGCCTGGCCAGTAGATGGCAGATTCACCGCGCAGCAGACACCAGCGGAAACCGTCGATGACGCCAACCATGGGATTCAGAGAATAGAGCAGACGCCATTTTTCAGAAATCACGCTAGAGCTGAAACCTACTGGTGAAACATACAGACCGAACTGAACCAAAAAGGGGATGATGTAACGGAAGTCGCGGTATTTAACATTCAGCGCCGTGATCCAGAGTCCAGGTCCGAGGGAGGCTAAAAAAGCCAAGAGGATGAAGGCTGGCAAAAGCAGAATCTGCCATCCGGGCACAAATTGATACCAAACCATCATGGCGGCGAGGACGGTGAAGCTGATGAGAAAGTCCACCAGGGCGACAACGACTGTAGCCGTGGGCACAATGAGTCGGGGGAAATAGACTTTGCTGATCAGGTTGGCATTGCCAATCAGACTGTTGGAAGCCTCCGCGAGGGCCGTGGAAAAAAAGGTCCATGGGAGCATGCCTGCGAAGACAAGAAGGGCGTAAGGCGCGGTGCCTTCAGATGGCAGCTTGGCGACCTTTCCGAAAATGATCGTAAACACAACCATGGTGAGAAAGGGCCGGATGAGTGCCCAAGCGACTCCGATGACAGTTTGCTTATAACGGACAGAAATGTCACGCCAAGCGAGCACCTGAAAGAGCTCACGGTAACGCCAGAGATCACGCCAGTAGTTTTTCTCTGCGCGACCGGCTTCGATGATGATTTGAGACATGATTTGAAAAAGCTGGAATTATGAAAAGCTGAAAGGCTGAAAGGCTTGGTTTGAAATTTTAGCGTTTCAGAATTTCAGTGTTTCAGTTCTTAGTCTGCTGGTGACGGCGGACGTTGGAGACGATGGTGGTGAAGATGGCCATGATTTCGTTGGCTTCAGCATGAAGGTCGTTGAGTTCTTGATCTACGATTAGACAATCGTCACGAAGCAGTTCTATCCAAAGCTGAACTTCATCGGCTTTTTGAAGCAATACATCTAACTTGGAACAAAGTTCAGCGTCGGAGCGTGCCCTTGAGGCCTCTCGGGCATGAGCCGCCACCGAAGTACCCGAGCGTAACCTTTGTTTGGCTAAAACAGCTACCTCTTCCCGATCACGAGGAAGTCGGATGAACAAACGCACATTTCTAGAGGCAAAAGCTTTTGTTCGCTGTCGAAGCTCCTCAGATAATCTCATTTCGTTCGCCCTATTTTCAGCCTTTCAGCCTTTCAGCCTTTCAGCTTTTCAGCTTTTCAGCTTTTCAGAATTTTACCACTCCCCTTAACCTTTGCCATGGCATTGCGGGTATCGACGATAAGAGTGGCCCAGTCGGCAAGCTCTTGGAGATTGACGGCTTTGTGATTGGTGACGATGACGATGCAATCCTGAGCGCGGATGGTTTCTTCGGACCAAGCTAATGAACGATGACCTTTCCACTTGGAGTGTTCACGGGTCGGGCCAATTTCAGGAACGTGCGGATCATAATAAGAGACATTACCGCCAAGTGCAGAGAAGCGGTCCATGAGCTCAAAGGTGGGCGACTCACGCATGTCATCGACATCGGCTTTATAGGCGAGTCCGAGTAAAAGAATGTTGCTACCCTTGACCGATTTTCCGGCATCATTCAGGGCGATCATAGCTCGCTGAACGACGTATTCCGGCATGGCTCGATTCACTTGCCCGGCAAGTTCGATGAACTTGGTGTGGACGCCGTATTCACGGGCTTTCCAAGTGAGATAGAAAGGGTCAATCGGGATGCAGTGGCCGCCAAGTCCAGGCCCTGGATAGAAAGGTGTGAAACCAAAGGGCTTGGTAGCAGCAGCTTGAATCACTTCCCAGATGTCAATGTTCATGGCATCGGCAACGATCTTGAGCTCATTGATGAGGCCGATATTGACAGCGCGATAGATGTTTTCCAAGAGCTTGCTGAGTTCCGCCACTTTGGTAGATGAAACAGGAACGACTGTATCAAACGCAGCTTGATACAGAGCCACACCTTTGGCTAAACAAGCTGGCGTGTGGCCACCGACGACTTTCGGAATGTTGGTGGCGTGGAATTTTGCGTTGCCCGGATCTTCACGCTCGGGTGAATAAACGACGAAGACAGTCTCCCCGGGAGTGAGTCCGCGTGCTGCGACGCGGGGGAGCACTTCCTCCTCGGTGGTGCCGGGATAGGTCGTGCTTTCCAGTGAGAGCGTCACCCCTGGACTGAGGTGAGGGACGATAGCATCGAGTGTGTCCGTAACATAAGACAGATCGGGCTCCAAATGATGGTCAAGCGGTGTGGGCACGCAAATGATCACCGCATCCACGTCAGCAAGACGACTAAAGTCACAGGAGGCGTCCAGATTTCCACTGGCAAGAGCCTCCGCGACATCGGCAGTTGGGATGTGCTTGATGTAGCTGCGACCAGCCATCAAGGCTTCAATTTTGGAGGGATCAATGTCAATTCCCAGCGCCTGATGCCCTTTCCGAGCATACGCGAGTAGGAGAGGAAGGCCAACGTAACCAAGACCGATGATGGCTGTTTTCATAAAAGAGTGAAAATAAATTTATCGATAGATCATTCTATCGCTTGAGTGAAATCAAGGTCATAATCATGCCCCCTTCGGGGTAGTTGCCCATGCCATTATCTTCCTCTTAGCGTGTAGTAAAGGGCTGATCCATCTCATTCTAGCGATACCAGCTAAAGGAACCATGATTAAGAACTTGATTTGCGCCCATACACCGAAATGGGCTGCCGCATGTGCAAATTGCCAAATGGAGCAAGATCTAGGAATAGGGTTATACCGAAGAGCAATCCACCACGCATTTTGAGCAGCCTTTGCCGCTTTCTTCTTTGCCGCGGCATTCATGGTCACATTGTCCATGATAAATCTAGTGACTCGGAGACTCTCGGCGAAATTTTGATAGATGCTAGTGGTGGCACGAACGCTACCGCCATGCAGACGAAAGTGATTGAGATGTTGAGATACGAAGATCATTTCGCCTTGCAGTAGCACCTTGGAGTAAGTCATCCAGTCACCACAGAGTCTGAAGCCTTCACTCGCTCCGCCAGCCTTGAGAAAGGCATCACGACGAAAGACAACCGCGCTGGCATTTGGAATGGTGTTTTTCACACTGAGACAGTTTGCACACTCTTCAGTGCCATCACTAACGAAGTCATGCCGCCAACGTTCAGAATCGAGGTCGGCTGTCCAGTCATTGAGATCTCCCGTTCGCTGATCCAGTTCGTCGATAAACCAGGATTGGGCATAGGCAAGCACCGCCGTGGAACGTGATTCGAGTCGTGAAACAAGGTTGGCTAACAGTTCGGGGGCAGCAACGTCATCCGCTTCTGCGATCCAGACATAGGTCGCCTCTGAAAGACTAACTCCGAGATTCCACTGATGTGAAACAGAACCGCTGTTTTGATTGCTCAACACAACACGAATAAGCGGGTGTCCCTCATATTGCGCGATGATCTTTCGACTATCATCCGTCGAAGCATCATCAAGAAGAATAATTTCAAAGTCCGTAAATGTCTGATCCAGCACAGAACGAATACGCCGCTCTAGGAATCGAGCGTGATTATAGTTCGGAATAATGACTGAAACGAGCGGCATCAGTTAGGTTTACGCGTGGCAACAGCAATCAAATAACAAGCAGCCTGCAATCGCGGTGCCGATATTAATCGGACTTGATAAGGATCAAAAGAGTCACGCCAACTGAATGGGCGACAGATTAATTCATGAACATTCAAACGCTCTTCTGGCAAAGGAGCGCGTGAGGCATGAGGTGTCATGAGGCGATAATATAGAGCCGTCAGCCTTCCGAAACCTCGACGTTGAAACAGTCTGGGCAGAGGTAGTCCCTGTCCGGAAATAGAGCTCACTTGAAATCTCTTTTCCAGGGCATTTTGGAACTCAGAAAGGGACATCTCATGATGATGAAACGCATTATCAGGCGAATGCTTATGATAAATGGGTCTATTAGGTGTGGAGATGATAAGACGACCTCCAGGAGTGAGAACGCGATAGCATTCTTCGAGAAAAAGATCAGGTGCTTTTAGATGCTCAATCGTTTCAAATGACACGAGGGTATCCACCGTGGCATTAGAAAAAGGAATGGATTCCGCGCTGCCCACACGGGCATCAATTCCATACTTTCTGCGTGCATGCGCACAACTCTCAGCTGAGATATCAACGCCGACCACCTGAAGATCCGCATTTGCGGCAAGAGCAGCTGTTCCATAGCCTTCTCCACATGCGATATCCAAGATGCGCCTTCCGTGAAGATGTGAAAGTGCAAAACGATACCTCTCCACATGTTCCCAAAACGTATTTCGGTCGGCAGCTTCCGGCACCATTCGTTCACCAGTGTACTCTAACATCTCATGACCAAGTTAATGGTTTACGGGCGGCAATGGCTTGAGCCGATGGAAACTCCACGCTGACAATTCGGCACTCATCAAAACCAGCTTCTAAAACTTGCTCCCAAAAGTCACAACCGTACTCGGTTTGCACCAACATGTCGTTTTCATTGGTGTCTGACTGTCCATGAAAACTGGGAGAAAGGCCATTCCTGCTACGACTCAGCCGTCCAGTGATTATTGGTATGGTAAAACAGCACCAACCACCCGGTCTTAAAACGCGCAGACACTCTCTAAGCCCGCCTAAAGGATTAGGCACGTGTTCCAGTGTTTCTGAATGCAGAACCAGATCAAAACTGGCATTTTCAAATGGGAGACTTTGCATATCTATCAGAGGATACTCGGCTAGAGTCCTCCTGGGAAGCTTGCCAAGATAAGCCGAAATCCCACCAATACGATTAACTTCGAGAAGCCGCTTCATCCAAACACGCGGTGTCCAAACGAAGCTCTTGAACAAACCGTTAAAATCAGAGACCGCCATTATCGCCTTGGCCAAAGCGATGGAACGTAGATTGCAGCCACATTGATCACAATGGGTGCCTTGCTGGCGATTAATATAATGCCGTTCATCATCTGAAAGCGACCACTCTTGAACCAGATCATCCCAAAGAATCTCTTTCGATGAAAATGAACGACCACCACAGATGACACAATGATCAATTGACTGAATCATGCGGACATTCCTGGTTTGAATATCAGCCCCTGGCCAGTCGGCAGAGATAGAATCTCTACCTTCCATTCCTTAGCCAATTGATCAAATGCGAGCTTCTGCTGATGATGGATCGTAAAGCCATAGTCGTCGAGAACCATGACGGCACCAGGAGACATATGCGGCCAATAAAACCTCGCTGCCGCAATTTCGGGCACTACACAATTCATATCAATGCTAAGAAAGGCAACAGAACCCACATCCACCAGTGACTCAGGAATCGAACCTCTAACAAGTCGCACGGAAGTCATGGAGATGAACTCCTGCCGAACAGCATTAAAAGTGTCCTCGTAGTGATAGTTGCTGGCAATCGTGTGGCGCTCAGACTCATTAAACTGGCTATGATCAAAACCTGCAAAAGTATCGAATAGATAATAGGTCTTATTGAGGGATTCAAAGTTGATGTAATCAATGATGGCACGAGCAAATCCACCTCGATAAACACCACATTCCACAAATGCACCCGAGCACTGGGCAGCCCAGGTAGCACACCAAAGTAGAACGTGAATACGCCAACGTAGATCGTGATTATGCCAAGAGCCAGTTTGTTTCCCCAATAAATAGGCTCGTTGAAAACGTTCATTGACCAAGAATTCGCTATTGTGCACCGTAGCCAATCCATCTTCACAAAAAGTGAAGGTGGGGACATCCGATTTCAGAACCAAATGTGGATGCCATTTAGCCGCGAGCTTGGCAGTCGAACGGGCAAGCCAAGATAGAGGCTTCCTAAAAAGATCGCAAAAATTCATTGCAGATAACTAGTCTCCAAAAGAGGCATCTTCAGTGGACCCCAACTCGAGTTCCATTGTAAAAGAATGCCATTGGTTGAATCGTCGGCTAATATTTCAAAGTGCAACACTTTGGAGACTGCATCTATATTGACTAGAACACCGCCAGAATAGAAACTTAATGCCACGATACAGTAGTACCTTCCAGGAGCGAGCGTGATAGGAGGAATGCAGACAGACAGCGTTCTCCGTCCAGAGGATGTCGAATGAATCGAAGCTGCGCTGAATCCGCTACCAACTGGATTTGATTCCTGAGTTAAAACCGTGAGACTGATAAAGGCTGATTTCACCACTTTAAACATTGAAATCACGGCAATGAATTCAATGGGAACACCGGAGGGAAAAACGGCTGCAGAAGTCTTAAATCTCAAATCAACAAATCGTGCATCACCAGTGCACTCATATTCTCTTGATTGATTCTCGATATGATCGCCGCTCAGTTCCAAATTTTGCACATATCGACTAATAGCACTCTCCGGGCTCCCTTGATAAACTAACTGTCCCTTTTCAAGAACGAGACACCGTGTCGTGAGTTGTCTTACCGAGCTTAAATTGTGACTAACAAACAGAACAGTCCGTCCCTTTTGCTGCGCGACGTCATGCATCTTTCCCAGACATTTTTTTTGAAAAGCTGCATCCCCCACTGCAAGAACTTCATCCACTATCAAAATCTCCGGTTCCAGATGCGCGGCGACGGCGAAAGCCAATCGCACATACATGCCACTGCTATACCTTTTAACCGGAGTGTCTAAAAATTGCTCAACCTCGGCAAACGCAACGATCTCGTCGAAGGATGCAGCAACCTCGTTCTTTCTCATGCCCAAGATGGCTCCATTGAGATAGATATTTTCTCTTCCTGTGAGTTCTGGATGAAATCCTGTCCCAACCTCAAGCAAACATGACACCCGCCCATGAACTGTGATGCGGCCTTTTGTTGGTTCAGTGATTCTGGAAATCAGCTTCAGAAGAGTCGATTTCCCTGATCCGTTCCGTCCAATGACGCCAAGAACTTCACCCTTGGGCAAATCGAAAGAGACATCCTTTAAAGCCCAAAAGTCTTCTCTTTGTTGATCTACCGAACCGCGCTTGAATACAGTAGTCAGCCGATCTCGCAAAGTAAGATAGTGTCCTTCTCTTTGCTTTCGTATGTGATAGCACTTACCAAGTGATTCGACTTTGATTGCGTGATCACTCATGACTCACATGCAATCTGGGAACGGTTTTTCACAATGTCCCAGCCATGCTGCTCGCCATGCAATGTGGCCATTTGCATGCGTCTTTCGACACCGTTAAAACAGATCAAAATCTTCAACCGGCGCAGTAAACATCTAAAAATAGAAGGGCGCACTGGAGTGGGCTCTCGATGAAAATGATCAAGCACAACGCCCGATGCAGCCATGGCTTTTTTAAGCCTAATTAGGTAAGACTCAGTTAGACGGATTGGTGGAATAAGATGATCGAGATGAAGCTGAGAGAAGTGACCGATTCCCCAGCCAATCTTTAAAGAAAGCAGGGCCAGATCTGAATCGCCACCGGACATAAGGCTCTGGCCTTTTCGCTCAATTAGAAGACGCCAATTCGTCGTAACTATTTCGTTGATGTAAGCAGAGGCAACTTCACGCCGGAGACACATCCCAGCGCCATGTGGTAAAGACTGTGAACGATCAAAGGCCATCATGATCTTATCATGACTGAACTCACGAATGGCCAACATGGCCCAATAGGGACGCGTCCAATCTGCTGGAGACTCTTCAAATTCAGGATGCGCCTGCCCGCTCCAAACCCCGACCCTTGGATTCTGTGAAGCGATCTCCAAGGCTTTAGCCAAGTAATCAGAGTGCAGCACATTATCGACATCCACGAAGACAATGAGTTCAGCAGATGTGTGATAAATCCCACAGCAGCGAGCTGGAGTGAGTCCGAGCTTTTCTTCGCGAATGCATTTTGCATGCGGATGCCAAGCCAGCGATTCATCCAGCTTGAGAGGCGGGTCGGATTGATTGTCCACCACCAGAAGTTCCCAGACATCAGAAGATAAAGTTTGTGCCCGCAAAGCCTCCAAAGTCCTGCAGAGGTGACGGCTGTCGGGCTGGTGGGCACAGATGATGACCGAAGCACGGATCGAATTGCCAGAAGAGTCGCTCATTCTAACAGGATGAGACAATCTTGGCACAACCTTGGGCGCAACCTATGAGTTGGTTGGCGAAAACTGCCCATTGTCCCCGTTTTAAAGGAGCCAGCATCCCAAAAGCAATCATGGCAGCCAATTGAAGGTAGTCAGTGATTGACCTTTTACCCATTACCTCAGTCATCACGTAATGTCGGTTCACTAAATTCATTCTGGCCATTTTGCGGACATCTGATTTGTGATCCCCGCCAGCATTTAAATGGATGAAGCGTGCTCGGCTTGCTTGGAAAAGCGGGGCGCGTTTTGCCACGGTCAAAGACAACGCCAAATCTTCACACAAAGAGGCCCCGTAGAAGATGCTGGGAAAGGGCGGATTAGGCAGAAGCTCACGTCGATAAAGTGCCATGCCTGTGCCCATCCACTCGATAGGAACGGACTCAGCTTGATTAGCATCATCCGCAGGCCAAAAGGTATAGCCTGGTCCGACACATGACCCAGCGTAGGTGGAGCGCTCACGCCCGCCTTCGAACCACTTGAGCAGCGCCTTTGTCCAGCGCCCAGGTGCCGCGTAGGCCTCATTCACAATCGTAGCAGTCACTCCGCCAACAGTCGGGATTGATTGCATAACATTCCAGAGACTGCTGAAACAGTTCGGCTCTAGAGTGATATCATCATCCATGATCAGGATAAAAGGCTGCGATGCGGCAAGGATGGCCTGATTTCTTTGAGGTGCCGCGCCACGCTGTGTGGCACGGAGATAGTGAGCTGCAGATCCGACGCTATCCCGAGTTGCATCGTCATCAGATGCATCACAAAAAATAATCTCTGCCAATGTTTGATCTTGCTGACTGATGGACTTCAAAAGTTCCCTGCAAAGGCTCGCCCGATTGCGAGTGGCGATGATGGCTGTAATCGGAAGCACCAATCAGCGACGAGCCTCCATACCGAGGGCGAGTCCCCATTCAATTGGGCCTTCAAGTTCATCAAAAAGCGAATCACCTGAATCACGATATTGGACTTGCCGAATTTTGCTGAAACCAGCGGATTTCAGCGCCGCGCTCATAGACTGGGCGTCCCAAGCCCAGAGGTGGCGAGAGTTCCCGATGTATTCACGAAAACGCTGGCCCATCGTTCTTGGACGTGAGGTGAATCCGAGACCAATGGTTTCCATGAACCATTCAGCAGAGGTTGATTCACCGCCCT
This sequence comes from Verrucomicrobiaceae bacterium, assembly GCA_027489965.1. Lineage (GTDB taxonomy): Bacteria > Verrucomicrobiota > Verrucomicrobiia > Verrucomicrobiales > Verrucomicrobiaceae > Prosthecobacter. The sequence goes on from JAIXZA010000015.1 coordinate 15,773, forward strand.
GCACATAACTGGTGGCGATAGCTTTCAAATCAGGAACGAACAAGCGAAAGACACCCTCAGGTGACAATAAGCGGCGGCACTCTTTCAATGCGGCAAAAACATCCTCACGAGCTAGATGCTCGAGGACTTGATCGCAATACAAGCGAGCGCAGGATCCAGCATCCAGGGGTAAACCTTGGGTGATATCGCCATACAAAACGTTGGCGGACCAATCAGGAAGACGCAGCAGTGTTTTAAGTCCTGGAATTTTAGATAAGCGAAGCGTTGGACTGACATCATAGTTGATCCATGAAGGTCCAGGACGCATGCCACAGCCAAACTGGACAGACTTTTCGGATAAAGATGACATGTACTATCGGATCAAACGCCAACCTTCATTGAGGCGGCCCAGGATTGATTCTCTAAATACCATTGTACGGTAGAACGGAGAGCGAACTCAGGAGGGTGCGCGGGCTTCCAACCTAACTCATGTTGCATTTTCGATGCATCAACGGAGTAGCGGTGATCATGGCCAAGGCGATCTGGCACAAAGGTGATCAAGTCGCGTGAGTGGCCACCAAGTGCAGGATGGATTTCATCAACAAGATCACAGATGCGCTGCACCAAATTTAAATTAGCCATCTCATTGTGGCCCCCAACATTATACGTCTGCCCTGCCCTGCCCTGATTCAGAACGAGCCAAAGTGCAGCGCAATGGTCATCGACATGCAGCCAATCACGCACATTAAGACCGTCTCCATAAACCGGGATTTCATGCCGAGCGAGAATGCTTTGAATCACCACAGGAATCAGCTTTTCAGGATACTGGTAAGGTCCGTGATTATTCGAGCAATTCGTGATGACCGTCGGCAAACCATACGTGTGATGGTAAGAACGTACAAGCATATCACTGGCAGCCTTACTTGCCGCATAAGGCGAGTTTGGCGCATAAGGCGATGATTCAGTGAAGGAGCCGGAGTCACCCAGAGAGCCATACACTTCATCCGTCGAGACATGGAGGAACCGTCTCGTCGTTTTTGGCTCTTGGTCCTTGGTTGTTCCGAGCCAATGAGCGCGACAAGCTTCGAGAAGATGGAAAGTGCCGTTGATGTTGGTTGTGATGAAATCGCCTGGGCCTGCGATGCTGCGGTCCACATGTGTTTCAGCCGCTAAATGCATGACGTGGGTGATGTCGTGCTGATCGATCACTCGCAGGACTTCTGATTTTTCTCGCAGATCAACTTTTTCAAAGACGTAGCGCGAATGCTTTCCATGGATGCCTTCGAGGTTTTCCAGATGACCGGCATAGGTAAGGCAATCGAGATTGATCAGCTTACTGATTTCCGGCTTGTCGATGAGATGACGGATAAGATTCGAACCGATGAAACCGGCACCGCCTGTGATCAAAAGATTCATTAGATTTGCGCTCCTGCACCAGAGCTCCATCGCAAAAGAGACTCTTCCAAGGCCTCTACAACAGGCCGCATCTTCACGCCTGCTGCCAATAATTTTGTCGTGTCCAAAACACAATTTGAACGAGGGGCGCTGGCGGCGAGCCTATAAAACTCTTCATCATTTTTCCAAAACTCAAAAGAACGCCTGACCTTGAGGTTATTTTGAATCATTTCTACTACTTGCCTCGAAGTCACGAATCCAGGATTCGTAACATTGTAGGTCCCAAAATTTGCACCACTCCCCCAAAGGTCCAAACAAGCACGCACAAAATCTTGACGATGAGAAATTGAATTCACGTTGTCATAAACACGATCGTAACGCTGAAGTTTAGTGAGGTAATTGCGACCATTATTATGCTCATCGAAAGGTATTCTCAGGCGCCAAATATACGTTTGCTTAGCCTTTGAGATGACCTCTTCGCCCAGGGCTTTTGTGCCGCTGTAAAAGCTACAGGGTGATTCACGAAAAGAAAAATTAGGGCTATCGTCCTCGCTATATCCGAGCACTGAACTTGGAGAATCCTCTACAATTTTGCGGACATGGGGCAGCGTTAAGTCTTTTTCGATACGGACCTTTGCGTCATTAAGAATTTTCGCTCCTGAATAAATACATCCTGAAGATACTTGAGCCCATGGAACCCCGCTGATGCCACAAGCATTGGAGATAAGTTGAGGTAATACAACATTGCCAAGAACGGCTTCTGAGCGTGCTAGCTCACAAGCATCAACATTCGGTTTACCGATAGATCCAGCTGCATTGATCAGGAATGAGGGCTTTGTTTTTTCCAGCAATCGGCATAACGATTCAAAGTCAGTGTAGTCTGTCGTACATCTAGATACAATTTGGTGAGGGATCTGCCGCTTATTTAACTCAGCCGCAAATGCACTACCAATGTATCCGCTGCCGCCAAGTAAGATAACCATGATCGATGCGCCAAACTCAACCAATGAACTGACTGCCTGGAATGGACTGAAGATAGTCGCGATATTCACAGCAGGGCATGGTCTTAACCAAACTGGCAAACTGCTGCAGGGTCATAAATCCACGGTGCAGCGCCGCTTCTTCTGGACAGCCTAGCTTCACACCCTGCCGCTTTTCAATGGTCTGCACATAAGCTGAGGCATCATGCAGGCTGCTGCTTGTGCCGGAATCTAACCAAACGCTTCCGCGACTCATGCGAATGACACGTAATTTGCCACGATTAAGATAGTTCTTATTGATGTCGGTGATCTCTAACTCTCCGCGTGCGGAAGGCTTCAATTGCCGTGCCATCTCGACCACTTCATTATCGTAAAGATAGACGCCCGGAACGGCAAAATTGCTGCGAGGTTGAGTGGGTTTTTCCTCCAGAGAGATCGCCTGCCCCTGAGCATCAAACTCCACTACACCGTAGCGTTGGGGATCGTTGACGTGATAGGCAAAGATGGACGCGCCGCTGCGAAACTCAGAGAGTGCTCGCGGAAAAGCATCTCCTCCCAGAAAGATGTTATCACCTAAAATCAAAGCCACGCTGTCATTTCCAATGAAGGATTCGGCGATCAAAAAAGCCTGTGCGATACCCGCCGGACGCTCTTGCTCCCGATACTCGATGGAGATGCCCCACTGGCTACCGTCACCGAGCAGTTGCTGAAATCTTGGCAAGTCATGAGGGGTCGATATCAAACAAATCTGACTGATACCCGCAGCGATTAAAACCGTGAGCGGATAATACACCATGGGCTTGTCGTAAACAGGCTGGAGTTGCTTGCTAGCAACTTGTGTCAAAGGATACAAGCGAGAGCCAGCACCTCCTGCTAAAACAATACCCTTCATGTCCACAGATGGCAAAGAGTCGACTTATCCACCGATTTCACAGATTACGCAGAAGGAGGTTTAGCAGCGGCTTCGGGAAGCCATTTGGAGGAATGAACGAAGCGTTTTTGAAAGAGACTGGAAGTACCGAAGTTGAGTAAAGGGCCAATTTGGAAGCCTGTGCCCTTGAAATAACCATGAACTTGTTTAGAAATACCAGGCAGCCTTTCAAATCTAAAAAATAATCTGCGTGATCTGTGAAATCTGCGGATCCTCTTTCTGAAATCTGTGGATCATCCTCTGCTGACCATCCAGTCATTGAGAACAAGCACGTCCATCTTCGTTCGCAGGAAGCAGTCGAGCGCTTCTTGGGGTTTGCAGACGACAGGTTCGTTTTCGTTAAAACTGGTATTGAGAACAATCGGCACCCCCGTGATGGCTTTGTACTCACTGATCAGGCGATGATAACGCGGATTGGTCTCCTGATGAACCGTCTGAAGCCGTCCTGAGCCATCAACATGCGTGGTGGCTGGGATTTGAGGACGTTTGTCTTCGCGCACTTGGAAGACTTCCATCATGAAGGGCACATCGTCATCCTGCTCGAACCACTCCTTTACTTCCTCACGCAGGATGCTGGGTGCAAAGGGCCGGAAGGACTCACGACGCTTGATCTTGAGATTAAGGATGTCCTTCATGTCGGCCCGGCGCGGGTCGCCTAGGATACTGCGATTTCCGAGTGCGCGAGGCCCCCACTCCATGCGGCCTTGGAACCAACCGATGACTTTACCTTCCGTAATCGCGGTTGCTGTTGCCTGACAAAGCTGACCTTCATCTTCAAAGCGGCAGACCGTGCAGCCTTCAGCCTGAATGTCAGCAGTGCGAGAATCCAGAAGTGCTTTGATTTCAGCATCCGCCGATTGAGGCCCTACATAGGCATGGTCCATGACGAAGGGCTTGGATGATTTGTCGATCTGATGTGCAACGACAAAGGCAGAACCAATCGCACCACCAGCATCTCCAGCAGAAGCGGGGAGATACATGCGCTTAAAGGGTGAATTTAAATACACCTTTCCGTTGGCCACGGAGTTCATGGCACAGCCGCCCGACAGAGCCAAATCAGAACATTGATACTTGGCATGCAAGGACTGCAACATGGCAAAGAAAGCCTCCTCATACATCGCCTGGGCACTGCGGGCAATGTCGCGATGTTTTTGCTCCAATTCTGCGCCCTTTTCACGCTGCGGGCCAAAGAGGGCCTCCATCGGTTCTTTCCGATAGAGAGTCCCGACTTCAGGACTGCAATTGTCCCAAGTGTAATGCACATCTTCATTGTGATGACGGAAGTAATCTAAATTGAGCTTAAAGCTGCCATCCGTCTGCACCTTCACGATCTCGCGCATTTGCTTGAGATACTTCGGCTCACCATAAGGGGCCAGTCCCATGACCTTGTATTCATCGCCATAATAGGGATAGCCGATGAATTGGGTAATCACTGAATAAAAAACACCGAGCGAGTGAGGGAAATAGACGCGACCATCGATTTTGATGTCACTCCCCTTCCCCAGGCCCCAGGCACTGCTGGCGAAGTCGCCAAAGCCATCGACTGACAAACAAACCGCCTCTTCAAAACCTGACACAAGATAACTAGACGCAAGGTGCGCCAGATGATGCTCTACATGGTGGACCTGCGCGCGCAGCTTGTCGCCGGGAAAGGCACTGCTGACCTGATCTTCATAGGAGGCTGCTCTGCGGATATTGCTAAAGCGCTTTAGCATCAATTGCAGGCTAGGACGCTTGCGCAGCACATACATAGCGCGCCTTAGATTGTTTACCTTGGGATTCCGATTGATGGCGATGTGATCCACATCACTGAGCTTCAGCCCAGCATCCTGAAGGCACCAACGGATCGACTCCGTAGGCATGCCTGACCAGTGCTTGATGCGGCGGAATCGCTCCTCTTCCACTGCGGCGATGAGCTTTCCATCTTTGATCAGCGCTGCCGCTGAATCACCGTGATAGGCATTGAGACCGAGAATGATCATGATTGAGGATTATTTCTGGCACGCTGCCGCCATTGGTCGCCGTCTCGAAAGAGGCTCCATGGATTTGTTGGCAGAGGATAATTGACCCATTTTATTGGGAAAAGGGCGTTGAGTGTAGCATCCTCATACTAAGCGCAAAGCACAAAGTCATGGGGCAATGTTATCGTTTGACAGACTGGAGAACCTCTGGACAAACCTGGGCATCTCAAAAAATGCGAAGTAATGCAGGTGTCCGACGCCCAATTCTGGCGCTCATTTGCCGGAGCTGAAAGCATCTCGCAATCTTGGCCTTAGTCCTGCTATTTCAACTTTCAGTCCAACCAACGGGCACCAACCTTATGCTTTTCGACAACTACCAAACGGAGAACTTCTTTGATGAGATGTTCACTAGTAACGGCACTCCACGCCCACATTATCAAGGTGTTAGCGACGCCCTGAATGCGGTCTCTGCTGCCGAGTTTAGCAACAAACAAACCGCGGTGGAAAAC
>JAIXZA010000018.1 GCA_027489965.1 Verrucomicrobiaceae bacterium
TCCGAAAGGCCATTTTCCATCAAAAAAAAAAGAATAAGAAAATCCTCCCCGTGTCACTCCAGCTCTATAGGCCTGATGTTAAACATCTGACCAAAACGACGGATTGTCCTAATTTTGTGCCTTGCGAAGGTTCGGAGCATCGGCAGGCGTTGGCGAAGAGGTTTCCGAGCGTGACGTGGCGGCGAGTGTTAGTAGATCTGCTATCAGTAAGGTGTAGTATGTGAACGTCCCAGCAATGGCGTTGGCTGGTAGCTGTGAATTGTTTTCATTTATTTCGCTCGAAGGTTGCAAATAAACATCCTTGCCTTGATACACACAGTCGAGGAACTATATCACTAGGTATGGACCTCAAAATCTTATGCACACAGAAGGAGGCGGCATGAGCGCCGCCGCACTCGATGATATTGAGGCATGGTCGAGCAAGCTTAGCCCCTGGCGCCGCGACTGCCTGAGGCGCTTGGCGTCTTCGAGCGACCTCACTGACGACGCAGTCGATGAATTGATGGGGATGATTCGCCAGACTGTCGGGCTTCCTGTAGAGTCTCCTCCGCCCACTCCTTTGCCGTTCACAAAGCTGCACTTCGGAAGTTCGCAAGGAAATCAAGTTGTGCTGAAGAGTGTAACAAACGTCCAGAACGTTAATCGATTGCTAGCAGGCGCGTCACTGGAATTCTGCCCGAAGGCACTTACGATAATCTATGGCCGCAATGGAAGCGGCAAAAGTGGGTTCGTGCGCATTTTGAGAACTGCATGCCGAACGCGCATCGAGAATCCAGCCAAACTTAAGGTTCTAGTCGATGTCTATAGGGCGGGGGCTGCGCCGCAATCTGCCGATATCATCATTGAAACTGCGGATGGAGATACCACCATCAAGTGGACACCGGGAATGGCAGTGGACCCCTTACTGACACAAGTTGCTGTGTTCGATACACAGTCGGCACAGCTTTACGTCGATGGAGGCAACCAAATTCGTTTTCTTCCCTTCGGCTTAGCGCTTCCCCACCGCCTCAACAGCGTCTGCATAGCACTCAAGGAGAGGCTTGAATTAGAGCGTGCTACCGTAGTCGGTGACAAGCTGGGCCTCACAGCCGTTTCATTTCCTGTGACACGGGCGACGAAAGCACAAAAGTTCAATGATGGAGTTACAGCGAAGACCACCGACGCAGAAATTGATGCGGAGACAATTTTTGGGAAAGACGATCAGAAGCGGCTGGACGAAATCGCGGGCATCCTAGTAAGTGGCACAACAGCGGTCGCTGACACCTCGGCGTTGTTGAGTTGGGTCGATGCGGTCAACCTTGAATGCACGGCCGTAGTCGAGCAATTGGGCGACTTGACACTTACCTCGCTAACTGAGTTGAAGAACAAGGCAATTGCATCCCGAAAAGCCGCCGAGTTTGCAGCAACTCAACTTTTCACTGATGAACCGTTGTCTGGCATTGGGAGTGAGACGTGGCGCACCCTTTGGGCGGCGGCACGGGACTATTCGATTACCGAAAGTTATCCAGAGAGCACTTTCCCAGTGCTCGCCTTCGACAATCGTGAGGCGGCGTGTGTTCTGTGCCAGCAACCGTTGCAGCCTGACGGCGCGGCGCGCATGGAGCGCTTTCGCCATTATATGGACGACACTCTTGACGCTGCGGCTACGTTGGCAGAGCAGGCAGTCCGGGATGCTGAACGTGGCTTACCTAAGCTAGAGAAGCTTGCTGCAGTCGATTTTCTTGACCGGCTCGAGCAAGTGCGGCAGCGAGATGCGATCCTTGCCGATACTTTGGTTGCGCTTCAGAAGTCAGCAATGGAACGTCGTGCGGACGCAGTTCGGCGACTTACCGGTGACCCAAGCGAGAACGTTGCCGCCCCGATCACCTTTACTGAGGGGATCAGTAAGCTGTCCGTCAAACTTAATGCAGAGAAGGATTCTTTGAGCCAAGCCTGCAACATTGAAGAGCGGCAAAAACTTCTCAATGAAAAGGCTGAACTGGAGGATCGCAGAACCTTGACGGCGAATAAAACCAAGCTTGCTAGTCGTCGTGACTTACTCGTTAAAGAGGCAGCTTACACGAAGGCGTTGGCTGAGGTTCAAACGAAGGGCATTACACAAAAAGCGAACGAGCTGCTGGACACACATCTCACCAAATCTGTCTCCGAACGTTTCAGTGACGAGTTGAGGCGTTTCGATATCGAGCACATCAAAGTCGCGCTTAGTCGAAAGAGTGGACAGACCAAGGCCGAGTTCGAGATTGATCCACAGACCAAGTTTACAAAGCTCACATCGGACATCCTGAGCGAGGGCGAGCAGCGCGCTCTCGCTTTGGCTAGCTTCCTTACGGAAGTCGCTCTTACCGACGGATCCGGTTCGATCATCGTAGACGATCCTGTCTCCTCGCTTGACCGTGATCGCAGCGTCAGAGTCGCCGATCGCCTAGCTGAAGAGGCTTCTCAGCGGCAGGTGATCGTATTCACTCACGATATCGTCTTCTTTAATGAGATGTGCCGAGCGGCTGATGCACGAGGTATTGAGCCCGTCACAATCGCGTTGTTCAGCGACAAACAGGCCACAGGCAAGATTGACAAAGCAGGCATGGTTTGGAAGGGCCTGAACGTCACGAAACGGATCGGCCAGCTGAAAAATGATTCTGCGGCACTTCCAAAGCTACATACTACTAGCCCCGCCGATTATGAGTTCCACATCAAGAACCTCTACGGTCGCTTGCGTGACACGTATGAGCGCGTTGTCGAGGAAGTAATCTTCCGTGATATCGTCCGCCGTGGTGTCGATGTCATTCAAACGCAATTGTTGCGTTTTGTTACCCTTTCGGATGCGCTGGCGATCCGATTTCACGAAGGAATGACGCGTGCTAATACCCATAGCCACGACAACCCCGCATCCGATACGGTAGCGGTTCCAAGCCCCGATGATTTCAAAAACGACATCAGTGAAATCGAGAAGCTTATCGATGATCTGAAGGCGCAAAGCTTGGCTGCGGAGGCTTCGCGTCCTCAGATGAAGCCGAAGGCAAAATAGGTAAGCCCATTTTTGATAATCTAGATCTCAAGGGCACTCCATTCCTCCAGCTTCTGCTTCAGCAGTTCCTTGGAAGGCAGGGTACAGTTGATTTTCCTCGCCGCGCTCGCCCTACGAGCAGCCTGCACCAGTCTATCCGCGCTGCGCTCCGGTTTCTTGGCGTGGTTTGGCCGAGGTTCGGCGACGGTCTTTTTGGCGGATTTGCAGAGGAGGAGGCCAAAATCATTGATTTCACGTCTTTTATATGCAATTATTAGCAATTAACTGTAATTTTGGTGGTATCAAGCTGACTTTTTTGGCAGATGTCAGCTTAACTTGTTTTATTTACACGTAATTTTAATCGGTTGTCATCCAAATTGAGTTGTTTTTCGGGCAGTTTTTTTCGAATAACGGTAATCTTTATTCAAATCACATGAATTAATTTGCATGTAACGACAAGGTTTGTTAATTTAACATGCAATTTTACGCTTGTAAAAAGTAATTTACTTAACGTTACTTGCAACTGCACTCTGATTTCATCAGGTTAAACAATCATTATCTGCAATTACCGGCTTGTAACCACAAATTGCAGAATTGTTTTGTGCTTTTGCACGGCTGTAATCTTGCGTTTCTTGAGCGTTACTTGCAGTTGCATTCTTGTAAATGTGAGTTGATGGATCTTCACAGCTCGTTTTTTCGCCTCGAACCCTGCTTTTGATCATGGATACCACGCCTCCGATTTCTGTTTCTCCAACTGCTGCTGGGACGGCTGACGTTTCTGGCGGTGGAGTATCGCCCGCTCCGGCCTTGGTGCTGATTTCGGCACCAAGCGATGCGACGGTGCTGCTGGACCCGGTGACGGTACTAGCGGCGGCGAGTGATGCGGCGCGGTTCGGGATGCTGAAGGCGATGGCGGGCGGGGCGCAGATGTCGGTTACGGAGCTTTCGGCTCGGCTGGGGAAGGCACCGGATTTGGTGTCGAAGCATCTGAAGCTGCTGCGCGAGGCGCGGATGCTGATGCCGGTGGCATCGCCAGATGGGGACGGGCGGAAGCAGTTCCATGAGATCCCTGCTCCTTTCCGCAAGCGCGATGCGGCTGGCCATGTTCTGCTGGATTTTGGTACGGTGCTGATCCGCTGTGTGTGAGTGGATTTTTTCAGAAAAGTGGCTGCGACTTTAGTCGCATTTCTTTCTCTACAATTCGGCTAAAGCCGAAACCACTTTCCTTCAGAGGCTGCGACTTTAGTCGCATTTCTGCTTCTGCACTTCGGCTGAAGCCGAAGCCACTTTCTGGTTACTACCGCACTCGATGATTGAGGAAGGGATAGCTGGTTGCGATTTCGACGATATTGATGCGGTTGCGGGTGTCAGCATCGGGCAGTTGCGCGGTGAGCCAGGTCGATAGTTCCAGTGCATAAGGAGCCCCATTGAATGGAGCGATTGGCGTGCCTGAGATGCCTTTCATCAGCAGGCATTGATTTAAAATCGGCCGTAGCGACTCCAGGGCCGGTGGCGGTACTGATAAGAAACTCTCTGGCGTTGTAGGCCAGAATGGATCCATGATGACTCCATGCGGCATGTACATGAACCCAAGACGCACCGGTGGCTTGACCGACTTCCCTTATTGCCTTTGTGATGCAGACGCTCTAGGTTGAAGGCAAGATGACTTATGAGCAACTGCCGGAAGAATGGCAGGAGTGGATCAACCTCACTCCCATGCAACGCTTTGAACAAAGCGAAATCATCTTTGCAAACTACCTAGCACAAGGAGGAACCCTTGATCCCGACCCCGATCCGACAAGTCCTTTTGACTTTCCAGAAACATGGAGTCCAAGCTCTGCTCATGGGCGGGCAGGCCTGCGTGTTTTACGGCGCGGCGCAAGTTAGTAAGGATGTCGATTTCACCATTCTGGCGGAAGAGGCAAACTATGCGCGCTTGCACGTTGCTTTAGCTGAGCTGGAAGCCATTCGCATCGCGATTCCGCGTTTTGACCCAGATGTCCTCACGAGAGGTCATGCTGTTCATTACCGTTGTAACGCAAAAGGCGTCGAAGGTTTGAGGGTCGATGTGATGACAACCATGCGTGGAGTGCCAAACTTCGCCACGCTCTGGGATCGACGGACGACCTTTGGGGATGACTATGGAGCAGAGTTTAATTTGCTGAGTATTCCTGATTTAATTCTGGCAAAAAAGACTCAACGCAGCAAAGATTGGCCAGTGATTGAATTGCTCGCTTCTATTCATCACCGTGAGAATTCAGCCCAACCGCTGGAAGGGTTCATCGAGTTTTGGCTTCAAGAAGTGCGCACTGTTGAAACACTGATCCTTCTTGCCAAGGATTACCCCGACCAGGCCAAACAACTCAGCGAAAAGCGCCCTTTGCTCGCGCTTGCCTTGGCCGATGAAATCGACGCGCTTCGTCTCGCCCTGGATACAGAGCGCCAAGCTGAGCAGGCGCTGGACCGTGCTTACTGGGAGCCGCTGCGTAAAGAACTGGAAGAGTTCCGCAAGGCTGAACGGCTTAGTCTTGGACTCGGTGATTGAGAAAGGGATAACTCATCACGACCTCCGAGATGAGCGTCTGCATTCGATAACCGTCTTTGGCGATGGTTTCCATGAGGTGATCGACCACGATTTCATCGTAGCCTTCGAGCTGACGGCATAAAGCGTAGGCGAGTAGTTTTTCGGTCAGGTTACGCGCCAGTTCATCTTTGCGTGTGGCAATGATGGCCTTGAGTTCCTTGGGGGTGGTGAAGTGTTTGCCGCCGGGGAGTTCACCTGCGGCGTCGATCTTTCCGCCGGTATCGTCCTGATCACGCCAGCGACCAATGGCATCGAAGTTTTCCAGGCCGAAGCCGATGGGGTCGAGAATCTTGTGGCAGTTGGCGCAGACTGCGTTTGTGCGATGCAGTTCGGTTCGTTGACGTAGGGTGAGATTGGCGATCTTTTTCTTGTCCTGTTTTTCCAAAGTGGGCACATTCGGTGGGGCAGGGGGGACGTGGTCGCCGAGCACTTGTTCCAAAACCCAGACGCCGCGTTTGACAGGACTGGTGCGATTTGGGAATGAGGTCGTGGCTAAAATGCCGGGCATTCCCAAGATACCACCGCGATTGGCGTTCGTGAGTTTGACCTGGCGCATCTCAGGGCCTCTGACGGTTTTTTCCATGCCATAAAGCTTGGCCAAGGTCTCGTTGAGGAACGTGTAGTCGCTATCCACAAAGCTGACGACGCTCTTGTTCTCACGCACGATGCTTTCAAAAAACAGACGTGCTTCGTCATACATGGCGGTGCGCATGGCGCTGTTCATTTCGGGGAATTTGGCGGTGTCGAAGGTCTTGTCCTGAATGTCTCCAAGTCCCAGCCATTGCGCGCCGAAGCCGTCAAACAAAGCCCGTGAGCGAGGATCCGCAAGCATGCGCTTCACCTGTGAGCGAAGCACGGCTGGTTCGTGGAGCGTGCCATCATCGGCTAAGGCTGAAAGAGTGCTGTCTGGCAGAGTGGCCCAGAGCAGATAGGAGAGACGAGACGCCAGTTGATAGTCATCGAGCGGGACGATGCTTTTGCCGGCTTCGGGTTCTTTGGCCGGAGTGATGAACAGGAACTGCGGGGAAACGAGAATCGCTTTGAGCATCAGGCGCAAGGCTGCCGTGTAAGTCTGTTTGTTCTCGGTTGCCAGATCAAAGACCTGCATCAAGACGTCTACTTCTGCCTCGGCAACAGGTCGTCGATAGGCGCTGCGGGCGAGGGATTGGGCGACGTTTCTTGCGGCGGCTCGGGGATCTGTTCCTGGCTCAGGTGCTTTTCCGAAGAGGCGCTTTTGCAGCTCGGTTGGTGGGGCATCCTTGGGCGCTAAAACACGATCCAGCACCTCATTGGCGATGCCGAGATACTGTTCGGATTGCAGCGGCGAAAGCGTATTGAGATAACCTTCGCCAAAGACTTCATCGGGCAAATCTTGGGCCACGGACTGATCAACGCCAAAAAGATCATGCAGGGTGTTGCCATACTCGATCTTTGTCAGGCGACGTATGATGAAGGGGCCGGGATCTTTCGGGCTGAAAAGCTTCAGCGTGCCGATCAGATCCAGGAACTTTTGCCGTTCCTCATCCGTTGGCTGATTGTCCGCATCTTCCGGTGGCATGTCATGAGCCTTCACATTCGCCAGAGCCTGCTTCCATTTCCGACTGTTGGCCGAGTCACCAGGATTTTTCAGGGCGCTGAGATAATCCAGCCCGCCTTTCCTGCGCTTGGTTCCATGACACTCCGCGCAGTAATTTTTGACAAAGGGCGTGACGCCATCCTTGAAGGCCTGCTTTGCCTGAGCCATCTGCGCCGCCGCTGCTTTATCGTCGGCGACCTCGGCGTGGCACGGCAGGTCTAGCGCTAACGCACAGATTAAGAAGGCCAAGGCCATCAAGCCTCTGCGAGTCGTCACAAATGTAGTCATTCCTTTTTTCAACGGGGCAGAAGGCTACGGACGAACCCAGCTGCCTCTATCGGAATTCAAGTTGGCTTTGACGATGATAAAGAGCTGCCTGAAACCGCTGCTCACCTATCTTATTGGCCGCCAATAATCTGAAGCAGTTCGACTTCGAAGATGAGATCACTGTTGGGTGGAATCTTACCGCCGACGGCTTGACTGCCATAAGCAAGTCTGGAGGGAATGTAGAGCATCCATTTGTCACCGGGTTTCATGAGCTTGAGTGCCTCTGTCCAGCCTGCAATGACCTGCCCTACGCCAAAGGTCGCTGGCACACCGCGGTCGATGGAGCTGTCGAAGACCGTGCCATCGGTGAGCGTGCCACGATAATGGACCATCACAGAGTCAAAGTAGGTCGGTGAACGTCCGCCTGCTGGTCCTGAGGATAGCACGCGATATTGCAAGCCGCTGGCGGTGGTGATTTTCCCTGAGGCATCAGGACCGGCGCTGATGGGCGTAAAAGCAGGCGTTGGCGTCGTAATCGGCTGCTGGGTTGGCAGCGGAACGGCAGGGATTTCGGGTTCGGTTTGGCAGCCTGTGACACAAACCAGCAGGGCGGATGAAAAAGAGAGGAGAATAGACTTCATGAAGGGGAATCTGAGGGTTGATGAACTTTAAGGAGCCAAGGGTAGCTCGTAGCAAGCGGCTTCCGCGCCGTTGCGGACCAGCAGCTTATCACCGACGAGCACAGGATGGTTCCAGGTTTTGCCTCGGAGTGCAACGAAGGATGTTAATTCCTGATGCCCGACCGGGTCCGCCCGCAGCAGTGCAACACGGCCATTTTCAGCAGCCATCAAGATTTGATCTGCTGACTCAAGCAACACGCCCTCGCCTTTGCCATAGCGCCCGTCTTTCCAAACGCGGGTGCCCGTTTTGAGATCCACGCAGCTGAACATGGAGCCGTCGATGCCGTAGAGGTAACCTTGATGGGCCATGATTTCAGTGAAATCGAGCTTCAGATCCTTGGTGGTCCAGAGTTCCTCGGCGGCGAGTTGATCGCCTTGTTTGCTCAGGCGAATGGCCCGAGTTCCTTCGGACATCGGAGTGGGAAGTAAAACGATGTCGTCGCCAATTACCGTGGGTTGCAAAGCGCGGTAGCCTTGGAATTTCCATTCGTAGTTGAGGCGCACCTTGCCCGTGGCGGGATCAAGCAGGAGCAGGCCATCATTCGTGAGCATGAGTACGGTTTCATCCCCCAGCACCTGACTGAGTTGCGGAGAACTGTAGGACTCTGGACCGCAGGCAACAGACCAGCGGGCCTGGCCGGTGGCTGCATCAAAGGCCATGACTCCTTTGTCCCCAGCACCACCAGCAAAGACAATGACCTGTGAGTGGGTCACCAAGGGCGATGACGAGTAGCCCCACATCGGCGGTTCACGACCCGCGAGGCTCTTGAAGTCCTGCTGCCAGACGACTTCGCCTGTGCTTGCTTTCAAGCGCTGCAACAGGCCCGCTGCACTCACGGTGAAGACGGCACCCTCAGCGAGAGTGGGCGTCGCACGCGGACCTGGGCCGCCCATGGGTTCGTCAAAACGTGCTTCGCGCTGCTGAGTCCACACTTCGTTTCCAGTGTTCACATCATAGCAGACCGTGACTTCGTTGGCACCGCGTTGTTCCTGGGTGAAAGCAAATGCACCCGCCACGGCAAAGGATGACCAGCCTGCACCGACCGGCTTCTTCCACAGCAGCTTTGGCGGATTCAGTTTCCAATCCGTCGCCAGCTTCGGAGTCTTCGCACGGCCCATGCGATCCGCGCCACGGAAGCCCGGCCATTCCGCCGTGATAAGCGCTGCCTCAATGGCCGCAGCCGCGCTTGATGCATTGGCCGGAGAGACTTTGTTGGCCACCCATTCGCCAGCGCCAGGTGTTGAAGACCAGCGCGATTTCAAATCAAAAACATAGTCACCGTTGATGCCCTCATTTTGCATCAGTGTCGTCGCGGACATGGGCAATACGGATGCGATGAGAATGCCTGCCACACGTTGTTTGGGTGGCTTTGAGCTGTAGATGAAGGCACCGGCGACAAACCCGAGCATCCCCAGCGGCAGTGTGAGATAGCTGGTGATTGGACCTTGCATGGAGGCATGGCTCAGCAGGAAGACCAGAGGCACCGCCAGGATCACACCCAGGAAGCCGATTAGTTTCTCACGGCCCGTGGCACGACTGCCTGCCAGCCACCAGATCAGGATGAGCACGCAGGCCAGCACTGGAAAGAAAACCGGGATATACCAATACTGGCTGCTGGCTCCTTCAATGAATGGCGGCACATAGCGACAGAGCACCATGAGTGCCGCGAGGATGCATGCCGGCCACATCCGCAGGGTTTGGTGGTGAGATTCTGAGGGGGTGGATTCTGGGTTCATGTCCGTGAGCGTCTTGAAGAGTTGCTTGATCTCTCGGCAGGCTGCCACATTACCTTCTGTGGTCAATCATCCTCAAACATCAGTTTTTATCGGGTGCTAGGATGACCATGTAAACAACAAGGTCAGAAAGGTGAGAAAAAGATCTTTCTCAAATCAGCAAAGGCATGCAAGCAAACAAGTCGGGAGAGAGCATCGTGTTGATGGACTCAAGCGGCCCGTTCCCATAGACTCGCCTACCAAATGAAAAGAATTTTCACATCCATCGGCCTCGTGGCATTGCTCAGTTGCTTCTCAGTCTTCGGTGATATGCCACGAAATGAAGGCAAGCTTCTGGCACTCCGCGCTCTGAAGATCGACGCGGGTACCATTACAACTGTGGAGCGCGATGCGACTGGGACTAGGACGATTGTGAAGCTTGTTCTCAATCCCGCAAAGGGCTCGAATATCCACGTCGAAGTCTGGCTGCCTGATGCAGAGAAATGGAACGCTCGTTTCCTAGGTCTTGGCAATGGAGGTGCCGCAGGGAAGATCAATCCCGCTGGCCTTTCGGGTATGAGCGCAGCGGGTTACGCCGTGGCAACGACCGACATGGGCACCGCGCCTAACTCCGACTCTGGCATCGGCAATGAAGAAGTGTGGAAGGACTTTGGTTATCGCGCCACGCATCTCATGACCGTCGTGGCCAAACAGATCGTGAAGGCGCATTATGGCAAAGCCCCAGAGCTCTCGTATTTCAGCGGCGGCTCCACAGGCGGCCAGCAGGCTTTGCAAGAAGCCCAGCGTTATCCCGGGGACTACGATGGCATCGCCGCTTCCGTCGCCGCGCATTGTCGCACGCCGCTACACGCTTACTTCCTGTGGAACGATCAAATTTTGAAAAAGTGCCCGTTCACGAAATCGCAGGACGCCAGTGTCATCGCCGCCACTAATGAATACATGGCCTCGCGCGAGATCCCCATTGCGGCAGGCAACTTCGTTTCCGATCCGCGCTGCACAGCGCAGGACATTGAGGCTGTCATCGCCCTAGCGCGGAAGAAGGACGCCACACTCACCGAAGAACACGGGGCAGCTTTGCGAAAACTCTTCGACGGTCCACGTCATGCTGTCACTGGCGAACGCATCTTTAACGGCATCCCTCTCGGCAGTTCCATCGAAGCCTCGCATGGCCATTTGTATCTTTTTCAATGGGTGTTCGGCAAAGACAAGAACCTAGCCGACATCAACTTCGGAGCGGACATTGATACCTATACCGCCAAGCTCGCGCCTTATCTCAACGCCGAGAACCCCGACCTCCGTGCTTTCGCCAAGCGCGGCGGCAAGCTCATCATGACCCTCGGCACCGCTGATTCTGTCGTACCTTATCTCGCCTCCATCGATTACTACGAGCGCGTGATCGAGCGCCAAGGTGGCCTCGACCAAGCGCAGTCCTTCTTCCGCTTCTACGTCGTCCCCGGGCTCGCCCACGGAGGCGGTCCTGGCATCAATCAAGCACCGAACCTCCTCGATGCTGTCCGCACCTGGCGCGAAACTGGCATCGCGCCTTTTGACTTACAAGGCCGTCACATCGAAAACGGCAAAACCTCGTGGGAGATGCCGATCTATCCCTATCCGACGCAGACTGGATGGAATGTAGCAACGAAGAGCTTCAAGCCCGTGGATGGCAAACGTGGTGGCGTGGATCGGATTGCTGAGCGCTTTCGTCCGGCTGCAGTTGAGTAAGGTTTCGCCGACGTTCCTATTTCTTCGTTGCAATCGCTTTCAGCAAAGCCGCGGCAATAGCGGACATGCCTTTATCGCCAGGATGATTTGCCACGCCAGCATGTTTGAAGCTGCGCTCGGAACGAGCGAAATTGCTCTCATCTCCGGAGAGCGCGCCGATGTCCACAAACTTGCCGCCTGCGGTCAAGCTCGCCTTTTGAAGTGCCTGGTCCTTGGCGGAGTTTTTCCAGAAGCAACTACGCACAAGCATGACGGGTTGACGCCCTGCCTTAAGAGCCGTGAGCAGCTTCGTGACGCTCTCCTGAAACGCGGCCTGTTCCTCAGGCGTCTTAAGCGCCGGAACGTTTTCGCTGATGGCCAGGATTATCAGATCGGCCTTGAAGTCGATCGCTTCCCGCAGCTTGCCTGCGATGTCATAGCCGACGTGTGCCCGTTCAAAATCGGCGATGTTTTTCACCATCGTCTCTGGCGCGAACCCAACCTTCGCCGTGAGTCCCTGGGTGACCAAATGAACGTAGTCCTTCGCCTCCGCGCTTGCCGCCATGCCCCAGTTCCCCGACCAGCCGATATCCGCCTTCGGTCCGTGTTTCGTGATGCTATTGCCGAGGAAAAGAACCTTGCGAAAGGCATCCTGAGCGGGGGCTAGCCGTGTGGCGAAAACTAGGAGGACGAGAAAAATCAGACGATGGAAATGCAGACGGTGCATGAGGAGACTGTTGAGTGGCTGAGGGCATGAATAAGACTGCGCGATATGAAGGTTAGCAGGCAAGCCAGACCGCTCCAACCTGAAAAGGGACCGATCTGTCCGACTTCCCTAAACACTGTGCGAACTTTATCTGCGTTGCGCTCATCAATCTCTGCCGAGCTTCGCATTGGCATTATCCGCTCGGAGCCCTAGCGTGCGTGCCCCACTTCATGCCTGCCTCCACCGCTCTCCCCATTTGGAAAATCCACGCTGACATCCTGCGCACGCTGTGTGATGGCAATCGCCTCGTGCTTGTGGCTCCGACGGGCTCTGGGAAGACGACGCAGGTGCCGCAGATGCTCTTGGATGCGGGGATCGCGGGGGAGAAGATGATCGTGGTGCTGCAACCTCGACGCGTCGCCGCTCGCACGGTGGCGACGCGGGTGGCTTGGGAGAGGGAAGGGAAGCTCGGTGCGGAGGTGGGGTATCAGATTCGGTTTGATGACCACACCAGCGTTGGGACCCGCATCTGTTTCGTCACCGAGGGTATTCTGCTGCGTTGGCTTCAGGATGATCGCTCGCTGTCAAAGATCGGCGCGGTGGTGTTCGATGAGTTTCATGAGAGGAACTTGCTCAGCGATGTCGCGATGGCCTTGGTGAAGCACCTTCAGCAGACGCAGCGGCCGGATTTGGCGATGGTGGTGATGTCGGCAACGCTCGATGCCGAACCGGTGGCGGCGTATTTGGATCAATGCCCGATCCTCATCTCTGAAGGGCAAAGTTATCCGGTGGAGGTCGGCTATCTCTCGATGCCGGATCAACGTCCGATCACCGTGCAGGCCGCCGAGGCCGTCGAGCGCATCCTGCACGACGAAGACCACGGCGATATCCTCGTCTTCATGCCGGGACGCGGCGAGATCAACGGCACACTCGATGCCTTGCGCGGCCTGAGAACGCGGGAACGCGTGGCCTGCATTCCTTTGCATGGCGAACTGGAACCGCAGGAGCAAGACCGCGCTTTTGCGCCGAACTCGCTGCGCAAAGTGATCGTCGCCACGAACGTCGCTGAGACCAGCATCACCATCGACGGCATCCGCCATGTCGTGGACAGCGGCATCGCCCGCGTGGCTCGTTACGATGCCGAGCGCGGCATCGGCACGCTCTTGCTGGAGCCCATCAGCCGTGCCAGTGCGGATCAGCGCAAAGGCCGCGCCGGACGCACCGCACCGGGCACATGTCATCGCCTTTGGACCGTCATCAGCCACAAAGACCGCGACGACCGCAACACGCCGGAGATTCAGCGCAGCGACCTTGCCGAGGTCGTGCTGCTGCTGCACTCGCTGGGCATCCGCGAGGCCGCCAGCTTTGACTGGCTGGACAAACCGGATCCGCAGGCCGTCGTGCAAGCCGAGCGACTGCTCACCATGCTCGGGGCATTGCTCGATGCGGACCTCACGCCCATCGGTCGCCAAATGTTGCGCCTGCCCATGCATCCCCGATACTCACGCATGTTGATCGAGGCCAGTCAACGCGGCTGCGTGCCCGATGCTGCCTTGTGCGCTGCTTTGGTCAGTGGTCGTGATTTGCTCGCCAGACTGGATCGCGATGATGCGCAAACCAAAGCCGCGCGCGAGATGTTCGAGGAGAGCGCGGACTCCGACTTCATCACGTTGATGCGAGCCTACGACTTCGCCAAAGCGAACGGCTTCAGCTTTGAGCGCTGCCGAAGTTACGGCATCAATGCCCAAGTTGCACGACAGGTGGAGCAGACATTTCAGCAAATCATGCACGCGGCAAAGCAGATCGATTCTCAGAGCAGCTCCAGCAGATTCAGGGAGGCCAGCAGATTGGTTTCTGAAAAATCTGCGGGCCTCCCTGAATCTGTGGGAGACCACCTTCTGTCGCAAAAGCCAGCCAATCATAGCTCTCCAAAAGCCAGCGACGCCCTCCTGCGTTGCCTCATGGCCGGTTTCGTCGATCAGCTCGCCAAACGACGCACTCCAGGAAAGCCCGAGTGCGATCTCACTGATCATCGCCAAGGCCAGCTTGTGCGCGAAAGCGTGGTGACCGACGCCGTCTATTTCGTCGCCGCGAATCTGCGCGAAACACCTTCCCGCCAGACTCTCCTGAGCCTCGCTGCCGCCGTGCAGCCCGCGTGGATTGTCGAGATGTTCCCGCAGCATCTGAGCACCACCGTGGAGCACCTCTTCGATGCGCAGAACAAGCGCGTCGCCGCCATGAAGCTCGTGCGCTATCGCGATCTCGTGATCGAGCAAAAAGCCCAGCAGCGTGACCTTGATCCCGTCGCTAGCGGACGCTGCCTCGCCGTAGCCCACCGCGCCGGTGCCTTCGATCTGCCGCTCATGGATCACCGACTGAAGCAATTCATCGCCCGCGTGAACCTCGTTGCTGCAACCTTGCCAGAACTCGAGTTCGTCGCCTTCGACGAAGTCTCCATCACCACCAGCCTCGCCCGAGCCTTCACCGGCCTCTCCCTCGTCAAAGAAGCTCAAGCCGCGCCCCTTTTGCCCGCCTTCCATCAGCATCTGGACAAAGGCCAGGTCAGTTGGCTCGATGAGTTGGTGCCTCTTTCTATCTCCTGGCCCGGCGGTGGCACGATCAAACTCAGCTACGTTGCCGACACCCCCGAAGCCCAAGTGAAGCTTCAGGAATGCTTCGCGCTCACAGAGCATCCGACGCTCTGTGAAGGTCGCCTCCCTGTGCAAATCCAGCTTTGCACGCCCGATGGCAAACGTCTGGCCTCCACGAGTGATTGGCCGAACTTCGTCACTCGCGAATGGCCGAAGCACAGGCAGGCAGTGGCGAAGAAGTTTCCGAGTGTGATGTGGCGTTGAGGGCTAGCTTTTTGAGGTCTGATTGATGGTAAAAGATTGGGGGTCAAAGATGACAAAGATCAGCGGTCTTATCTTTTACCCACCCTCCTTTACCAGCCGTTCTTGAAGCAGCAGCACTCTACTTCGCTCCACACGGTTCCGCGTTCCAGATCTTGAGATCGTCGAAGAAACCGTCCTTGCCCATGAAGCCGAATATCACCACAAAGGCTCCGCATCACTTACCATCTCTGCTCAATCCAACACAGCCTCGATTGGGAAATGAGCCGGAGGGCGTTCCGCGAATTCAGGCAGACTTCAGGCTCGACATTTGCGTCGTAATGCTCAAGATTTCACGCTTCCATCCTACTCTGTCTCACTAACCCATGAAAAACATCCTTCTTCTCTTTCTCGCACTCGCTGCCGTATTCACCGTGCCCGCTGGGGCGGAAGAGGCAGGCTTCCCGGAAGCTAAGCATGAACTTGCCCTCGCCGTTCCTGAGGGTTGGAAGACTCGCTACGAGGACGGCAAGCTGTATGTCACGACGATGGATGAACTGAGCGTGGTGATCGAAGTCTCTGGACTGAAGGCCACGAAGAAGGAAGGCTCAGCGGCCTTGGCGGAAATGAAGAGTCAAGTCAACGAAGCCTTCAAGAACGTCACCTTTGAGGCCATGGAGCAAGGTGGCGGCGCCAACGTGGGCTTCTACATCTTGAATGGCAAAGGCGAGGACGACGACGGCGAGGTCATCATCAACGCCCTGATGGTGACCAATGGTGACAACGATAAAGTCTATTTCGTGTTCGTGGCCGCATCGCCCGAGGGCGCGAAGGAACACAGCGAGGATCTCGCCAAGGTCATCGGCTCTATCCGTAAGGTGGATTGATGCCTGCTCAGCCTGATCTGACTTTGGCTGCTTCGCCTCGAAAGAACAGCCACGAGAGAGGAAAGCATTAGGTTAGTCAGTTGCACACTTCCCCCGTTTTACCCTAGCTCCGTTTCTCCAAGCGCTTCAGCTTTTCACCGACGCGGACGATGGCATCGATCGCGGGCTTGAGTTCACAACCGATCTCGGTGAGCGAGTATTCGACCGTTGGAGGTGAGGTGGGCTGTTCGCGACGATCGACCACGCCGATTTCGACGAGGTGGCGCAGGCGCTGGGTGAGCATTTTGGCCGATACGCCCACCAGATCGTTTTTCAGCTCGGTGAAGCGGCGAGGTCCACCGCTGAGATACCAGATGATGTTCGGTGTCCAAGCACCTCCGAGAAAGCTCATGCAGAGTTTCAGCGGACATGCGGGCGGAGGTGGACTGACTTTGCTTTTGCGGCGAGGGACCATGGGAGGGGGCGTGGTGGTTACTGATTGGATACCGGATTCAGCGCCATCTGCAAGGCTAACGGTTTACAAAAGTAACCGGGTGAGCAAACTCCTGGCCTCTTCCCATGAATATCCTCGAAGCCATCGAAACCCGTCGTTCCATCAAGCACTTTGATCCCGCCCATATCATGCCGCAGGCAGAGGTGGACAAGCTTCTGGAGCTTGCCCGGCTCGCTCCGTCATCCTTTAACATGCAGAACTACCGTTTTGTCCTCGTGCGCGATCCAGAGCTGCGCAAACAGATCCGCGCTGCGGCCTGGGATCAGGCACAGGTGACGGACGCCTCGCTGCTGGTCGTGATGTGCGCGGATTTGAAGGCGCATGAGCACCAGCCGGAGCGTTACTGGAGCCACGCACCACAACCTGTGCAGGACATTCTGGTGCCTGCATTGAAAGGCTTCTATGCAGGAAAGGATCAGCTCATCCGTGATGAGGCGATGCGTTCCACCGCACTGGGCGGTATGACGTTGATGCTGGCAGCAAGAGGACTTGGTTACGAAACCTGCCCGATGGTGGGTTTTGACCCGGAGGCGGTCGCCAAAATCATCCGTCTTCCTGACGACCACGCGATCAGCTTCATGATCGCGATCGGTAAAAGCTTGCAGGAGCCGTGGCCGCGCGGGGATCGCCTCGACGCGAGCGAAACGGTGATCGTGAACCAGTTCCCTGATTGAGCATGAATGCGTTCACCTCTCAGCTGGGCATTGACCATCCGATCATTCAGGGACCGTTCGGCGGCGGGTTGTCGTCCGTGAAGCTCGCGGCGGCGGTATCCAATGCGGGCGGACTCGGCTCATTCGGAGCACACCATCTGTCTCCGACCCAAATGCGAGAGGTGATTCGCGGTCTGCAATCGGCCACCGCGAAGCCCTTCAACATCAATCTGTGGGTCTCGCGATCTGATCCGAGTGCGGACGAAATGACAGCCGCGCACCATGAGGCCGGTTTGCGACAGTTTGGGGCCATTTATGAACGTCTGGGCATCGAAGCACCACCCATCGAGCCACCGGACGATTTCAGTTTCGAGCAGCAGGTGGAGGTGATTCTCGACCTGCAACCTGCGGTGTTTAGCTTTGTGTTTGGCATTCCTGATGCCGAGATCCTGCGCGAGTGCACTCGACGCGGCATTGTGACTGTTGGAACCGCCACGACGCAGGAAGAAGCCGCTGCGCTGGATGAGGCAGGCGTGGACATGATCGTGGCGACGGGTTCGGAGGCCGGTGGACATCGCCCGAGCTTCCTGAGGCCTGCCGAGCAATCTCTCACAGGCACGCTGGCGCTCGTGCCGCAGGTGCGAAATGTCACCCGCAAGCCGGTGATTGCGGCGGGGGGCATTGCGGAGATCCGCGGCATTCGGGCGACCTTCCAGCTCGGCGCGGATGCCGTGCAGATCGGCACCGCTTTTCTCGCCTGCGAGGAATCGAACTGCCCGCCACCGCACCGCGAAGCCTTGTTCACCCCGTCAGCGGCCCGCACCCAGCTGAGCCGTCGCTTCACCGGGAGGCTCGCTCGCTTCATGAGCACCCCTTTGCTGGATGAACTTGAGAACAGTTCCTCTGCCGCCTTGCCTTTCCCGCTGCAAGCCTCCTTCAACCATCCTGTGAAGACAGAAGGTGTTCGGCTTAGCGACAGTTCCTTGCTGCCGCTCTACGCCGGACAAGCCGCACCGCTCATCCGGCACCGAAAGGCGTCCGAGTTGATGAGTGAGTTGATCTCAGCACTGAGTTGATTCAGGACTTACATTATGCTGAGAGGCGGAGCAGCCGGGAAGAAATGGGGGGAATGTTTCGTCAGCCAGTTGCATGCTTCGTTTCCTGCGGGTTACTGGGTCTCAAGGTTGCTCCATTCGTCGAGCTTTTGCTTCAGGAGCTCTTTGGAGGGCAAGTAAAGCGAATACTCTTTGGCGTGGATGTTGGCGTCTTTGGGCAGGGTGAGTTCGACGACGGTCTTTTTGGCGGATTTGCAGAGGAGGAGACCGATAGTGGGGTTTTCGTCGGGGAGCTTCACCTCGCGGTCGTAGTAGTTCACGTACATCTGCATCTGGCCGAGGTCCTGATGGGTGAGCGTGTCGAGCTTGAGGTCGATGATGACGTAGCAGCGGAGGAGGCGG
Organism: Verrucomicrobiaceae bacterium; assembly: GCA_027489965.1. Taxonomy (GTDB): domain Bacteria; phylum Verrucomicrobiota; class Verrucomicrobiia; order Verrucomicrobiales; family Verrucomicrobiaceae; genus Prosthecobacter. The sequence continues at coordinate 18,574 of JAIXZA010000018.1, forward strand.
TTGTAGAAGACCAAATCGACGAAGTAGTGGTCTTCATCGAAGGTGAAGCGCTTCTGGCGGGCTTCAAAGAGGAAGCCTTTGCCGAGTTCGAGGAGGAAGTGCTCCAGGCGGTCGATGATGGCCTGCTCGAGGTCAGACTCGGAGTAGCTGGCTTGCGCATCGAGGCCGAGGAACTCGAGGACGAGCGGCTCCTTTAGCAAGTCCTCGGGACGGGTGATGATCTGGCCTTCCTTGGCGAGTTTTCGGATGCCAGCCTTGTCCCGGCTGAGGGCGAGGCGCTCGTAGAGGCAGGAGGCTTTCTGGCGTTTGAGTTCGCGGACATCCCAGTCTGCCTGATGGGATTCAATTTCGTAGAAGCTGCGTTCGTCCGGGTCCTTGATGGTCATGAGCACGACGTAGTGTGACCAACTGAGGGAGAAGGGAGATTTTCCAGACGGCGTCTGGCGAATCTGCGCGGGGACCAATTTCCGAGACCGTGTCTCGGATTTTTCAGACAGTGTCTGAAGAATTCCA
>JAIXZA010000177.1 GCA_027489965.1 Verrucomicrobiaceae bacterium
CCTGTAGAGCGGTCTGGTTTATGACTGAAGACTCTAGTGAGCGACTTCCTTGTCATCGACCAAGTTAGCAAATCCTTCGACAGCTCGCCTGTTGTGGACTCAGTTTCCATGACCATTCGTCAGGGGGAAGTGTTTTCTCTTCTTGGTCCCAGTGGCTGTGGAAAAACAACGCTGCTGCGAATGCTGGCGGGTTTCATCAGGCCTGATTCAGGTCGCCTGTTTCTTGATGGAAAAGACATCACGGATCTACCGCCTGAGAAGAGGCCCGTGAATACGGTGTTTCAAAACTACGCTTTGTTTCCTCATCTAAATGTTCAGGAAAACATCGCTTTTGGCCTGCAAATGGCCGGTCGTAGCCGCGCTTTCATTGGTCATGAGATTGAGCGAATGCTCACTTTGGTTAAAATGGTGGATTACGCCTACTCAATGCCAGCCCAACTCAGCGGAGGTCAGAAGCAGCGTGTGGCCATTGCCCGCGCTTTGATCAATCAACCGCAGGTGCTGCTTCTTGATGAACCCCTGGCCGCCTTGGACCTTAAGCTGCGGCAACACTTGCTTTCAGAGTTGAGTGCGCTTCATCGGGAAGTCGGTACTACCTTTATCTATGTCACCCATGATCAGGAGGAAGCTCTGAGTTTGAGCGATCGTATCGCAGTGATGAATCAAGGGCGCGTGGAGCAGATCGATACACCAAGAGCGCTTTATGATGATCCGGTGAATGAATTTGTAGCTGGTTTTATCGGAGATGCGAATCTCATGCTGGGCATCGTTCGTGAACGATGTGGTGAGAATCTTTTTCTTGTCGAGGTCGCAGGTTGGGGCGGTGTATTTGCTCAGTCTTCTGTTGAATTGGAGCTTGGGCGCCGAGTGACGCTTTTATTGCGGCCGGAGCATTTGCAGTGTTCTCAGGAAAGACCTGATAATGGTAGTTTAAAGTTTGCCTTTCCAGCCATAGTAGATGAGGTCATCTATGTTGGCTCGCATGAGAAAATTCGCCTCAAATCTGGGTTGCAAGATCTGCTCGTACAGCGGTTTCGTGATGGAGTAGAATTGCCTATGAAAGCGGGCATGGAATGTTTTGTGACTTTTGAGCCAAAGGCTTGTCGCATTGTTGGCTGACTGCTCTCTTTTTTAGCCCAGAGGACAATTTCGCCTTGTTTCACTACTTGTGCAGGCAATGGTCGCGCTTGGGTAAAGCCAAACATCATTCGTACTCATCACTCATAAAAAATTCCTCATGAAACTGCTCCCTTCACTCTGTTTGTTTGTTGCGACTTCCGCCTTCGCTGATCCCAGTTTCGTGCCTTGGTCCTACACAGAAAAAGATCTTTTTCCGAGTGCTATCATAGCTACTGCCACAGTGGACTGGAATGGTGATGAAGAAACGGCCGAAGATAAAAGAACGGAAGATGACCCAAAGCCAAAGAAAAAGGATCTGCCCATTTATGGGGACGAAAATGGCTGGCTTGCTGTGGATCTATCCGGTATCACCAAAGGGTCTGAAGTGATCGTAGAAATCTCAGTGGATGGCTTTCTCAAGACCGCCAAATGGAAAGGTGTGATTGCGCGCACCCTGCGTGGTGAGGCCCGCGTTTTTCCCAAAGCAGCTTGGGATTATGAGGCGCTGCTAAAAGTGCGCCAACAGAGACCTGTCAACGCGACCTTTAAAGTCACTGTGGATGATGAAGAACTCTCCGAGGAAACCGAGACCTGCATCATGCGCTCTTTGAACGATTGCCCTTTCTATGTTCTTTGGGATGAGGAAGGCGAGGATTTCGAAGACTTTTCCTGGCTCTTCGCTGCTTACGTGAATGAGAATCATCCTCTCGTTTACAGCATCCTCAAGGAAGCTCTTAGCAGTGGGCTCGTGTCTTCTTTCACAGGCTATCAATCGGGTGATCCAGATGAGGCTGTATTGCAGATTTTCGCCATCTGGAATGTGCTTCAGCGCCGTGGTATCAAATACAGTGACGTATCCACGACCACACCGAGCAAATTTGTGGTAAGTCAGACAGTGCGCTTCTTGGATCAAAGTATCGCCAACACGCAGGCCAACTGTGTGGATGGCTCAGTGCTGATGGCCTCACTTTTACGTAAAATCGGCATAGATTCTTATTTGGTCATGGTTCCAGGGCACTGCTTCCTAGCCTTTAAAACGGGCAAAGAAGAGGATGCTGAGCTCGTCGGATTAGAAACGACGATGCTGGGGAATAACAATCTAAAGGCTGTCAAAGACCTGCCTGATATGCCCGAGGAGCTGAAACAAAAAGAGTTCAAAGCCTCTTATGAGACTTTTATCAGTGCCATCTCCACGGGTAATGAAGCCATTGAAGAGAATAGCGAGGCCTTCGAATCAGAAGAGGACCCTGATATCCAACTGATTTCCATTGCAGACGCCCGAGAAATTGGCATTACCCCGATTGCTTCAGGGCAGAATTAAACGGTCGGTGGAGCTGGCACGATGATGTACTTTTTGCAGCCAAAGTTAGATGCGTTAAGGGCGTGTTTGATTGCTTGGCATGAAGGGCCGCTAAGTTATCAGAGGCAATCATTGGAGGCAGAGAATCATCCGGGATTTATCACGGATCTCCATCGTGTCAGGCTTGGCGAAGGAGTCGAAGTTTACCAGCGAGCCTGCATTGCTCTGGATCAGTGGGAGATGTTTCCCTCATGGAGTTCAGTCGCTCGCTTACAGCCTAAAGAGCAGGTGGTCGGACAAATCGTCGCCATGGTGGTTCAGATTTGCGGTTTGTGGTGGGTGAATCCCTGCCGAATTTTGCGTCGCTGTGATTCAGTCATGACGCATGGTTTTGTCTATGGCACGCTGCCTGAACATGCGGAATGTGGTGAGGAGCAGTTTCTGATCCGGCATGAGCCCGATGATTCCGTTTGGTATGTGATCCGAGCCTTTTCCAGGCCACGTCATTGGCTGGCTTGGCTGGCCTTTCCTCTGGCGCGCTGGTGGCAATGTCGTTTTGTGCGTGACTCACAGGCGGTTATGGTGAAAAAAGCTGCTGGTCTTTAGTCCTTCACGTCATCTTGAACCTCGAACTCTCTCTCAAAATCCTCGGTGCCGCGCTCTGGCTGGTTCTGGTGGCCTGCCTTCAATTGGATATGGAGAGCGAATCATGGATCGTTTTGTTGCTGATGTTTTCGCCGCTTTTTTTGATCCCACTATCCCGCCGATTGATTGAGTCGCCCACAGATGCACGGCGTCTGGAGAAATCTTCGATGGCCGCGGCAATTTTGCTCGGTCTTTCCTTTTGCTGGATGCCAGCGCCTAGCACTGCTGTTTTGGCTTTGCCCTGGCTAATCATTCGACTTCTCTTAGCTTGGCAGGCGTTGAGTCAAGATCGTCCGGACTTCGAAATAGCGCAGATCAGCCTGCTCGCGGCCCGATGTTTCCCTGCCATCGGTGCTCTTTGGTTGGTCGCCAATCGGGCTAACTGGACACCCTTTGGTTTTGATCCTTTGATTGTTTTACTGACAGGTGCTCACTTTCATCATGCTGGCTTCACGCTGCCCTTGATCGCTGGGATGCATGCTCAAAAGTGCCCGAGTTGTTGGACGCGATTTTCATGCTTGGCCATCCTGATTGGCGTTCCTATCGTCGCGATGGGGATTACTTGCACACATTTCGGCATCCTTGCTTTTGTGGAGCCATTGGGTGTGACCATTCTCGTATTGGGCGCACTGGGCGTGGCCTGTTCTCAATTGAGGTTGTCTCTTCAAGTTGGGCTGCACTGGTCCCATCGTTCTCTACATGCCATCTCTGGCCTAGCCCTGATTTGCTCCATGACCCTGGCGCTTGGCTTTGGCCTCCGCCACCTCTGGCCTTGGGCTGCGCTGAGCATGCCCCAAATGTGGACCCTTCACGGCTCGCTTAATGTCTTCGGTTTTGGGCTCTGCAGCTTGCTCGGTTGGCGATTGATGGAGCATCGACGTACTTTGTCGTAATCCGAGTTTTCTTAAATAGTCTCTGATTTTTTAAAACAGTCGAGCGCCTCAACTCTGCATGCCCTGGTTATAAGGGCAGAGACTATTTCATCGGACTGAGCGTCAGGATGTACGCGGCATCGCATCGAGCGGCTAAATGCTCAGAAACGTACGGACGAAAACCGTAGCGCTCGTAAAGCGAAACTGCCTCTCGTAGAACGGAAGCTGTTTCCAAGACCACACTTGAAAAGCCAAGAGCTGCGGCACGTTCCAAGGCATGCTCTAGGAGACGGCGACCCTGGCCCTGCCCTCGAGCGGATGGGGCTAGGTACATTTTACGAAGTTCGCAGATCGACGCTGATACTCGGAAAAGCCCCACCGTGCCAATGATCTCATCCGAGCTAGTCACCAAAACGTCAAAAGCACCGCCAGCGGCATGGTAGGTGCTTTGAATATCATGAAGGTCTGAGTCCGTTCCCGCTGGGTCGGGCGTTAGGCCATATTCGGCCAAGACACCAAAGACGAGTTTCTCCACTGCTCCTCGATCATCATTGATAGCTGGTCGGAGACTGAATGGCATGAGGAATTGATCGACTAATACTTTCATTCTAAAGGTTCGCGCTCTTTTTGAGCAACCATTATTTACGGGCCTTCTAAAGTAGTGGGATCGTCCTCAAAGGATCTGAGCTAGAGGATAGAACGGCTTTGCTTAGACAAGTAAAGTTTGCTCCCAGCATCTTTACAACAACGAAGCGACTCTTTACTGATAAGGCCCTCTTTTGATCCGCGTTTGATTATTCCTGCATATTTTATGAAACCTATTCTTTTTGCCCTTGTCGCGCTTTCCCTCTCTGCTCTCACGTCGCTTTCTGCGGCTGATAAAAAGCTAGTCGTGATGATTGCTGGAAAACCCTCTCATGGGCCTGGGCAGCATGAGCACAATGCGGGGATTCAGCTGCTCAAGAAATGCCTGGAGCAGGGTGCGGCGGAGCAGGTGCAGATTTTACACCATCTCAATGGTGAATGGCCTAGCCAAGAAGAACTCTCGAAGGCGGACAGCGTGGTGATCTACTCGGATGGTGGTGGTGGGCATCCAGCGCTGCAAGAGGATCGACTGGTGCAGCTGGACAAGGAAATGAAGCGCGGATGTGGCTTCCTGACGCTGCATTACGCGGTAGAGCCGACGATTGAAAAAGGCAACAAGGAATTCATCGACTGGATGGGCGGTGCCTTTGAGATCAATTGGAGTGTGAACCCGCATTGGGATGCCAATTTTAAGGAGTTCCCAGCGCATCCGATTAGCAGTGGTGTGAAGCCCTTCTCAACGAATGATGAATGGTATTTTTACATGCGCTTCCGTCAGGGGATGCAGGGTCTGACGCCGATCCTGAGTGATGTTGCTCCTGATTCAACGATGAGCCGCCCGGACGGTCATCACAGTGGTAATCCTGCGGTGCGTGAATCCGTCAAAAACAAAGAGAAACAACATGTGGCATGGGCGGCAGAGCGTGCAGGTGGTGGTCGTGGTTTTGGTTTCACCGGCGGTCATTATCACAAAGGCTGGTCAAACAATGATCAGCGTAAATTGGTGCTAAATGCTATCCTTTGGACCGCCCATGTTGATGTGCCTGCTGCCGGAGTCGAGTCCACAGTGACTGAGGCGGATATGGTGGCCAACCTAGATCTCAAGCCCGGTCAAGGCCTGCCTGAGAAGGTGAAGAAAAAGTAAGCTGCAGCGTTTGTCTGTTTAGCTGTCTTTCATCAAGACGATGTCCTTCAGCAGGTTTCCGATTCTCTCGGGTTCTCGGTGATGCATGAGTGAAGGTTCACTGCATCCTTGCAATCCATCCTAGACGGTTCTCACTCCGTGCCCGTTCGACTGGCTAGGCTAGTGCCGAGGGTTAGTCGGCTTTGCCAAGGATCGAATAGCTGGCGCTCTTCGACAAAGAGCAAGCTGGGATCAATCTGCTGAATCAGGGGGCTTGAGCGCTCGATTTCGCCGGTGGCAGATATGATGCTCGCTAGCACGGCGGCCTCTCCCTGATGCCAGCGGTGACGGGGCAGGGGAACGAGCAGAGATGAGGCGTCGCCATGTTTACCTTGCTGATACAGTGCCAGGGCTTCGAGAAAGCGGAGATAGACCTGTTCTGGGGCGTGCTGGCGGCGATTGCGGATGATCGCCAGCATGGCGTCCACTTTTTCTCCCGCCAGCAGGCTGATGTAGATAAGGGAATCCTGGATGCTTTCGTCCTCCATGGCTGGGCTGCCGATCAGCGCCTTCATGAAGGTCGCTAATGGAAGCTGGCTCTGACGAGCGCTTCTCAAGATGGATTGCATGGTGTTTGGGCGATTTTTAGAAAGGTCGAGCGCACAGGCAAAGGCGCTGGCGGCAAGGTCTGGCATGGCATGATCCAAGGCTGCGCAACCCGTAGCATAGCAGTCGAGTTCTCGGTTTTCCATCCGTGAGGCAGCGAGTGTTTCTCCCAGAAGGATTTGAACGGTGAAGCTGCGAATCGTTTTGTTTTGCAGCGTGGCCAGTGTCTGGGCAAGGCTGCGTGAGTGGGGCAAAAGAGGTGCCTGCTCTGAGGCGGTCATGCTGCCGGCTTCACGCCAGAGTCCTTGTTCAAGCAGGGAGTCAAAGCGGCGGGCAAAAAGCGGTGGTTCTGTGAGGGCCTCGCGCTCGCTGATCAGGCTGGTTACGATAGCGTATTCACCTTGAGATTGGAGGTAGGCAGCGACACGGTGCTTGTCATCTGCCCCCATGCCGCCGCTCCAGGCGATTTCGTTTTGATAATCACTGCGCAATTGCTGTTGGTCGGCAGTTTCCAATTTGTCAGGATAGGCAAACCGGACGGCGGCTAAGCGATGTTCAACAGGTGTGCCTGGCAGGTTTCTCAAGATCTGAGCCACCTGCGTGCGGTGCTGAGTGTTAGAGATCGGGGAGGTGGCAATTTTACCAGCGAGGGCCAGAACGTCCTGGGCGCGGCCTGTGCTCATCCAATGCCGAAGGCTTAGAAGCAGGCAGCTTTCGAGGCGTTCAAGGATTTCAGGTTTGGCGCTGGCGACAGAGGCTTTGCGGACAAGCTCCAAAACGATTTCCAGATCGCAAGGTGTCTGCGCAGTCAACTTTTCCAAGGTGCTGGCAGCGGCGGTAAAGTCACCCGCTTCACGCCAGATAGCTAGCCAGGCGAACTGAGCTAAGGGTAGCTCTTGAGCCTCTTTGGAGATATTTGAAAGGATGGCTTTAGCACCTGTGAAATCATGCAAGTTGGCCAGCAAAGCTGCGTGGCCGACGCTATCGGCATCGGTGGTCTGCCCCATCGCATTGAGACGATGATAGGCACGTCGGGCTTCGGCAGGTGAGAAATCCGCTGCAGCTATAGCAAACGTACGCAGGGTTTGGGCATTATTTGGCTCGCGGGCAAGTTGAGCCTGGAGTTTGCTGAATTCGGTTAGGCGCTTGAGATCACTTTGGTTGTGAGAGCTAGAAAGAGATGCACTCAGTTCATTCGCTGCCGTGCGGTCGTCGTGGATGATCTTGGCCCGCGTTAGGATGACCGCTGGAACCACTAACGATAAAACGACCAGGAGGTAACGGATGATAACGAAGCGGTCAAAAGGGTCGCCACTTTTGAAATGCAGGCGCTTTTGGCGGCTTTTCGTCTTGAGTTTAGGGGTCTGATTTTCTAACCACCAGCGGTTTCTACCCGTCAGTTCAGCGCGCAGCGTGGAGGTGCAGCGACTGCGTTTTGGCCGAGCTGGAAGCGGTAGGTTAGACATGCTGACCTCCTATTCTTCTGCGCTGGCAGGTTATAACCAAGATGCCTGTAAGAATTAGCAACCCTCGGCTAGGCTCCGGCACTGCAATGAGGCTGCCACCCCGCAGCCCGTTAACCCAGGTGCTGTTGGCACCACCATTGGCAACACCTCTGGTTCCGCCGACAGTTAACTTTAGTGATTCGGTGCTGTTTCCGACATTTGAGACGGATCTACCCGAGGTAATGGTTGAGTTGAGAATGTTTTCCGTCCCAAAAGCTGTCGAGACCGTGGTGGCGATCAGGCCCGGGGCATTGTCATGACCGATGGCATGGATTAGGCCGCTAGTGTCACTATTTCTAGTCGGCGGAGTACTGCTAGAAATCCAGACGACATCGCCATTGTTACCGATGGTGATATTGCCGTTGATCAATCTTTCGGAGTGATCCACAGCACCCTGGCCTGCGGTTAGTTCGATGCTCCAACTTCCTGTTTCGGGTGAATAGCCTAGTTGCTGACTGCCTAGATCCGCGCCTTTGACCACCAGAATAGTGCCAGGTAAAAACTGCTGAATCCCTGCATTAGAAAGCGCTAGATCGAGTGTGGCCTGATCAAATTTAAAGACACCCTGAAGTAGGGATGTCGCATCATTGGTATCACCGAATGTCATTGCGGCTAGGCTTGCCGACGAGGTTTTTTCCACGATGACGAATTCGATGTATTCATCCCGTGCCATTTTGGTGCCTGTGCCCACGGCTGCACTGCCATTGTAGTATTCATTGACCATGATGCTTGAGGCCCCCAGCTGACTAGTCAGCAGGAGGATGCAGCAAAAAGCAATGAAATGGCGGGGATTCACAAGCTCCCCAAAGTATCGGCAACCCTGAAGAGTCGCAACAAAATATTACAATTATTACAATTTCAATAATTTAACCGGGGGCCGTTTTCTTCTAAAGAGCAGGCTTCCAATGCCTAACAGTGACAAAATGGCGCGATTTGGTTCCGGCGCAGCGAACAGTGCGCCGCTGGCTGGTTGAATGGCTCCCCAGTTTTCGCTGTTGGCGATGACATTAAGCCACTGGCTGGAGCTTCCTCCATTATTGATGAGGTTTTGGACATCTGAATCGTTGATATTGAGGCCCCAAGCTGAGTGGTTGCCATCTGAGTCACCGTGAAAATCTGGGTTCGTATGCGCAAAGGCATTTTTGGCTAACAAGGAAAGACCTGGAGGGATATTGCCCGTCAACGAGTCTTCGGCATCTGAGAATAAAAGGTTACTAGCGCTGCCAAAATGCAGGGCATAGATGAAATTTGACGGTGTCATCAAGGGATCCTCGGCAGAGGCTTGAAAGGCGTAAATCTGATCTGATTCGTTTTCCAAAGCTAGATCGCTGAAGTTGGCTGAGAAGCTCCCTGCGCTGGGTATCAAGCCCATGTTCGTCCACTGCCAAGCTGTTCCGTTGCTCGTAGAGGATAGAATGGTTCCGCGGCTGATGGTTTGAGATACGGTCAGTTTGATTAATGACTCATTACCAGCGGGTTGATTGATATCAGCCCCATTAAATTTACTCTCTGTCGAATTCCAGCCATTATTTGTGAAATAGATGACCTCACCAGCCTGGATGTCTTCAAGAACCAAGGTGGAAAACGAATCTGCGAAATCATCATATCCAATGATCGCTAGGCCAGTCGCTGTGACAGCCGCTTGTGCCTGATTTTTTAAACTTAAGCACAAAAGCACTATGCAGAAGACGATTCGAAGGCGGTTTATTAAAGATTTCATGATAAATTCAAAATGCTGATCTTTAATATAATAAAATAATCAATAATGATTGTCAACTTTGAGATTGGACGAATCCACTGTCGTATTTTGCAACGACATTGTCAGATGGATTGACTGGCGGATTGTTCGTCTGAATCCAAGGGTTGATTTTCTTCGTATCACTGGCATCTACAGGCGCTTTTTCCATTTACCGTGACTCATCCAGCTTTTAAACCATCCGTCGGTTCGACCCTTTTCTTTGCTATTCATGCGGCGGCTGTCGCTGCCTTCTTCGTCAAACCTGATTTGACCTGTATTCTGCTTTGTGCGGGGTTGTTCGTGGTCCGTAAATTTGGCATTACGGGAGGCTACCATCGTTATTTTTCACATCGTTCTTTTAAGACTTCCCGCTGGTTCCAGTTCGTTCTGGCTTTTCTGGGTGGCATGTCGGCTCAAAAAGGGGCTCTTTGGTGGGCCGCACATCATCGCCATCATCATCAGCATTCCGATCAGGAGGATGATGTTCATTCGGTAAAACAGCAGGGTTTTTATTGGGCGCACATCGGCTGGATTCTCTCTCCAGACTATTATGCTTATGATGAGAAGAAGGTGAAGGATCTGACCAAGTTCCCTGAGTTGGTCTTCATTGACCGTTACCACTTTATTCCACCAGCAGTGACGGGTCTGGCCTGTTATTTGATCGCGGGTCTGCCAGGGTTTCTCTGGGGATTCTGCCTGAGCACGGTGATTCTGTATCACACGACTTTTGCCATCAATAGTTTCTGTCATCTTCTAGGTAGCACTCGCTATGAAACAGGTGAATCCAGCAAAAACAGTTTCATTTTAGCCATCCTGACTCTCGGAGAGGGCTGGCACAACAATCATCACTACTATCCGCACTGCGCCCGCCAAGGCTTCTTCTGGTGGGAAATCGACCCAACTTATTATGTCCTGCGCTTACTGAAGCTCGTGGGCATCGTCCATGAGATCCGCGAGCCTAGCCAAAAGGTCATTGATGGTAAGGAAGCTACGGCGGCGCTGGGGTGACGGTTCGGATTGGTTGACGATTGCTGAAGGGTGCTGCGCACCGTTGACGGTTGTTTACCGTTGTTGTTCTGAATCCCAACAAGCGTAAAGCATCGTCAAATTCTTGATCTGCTCGGACACTAACTCACCACGTTTACTGGTTTTCCGGCCAGAAAGGCAGTCAGATTAGCCGCAGTCAGGTCGATGAGGCGCAGACGTGCCTCATGACTGGCCCAGCCGATGTGGGGTGTGATGAGGCAGTTTTTGGCGCCGATGAGTGGATTGCCATCCTTTGGCGGCTCCATGCTGAGCACATCCAATCCAGCTCCGGCGATGCGGCCTTCATTCAGAGCGCGAGCGAGGGCTGATTCGTCGATGAGCGGGCCGCGACCTGTGTTGATGAGAAAGGCACTGGGTTTCATCAGTGCGAGAGTTCGATCACAGACGAGATGCTTGGTAGCGTCTGTCAACGGGCAGTGCAGCGAGATGGCGTCACTTTGAGCAAAGATTTCCTCAATACTGGCGGCAGTCACGCCCTCTGGGGGTGCGGACTTCCATTCGCGCTTGCTGGCCAGCACGTTCATGCCAAAGGCAATGGCAATGCGGGCCACAGCACTGCCGATGTCTCCGTAGCCGATGATGCCAAGAGTCCTACCACTGAGCTCGATGATGGGGTGGTCCCAGTAACAAAAATCAGGGCAGCTTTCCCAGCGACCCGAACTCACCGTTTGAGCATGATGCCCGACATGATTGGTTAGCTCTAGCAGCAGGGCAAAAACAAGCTGCGCTACGGCTGGCGAGCTGTAACCGGGGACATTGGTGACGGTGATGCCCTGCTCTTTTGCGGCAGCCACATCGACAATGTTAAAACCAGTGGCGGTAACTCCGATGTATTTGAGCTTTGGCAGCGCAGAGATGATCTCTCGATTCATCACCGCTTTATTGGTGATGACGATCTCCGCATCGGCACAGCGGGCCACGGTTTCAGCCAGCGGCGTGCGCGGGTAGATCTCACAGGCAGCAATGGCTTCTAATGGTGCCCAGGAGACGTCTCCTGGATTAGCGGTATGGGCGTCGAGTAGAACGATTTTCATCGGATGATTAACCACGGCTCCTCTCTAGCAGATTCATCATGAGATAGGCTAGGATGATGGCGGTTTCTTCGCCCTGAGACACGGGCGTGATTTGGTCCAACTGGAATTTGCCTTCGAAAAAGGCTGATTGCTTGGTGAGACGCATGATGGGGGTGCCATCAGCGCGGGAGGTGAGGAACCGCGGATGAAAGAAATAGCCTGTCAACATGCCGACGATTGGGATTTCACTGAGAAATGTATCAAAGAGCTTGGCCATCGGGTTCTCTTCGCGGATTGAAAAAGCGGGGGTCGTAGAGCCAGGGCTGAAGATGTCATAGTGCGCACTCCAGAGGCTACGCATTCCTCGGCGACCGACGGCACCTAGCTCATTGCCTGCGGCATCACGAAAAGTGTAACGTGCTGACCAGTCGATGATTCGGTCGGCACTGATCGTGCTGATTAAATGTTGCTGAGTATCGTCAGAAAAGACCTCGACCTTTTCTTTCAGGCGAAAGAGCTTCTGCTTCACATAACAGACCGATTGGCCCGTAGCATCCTGGATGTAAATCTGGGGGGAAAGAGCGATGAGTTTGAAGCGAAATGAGAGTGGAAAATTCATGACGCAGCAATGAAGAACATTTTCTGAAGGATGACACACAAATTTTTAGCCAGATGGCGTTAAGCCATTGTCTAACGCTTTCACCATGTCTGCCGCCTTCAATTGGAAACAGTGCTTTGACCAGATCTCTCCGAAGCTGGTTCTCTATGCCCGCCAGCTCACTCCGAGCGCGGCGGATGCGGACGACGTTGTTCAGATGGCCTTTGTGCGCTGGTGGAGACGTTTCCCAGACGGGGACACTGAAAATGTGCCGCTGCTTTATGCCGCCGTCCGCACCATCGCTCTAGATCTTCGGCGTAGTGACACCCGTCGCACCAAGCGTGAACTGGTTTCGGAAATCACCCTGAAATCTGAAGATGCGCCCATTTTTGACCCATCACCAGAGACCAAAGAGACGGCCGCCATTGTGACGGAAGCTTTATCCAAGCTGCCTGAAGAACAGCGGGAAGTCGTCACGCTGAAGCTCTGGGGCGGCCTTACCTTTCAAGAGATCGCCACTGCCATGGGTATCTCCATCAACACCGTCTCTGGGCGCTACCGTTATGCTCTGAATGCGCTGCAAAAGCAACTGGCTCCGCTGAAGAATGAACTCATCCAAGAGACTCACCACACGCCCATCAATCTGTTGAACTTTAACACAGCCCAGGAGGCCTAGCCATGAACGACCACGACATCGAATCTTTACTGCAATCCCTCTCTCCAGCCAAGCCTAGCGCCGCACTGACGAAAAGCGTGGATCGCGAGCTTGAACAAGATTTAAGCTGGGCACGCACGCCGAAGCGGGCTCCGAATTTGAGCTGGTTTGCGCCAGTCATGTGGACATCACTGGGAGCTGCCGCCGCAGTGCTAGTGATGAGCGCCGTTCCCGCCAATTCTGTGCAGACTGGCAGCTCATCATTATCACAGGCCCCTTCGGTGATGCCCATGAGTACGATCAGGGAGGTCATGGCGGCGCAGGACGAGGGCATTCAATACAATGATGTTTCCCGTCTTCCAGAGCAGCACGTGCGGCTTGTCTCCATGGAGCGCCACGCCTGGATTGATCCGCGAGATGGCGCCCAAATCACCGTCGAAATGCCACGTGAGGACAGCGTGGTGCTACCCGTTTCCTTTCAATAATCCTCAACGTTTCCACCATGAAAATTCAAACCACCACACTCCTACTTTTGAGCGGATTGCTAGCCCTGCTCAATCTACCGGCCACGGCCCAAGAGAAACCCATGCCACCCGACTCGCCTGAACAAGTCAAGCGTCCAGAGGCAATCGACTCCCCTGACCGTCCACGAAATCCGCGTCCGCCAGAGGAAATGCCCACGGCCTATCTCGGGGTCTTAACCACGCAAGTCAGTCGCGAATTGCGCGCCCAGTTTGGTTTGATGGAAGGATTTGGCCTGCTCGTCCAAGAGGTCATGCCTGACTCTCCTGCCAAAGAAGCAGGGCTAAAGGAGCATGATGTTCTCGTGTCTTTTGAGGATCAAAAGCTGGTCAATATGGAACAGCTGCAAACACTTGTGCGCTCCAAAAAGAAGGATGACTCCGTGCCTTTGAGCATCATCTCCGGCGGCCAGACAAAGCAGATTACCATCAAGATTGGCGAGCGAATGATGGCCGTGAATCAAGAGCGTCCGCATGGCTTCATGCCCAGCTTCCCTGGCATGCGAGGCGGGGAATGGGGAAACACGGATCAATGGCGTGATTCTTCTGAAGAGTTCCAGCGCCGCACCCTCGACTATCAGGAGCGCATCCAAGACTGGAATCGGAATGGGAGAGTTGGAACCATGCCACAGCCGCCAATGTTCGAAGCACCCGGCCGACAAGATGGGGAACGCCATGACAGTGATCGCGGTCCGCGTGACGGCAGTCCCTCCCGCTCAGGTCCACCGGATCAAGGTCCGAGAGGCGGTGAACACCGTTTTGAATATCGTGAATCTCATGAGAGTGCCAATGTCACGCGCAGTGATGACACCGGCATTTACAGCTTACGCCGGAATGATGGGAAACAGGTCTTCACGGTGAAGCCTAAAGAGGGTGAGGAAAAAAGCTGGCCTGTAAATAACGATCAAGAGCGTGCCGCCGTGCCTGAACCCTTTGCAAGTAAACTGCGTGAGATGGATCAGATCCGCACCCACATGCGCGACGAACAGGGCCCTGCTCGTGAAGGTGATCGCCGTCCAGACGCTTCACGTGAGGGACCACCACCCGCGAAGCGCCCCGAGGGACTTTAATTGATTCTCTGTTCCGACCAACCAGAGGCATGAGATGACAAATCCCATGCCTCTTTGCTTGTCATCACGAGCAGCCTGCTTCAAGGAGACCTGCATGAGTTTTAATGACCCTGGCTTCCTCTTTTCTAATCGCCCCACGGATCGCGAGCGAGAGGCTGAGCGCCAAGCTTGGGAAGCAGAGCGCGAGTTTGTGCGCCGCTGCTACAAGCGGGCGACCTTGCTGGTTGTGCTTACCATGGTCTTTGTTGCAGCGCCCACGGGTTTAGAAAAATGGCACTGGCACGCCGTCATCGCAGTGGCCTGTATCATCAGCTTATTGGGCATTCTTATCCTTTGGAAACGGGCTTTCACCAATGGTTTCATCTGTTTCGTTTTCGCCTGGGGCATTCTGCCTGGTTGGATTTACATGGCTCCGACCGTATTGAAAATTGCTAAAGAGCAGTATCTCGTCATCGCCAAAGAATGGCAGCGAGTGCTGTAGTTCACTCCAGTGGATAGATCGGCCCCAATAAGCGTTCACGGTCCATCTGCAGCGTGATGCTGACACTGTCGCCATCGCCCTTTCGGCCTCTGATCTTCTTCGGCACAGGCAGCAGACTGCGCTGAGATTTATCTTTCCAAACGGTGGTCTTCCATGTCTTGCCATCCACACTCGCAATCACTGGCGTCATAACCCAAGAACCCGTGACAGGTGGAGCAACTTCTGGTGGAATCGGTGCAAAGGTCCAACCACCTTTGCCACTCGTCTGAAACAAGGTTGCTGTGAAGTGATGCGTTTGATCAAATGGGTCTGCTTCGATCATCCAGTGAAATCCTACCTGTAGTTGTAAAAAGTAGCCACCTCTGAAGGCCGCGATCTTCAAAGAAGATCCCGACATCAAAGCTTCACTTTACGAGCTTGAATCGCAACTTACTCTGCAGTGTATGTTTCGCAGTCTCTTTTTAGTTGCCCTCTCTTTATCTGCTCATGCAGCCAGTCTTCCAGAGGGTGGAAAAGACCTGTTGCCCACCGATTGGCAAGGGTCGGCCAAAGCGCCTAATAAAAAGCTGGTTTGCAGAAGTGAGCAGGCGGACTTTGGTGCTCAAGGCAAAGGTTGGCGAGTCGAAGTTTTCGATGACAAAGCGAGTCTTTATCAAGTGCAACTGAGCACGACTCTCAGCGGTGAGGTGAAGAAGAATGATCGTCTTTTGATGGTCTTTGAGGCGCGCTGTTTGAAAGATTCTTCCGTCGATGGCAAGGGACGCGTCAAGGTCGTGGTTGAGCTGAAAAATCCGCCGGATTATGTGAAGTTGGGACAAGATGATGTGGATATTGCGTCTGAGTGGCAGACTCTTTATGTGCCTTTTCCTGCCAGTGAAGATTCCAAGCCTGGGATCACCCATGCAAGTCTCATGCTTGGTGGGAAAAAGCAGACTTTGGAGGTCTCTAAGGTGCGTTTGCTAAATTACGGTTCAGCCTTTGATCTGACCAAGCTGCCTCGGCCAGCGGTTCATTATCCAGGTCGTGAAGCCGACGCGCCATGGCGGAAGGAAGCGCTGGCCCGAATCGAAAAAATCCGCACTACAGATATCGCCGTTGAGGTGGTCGATGCTGCTGGTAAACCGCAATCACATGCGAAGGTCAGCCTCCTTTTAAAGCGGCATAGCTTTGGATTCGGTACGGCCGTGAAGGCTAAGTATCTCATGGGTACAGATGAAACCTCCGCCAGATATCGTGCGCTGGTTGAGGAGAACTTCAGTGCTATTGTGTTAGAAAATGATCTGAAGCCTTTTGCTTGGACGAATGGAGCCTCAAACGACCGCAAAGACTACCGTCAGGAGTGGACGCTTGGTGCTCTGGCTTGGGCCAAGCAGCGTGGCATGAAAACGCGCGGTCATTACCTTTGCTGGGGACCGTGGGACGATTGGTCTGAGAAACTCAAAGATCAACCCGCAGCTATCCGGGAAAAGATCATGACACATACCCATGCAGTGATTCATGGAGCCGCAGGTTTGGTCGATGAATGGGATGCTGTGAATCATCCTGTCGGTTGGGAAAGTCCGCGCCGGACAGTGGATCAGGTGATTGGCCCCGATCTCTATGCCGACGTCTTTAAGGCTGCGCGTGCGCGCACTGGCGTGCCCCTCTGGATCAATGAGGATCAGGTTTTTCGCGAAGGTCGCCAGCAGGATGAATTCTATGAATGCATCAAAGGCCTGATCGCTCAAGGTGTGCGCCCTGACGGCATTGGCAATCAAGCCCACTTTCATAGTAGTCATCTGCCAGGTGGTCCTGAAATGCTACGAATCAGCGACCGCTTTGCTGCGCTCGTGCCGAATCTCGAACTCACGGAGTTTGACGTGATCACCAATGGCGATGAAGAGCTCCAGGCCGACTGGCTGCGTGATACGCTCATCATGGCCTACAGCCACCCAGCTTACAGTGCGATGATGCTCTGGGTCTTCTGGGAAGCCGCAGGCTGGAAGCCTGAAACTGCTCTCTGGCGCACGGATTGGTCAGAAAAACCGAACGGCAAAGTCTGGCGTGAACTCGTCTGTAAACTCTGGCGCACTCAAGCCAGCGGTCAGACCGATGAGAGCGGCCTATTCAGCGTCCGCGGACATCGCGGCCTCTACGAGGTCAGTGTTGAAATCGCAGGTAAGAAGACGGTTATGCCTTTTAACACTGAGCGTGGTACAGGCATGGTCCGTGTGGTCCTGCCTTGAGTTTGGGGATTTGATAATGTGCTTTCTGCACTTGTATTAATTTGATCCACTAAAGTAGTTAATGTTGTCAGCGTAAAACACTCATTCTTGTGTGGGTTGACGCACTTTGATTAGATGATAAGTCAATCAAGATTGCTTTCCTTCATATATGATTCCCCCTGTTGATCAGCTTGTTCCTCCAGCAGACTTTGTCGGATTTGATCCCAGTGCTGCGCTCAGGATCTATGAGCGGAATCTACCCTATTGGAGCCAGTCAGGAGCTAGTTATTTCATCACCTTTCGTTTGAATGATTCGCTCCCTTATCGCTCGATTGATCAGTATCTACGAGAGCAAGAAGCTTGGCGGGTCCGCATTCACTATGAGCGTGAGCAGTTGGGCGCTTTAGCTGAAGAGACTGGAAAAGAATATGAAGCGTTCCTGCTCCGGGCCTATCGCTCGTTTGAAACAATCCTCGATGCAGGACATGGCTCCTGTGTTTTTAAAGATCCTATCCAGCGCCAGATCGTGACGGACACACTTTTGCAGTATCACGGTGATTTCTATCAGGCCCATTGCTTTGTCATCATGCCCAATCATATTCATCTACTGGTGAGGCCTTGGAACGGACAGAATCCCGAAACGCTTTTGCTTTTATGGATGAGATCCATCTCGCAGTCGATGGGTCAAAATGTGCAGCTGAAAGGGGGATTGTGGCATAGCGATACTTGGATACGCATCATTCGAAATGAAGAGCATTGGTTGAGAGCCATGCGTTACACGCTCAGAAATCCTGAGCGTGCTAAATTGCCGCATGGTCAAAGCACGGTCTGGTGGGATCCTGGTCTTTTTGACCTAACACGTTCACTAATGCGTGAAGATGGCTTCGAAGAGCCTTGGTGAAGCCCGGCGCTCAGCCGCTGACTTGGTTGATCCTACTTTGAAAATAGCCTCATTTTTTGATCAGGTGATTTTGCAGAAACTGAGCCATGATGGCCATCCGCTCACTGTCATAGAATTCAGGGCCTCCGTGCTTACTTTCAGGCATCACAAGGTACTCAACGGGCAGACTTAATGTCTTGTATGCCTGCTCAAATTCCTGAGACTGTGCGGCGGGCATCTGTGGATCGGCATCGCCATGGATGAGCAGTAAAGGCGGATCTTTGCTGTCGAGTTGTGCCACTGGGCTGGCAAGTCGGGCGAGTTCGGGTTTTTGATCAGGCTGACCTCCCAGCAGCAATTCCAAAGCAGGCACGCGCATTTGCAGGCCAAACTCCGTGCTTTGTGAGAGGATCGTTTGAAGATTCGAAGCACCGTAAAGACTGACCATGCACTGCACGCTGCTGCTTTGGCTCAAATGCTGGCCGACAGTGCCTTCAAGCGCTGGATGACCATTCGTCACACCCACCAGCGCCGCCAGATGACCACCTGCTGATGAGCCAACGATTCCGATGCTGGCTGTATTGAGGTGATAAAGCTCAGCTTTGGCCCGCAGGAAACGAATCGCTGCCTTGATGTCATGAACCTGAGCTGGAAACACCGCCTCTGTGGAGAGCCTATAATCCACGCTGGCAATGGCAAAGCCATGATTCAGCAGCTTCAGAATTGGCACATCCAACTTTGATCCCGCCCGCCAAGCGCCACCGTGAACGTAGATGAGCAGCGGTGGATTATTCACCTTAGGCAGATAAAGATCCAGTTTCAGCACTTGATCGCCCACACGCGCATATTCGATGTCCGGTTTCGTTTCGGCGAAGGCGATGCAGTTGACGACATAAAGGACGAAGAAAATGGTTTTCATGACGCGATCCTCATCTGCTCGACTGGCACTTCCAGCCAAATTTTTTGGCCATAAGTCAGGCCTTCCATCCACGGCAACAGCAGTTCCAGCACTTCCGGCTTTTGAAAATGCTCCGGCTTTGTCTCGGGGTGTGGGAAGTAGATTAGTCCACTGATCGAGGACCCGTCTTCACGATGAACGATCACATCAAAGAAAGAAAAATCCTCTGCTGGTTCGGTGGGATGCCATTTCAAGTCACGAAAGGTCCACTTCGGTTTGATTACGCGAAAGCTCATCGGCGCAATGCTGACATTCAGCGTGCCGAGATGATAGCCGCTCAAGTCGAGGCCAAGTTCGCGAAAGAAGGGCAGCTGCATTCGCAGCGTGCCACCAGGGAACCGCGGATTGCCATTCAAACCGGATGCGACGCGGTGACCTTGCACGATGGTGGCTGAGATCATGCCAAAATCTTCTGCACCACTTTGCAGGGTTCCACTCCGGTGAGTTTGAAATCCAGTCCAGCGCTGCGGAAGGTTAAATGCTCATGATCGATGCCTAAACAGTGCAGGATAGTAGCTTGTAAATCGGCGACGTGGACTTCGTCTTCGATGATGTTGAAGCCCATGTCATCAGTAGCCCCAACGCTGACGCCACCCTTGATGCCACCACCAGCCATCCACATGCTGAAGGCCTGTGGATGATGATCACGGCCCATGCTACGGCCTAAAGAGACACTGGCCTCCACCATCGGCGTGCGTCCAAATTCGCCACCCCAAACAACGAGTGTTTCATCGAGCAAACCTCGTTGCTTGAGATCCTTGATGAGGGCGGCACAGGCTTGATCCGTGATGCCGCAATTCTTGGTGACATTGCCTGCCACATCACTGTGTGCATCCCAGCCTTCGTTGTAGATATTGATGAAGCGCACGCCGCGCTCGACCATGCGCCGAGCCAGCAGGCAGGCGCGGGCAAAGGACGGCACCTTGGGATCACAGCCATACATTTCCAGCGTCGTTTTATCCTCGCTGCTGAGATCCATGAGCTCAGGCGCAGAGCTTTGCAGACGATAGGCCATCTCGTAGTTCGCGATGCGTGTCGCCGTCTCGCTGTCGCCATCCAGTTTGAGCCTGCGGTGATTCATCGCGTTGATGAGGTCAATGGTATCGCGCTGGGTGCCGGCTTCGATCCCCTGCGGCGTACTCACATTCAAAATGGGATCGCCCGTGTTACGGAAGCGTGTGCCTGAATAGAGGCTCGGCAGGAAACCACTCCCCCAGCAGGCAGCTCCACCACTGATGCCACTGCCCGTGCTCATCACGACAAAGGAAGGTAGATCTAGTGACTCTGAACCAAGGCCATAAGTGATCCACGAACCCATGCTAGGCCGTCCCGGCTGTGAGAAGCCCGTGTTCATGAAAATTTGCGCCGGTGCATGATTGAACTGCGTCGTGCGGCAGGATTTGATGATGGCGATGTCATCCACCACGGAAGCGAGGTGTGGCAGCTTTTCGGATAGCTCCAAACCGCTCTGTCCATGCTTGGCAAACTGAAAGCGCGGTCCCAAAACGGCTGCATCTGGCCGAATGAAAGCATAGCGCTGTCCGCCAATGATCGAAGGGGGAATCGGCTTACCCTCAAGCTTGGTCAGCATGGGCTTATGATCGAACAGCTCCAACTGCGACGGTGCGCCTGCCATGAAGAGATGGATCACAGCCTTGGCTTTTGGAGCAACATGCGGAGCGGTCACTGCATTGGGGCTTTTGCCCGATCCATAAGCTGTGTCAGCCAGCAATGACGCCAGAGCAATTTTGCCCGTTCCAATACCACAATCTTGGAAAAAATGTCGGCGGGTGATGTTGGGGGGATTCATGATCATGCGAAGACTAGGAGAGAAACACCCAATCGGGTTCTTTCTTTTCCAAAGTTAGCAAAAATTTGCTCACGAAGTCAGCACTGCGGCTAGACCGCAATCGGTGCTTTGATCGCTGGGTGTGGATCGTACCCTTCAAGCGTGAAGTCCTCATACTTGAAAGCAAAAAGGTCTTTCACGCCAGGATTTAGTTTCATCACAGGCAGGGCGCGTGGCTCACGGGTGAGTTGCAGTTTCGCCTGATTGAGATGATTTTTGTAGAGGTGCAAATCCCCAAAGCTGTGGACGAAGTCGCCAGGCTGTAGGCCGCAGACTTGTGCCACCATGAGGGTGAAAAGCGCGTAGCTGGCGATGTTAAAGGGCACGCCCAGAAAGAGGTCGGCGCTGCGCTGGTAGAGCTGGCAACTGAGTTTGCCATCCGCGACAAAAAATTGAAACAGGCAGTGGCAGGGCGGCAGCGCCATCTGGTCAATGAAGGGCACATTCCAGGCACTGACGATGTGTCGGCGGCTGTAAGGATTATTGCGGATGCCATCGATCAGCTTGACGATCTGATCGACCGGCTCAGCCCCAGGCGCACCCTGCCAGCGACGCCATTGGGCACCATAGACAGGACCCAGCTCTCCGTTCTCATCGGCCCATTCGTCCCATATGGTGACTTTGTTTTCCTGAAGATAACGGATGTTTGTGTCGCCACTGATGAACCACAGCAGCTCATGAATGATGCTGCGCAGATGCAGCTTTTTCGTGGTGACGATGGGGAACCCAGCGCTCAGATCATAGCGGCTCTGCTCGCCAAAAACAGAGTACGCGCCCGTGCCAGTCCTGTCCTCACGGTAACTGCCGTGAGTGAGCACTTTTTGGAGAAGGCGATGATATTCTTGCATCAGAAAGCGGGAGTTTGAATGGAGGGCGTGTGTCCTTGATGGTTATTCCTGCATTCAGGATGCATCACTTCTGACTTTAAACAAACTCACGCCGAATACGGAACCGGCGTTCCTGTGCTATTGGCGAGCACCTTGAAGCGCTTGATGATATCAGCGGTCAGTTTGCCTGGTTTGCCGTCGCCAATGAGGCGGCGGTCATATTGGACGGCTGGGATCACCTCAGCGGCTGTGCCTGTGAGGAAGCACTCGTCGGCCGTGTAGATCTCGTGACGAGTCATGGTGATCTCATGAACTTGCAGGCCCATCTCACGCATGACTTCGATGACAGCCATGCGGGTGATGCCGTTGAGGGCACCGCTGGCGATGGTCGGGGTATAGACCTGTCCGCCTTTGATGACAAACACATTGTCGCCTGTGCATTCGGCCACGTAGCCCTGCTCATTGAGCATGATACCCTCTTCACAACCAGCCTGGATGCACTCGATCTTGGCCATGATGTTATTCAGGTAATTCAGGCTCTTCACTTGCGGGCTTAACGCTGCAGGTGTTGGACGGCGCGTGGCGCAGGTGATGAGATTGAGGCCCGTCTCATACTTCTCTGCCGAATAAAGGCTGATACCACTGGCGATGATGATGATGCCTGCTTTCGGGCATTGATAAGGATTCAGTCCAAGTGGGCCGACTCCACGAGTGATGAGCAGACGGATGTAACCGTCACGCAGGTTATTGGCCGCAACGGTTTCCACCGTGGCTTTTTCCATCTCCTCAAGGCTGATCGGGATGGTCAGGCAGATGGAGCGAGCGCTTTCATACAGGCGCACCAGATGCTCTGTGAGACGAAAGACACGGCCATTGTAGATGCGGATGCCTTCAAAGCAGCCGTCTCCGTACAGGAGTCCATGGTCAAAAACAGAGATCTTAGCCTCGGATTCGGGGACGATTTTACCGTCGAGATAGATGAGCAAATTGGATGCGGCCATAAAGGAGTAAGCGTGGAGAGTGGCAGGGCTGGACGAGTTTGCAAAAACAAACATCGCGGAAACCATTGAGGCTTCCGCGATGTTGAAAAGGATAGGATTCCTGGATTAAGCGGAAACTTCGCTGAGCTTTGGAGCTGTGCGGCGGACGCGCTCGCTGCCGTAGCGTTGGGCAAATTTGTCCACGCGACCAGCGGTATCGATGAAGCGTTGTTCACCGGTGAAGAAAGGATGGCAAGCGGCGCAGATGCCGATGCGGAGATTTTGGACCGTGGACTTCGTGGCGTAAACTGTGCCGCAAGTGCAGGTGATGGTGGTTTCGTAAACCGTTGGGTGACCTTGATCTTTCATGATATGTAGAAGGGTTCACGTTGGTTCAGCGAGGGACAAGAGTGTCCTTTCGCCGGAGCGTGAGGGCCGCGACAATGCCACATTAGGCCGTGGGGTCAAAGGGTATTTCTTTTTGCAGAAAGGGTGACCGGCGGCTCTAACTCAGTCTTCGTCGTCGCTTTGGCGGCTTTCGCGCCCCCCGGAGGTCGATTTTTTAACTGAAGAGGTATTCCGGTGGACCCAGACGCTCTGGATCATGCCCATGAGAAAGAGGGTGACGATCATGAATGTACCCCCGTAACTGATAAACGGCATGGGTAGCCCGATGACGGGCAACATGCTGAGATTCATGCCAGCATTCTGGAAGGTATGGGCAAAGATCATGGCCGTGATGCCCACGACCAGCAATCTTCCCACCTGATCTCTGGAGTAAAAGGCCACAAAGATGCATTGAAGCAGCAGTAAGGCGATGCCGGATAGCAAGAGGATGGCTCCACGGAACCCAAATTCCTCACAAATAACGCCAAAAATAAAGTCGCTGTGGGCCTCTGTTTCTGGGAAGAACATGCGGTGAATGGTTCTCTGATCGGTTACCTTCTCCGAAAGCGGTCCCTTGCCCTCAAAACCAGCCGAAGCTACAGCCGTCTGCACGTACGTAGGCACCCACCCATCACCACGGGTATCCACTTTTTCGAGCTGATTGGTGAGCAGGTACCAAGTCGTGTCGATACGAGCTTGTTGGTAGGGCTTGAGAATGAAAAAGTACAGGATCGGGATGACGCATAGGGCACTCAGAATCATCGTGATGATGTAGCGGAAAGGGATGCTGCCTGCGATGAGCATGGATAAAAAAACAGGGCCCCAGACCAAGCCTGAACCAAGGTCTTCTTTAATGACCATGCCAGCGGGGATGCCAGCTAACAGTCCACCGACCATGATGCGCAGCCAGGGGCGCCGAAAGACGGGCCAGATGCGCGGCAACTCACCAAAGACGACCGCCAGCATGATGATGCCCGCCATGATGGCAAACTGAGACGGCTGCACGGATTGACCCGCGATGTAGATCCAGGCTTTGTTGCCTTTGACTTCGATGCCGAAGAGTTGGAGATAAATCAGGCCGCCCAGACCAGCCAGATACACGGGGATGCAGGCCCAGCGGATCCATTTATAATCCACCAAAGCTGCACCCAGAAGAAACGGTAGGCCGATGCCGATCCAGGTGATCTGATCTTTCCATTTCGTCGCCAGCCCCAGGGGAGAGTCCGTTCGGAAAGACGACGCATTAAAAATGGCATACACGCCAAACGTGAGCAGGCCCGCCATCGTGATGATGAGGATCCAGTTGATGCCGAGAAATTTTTTGAAAAGGGGTGTCATGGGACAAGTTTCGTCTAACCAAGAACGGGGATGGAGGCGAGCAGCTTTTTCGTATACTCATGCTGAGGGCGCTCACACACGTCATCCGCAGGGCCGCTTTCGACGACGACACCTCGATTCATAACGATGATGCTATCACTCATGTGCCGCACGACCGCTAGGTCATGGGCGATGAAAAGATACGTCAGTCCAAATTCATCCTGCAGGTCCTTGAGTAAATTCAGGATGCTGGCCTGGACGCTGACATCCAGCGCGCTGACGGGCTCGTCACAGATGAGAAACTTAGGCCTAACTGCCAGTGCGCGCGCAATGCCGATACGCTGACGCTGGCCGCCACTGAATTCATGAGGGTAACGATTCAGGGCGTCTTCAGGCAGTCCCACACGCTTGAGCAATCCAGCAGAGATGTCCCGCCACTGACGGCGTGATTGATCTTTGAAATGAATGCTCTGCGGTTCAGCCAAAATAGACTCAATAGTCATGCGCGGATTCAGCGAGCCGATGGGGTCCTAAAAGATCATCTGCATCTCACGGCGTAGGGGTCGGAAAGCGGACTCAGGCATGGCAAGGATCTCCTGATCCCGATAGTAGGCCCGACCACCGGTGGGTGATTGCAGCTTGAGCAAAGTGCGTGAGACCGTGGATTTACCGCTACCGCTTTCTCCCACGAGACCCAGTGTTTTGCCCTCTGGAATCTTAAAACTCACATCATCCACCGCTTTCACGACATCACGCTTCCCCCAGCCGGATTGGATCGGGAAATGGACTTGGAGATTTTCGACGCGGAGCAGAGCCATGGGCGCGCAAATTACGCCAGTCCTGCATTCTGTCACGCTGCGGCTTCAGCATCTTTTCAGATTTGTCATCCTGAGTGTTGGCGCAGTGATCGGATTGCGATAGCTTTCTGGATCTTTCATGATGACTCCTTCTCCTCAAACTCCCGATCGTTGGTCCCTCGATTCCTGGTTCACGGCCTTTGCCGCGCCAGATTACATGGCGTTTAAAACCAAGCTAGCCGCTGAGGTGGAGTCGCTTTTGGCCCGAGCACAGGCACTGGGAAACGGGGGGCAGGAGATCGTAACGTTCATCGCGGATCAGGAGGATTTGGCGGAGAGGTTTGGGCATCTGTCGGCCTATTTGGGCTGCCTTTCTGCCGATGATGCCAATGATGAGGCGGTGAAAAGTGATGAGGCCTGGATCTCGACATTGGAGGCTGATGTCCTCAAGTTACGTGCCAGTTTGCAGGCGGCCTTGGTGGCGCTAAGCGACGCTGACTTTGCCCAAGTTCTAGCAGCCGCTCCACTGGCGGGCGCTGGGTATGCCGTGCAGCGGATGCGTGAGGAGGGCCATCAGCAGATGTCTTCGGATTTGGAATCGCTTGCGGCAGATTTGAACGTGAACGGCCTTCATGCTTGGGGTCGCCTTTATGACACGCTGTCTGGGAAGATGGTTTTTGACATGACTTTCCCAGATGGCCACAGCGAGTCTGTGCCTATGGCGCGGCGTCGGGCTCTCATGTCTGATCCTGATCGCCGACTCCGTGAGTCCTCCTTTCATGCGGGCCAGAAACCTTGGTTAGACCATGCCGACACCTTGGCAGCTGGTCTGAACGGCATCGCTGGTACGCGTCTGAATTTGTACGGTCGGCGTGGTGTCTCGCATTTTCTGGACACACCGCTTTTTGATGGGGGCATGAGTCGCGCTTCTCTGGATGCCATGATGTCGGCCATTCAGACTCATATTGAGCTGCCGCGTCGTGCCATCCGCAAAGCCGCTCAATTGCAGGGCACCGCAGCGCTGCACTTCTTTGATCTAGAGGCCCCGCAGATCCCTGCGCCGGATGAAAAACCGCTGTCCTGGGACGACGCTTGTGCCACGGTGGATCGTGCCTTCAGTGCGGCCTATCCCAAGCTGGGCAGTTACTTCCGCGAGATGCTGGCCAAGCGCTGGATCGAAGCGCAACCTAGGGCAGGGAAGCGGCCTGGTGCCTTTTGCACGGGCTCCCCCATGCTTCGTGAAGAGCGTGTCTATATGACTTGGCATGGCACCGTTCATGACATGGTAACTTTGGCCCACGAGGCAGGCCACGCCTGGCACTCCTGTGTGCTGCGTCCTGCGCGCTCGATGGCCTCGAATTACCCAATGACCTTGGCGGAAACGGCCTCCAATTTCGGTGAAATGATCCTGCTAGACGGTCTGCTGAGTGACCCTGCTCTTTCTGCGCCGATGAAGGCCTATCTGCTGGATCAAGAAATGCTGCGTGCCCATGCCTATCTCATCAATATCCCCATGAGATACGAGTTTGAAAAAGCCTTTTACACGGAGCGTTCCGCTGGTGAGGTCTCCGTCTCTAGGCTGCGTGAGCTCATGACTGAAGCTCAGGTCAAATTGTATGGGAATACACTGCTGTCTGATGGCGCCGATCCCATGTTCTGGGCTTCGAAGATGCATTTTTTCATCACAGGGGTATCGTTCTATAATTTCCCTTACGTCTTCGGCTATTTGCTGAGTCAGGCTCTGTTTGCCCGATTCAAAGAGGAAGGTCCCGCTTTTCTGCCAAGGTATGAGGCCTTCTTGGCCGCCACCGGCAGCGCCAGCTGTGAACAGGTCGCCCGCCAGACTCTCGGAGCTGATCTTACCTCACCCGAGTTTTGGGCCACGGCGCTCCGTGCGATGGAGCCTACGCTCTTGGCCTATGAGAAGCTCTAGGCTGCGTTTAACAACGCAGAACAATGGCTCTCGGGCGCAGAGGGACGATGGACTGCACGTCATTAGGTTTTGTGAAACCGGGTTTTAGCACAGATTCAGGAAAGCCACAGATTAGGTTTATCTGCTGTGGCTTACTTGAATCTGCGGTAAATCACAAAACAGGATGATTGGCGCTATCAAGAAGCAAAAAGGCCTTCCGAAGAAGGCCTTTGTTTGAATCTATCTGATATCGCAGAATGGCTTATGGATTGCCTGGTGCTTTTGGCTCGGTTGGCGCTTGGGCGCTTGGGCTTGGTTCAGTTGTTGCTGGCTTGGTCGGGGCTTCTGTCGTTGGTTTGCTAGCCGCTGCTGCCTGCGTGGTTGGTGGGACTTTGAAAAGCTTGCCACTGTAAGGATCTTTGACCGTGTCACCTGGGGCCAAACCTGTCACATCCACGAGTTGCTGTTTTTGGGCAAAGGGACTGGTAACCATACCCGGACGACCGGTCACTGGGGCTCCGTAGGGCAGGGAATCGACGGGCTTAGGCGCTGACGGAGATGATGAGGCAGTGGAGGTTGATGGGCTGCTGGATGGAGCGGATTTCACCGGATCAGATTTGGCCACTTCAGACTTGGTGTAAGGGGCGTCGCTGAGGCTGCTGTGGGCACGTGGCTTGTTGTAATCTTTCGGACGTGTCGGGGGGGACTTGCGGCTGGAAGAATGATTCGAAGTCACTGTCCTTGGGCGATACGGGACGCGGTTGTAATCAGCGACGCGATAACGGTTTGAGTGATAGGTGGTGCGGTAGGGGACCTGATTGATTGGTCGCGGAGCTGTATAGGGCACCGTTGTGGTCTGGAAAGGTGCGGATGAGGCGTAGTTGCTAGTGGTGTAATTGCCTGCCCAGTAATTAAGCAAACCGTCTTTCTGGACAATGCGCCAAGCCTGCTGGGTTGGCATGGCACAGCTGCTGATCAGGCTGGCGAGCAAGGCTGTAAAGAGAACGCGCTGAAGGTTTGAGGTGCTTTCCGGTTTCATGGTGGGAGCGGTTGATGCAGTTTCCGGAAACGAATGTTCCGATGATTTCCAATGATGCTGGGGTTAGGTCTTTTCAGCAAGATCAAAGTCGCAAGGAATTTGTCAGGAAAACCTAACCACTTTGCACGAATGAGAAATTTCTCAGGCCAGCCACCAACAATAACTACCGCTTGGAACGGGCAGTACATTGGCTGCACCTCGGAGTTGCATCTCGCCATGGTCCAGACCGCCCTTTCCGCCGAACTGCTGCAGAAGCAGGTGGTGTAGTGAAAGCGGCGTCAGTTCTGGGGTATGGCAGGAAAGCAAGACGCCGAGTGGTTCTGGCGACATTAACTTACCGATCAGTGCCAGCAGGGGGGGGAGATCGTTTTCGATCTTGAAGATTTCACCTTTGGCTCCGCGTCCATAGCTGGGAGGATCAAGAATGATGAGGTCGTACTGGCGTTCTCGGCGGTGTTCACGCTCCAAAAACTTGGTCACGTCATCGACGATCCAACGGATGGGTTTGTTGTCGAGCTGGTTGAGGGTGGCGTTTTTCCGTGCCCAATCGACCATGCCTTTGGAAGCATCCACGTGGCAGACGTCGGCACCGCCTAGAGCGGCAGCAAGGGTGCTGCCGCCTGAGTAAGCGAAGAGATTGAGGACTCGCGGTGCGCGTCCGATTGTTTTCGCATATTCGCTACAAACCTCACGAATGCGTCTCCATTGATCTCGCTGTTCGGGGAAGATGCCTAGGTGGCCGAAGTCGGTAGAGCTGAGATGGAAGCGCGTGCCATCGACATCCATCTCCCAGGTTTCAGGCAAACGATCTCGACCACGCCATTGGTTGCCACCTTCACGGAAGAAGGTGGCCGTGGCGCGCTGCCAATCCTGCGGTGGCAGGGTCTGTTTCCAGACCGCCTGGGCGCAGGGGCGTGAGAGCGTGACTGTTCCGAAGCGCTCCAATTTTTGAAACGCTCCACTGTCGAGGAGTTCGTAGCCGGAGTGCATCGAATCAGAAATCATGGGCACTGGGCCCATGAAGGGTGAATTAAGCAGCTTCGATCTCAGCCATGGTCTTCTTCTTCTCACGCTGACGTTGAGCGGAGTCGAGAGTGCGCTTGCGGAGACGGAGTGTTTTTGGCGTGCACTCGACGAGTTCATCGGGAGCGATATACTCGATGGCGCGCTCGAGGCTGAATTTCACTGGAGGCGTGAGTTGGATGCCCTTATCACCACCAGCAGCACGGAAGTTCGTCAGCTGCTTGCTACGGCAAGGATTGACTGGAAGGTCGTCTGTGCGTGGGTTTTCGCCGATGATCATGCCGTCATAGACGAGATCTCCAGCGGTCACAAAGAGCTTACCACGCACCTGGATGGTATCCAGAGCGTAGGAGGTGGCTTCACCGCCTTCGGTGCTGACCAGAGTGCCGGTGTTACGTGTTTGCATGTGCCCGGCGTGTGGAGCGTACTCACGGAAGAGATGGCTGTGGATACCGTGACCACTGGTCAAGTTCATGAGTTCAAACTCAAAGCCGATGA
>JAIXZA010000057.1 GCA_027489965.1 Verrucomicrobiaceae bacterium
CTGGAGATAGCCCTCATAACGCGCAGGCTCCAATGACTGAGCCTCAACGGCAGCACGGATGGCACAGCCGACATCCTTCACATGCTGACAGTTGTGGAAGCGACACTGAGAAGCCAGCTCATCAATGTCGGCAAAACTCTCCCGCAGGATGGTTTCGTCGGTCCACATCTGCACTTCTTTGATGCCCGGATTATCGACGAGAATCCCGCCTTTGGGCAGGATGATCAATTCGCGTGCGGTGGTGGTGTGGCGGCCTTTGCCAGTGACTTCGTTCACTTCATCCACGTCCTGCCATTCGTCGCCAAGCATGGCATTGATCATGGCTGATTTGCCGACACCGCTGCTACCAATAAAAGCCACTGTCACACCGCGCTTCAGGTAATTCCGCAGGGTGCGCATGCCCTTATTTTTCAGCACACTGGTGATGTGAATCTCAGCCTCAGGATTCAGGGCTCGAATCTCTTCCGCTGCCTGCTTATTCTCTTTATCGGTAAAAAGATCTGACTTGTTCAAGACCACCACGGCTTTCGCACCGCTGCGGCTGATGAGCATGAAATAACGCTCCATTCGACGCAGACTGAAGTCGGGACCGGCCTCCGTGACGACGATCACAGTATCCACATTGGCGGCGATCACCTGCTCCTCAGCACTATGACCAGCAGAACGTCGGGAAAAGCAACTTTGACGCGGCAACCGGGCGCGAATCACCGCCTCGTCATCGGTGAGCTCCACGGCCACCCAATCACCTACAGCGGGTAATTCAGCGTCGGTCAGGGCATCATGATAGACTTTGCCCCCAAGAATCACATCCAGCTCATCGAAGTCGTCGCCATCGATCAAGAGCGCGCCATAGGCGATCTTGTTATCGCGCAGCAGGCGTGCAGGCTTCCAGCCCTGCTCCGCATACGGCGCGAAGTCGCGCGCGAACGTTTCATTCCAGCCTAAGTCGGCGAGGGTGATTTTTTGGGCCATAAAGCGGTAAGTCCGTTAATCGGCCCTTGAATTAGAGCAGCGTATCATAAGAACGACCTTCTTTCTTATCGAAGTAGTTCATGAAGGCCGTGTTCACGACCGCAAAGCCACCTGGTGTTGGGTAGTCACCGCTGAAATACCAGTCGCCATACTGCTGGCCAAGTGCGTCATGCAATCCAGGAATGGTCTGGTAGATCACCTTCACCTCACCCTTCCAGCTCGTATGCTGTGGGTAGATCATTTGGGCGATCTTGGCCGAGATCTCGACATCAGTAAAAGGCGCATAGATGGCCTTCACGGCATTTTTCATCTGCTCACGAGGTTTCTTTAACTCCGCTTTGCAGGCCTCATAGGTCTCACGCAGCACGGATCTCATGCCACGCTCTTTGAGGAGCTGCACCGCCGCCTGGAAGGCAATGAACTTGCCCAGTTCAGACATATCAATGCCATAACAGTCTGGGAAACGGATCTGCGGTGCTGTGGAAAGCACCACAATGCGGCGCGGATTGGTCCGAGCTAAAATACGCAACAGAGAAGTGCGCAGTGTCGTGCCACGAACGATGGAGTCGTCGATCACGACCAGATTATCCTTTTCTGAAACCACACCGTAGGTGATGTCATAAACGCTGGAGACCAGCTGATCACGCCCCGTCTCCTGGGCGATGAATGTGCGCATTTTGATGTCCTTCAGCGCGATTTTCTCAGCACGCGGCCAATTGCGCAATACCAGATCATCTAGCTTTTGTTCATCCAGCACACCACAGCGGATCATGTCCACCAGCGCTTCTTTGACTTCCGTGCGTCGGCTTTTTCGCAGACCATCCAGGAAGCCAAAATACGCCGTTTCAGCTGTATTCGGGATAAAGCTTAGCACCGTGTGCTCAAAATCATTCTCAATGGCCTCAATCAGCTGAGGCACCAACTGCTCCCCCAGCATCTTCCGCTGATGATAAATGAGTGAATCATTGCCACGAGAGAAATAGATCGACTCAAAGGAGCAGGGTGTCGGCTTCCGTTCTGGCGTGAAAGGCTGCACGCTGAAAGCTCCACAGGACTTCATCACCGCTACATTACCAGGGGGTAACTCCGTAGTCTGATCTTCAGCAATCTCAAAGACCGACATCAAAGCCACACGTTCCGAGGCAAAGGCCAGTACTTCATCATTCTCGTAATACCAGCAAGGGCGGATACCATTGGGGTCGCGCATGACAAACAGATCGCCACTGCCGATCACACCGACAATCGCGTAACCGCCATCCCATATCTGGGCCGACTTACGGATTACATCCACCACGTCCAGCTTATCACTGATGTGTTTCGGGATCTCCGTGCCTGCAGTACCGCTGTCACGTAACTCATGATAAAGCTGTGTGTGCGCCTCATCGAGCTGGAAACCGATCTCTTCCAAAACACTCTGCGTGTCTGTGCCGAAAACCGGATGCTGACCGCGCTGCATCATTACGCGGTTCAATTCACCTGAATTGGTCAGGTTAAAATTCCCCATCACCATCAGACTGCGCGTGGGCCAAGTGCTGCGGCGCAGGTAGGGATGCAGACAAGCCTTTCCAAGCCCGCCCGAAGTACCATACCGGAGATGGCCAATATTGATCTCACCGGCCAGCTCAAATTCGCGCTTAATCGCCTCGGGATCTTCTTCAAACAACGGCAACTCCTTGCCAGTTTCATGCCGTTCTTCCTTCCGCTGACCATCAATCCGGCGGGCGATGCGTTTGTAATCCTTTTTGATGCCCTCAAAGACTTCTCCCATCTGCTCGACCGACGTCGCAAAGCGCTCGCGGAAGAGATAAGGCGCACCAGCAGGCATATTCAGCTTACAACAGCCAATGCCAATGCCGTCCTGACCACGATTCCGCTGCTTCGACATCAGGGCCGACAGCATATTGAACCCGTAAAGGGCAGTGCCATAGGTGTCCTGGTAATAGGCCATCGGCTTTTTGAGGCGCACAACGGCCAGGCCGCATTCGTGTCTGATAGGATCGCTCATTCGGGTTTGGGAGCATTCATCCTTGGCAGTGTTTCACCGGAGTGCAAGGAGTCGATGTCTTTCTAGATCGGTTCTCAAAAACGAGTGGCCTAGGACACTCGGACACAAAAAGGGCTGGGCTTTGCCAAAAAGGCAGGCCCAGCCCACGAAAATATTGATTCTATGACTTATTTGCCCTTGTGCACGCTATGGCAGGCCTTGCAGTTACCAGCGGTTTGCAGCGTGGAGGTAGCCCCAGGTTTACCATCGACCACGGCTTGGACGGCTTCGATCAGTTTGCTAGTCTTTTCTTTCCAGCTAGCTGCATCACCTTCTGGCGGGGACTCAGCTGGCAGAGACTTCACATAATCCAGCAGTTTAGCAGCATCCGCTGGCGTGCCTTTACCTGTGGCCACCTTTTTATGCAGGCTAGCATCCCCCTTGTAGGCTTCTTTCATGACAGAGCTGATATCACGCTGAGTGACATCTGCCGCATAAAGGGTGGCGGAAACGAGAATGAACATTAGAACACTGATCTTCATGACTGGGATTTTGATGAGGTTTGAATGACGAACAGAACCGTAGGATCTGCCACAATCGCGTTTTAAGCAAAGACGAGGCCAATTGTCACCTTCAGAATGTGGCGAATCGGAAAAAATAGCTGAATCACGAGCGCCTTTGAATGATTCTATGAAAAACGATGGAGCGATAAGATAGTAGAGCCAAGGCAGATTTCACATCAATAAGGGATAGCTTCTCTAACGTTTTTTGGGCTAAATTCGAATCGAATTTCACGAGCAGTTCCTTCATTTGATCAACGAGTGAAAAGACTGACGCTTGAGGTAGCATCTTCAGTGGGTAAACCCGATTTTGCAGCCCCCGATGAGGCACTTCCGAGAACTACGCTTTTTGAAGAGATGCGCTGTGGAACCATCTCATGCGAGCCTACACTATCGCCACGCAGATGATAACCCATAACTCCACCGACCAGTTTGCAGACAAGAAGAAGTGTATTGGAGTTCATCATAGGGCTGACAGTCAGCTAGCGTCTTGCTTTAGCGGCGCGCGCCAACCGTGGGGACGTTGAAAATGTAGTCGCCTGATAGTTTTGTATACGTTTGAATCATTTGTTTCTCTGATTTTGAAAAGCCTGCGGCTCCATTGATCCAAGCTGCCGCTTTGGTGGGGTCTGCCCTAGACCAACTGGAAGCGATGTTGACCAAGGCTCCCTGACGTAGCTTTTGATCAGGGATACTCTTGACCCAATTAATAGCAGCGAGGGGATCTGTCCGCGCCAGAGCACTGGCATAGCCTGTCAGGGCGAGATCTCGGTCGGTTGAGTCTGGCTGAAGCTTGAGCCAGGCGGTCGCAGCAGCCATGTCTGTCTTGGCCCAAGTTTGCCCGAGCTGGGCGATATTCCGATCACGGTCACGGGAGTCAGGCATGGTATTGAGCATCACTAAGGCCTCGTTGAATTGACCTTTGCGGATATGATTGTCGGTCAAAGTTCGGTAGATGCCCTCCTTCGTTTTGCCCTCGGGTAGTCGCGCCAACAATGCAGCCCGTTCTTTGGGGCTCAAGCCCTCGGTGTTGTATCCAAAGTGAAAGCTTATACCCTCAAGTAGCTTCTCATCCTTGATGGTGGCGACATAAGCAGTGGCGGCTTCAGGATTATTTTTGAACCAGTCACCCCAGGCTTTTTTAAAGGCACTGCTGCGGGTTTCCGCATCGTCGATGGTCTGGACAAAAGCAAGGGCCGCAGCAGGCTCTGCCTTGGCCCAAGCCCCGACGGCAGCAGCGGTGGCGTCTTCTCTGAGTTGTGGATTGGACTGCGACTGTGCCCATTTTAAGGCGGCTGCTGGATCACGATCCACCCATGTCCCCATAAGGCTAGAAAGCAGGCCGCTACGCTTAAAATTATCCTTGAATGCGATGGCCAGATTGGCGGCTTTCAGCGGATCTTTCTCTGCTAGTCGACTCAGCCCTTGTGAAAATAGATAACCTTCCACCGGCTGCTCGGGATGTGCATTCGCGTAGGCAATGGCGGCTGAGACATCGACCTTAGCCC
The DNA here is from genome assembly GCA_027489965.1 of Verrucomicrobiaceae bacterium. Classification (GTDB taxonomy): domain Bacteria; phylum Verrucomicrobiota; class Verrucomicrobiia; order Verrucomicrobiales; family Verrucomicrobiaceae; genus Prosthecobacter. The sequence goes on from JAIXZA010000057.1 coordinate 5,025, forward strand.
ACTCAATAAAGACCCAGTTCATGACTGAGGAACGTTTCCCTCCCATGCCGAGACTCATGGCAAGTTCGATGGCAGCAGCAGGATTGGTCTTGGCCAAAGCTCCAGCGACAGCGGCGAGGAGTAGGCCGGTGTTTTTATCCAGCGGATCGGCCAAAGCAGCTTTCCAGGCAGCATTGGGGTCAGTGGCGGCCCAGGCTGCATACAATTGCTGACGCAAAGAGTCGCGATCCTGGCTCTTGGGCATGGAGGCTAGTAAAGATAAGGCAGATTGCAGCTCTTCGACTGACAGTTTTTTGGCGGCTTTTAGCGCTGATCTCGCGTCGAAGTCCACGAGCAGTTCCTTGATTTGATAGGTTAGAGAAGAGCCTGATCTGGAGGCAGCTTCATCAGTAGGCATGCCTGATATTGCCGATGCGGCTGGCGTATTTCCTGTGGTCGTATTTTTTCCCGAAGCACTCCGCATCAACTTCTTCTGTTGGCCTGAACTATTGCCACGAAGAGCATAACCGGCAACAACACCGACCAATAAGCAAACCAAGGGCAAAAGGAGGTTTTTTATCATAAGAATGAGTGTAATGAAAAACCTTTCGGCTAGTCAAGACTCATTCACCATCACAGTCGTTCTCTAGGTCCAAGTCGCCGATGACTCTCGGCATCGCTACTGCGAGCACGGACGGTAATGAAGGCGCTGGCGCTTAAAATGGCAGCTCCACAGACGAGACTGAGGGTCTGAAAAGACATGAGTTCGATGGCTGCAAAGGCTAGGGGTGGGGCAAGCAGGCCGCGAACACCGGTGAGGAAGGAATGCACGCTCATGTATTCAGCCACAGCTTGCTTAGGCGCCAACTTAGTGACCCAAAGCCCCCAAGTGACATTGCCGCCGGCATTGGCCAGCCCCCATAAACCCATGCCAATGCTCCAGGAGGTGATGGTGGTGCCCATGAAAAAGGTGACGATGGCGATGGCAAAGATGACATTCAGAATCGAGCGTACTTTAAACAGACCCACTCGATCGTAAATCAGCCCCCAGGGATAAGACGTGAGCATTCTCAAGATAACGGGAACCACGCCGACAATCCAAGCGACGGTATTTGTGGGCAGGTTGATGCCATGTTTTGGGTTTGCCAGGTATTCGACAAAGAGGCAGGAAGCCACGAGATTACCAATGCCCATCATCATCCAGGAGATGAGCAGGGTGCGGAAATCGCGATCCAGTTTCACCCAACGAAGAGAGGACCAGAGTCCGGAACTTTCACTACCGCCGGCATCCCATTCAGCCGTGGGCAGACCGTACGTCCACCACCCAGAGAGAAAACCCGCACCGGCAAAGCACCAGAGCAGCAGGCGATAGAATTCCAGATCCAATCCAAGTAGCCAGCCACCGAAAAAACCGAAAGCCACAGCAGAGGCTGCACGAGTGACACCCGTGATCGAATAGAGCCGCCCACGTTCCGATTCAGGATAGTTTAACCGATAAATCTGAGTCATCAGCGGGATTTGCATGGAGAAGCAAAACAATCCCAGACTGAGACCGATGATGTAGATCCAGGGTGAATGACAAAAAATGGCCGCCATGGCCATGCAAGCACCACCCATCATCTGCACCAAGGCTGCCGTTTGAGCGATGCTACTGCGGATCTTTAAAAGCAGCGGTATGACAAATAAACTGGTGATCAATCCGCCACTGGTCGCACTGAGAAAGATCGACTTCTCCACATGCCCGAGCTGAAACACCCGCACGGCGATGAGCATCCCTAGCGTAGAAGACAGCGAATCCAGCACCCCTGAGGGCAGCGATCTCCACATCTCATTGTGAAAGGTGCGGCGGGTCGCTGATTGGGTGGGCATCGGGAGGGTTGGAGACATCGCACAGACCTTTGCCAACGACAAGCTCAGGGATGCACGATCGACAGCTTGACCTCTCCCATCGATGCGCGGAAAGAAACCCATCCATGCCAGCCCCTGCCAAATTGCCCATTTTCGAGATTCGTGACGCCGTCATTCAGGCCCTGACGTCTGCGACGACGATGAATCTACTGGTCAAAGCCCCGACAGGCTCGGGAAAGTCCACTCAGGTGCCGCAGTTTGTGCTGGATTCAGGCATTCTCAAAGAAGGTCAGCGCTGCATCGTCCTTCAGCCACGTCGCATCGCTGCGCGCATGTTGGCGCAGCGCGTAGCTAGGGAACGCGATTCTCGCCTGGGTGCGGAGGTGGGTTATCAGGTCCGTTTTGACAATGTCAGCTCTCGGGAAACGCGGCTCATCTATGTGACGGAAGGCGTGATGCTGCGCCAGCTCATGGAGGACCCCGAACTGGCCAAAGTGGGCTGCATCGTGATCGATGAATTTCATGAGCGACATCTGGATGGTGATCTCGTTTTAGCCTGGGCATTGGCGCTTCAGCGCACACGGCGGCCTGATTTAAAAATCATCGTCATGTCAGCGACCCTCGTGCCAGGACCTTTGGGCGACTTCATGCAGCCAGTGAAGCTTCTCGAATCCGAGGGTCGAACTTACCCAGTCGAGATACGCTATCAGGCCCCTATCCGCAATGCGCGCACCAATGAGATCGAACCGATTTGGGATCAGACTGCTCGTGCCTGTGAAGCTCTCACTTCCGAGCTAGGCAGCACGGGTGATATTTTAGTCTTCATGCCAGGCGCCTTTGAGATCCGCAAAACCATCACGGCACTGCAAGTCCGCAGCTGCAGCAAAGGACGGCGCATTGTATCCCTTCATGGTGAAATGACACCTCAGGATCAGGATGCAGCCGTCACGCCTGGAGAGCAGGCCAAGATCATTGTCAGCACCAATGTGGCAGAGACTTCTCTCACTATCGAAGGCGTGCGCGCCGTCGTGGATGCAGGCCAGGCAAGAATCGCCAGCTACGATCCGCGTCGTGGCATCAATACCCTCACGGTGCAAAAGATCAGCCGAGCCAGTGCCGAGCAGCGGGCTGGCCGCGCCGGACGTCTGGGTCCCGGCATCGCCGTGCGACTCTGGGCTGAGCGTGATCAGATGCACCGCGCGGAAAGCGAACTGCCAGAAATCCAGCGTCTAGAGCTCAGTGAAGCCGTTTTAGCTCTGCATGTGGCTTCTGACAAAGCACGGCTGAAAATTGATTGGTTCGAGCGCCCCGCCGAAGCAGCCTTGAAGCGCGCAGAAAGCCTGCTGCGTGATCTCGGCGCTATTTCCAGTGATGAGGCAAAGCTCACCGCCATAGGCATGAAAATGTCTGCCTTCCCGACGCATCCACGCTTTGCCAGAATGTTGCTAGCCGCCTCGCACAATGGCTGTGTGCGTGAAGCCGCTCTCTGCGCTGCGTTAGCTCAGGGACGGGAAATTCTCATGGTGGGGCGCAACAATTCTTCCTTCAAAAACGAAGAATTTTGGGAGGCTCATGACATCAGTGAATTTCAAGCCCTGCTGCGTGCCTTCATCCGTGCTCAGGCACTGAACTTTGATCCACAGGCCTGCGTGCCTCTGAATGTTCATGCCATGGCTTCAAGGGAAGCTGGCCGCAGCTATGATCAATTTTTACGCCTAGCTCAGCGTGCAGGCTTAGCAGTGAATGATGAAGTCGCGGAACCTGAGGCTTTGGCGAAAACATTGTTAGCCGCCTTCAGTGATCACCTTGGCGTGGAGACCAGCAGTGGCAGCCGCATTTACCGCGTCGCGGGTGGCTACACGGGACACCTGGGCAAGGACGCACACATCAAAGCCCCGCGATTGCTGATCGCGTCAGAGATCACTGAGGTGCAGGGAAAAGCGCTAACCGTTCACATGAATCTCGTCACACGCGTCGAAGAGGAATGGTTGCGTGAGCTTTTCCCTGCCGATTTCACCGTGGCAAAGCGTGCGCAGTATGATGCCATCAATCGCCGCGTGATGAATCTAGAAGAAGTACGCTTCCGCAGCCTGGTGCTCAGCAGTCGAGAGAAAGGCGAACCCGATGAAGGCACTGCCGCCACTCTTTTAGCCGATGAAGTCGTGGCCGGACGTCTGCAACTCACGCTCTGGAATGAGCGGGTGGAGCAATGGATCACACGCGTCAATTGCCTCTCAAGATGGATGCCCGAGATCGAGATCCCCGCCATTGGTGAAGAGGATCGCCGAATCATCATCGAGCAAGTTTGCCATGGAGCCACCGCTTACCGCCAACTGAAGGATAAAGATGTCTTCCCTGCCCTGCATCAGTGGCTTAGCCATGCCCAGCGGGATCTTCTAGATCGCTACGCGCCAGAGCGACTGAATCTGAAAAACGGTAAGACGGCCCGCATCGTCTATGATGAAAAACAGCCACCAAGTGTCAGCGTGGTGCTACAGCAGCTCTACGATGTGAATGAGAATCCGAAAGTGGCTGGAGGCCGCATCACCGTCACTGTTCATCTGCTTTCCCCAGCTCAGCGCCCGATCCAGACCACCAGTGATCTTGGACGCTTTTGGCGCGAGAGTTACCCTGCTGTTAGGACTCAATTACGCGGACGTTATCCACGCCATGAGTGGCGTTAAAAACGCTGCTTTTATCGGAACAAGATCGATGCACCGAGCGGCCGATCATCAAAGCGGGCTGGCAGCGTGATGGCCTGATTCAAGATCTCCAAGTATTGCGCACAAGGGATCTCATGGCCGCCAAAGCTGGCCAAATGCGACGTGGTCCACTGCGTGTCATGCAGAATGAATCCACGCTCTTTCAGCCGCCATTGCAGATGCGTGAGAGCCACTTTCGAAGCCTGAGTTTCACGACTAAACATGCTTTCTCCAAAAAACGCGCCACCGATAGCCACTCCGTAAACACCGCCGACTAACTTTCCCCCACGCCAGACTTCAGCGCTGTGGGCAAAGCCAAGACTATGCAGCTCCTGGTAGGTATCTAGAATCGCATCGGTGATCCAAGTCTCCTCTCGGTCAGCGCAACCGCGCATCACATCACCAAAAGCGGTATTCCAGCGGACCTCAAAAGGATGTGATTTCAAATAGCGCTCAAAACGCGCAGGCACATGAAACTCCTGAACGGGCAAAATGCCACGGTAAGGTGGTCGAAACCAAGATACCGACCCATCCTCTTCCCCCATCGGAAAGGCACCTTCACAATAAGCACTGAGGAGTTGGAGCGGATCAAGCATCAGATCAAAACAGACATCGGCATCCAATTTATCACGACACGCTTTCAGCAGCAGCCAAGCGTCGTTTAGCAAACCATCCGCGCACTAGATAGGTGACGAGAATCCAGCCTTTACGCAGCTTTGATAAACGGCAGCGCTCGGCAAAAACGGGGTAGCGTGTGCGCTTCAACTTCTCTAAAATTTCAGCGTACACCTGCCCCATCATTTCTGAGGCAAGCAAGCTATCCACATCCTCTTTAGGCAGCAAACGAGCCGCGGCTTTGTAGTAGCTTCGGGCTCTCTGATACTGAAAGTCCATGAGTTGAATGAATCGCTGATTGTGCCGACCATTCAGAATCTCCTCTTCTGTAACATTGAACTTCTTGAGATCTTCTAGCGGCAAATAAATACGCCCGGTCTCCCGTGCATCCTCTCCTACATCACGGATGATATTGGTTAGTTGCAGTGCATAACCAAGCTGAAGAGCATACTCACGTGCCATGGCATTTTGATGACCAAAAATATGCACGCTCACGAGTCCGACGACAGAGGCCACCTTGTAGCAATAGGCCAACAATTCATCAAAGGTCTCGTAGCGCACATGCGAGATGTCGCTGGCCACACCATCAATGATCTCAGCCAGCCAACCACGTGGAAAACCATATTTACCAGGTAGTTCGATGACTTCGTCCAGCACAGGATGACCAGGCGCCTCGCAGTTCAGGACGCACTTTTTCCATTCAGACAGTTGCGTTTCCTTTTCATCCTCACTCAGCGTCGGCGTATCTGCAATGTCATCGGCGACACGGCAAAAAGCATAAAAGGAGATCATGTCACGCCGCCGCTCGTCAGGGAGACATGCCAGAGCGAGGGCAAGATTCGACTTCGCTTTTTGGGCGATTTCAGCAGAGGATTGAGCGCTTCCAGGAATCATGCTAAATCAATCGTCACGTCCTGAGGGGACGGTTTAAAACCATGGCGGAGAAGGGTGAACACACACGCTAGAAACACCCAGTTACGCACTGTGGCAAGCACCAAAGCATGCAAGGGCAGCAAGACGAGCGTCAGCCAAGTTCCAGGACCCGTCATCCCCTGTATCAAAGCACTGGCATAACGAGTCAACATCAGCAGCAAAACCACGGTCACCGTCATGCCGAGCAGAGGCAGAAAAGCACGCCCAAGAATTCGCATGGCCTTGGCACCCTGATCCAGCATTGGGCCCGGCACACGAGCCACAGCCAGCGGCATGGCCAGAAAAAGTAACATCGCCTCGATCAGCAACCCGCGAGACAGCCCCCCTGGGCTCTCCTGAGCCTGAAGTAGCATCAACCACAACAGATCCAGCGCTGCAAGTCCCACCAAACTGCGCCAGCGTGCAAAGGTATGCTCGGCAGCTAGACCGATGTCTTTTTGATCATCTGGATGCTCCGGCTCCTCCCAGGCAATGACGAGGCGAATGAGCATCACTTGGCTTAAAGCCATCGTCACAGCGCTAAAAACAGCCCGTAATGCCAACCGTAATGTCTCTAACCACTCCGGCACCGGGCGTGTGACATGCGCGATCTCTAAAAGGATCCACCCCCAAGACAGCACCATGCCTGCCGTGAGAAGCCAGCGCTCGAAAGGTTGCTGTCGGCGCGGCCCATAACGATAAGGAAAACGAATTACCCGCCAACTCAGCAGCACCAAAACCAAGGGTAAAAGTAGCGCCACAGGCCAGACAGGTAAGAGACCATGCATCATCCGCGCCTCTTCTAACAATGCCTCTAAAAACAGAGGCTGAGCCACATCCCGCCAAATCAGCAACTCATTGAATGACCAAGCTGGCCGCACCCATCTCTCTCCTGCCACTTCTGCCATCAACATCAAAGCCGCGCTCAGAATCGTCAGCCAAGGCATGCCTGTCATCAAATCCCAGGCATCAGAAAGATGCCGCCGAAGCGGATGCCACTTTAGATGCAGCAGCACCCCGATGACCACCGCGAGCATCGCCAGCCCTGTTTGCAGCCAAAGAGAAGAGGGAGAAACAGCCATGGGCAATTACTTCAGAACCTCCCAGTAGCCGCCTTTTCGAGGTCCGACTCGCCCGATGATTTCATCAGCCTTCAGCTTATTGAGCAGCCGCTCCACCGTACGCTCAGTGCGCTTCAGTCTCTTGGCCATTTCAGGGATCGTAATGTCTGGTTTTGTCTTGATTAATTGCAGCGCCTTTCTCTCCCAAATACTCAACATTTCTCCCGACATTTCTCCCGACATTTCTCCCGACATTTCTCCCGACATTTCTCCCGACATTTTCGTCTCATAAGCCTTACTATCAACACCTTTCGAACGCCACAAAGTTAACACAAACCCATCTTCAATTCTGAATTGAGGTTCCTTCAATCCAGACTCACGACAACGACGGATCATATCCCCAGTGCCGGTGCCCATTCTTTCGATGTATTGTGTCAGATAAAGCGGCTCTGCTAGGAGTGGATTATGCGGCACAGATCCATGAGGTCCACGCAGACGAGCCAGTGTCAGAGATGAGGGCAATCCGCCCGGATTCCACACCTCCAGACGATCCGCAAAAAGCATCACTTGGACGCTCGCGTTGCTGGCGTAATCTCGATGAGCAATGGCATTGACGATCCCCTCAGCAACGACTTCACGAGGAATCTCATAGGAGACAGGTGCCTTGGCCGAACGCCCCCGAGTCCCGACCCTCAAGGCCAGCTTGGACATCACAAAATCGACAGCCTGATCCACCAGAGAAAAAACCGTCCCCCGATAGACTTGATAGGAAGGGATCGGCTTAGCGACCTCGGTGCCGTGAAAGTGCGCGCATTTGATTTCTGAGGAGGGCAAAAAACGCTGTGGTTCATGGCCAAACAAAAGCACTGCCGCATGAGTAGGCTTACCGTCCTCCAGTAAGTTCAGATGCGTCAAAAGAGACGCAATCGACGCCGTTTCCTTCAATGGGAAGCCGCGTGATGCACGAGCATCACGAACAAACGCCCTCATGCCCGCAGCATTGAGATCTTTGAGTGTAGCCCCCTTACACGGTGCCGCATCAAAAGGCCCATTTAAGATCAGCTTATGCTCCTCTAAATAAGTCACCAGAGAAGCATACACAGCAGGCAACAAACCCGCAGCATCGGTAAACCGACGACGTATCAATTCACCTCCTGCGCACTGAATCAATGCACGCATTTTCGGATGTTTTTTAGCATCAGAGACACCTTTCACGTAGATAAGCCGCTGTTTACCCAACTTTGAAGCTAACTGAAACTCCCGCTCAGTGGGTGAGACTCCGGCCTTGTCTTCATAGCCATACTCATCACCAAAAAGACCAATATAGACATCACAATGCTCGACCTTTTGAAGATACAAATCATCGACACGGCGATCCGCAGCAGGCACTTCCTCAAAAAGAAATACATCGAAAAAACGCCGCATCAAAGCATCTCCACGCAGGTAATCCCGCAGAGCCATGCGCTCGACGGAGAACTCCTTCTGGACACTGCTGATGAATAGACGGATGGCAGACACAATGAGTCATCAAAGCTGAGTCCTCAACTTTTGGCAAGAAAAGGCTGCTTGCATCCTATTACATGAGCATCTCGCGAGAATCTCAGTTGCACTTAGACTAGGGCGTGATGAAGTCCGCCGCACACTGATGGACTGGGCCTCACCAAAACTGCTACTGCTGGCGCTACCTGCCTTTGCGCTCCTGCTGTGGTTTGAAAACAACTCAGCACACCCGATGGAGGGGCTGCGCAAACGCTTGCTGCTCGTCGTGCGCGCCCTGATCATCCTGCTCGTTTTAGCGGCACTGGCAGGGCCTGCGCGTGTTTCACAGACAGGCAAAAAAGCCCTCGGCATCCTCGTGGATACCAGCCAGAGCATGGGAACGGAAGGGCTGGAGAAGGCCTTAAAAGCTGCGCAAACCTTGCAATCCAAAATCGGCAGTAACGCAGAAACATTCATGGTAAGGATCGGTGATCAACCAGAGCTCTTCTCCTCAGTTGTCCCGACCACTCCCGAGCAATCCAAAACCTGGCAAACCAACCATGGTGGCGACAGCCAGTACAGCGCTGCCGTAGAGTACGCCTTGGCGCTCTTCCCAGCCGGAACCAGCCGCGATCTGGTCATCATCGGAGATGGTCAGGAGACACGCGGCAGCCTGCTAGAGGCCGCACGCGGAGCCGCCGTCTCAAACACCAAACTCCATGCCATTCCCGTCGCTGGCCCACGAAAACCCGATGCGCGAGTGCTGGATCTTGTTCCCAACCGATCACGACTCAATGAAGGGGCCACGCTGAAACTCACCACACGGATTGAATCCACGCTCGAAGCCCAAGGCATGCTCAAGCTCTATGAAAACGGCGTTCAGGTCGATCAGCACGCCGTTTACCTCAAACCTGGAATCACCCGAACAGAGACCTTTACACGCACTCCGGCTCTGCGGAACATCTACAAATACCGTGCAGTGCTGGAAGGTGTGACGGACGATGCTTTGCCCGCCAATAACGATGCTCTAGCACTCGTGGATGTCCGTGGAAAGTTACGACTACTCTACATCGAGAGCGATGCCGCTGAGGGGCAATACCTCATGCAAGCCATGGAAAAAGAAGGCGTCCAACTCGAATTGCGCCAACTGGGCAACATCCCCAGCAGCCTGGATCAACTGGCAGGCTATGACGGCATCATCCTCAGTGACGTGCCGGCTCATCAGCTCGGCGAGCCCACCATGAACGCCATGCGTGACTACGTGGATAAACTCGGCGGCGGACTCATCATGCTCGGCGGTCCGCAGAGCTTTGGTGTTGGCGGTTATTACCGCACCCCGATCGAAGAAATCCTCCCAGTGAGACTGAAATCACCCGATGAAGAGGAAAAGCAAAGCGCTGCTGTCGCTCTCGTCATCGACCGCTCAGGATCCATGGCAGGCGAAAAGCTAGAGATGGCCAAAAGTGCTGCCATCGCCACGAGCGAGGTTCTCGGGCGCAATGACTTCATCGCCGTCTATGCTTTTGATAGCGAGGCCCACGTCGTCGTCCCCATGACCCGACTGACCTCAGTCGCCGTCGTTGCCGGACAGATCGCTGCGGTGGCCTCCGGAGGTGGCACCAATCTCCAGCCCGCCTTTGAGCAGGCCCGCGCCGCCCTGCAACGAGTCAAAGCCAAGGTCAAACACATGATCATCCTGACCGACGGACAAACCTCTGGCGGCGGCTATGAAGCCCTAGCCTCCCAGTGCCGTGGCGAAGGCATGACCATCTCCACTGTCTCCATTGGTGAGGGCTCCCATGTGGCGCTTTTACAAGCCATCGCCAGTGCCGGCGGCGGACAATCTTACAGCACGATGGACGCCAGTACCATGACGCGCATTTTCACCCAAGACACTCTCATGCACACCGGCCGCATGATCCGCGAAGAGCCCTTTATGCCTGAATTTGTGGAAAAGCACCCCATGCTAGCAGGCTTTGAAAAATGGGATTCCCCTGCCCTGCTCGGTTATGTGAAAACTCTACGCAAAGCCACCGCCCAGATCCCACTCACAACCGATCTAGGCGACCCACTGCTAGCCCACTGGCGCTTCGGTTTGGGAAAAGTCACCGCCTTTACCAGTGATGCAAAAAGCCGCTGGGGTTCCCTCTGGATCACACGCTGGCAAGGCTTCAGTCGCTTCTGGTCCCAGGTCCTGCGTGAGACCGCACGCCCACCGCAAGGCCGCCACATGGATCTGGCCACACAGATGCAGGGAGATGATGCCCTGCTGCGTGTCGATCTCCAGGAAGACGCTGGCACGCGCGCCAACGATGCGCGTGTCGAGGCGGAGATTTTCTTTGTCGCCGCAGATGCACTCGGCGCGCCTTTGAAGTCGATGCAAAAAATCACGCTCGGTCAAAGCGGCCCTGGCCTTTATGAAGGCAGCTTCCGCCCCGATGAGGCAGGCGTCTATCTCATCCGCGCCCAGAGTGGAGCCGAGATGGTCTCAGCTGGCATCGTGCACAATCCTAGTTCAGAAGCCAGCCTGGGCACTGTGAATGAAACCCTGCTTAGCGAAGCCACCAGCATCACAGGCGGGGGGCTACTCAAAGAAGGCCAAGTCCCCAATCTCAGCACTACCAAAGCGGTCCAATACATTGAAATGTGGCCGCCCATTATCATCGCCATGCTGTTCCTCTTTCTCATCGACATCGCCATCCGCCGCTGGGAGCATGTCACCGGCATCTGGGAGATCATCACCCAGCGTGGCTGATTCAGATCCCACCTCAGACCTGAATTGCGAGTTGCCAAAGACCAGTGCGTGATCGAAAGGGCCGCCTGCGATGAATCGTGGTTATCATTTAGCAGCCTGTGTGCTCGCATGAAATAGTCACCCGCTTATCACACAACCTGATTAAAAAACTATGATTGAAGGCCTCTTACCATTTCTCACCAAGCTTCCCGTCGCCATCGCGATCACGGCAGTCATCTTCTTCGTTCTAGGTTGGTGGCTACGCTCAAAGAAAAAGAAACCTGCTCAAGCAAACACTGAGCTTCAGTTTGAGCGCAACCGCACTAAAGCCCTGGAAGACAAACTTAAAGAGGCCAAAGAGCGCGCTGCGGCAGCAGAAAGCAGCATCGTTCAAGCCCAAGCAGAAGCCAAAGCCATGCTCGTCGGCCTAGTTCCTCAGGCAGATTTGACCAAAGCCCAAAGCCTACTGACCGAAGAGCAACGCAAAGCCCGCGACCTCAGCGCCCAAATCCAGCGTTCTGAAGATGGATTCAAAGCGCTTCGCAACGCTGAAGCCAAGATGATCGAAGTTCAAAACGAACTCTCCCGTAGCCGCGAAGAAGTGGCTAGAATGAAGCTGGCCGCCATCACACCAACGGCTCAACTCCCTGACTCTGAATCCGCACGCATCAAGGAGTCCATGAAAACCGCTGAAACCCTGGCTGGTAACGAGCGCCGCCGTGCCAACGAGTTGGAAAAGGAAAAAGCAGCCCTCCAAGAGCAGCTCGAGAAAGCCAAAGAACAGCTAGCCATCCTGAAGCCTGTCGTCTCCGACTCAGAACTCGAAGTCAAAGCCAAACTGGAAGCCGACCTCGCCAAAGCCCTCGCAGCGCAGCAAGCCAGCGAAGTCGCCCTAGCGGCTGAGAGACAGCGCCTCTCCGCCATGGATCGCGAGTTTAAGCTCAATAAAGCCCAACTCTCCATCGCCCGTCTAGAAGCCGAAAAACTCAAAGGCTCCAACAGCAAAGCTCCCGCCGTCGTTGAAGCACCTGCCGTCGTTGAAGCACCTGCCGTCGTCGAAGCACCCGCTGTCGTTGAAGCACCCGCTGTCGTTGAAGCTCCTGCCGTCGTTGCTTGATGGCGGCAAGCTTCCCGAAACCATCTGATCCAAAGACCGCCTTATCTCCAAACGCCCGCGCAGACTCTGTGCGGGCGTTTTCTTTAAGCCGAATCCTTCAGTTCCCAACTCCCTGAGCGATCTAGCACAAGCAAGCGATCATGATACTGAGTCAATGATGTTCGGTGTCCGACACTGATGAATCCAACGCCTGAATTCTTTAGCAAGGCGTATAGATGATCTTGATTCGCTTCATCCAGCGCGCTGGTAGCTTCATCCAAAAAAGCAAACTTTGGCAAACGCAGAAACAAACGTGCAAAAGCGATACGCTGCTGCTCGCCAAGGGATAAAACGTTTGTCCAGTCCAGCACCCTTTCTAGATCACCTTCAACACGGACAAAGACATCTGCAAGGTTCACTTGCTCTACAGCGGTACGCAGCTCATCATCACTTACACCATGCAAAGGGTGCGGATAGAGTAGCTGATCTCTGAGTGAGCCTTCCACCATGTAAGGCCGCTGTGGGAGAAACATCAGATCATTGAGTGCAGGTCGCTCCAGGAGACCACTGCCACCATACCAAAGGCCCGCAATAGTGCGCAGCACGGAGCTTTTTCCTGTGCCACTGGCCCCCATGATGAGTAGGCTTTGCCGGCGCTTGATCACAAAGGATAACTCGTTTACCAAAATGTGCGCTTCCAATCCTGGCGTGCGCACAGTCAGCTTATCAAGCTTCACAATTCGGCTGTCATCATCCACCTGCTGAGTGGATTCTCGTGCGATGCGCTCTTCTTCAGCGTCATGCTCGTCAAGACAATCCCACAAGCTGCCTAGACGCTGAACACCGGCAAGATAGTCACTCAATCCGCCGAACTGAGTAATAATCAATGATACGGCTGCAAGCACCTGAGCAAAGGCACCTGCGGCCTGTGTCACGACGCCAAACTCAATCGCTCCCTGCATAAACATCGGCGCAACGATGAGCACCGGCAACACGAGCGCTGCGTAATTGTAACTATTGGCGAAGAAGCCTAGATTACGATTCCATAAAATGACTGCGCGCCAATTTAACACGGCAGCTGAGAGCCGTTTAACAAGGTCAAGGTGCTCACGTTTTTCACCCCGGTAAAAAGCGATTGACTCTGCATTATCTCTAACACGGACTAGTCCGTAGCGGAAGTTTGCTTCTTTTTGATACTGATGAAAATGCAGTCCCACAAGCCTGCGGCCGATCAGGATGCTAATACTCGTGCCTGCCGCCGCATAAACGAACAATAACCCCACCAGGGTGCTCGATATCGCCCAAAGCACGCTAATGAACGCGATGAGCGTGACCAAGGAGTTCAACGCAATCAGCATAAAAGACAGGGAGCTAATGCTGAAGTTCCGCGCATCTTCACTGATGCGCTGATCTGGATTGTCGATACTGGGAGATCCACGCAGTCTATAATAAGCGCGGTTATTAAAGTAGCGTTTAATCAAATGCTGCGCGAGCCACTCACGCCACAACAGCGCTAACCGCTCCTCCATCCAGCGGTAATAAACCCCAATAGGGACTGCGAGGGCAAAGGTCCCGAGATACCAAGCTAAGGCCCGCCAATAAGCTTGCGCATCCTTTTTTGAGATGGCTGTAAAAAAGTCACGCCCCGCATAACTCATCAGCACCTGTACTGCGCCCACAGCCAAGGAGAGAACCAAGAGCGTTAGCAAATAGCCACGCGCTTTATGCCGCCGCTCAGAGGCAAACAGCGCTTTCGTGATGCGCCAAAACTGGCGCATCGTCGTCTGGAAGGTGGCCGCTGATTCTGCAGGACCAAGATCATTTCCCTCCGGTAAAGCGATGCCATCAGCGTATGGCTCCAGTTCTGCTTCCTTGGCTGGTGACTGTTGCCTAGCCATCTAGCTTTTTTTCAGAAGTAACAAAATACCCCCGACTAAACAAATACCGCCAACCAACGGCGGCAGCGGTAGCGTGTGTTCCTTTTCGGTTGTGACTTGGATTGGTCCGAGATCGACAGCTTTTTCAGTGGTGGTGTAAGTGAACCACTGGTAGGAGAGGGCGATAATACCAATGATAATTAGTAGGCTTCCAGCAATGGTGCTATGTTTCATAAAAAATAGTTAGTCGCAGGTTAGAAAGTCCAATTCACGGAGACCGTACCAAAAACTTGAGCCGCGATTTGCTGATCAAATTCTTTTGTGCGATACACAAAAGCATAGGCGATCTTGGTATTCTTATAATTCATGGCAATACCAGCACTAAGATCTGCCACAAACAGGCAATGCCCGACCGAATGACTGTCACCAAAGGTATTCCCATCGACAAAGACATTTCGACCAACGGCCCGTCCATCAGCACGTGCAAAGAAATAAGTGCCCAAAGGGAACCAAGATCGGCTAGCCCCCATGGTGCCATCCACCGGAGTAGAAGTACTGCTGGCTGGGCCGATCACTCCCGTGCCAAAGTCATCTGGGAGATTAAATCCAAAACGAAACTCACCGCCAAAATTAGCATGCGTTTTCACATTTCCCACCACAGCGCCTGCGTGTGGCAGCAGTTCCCATTCAAACCCACTTCGGCGCACGATGTGAGGAAAACGCCAAGTACGCTCATAGGCCAGCATGACACCCAACTCATTATGAAGCTGATTATCCCAACCATTAGGATGGTCAAAACCACGAGCGTCGTGAATGTAGCGCTGTGTCTCCTGAGCATAACTGTAAGAGCCCACAACGCCGACGTCTAAAATGAGGGAGTTTCTAACCCGCTCATTCTTCCACACTGCTCCCACCCCGACATACAGCCACCCCGCATACGGTCGGTCTCTTCGACTCAACTCATAAGATTCAGTGTCATCAGGTGTGTAGATGCTCTGGCCGATAGCAAAGACCAAGTTCTTTTGATAAGCCGTTTCATTGATGTAAGGTAGCAGATCAAAGAGCGGCAGGAACGGGCTGGCATAAGGTGAATCACGGTATTCAGAAAGATCAGGCGAACTCCAGCTTAGCTTGGTGCCATTGGTGTAATAGCGATCCGTGCCAGCAAAGAGGTCATTTTCAAAATAGACGCCAAGCGTTCCATTATTGCTGGGAGCGGCAGCGTTTGCGAGTCGCAGTATGAGGCAGAAAAAAAGAGAGCATAGAAGGAGAATTTTCATGATTCGGGAGAAAGATGGGCAAGAAGTTAGAGCACTCGACGACCCTGGATGATGCGCAAAAGCACCATGATGATGGCGACTACGAGAAGGATGTGGATGAATCCACCGATCGTGTAACTGGTCACCAGGCCTAACAGCCAAAGGATGAGAAGGATTAAAGCAATAGTAGTTAGCATAATGTTTGATTTTAAAAGTATGTTCAGAAGCAAAAATGCCGCCCTGTGGCTATTCACCTCAAGGCGGCAGATCTCTAGATGGTTTTAGTTCGCTGCCGTAACAGGCTTGATGATCATGTTATTCACGACGCTTTTGACGCCGTGAATGTCGGAAACCAGCTTTGTTACAAGGCTTTTCTCAGCTTCATTTTTGGCAATCCCGCCCACGGTCACAATACCGTTACTGGTCAATACACTCGTCTGGAAAGCGCTGGTGGAGCGGTGAGTGAAAAGCGCTGCACGCACCTGGGCAGAGATAGACGCATCATCAATCATGACACTGAGGGATAAAGGCTCCGGATCACCTTGGGTGCTGACGGTCATTTCATTCTTCACGGCTTTGACCCCTTCGACATCAGACGCATATTCCGCAGTCAGTTCTTTTTGTGCTTCGCTGCTAGCCTCACCTGTAAGTGTGACAACAGCTTCCTTGAGCACCACAGTCGTCTTCAGTGCACTGACACTGCGATGAAAGGCCAAGGTGTTTTTCACTTTTAGGTAGAGCCATGTGTCCGAATACTTTTCTGGAGTTTCTTTGATCTCGATTTGGTTATCTACGCTTTTCACCCCTGGCAAGCCTGCCACAGTGTCTTGGGCTAACTGCTTGTGATCGGCTTCTTTCACTGAACCACTCAGCGTGGTAATACCGTCTTTGGTCTTCGTGGTGACAGAGTCTTCCACCAAGAAAGTTTTAAAGACGTAGGTTGATTTTGCAGCAGCATCGATGCGGTCATCATTCTCATCAGCTCTGAGTACTGCTGGGGTCAGTAGCATGGACAAAGCCAAGGTGATGAATGTGCTGCAACGAGTGATGGCGGGTATGTTTTTTGTTTTCATAATGGACCTTATGTTAGGTGACCACCGCATTTCTAACCATGGGGTGAAGCCCTACCTTTGCGGGCATTTCAGCGAGTGAATTGACATGAAAAAACGCCAATACAGAACCTTTGAGGTCACTGCATTGGCGCCTCGTTAGGCCTTCTAATGGGTAATTAGTTCGCTGCCCGTTCGATTTTGTGGCCAGCGTGCTCCACATCTTGGCCAAAGCCTCTGAAGGTGCGGCAACTAGTGAATGCTACGCCGATGATTGCAGCAGCAGTTAAAATGAGACGGAGGTGAATGGTGGTCTTTTTCATGATGTTAATTTATTTGGGTTGTGACTGAGTGATTAGAGACCGACGGCAGTCAGCTCTGTTTTAAAGGCTTCGACAATCGCTTCCTTGGTTGCGCCAGTGCGCTTTTGAATGCGCCCAAGAAGCTCCTCTTGCTGACCCTCTTTGTATTGAAGATCATCCTCAGTGAGCGTGGCCCACTTTTGCTTCAGATTGCCTTTGATGATGTTCCAGTCGCCTTTGATTTGTAGTGTTGTCATAGGTTTGGACGTTCGATGCGCTGGTTTGCTTAAACCATGGGGTGAATTGCTACCTTAGGAGTGAAACAGGTTCTTGATCCCGTGGCTAAGCCTACCAAGCTTGCGCTCAAGGTGTAGATCGCTGATACGCTCCACGCCCTGGCCAAGTGACTGGGCTCCGCCTTCCGCTATTTCAGACAGCCTTTGTTGAATATCTTCCAGAAGCTGCGCAGCACGGTGCCTTGGTGGTGGTGGTGTCAATGCACGCACAGCAAGCATGGTAATAATGCCAAGACCTGCTGCCGCAAGTAGCATGGCTCCAGGATGCTTTTGCACACAGATTTCCAGTCGGGCAGTGGTGCTTTTGCAGAGGTTGCAGGTGTTTGTTGTCGCCGCTGAAATGTCGGCGGCAAGGTCAGATTGTGGAGGAATGATGTTGGGGGTGTTCATGGTTTTAGGGTGAGTGAGGTGACGTTGCAGGTGAGTTCGATGGCCTTGGCAATGCCGAGAGAAATAAGGATCGGCCGTAATACGGCGGCACCAACTGTCGAGACCGTTCCGGCTACCACACGGGTCGGCAGTAGATTGACCATCAGTCCCACCCCAAGAGCTGCGGCTAGAGCCTGTGTGGGTTCACGCCGCGCATAGGCTTTCATCTCCTGGAGTTTACATCGAAGAAAGCAGGCAAGGTTGCGGTTAGGTGCAGGAGTGGGGGTTGTTAGGGTGGGTAATTCGTCAGGGGTCATGGCTCAATCTCGCGCCTCATCACCGCAGCTTCCATGGGGTAAAAGCCCACTTCCTTTATCTGCGCTGCCGATCATGGTTCTGTACTCGCCGGCGTTCCCACTTTGATATTTCTGAAGAAGGCCTCAGCCATACAAGGTGGCATTCGGATGCAACCTTGTATGGCTGCGTAACCTGGCAGATAACCTGGGTGCATGACTGTTCAGCCAGTGTTCGCATCCAGTAAGGCATGTCTGCTCCCAAATAGATCGCCCCATTTGGAGTTACTCCATCCCGCGTGCTGACATCTCTCTTCATTACCATACCGTCACCCTTAACATAGCTACTAAAAAGGGAGGACCTGTGCTCGGGGTCTTTTTACAAGATTCGATAATTCCACGTGACCGTGTCCAATCCCTCACGCCCAGATGAAATTTGCGAAACACCCGCAAGCTACTCACTTTTATAAAATATGCGCGCTGTTCCGAAAAGCTGATACGCACTCGTGCTCGACCTGTGAGATAATCCCCTTTCCAATAAGACTCCGTTATTGGCTTTGCTGCCTGCCTGAATCGGAACTAATCAGTGGCAGGCTGAAAAGTAGAGCTAAAGCGGATACAATAGGAGATTTATCCTGACCCACGTGCTGAGCGGAAAATGGTTCCCAGGGTATGGAGTCTTTACCCCATAGATACACTGGATAAGGCACGCTTAGTGTGCCGACATGAGCTTTCAAGCACGCATCCACGACCTGAACACCGGTAAGTTTCTTCTAGCGTGCCAAGTAGAAGCCGCTGACCTGCATGAGGCAGAAAAAAACGCCATTTTTCATGCCGCTCATGCTTTGACCAGCAACCCACAGAACATGGACGTCAGGCATCTGCACGAGCGGGGCAAAAAGCCAGAATCCCCCGTCTCAGATGAGCTGCGTTGGTCCTCGATCTAAGTCTTTCATCAAAGACCCAGCACGCACGCCGTCTCCCCATCGAAAGGGGCTGCGCGACCCTCTTGCAATAAAGGCTGCTCGCCATGAGCCGAAGACCTGCGGGTGTTGCAGCCAACTTGAGGCTGCGTAG
This sequence comes from Verrucomicrobiaceae bacterium, assembly GCA_027489965.1. GTDB lineage: Bacteria > Verrucomicrobiota > Verrucomicrobiia > Verrucomicrobiales > Verrucomicrobiaceae > Prosthecobacter. The sequence continues at coordinate 23,973 of JAIXZA010000057.1, forward strand.
CATCAGTCGTTAGACTGTCTGATTCCGTGATTGTCCTTAGCGACCAGAAATCTGAAGTCTGACAAGGCGAGCTCCGATGCGTGCAGCCAGTCAGGACAAGCAGATTCGTGAGAAGCAAATGCCGTGTATTCATGATGCAAATTCAAGGGGACGTGTCAGAGCGCGATCATGACTTTTAAGAAGTCGCTCTTCCGGTGACTCCACCCACATGAAGAGTGCCTTCATGCCGTCGGCCAGACCTAGAGCTTGGTGTTGCTCCTCCGCAATCTCAATGGCAGCCTGATCAAACTCCCAGTCATTGCTGCTTGGACTTATGTCATCCATTTCTTCAAGTGTCCATACAGGCTCTTGATGAGACCTCGTGATGCTTACCGAAACTTCATTTTGTGATTCTTGCACGATCCATGATTGAAGTTGGGCATGGATTTTCTGGATATCTGTCTGAACAATTTTTCGATGACTCGCAACCATAATGACAAGCGTGTTCCATTCTCTTCCTGCGACCTCATTGAGATGCGCCGCATGAGAGTGCAGTCCGCCAAGGGCAAACGCGAGTCGCGCTTCCTGACGCAACAGTTCCTCCCACATTTTTAGTGCCCCACTAGGCTGGCTGCTCTCCACCGCTTCGTATAACTTTGCCTCAAGCCGATGGATACGCCGAAGCACTGCCTTCACGTGATTCCAGTGGTGTTGACAGCCAATGTTCCAATCACTGGGCGCCCCCTCAACGCTTTCCAACTCAGAAGATTCTTCCAGTGAATGCACCAGTTCTTCCTCGAATTCCATTAAGCGTAGGCAACCGCCACAGAGACAGATTTCAAGAGTGGAAATGACAGGATAGGTCAGAGAGAGATGTATGTTCATAGCATGGCCACCATCATCATCCCTTGCCGTTTAAACCATGGGGTAAACTGCTACTCACTCATGCCGCAATGCATCAATGGGATTCAATCGGGCCGCTCTTCGTGCCGGTGTGTAGCCAAACAGCACGCCGACCACGGCGGAAAACGCAAAAGCGATCACATTGATCTGTGTGTTGAAGTTGAACGGCACTTTGATGACCTGCGCGAGGCTGTAACATAGCCCCAAAGCAATGAGGATGCCCACGATGCCACCGATGCACGATAGTGTCACGGCTTCGACAAGGAACTGCAGCAGCACCTCGCTCGCGGTGGCGCCGATGGCGAGGCGGATGCCGATCTCATGCGTGCGCTCGGTCACGGAGACGAGCATGATGTTCATGATGCCGATGCCGCCGACGAGCAGTGACACACCGGCCACCGCCGCGAGCAGCATGGTCATGAGCTGCGTCGTGGAGCCGAGCGTCTCGGCGATCTGGCGGGTGTCAAAGATGTTGAAGTCATTGTCCTGATTGCTTTGCAGATTCCGCCGCTGGCGCATGATCTGCGTGATCTCTGCGATCAGCTCCAGGCTGTTCGTGCCCTCCACGGCGGAGATGGAGATCTGATTGATGTCATGCGACGATGTTTTGCCGATCAACCGACGTTGCAGTGAGGAAAGCGGCATGATGATGGTGTCATCTTGATCGCCCATGCCCGCCTGACCTTTCGTCGCCAGCAGCCCGATGACCTCGCACGAAGCACGCCCGATACGAATGCTCGCCCCGATGGGATTTTCGGTCCCAAAGAGTTCGACACGCACCGTATTGCCGATCACGCACACCGCGCTGCCGGAGCGCACATCCGCCTCCGTGAACAAGCGACCTTCCGCGAGGCTCCATTTGTTGATTTGGAAATAGATCGGCGTCGTGCCGGTGATGGTGCTCCCTCGCGCATTGCTCAGGTAAATCGTGCTCAGCGACGCCGTGCGCACCGGCGCGATGGCGGCGATGCTCGCGATCTGCTCACCGAGCGTTTCTGCATCTCGCTCCGTGAAACTCGGCACTCCCGCCGATGAGCCACGTTGTCCAAAACCCGCTCCAGGCCGCAGCGTGAGCAGATTGCTCCCCAGGCTGGAAATCTGCGCTTTGACCGCCAGCGTGGCCCCTTCGCCCAGCGTGACCATGGTGATGATCGACGCCACGCCGATGAAGATGCCCAACACGGTCAAAAAGGCCCGTGTGAGGTTGCGGCTGATTTCTCGTACCGCGATGGCAAAGGCGTTCCAGATCATGGCGAGGTGGAGTC
>JAIXZA010000003.1 GCA_027489965.1 Verrucomicrobiaceae bacterium
GTAGTCCACGTCTTCACTGAGAACCACACCTTCGACTGTTTGATTGAGTTGGATGACCTGAGCAGCCTCAAACTCGGTGTTGGGCTCCTTTTCGGTTACATTCGGAAAAGGGCCGACAAAGAGCTGACGTGCGTGGGAGACTCCTGATTTGGTGCGAATACGTATCAGATGATTGCCTGAAGGCACATCTGGGGCGATGGCGACGGTCACCTGCACTTTATTCTTTTCGACTTTATCAACGCTCTTTTGTGTAAACCCAGGGGAGAAGAAAATCAGACTTTCAAAGTCATCAAGACGACTTCCGGTAACGGTAAGCTGTAGGTCTGAACCCTTTTGACCGCCATTGGGAATGGTCGCGGAGAATTCGGGATAGGCAGCCTGCGCAGTTGAAAAACTGAGTGCAAAAGCTAGAGCGAATAAAGAATGACGAGGGGACATGATGAGCTTCATACGCCTTATTTTAGAAAAAATTGCGCTTTGAAAAAAAATAGCCCAGTGAATTTCACTGGGCTACCGAGGCAGCTGCTGTGTGCTTACTTATTTAGAATGACTTTCAGCTGGCCGTTATGGACCTCTAACTGTTGAATCCCAGCGAGAAAGCGCTGAAGACCAGGGTCGCTTTCAATGTTCTTGGCGATCAGGTCCACGCCTTTTAGGTCGGCCAACCAAGCGTTTGGCAGGGAAATACCGCCAAGACTGACGTCATCTAAAATGAAAGAAAGCTTCTGGCCTGGGTTCAGGCTGGCGCCAAAAGTGAGCCTCATGCGGATTTTTTGACCTGGCACGAGCGGGAAATCCTCTGGAGCTGTGAGAATGATGGCGGAGGAGACGGTGCCCTCACCGAAGTTGACTTCCACGGACTCACCTAAATTCTGTTTGGCCAAATAAGCATTCACTTCGCGCTCGGTGACGATCAGCGTGCGTTTGGCTAATTCAGGATAAACCGTTGCCGCTGGTTGAGTCGCGGCGGTGGGAGCGGAAAAGGCAGCTAGTTTGTCATCAAAGACGGTCTGCTCCTGCGCCGTCAGCGTCACGGGTTGCATCGGACTCGGGTAAAGTGTGTGTTTTACCCACCAGGCACCTGCCGCTGCCGCAATGCCACCTGTGACGACGATGACACCGAGAACAATGAGGATGACTTTCTTGACCGAAAGACCTGGATTGGGTGTGGAACTGACTTCTGGTGTGATGATGGGGGTTTCCATAGTGATTCTTTCTGATGCTGTGACGCCGATCTTATTCAGTATAAGAAGCCCTCTAACATTATTATTCTAACCGTAAATCGTAACAGATGGCTCTGATGTCTTTTGGCCCGACTCAGTTTCCCTGAAGTGCGAGGACAGCTGGCACAGCCTGATCAAACAAGGTTTGAAGTTCGGGGATGGCTGGCAGGCGGCTGCTTTTGATGGCTTCCACGATTTCGGCATGGGTTAGACCTGCATTCTGGATGATGAATGCTGCATCCATCATGTCCTGGGGATCTGGGCCTCTCATCATTTTGGTGAGCAATAGGTCGAGGGCATGAGGACGAAACAATGTTAGGTGACGCAACTCTGGCATTGAAATGGCAACCAAGTGCTCTAGCCAGTTTGGGCGTAGGATGACTTGGTGCTCGTCAAAGAGGTGCGTCATGTAGAGGCCATTAGGTTCCAGATCGGTGTTGGCTGCTTCAAGGGCCGACCAGAACTCTAGGTCTTCGTCAAGGGCTAACGACTGAGCCGAGGTTAGAATAACGTCCACATCACGGGAAAGGAATGCAGCTTCCAATGGAGGATCGAAACCCAAAGCCAATGCTGCCCGACCATAAAGAATCAATGTCGTGGGCTTGATGAGGCGTTCATCTAACTTGGAAAGAATGATACGGCTATGGTTCATACGGTGACGGGACGGATCCAGGTTTGTTTGAGCTCTCGTTGGCCTGGGCCCGGACGACCTATCATGGCCGTGAAGCGGCTGGGGTGAGGCATCACACCGAGAGGAAGTGGGGTGCGGATTTCGGGAAGATAGGGCAGCAACTCGCTCCAAAAGGAGTGATCGGGCTCACAACGATGGCCAGCCTCTGCAATGAATCTCAGCACGTCTGCCGCTCGTTCTTGCAACGCCAAATGAGCTAAATGTTGAGGCTTCAGATGAGGGGCTGAGACCATCGCGGCAGCGATTCGGATGCGTTGTGGGTTATAAGGCAGACAAGGGTGAAGCAGGGCTATGGCCAGACCCTCAGGAGATAAGGACGCAGTCAGCTGGCGGGCTGGTTTCCAATCTGGGGGCATATAGTAGCGGCAGCCTCTCTGAAAGGCTAGTTGCGTGAAGTCATCAGCCTCTCGTAATCCTTGGGTCCGGGCACTGTGAAGTAGCACCGATTGGTGCATGGGCTGGCCAAGACGCTGAGCTAAAGATGGAGCATGAACAGCCGATGGAGTGGTCGGCAGGGTGAGGCGGGGGTGAGCTGACTTTTGCATAGCGAGTTATAACACAGCTTGGCGGAACAGCTCCCTAAACTGAAAGCCGTCCCAACACAGCATGATGTGAGAGACTTGTGTGAATGACGATAACAAATACAGGCATTGTATCTAAAATGGTTGTTACTTGCCATTTGGATGCTATTCATTGAAAATCAACGATTCATATGCTGAATCGAGCGCTTTTTTATTCTGGCCGCAAATCGTAACAGATCACTCGAGTGCCACTCTTGCGGTCCAAAGACTCCGCCTGCTGATGTACATAAAGCAGACCGTGGCTCAATGCGGGTAGGCTCCAAGTATTGAGCGCATAAAAGAGCTGAGTCCGGGTCAGCTCTTCACAGCCCTGCGGTGTCAGCTTCAGCCAATGCAGACTGCCAGTTTCCCCCAGGCAAAGCACCGCTCCATCAGCTTTGAGTAGGCTGGCGCGCAGGATGCTTAGACGAACTGGCTTTGAGCGGCCCTGTGCTTCCCCAAAGGCTGCGTCCTCCCACTCGATGTTCTTGGTCCAGATTTCCACGCCAGTGTCAGCATTCACGCAGACGAGTCGGCTGTTGTTTTCACGCTCACCGTCGATGGCATAGAGATGTCCATCCTCATAAAGGGGAGTCATCCAGTGGCAGGCGATCTTTGTGCTATGCCAGACTTCCTTGGCTTTAAAGTCAGCATCATACTCCACCATGACACCGCCGATGGGTTTGTTCTTGGGATAACAAGTGGTGATAAAGGCACGGTTTTTTTCTGCAATCACCACAGGGCTGCTGCCGGTCGCCTGGATGTATTCCTCATCACGCCAAGGGAAGCGATCATGAACGGTGCCAGTGCTTGGATCAATGCAGAGAAGACCTCCGATGGCGGGATCGCTCTCGCCACCAGCATAGATCAAGACCTTCGTCTGACCATGCAGCTTGGCTGGCACAGGTGACGCGTAGCTGGCTCCCCACTCGTCCTCGACCTTCCATGACAGGGCTCCAGTTTTCAGATCAAAGGCCGCCACGCTCACACCCTTTGTCGCGAGTTTGCGGGCACGATCCTGTTTATCTTCAAAGCCATCAAAAGCTTCTGCTTTACCGCCAACATTGACGATGACTTTGCCGTCTAAAATCAGTGGTGACGAACCTGCGCCAAAGAAGTCCTGCGGCACATGATAGTCTTTCCGTAAATCATGCTTCCAGAGTTCAGCGCCCGTTTTCAAGTCGAAGGCGTGCAGCAGGGAAGTCACCCCAAGAGTCACGACAACTCCGTTGGCAATCACTGGGCTGCTTCTTGGTCCATTGCCGAAGCCATAACGATCCTGATATTCGATGGGATAATCTTTGATCCAGAACCGCCGACCTGTCTCACGATGCAGGCACTCCACGGTTTCCTTGTTCTCCAAGGCATGAAAAAGTACACAGAAATCCCCGCTGATGATGGGCGAGGTGTAGCCCTCCCCGGTTTTCACTTCCCAGACTGCTTTCAGCCCAGATTCAGGCCATTGTTTTAACAGTTCGTTCTCCTCCGTTCTGCTGTCGTCATGCGGTCCCAGCACACGCGGCCAGTCAGCCCATTTTGCTTTTTCGCACGGAGCCTTCGGTGCCGCATAAAAGGTCAGGCGATCAAAGGTCTGGGCCTCTTCGGCACAGACGGCTCCAAAAAATAAACTCAGGCAAAAAATCAGGCTCGACGCTCGCTTCATCATTCGGCAGACTAGTCACCACCATGCAAAAAGCCATCACCATCTTTACTCTCGCTGTCCTTAGCCTTCTCGCCTCTTGCACCACTTGTCCCATGGGCTGCAAAACCACGGCCAAGGGTAAGGTCGAGCATGTCGTTCTCATTTGGCTCAAGAAACCAGGCAATGCCACAGACCGCGCCAAGGCGATCAACGCGGCTAAAATGTTCCAAAAAGAGATCCATGAAATCCAACACCTCAGCGTGGGCCAACCTCTCGCCAGTGAGCGCCCGGTGGTCGATGATAGCTTTGATGTCGGGCTCGTTATGCGATTCGCCAATCAGGCTGATTTGAGCACCTATGAAAAACATCCGGTGCATGTGAAGGCCGTAAACGATATCCTAAAACCCATGGCCGCGAAGCTTTTGGTTTACGATGTCATCACGGACTGATCCGCTCAAAACGGGAAGCTGCTGATGTCGAATTTCTCGGAGTTTTTCGTCTCGAAATAGCCCGCGCTGATCTTATCACTAAACAGCGCTACCCAATTCCCAGCGGAATCCAGGGCTAGAGTAGTATCGTAACTCGCTACCAAATTGGGGCGAGGCAGGATACCTCCCTTGGCTGGCTTCGGCGTTTCGGCCGGCTGCTTCTCCTTGAGCCAGCGCACAATGGTCCAGGAGGCAAACTCCAGCCTGACCTCAGCATTGTATTCAGTCTCCAGACGATACTTGAGCACATCGAATTGCAATGTCCCCACCACGCCGAGGAGTGGCACACGAACTGCCGCATCTGGTAGCTCAAAGGGCTGCGCCAAGCCTTCTTTTAAGAGCTGATCTAGTCCATCACGGAAGCGCTTGAATTTGGACGTATTTTCATTGTGCAGATACGCAAAGCACTCCGGGGTGAAGCGCGGCATCTCATCAAATTTGACCTTTGAGTCCTCTGCCAGTGTGTCACCAATCAGGAAGTCGTAATTCCCGACAAGGCCCACCACATCTCCTGCCCAGGCTTCATTCACCGTTTCGCGTTCTTGGGCGAAAAGACGCTGCGAATTGCCCAGACGCAAACGTGCTCCAGTCCGCGTATTGATCGCGCTCATGTCCCGCTGAAAGCAGCCAGAGACGACTCGGATAAACGCCACATGATCCCTGTGACGTGGATTCATATTGGCCTGAATCTTGAAGACAAAACCACTGAAGCCTGCTGTATCTGGAGAGATGATCTCGTCACCACTCATGCGTGGCGCAGGCGGTGGGGCTAGCTCTAGGAAACGGTCCAGCATCATCTGCACACCGAAGTTATTCATCGCACTGCCGTAAAACACAGGTGTTAGTTGACCACGACGGATCTCTTCAAAAGAGAAGGGTGAGCCACCGCCTTCTAGCAGTTCCAGTTCCTCGCAGACACGAGCATAAACCAGCGGTGGTAGAGCATCACGCACGCTGTCATCTTCGATCCCCTTCACCTTCTCCGGCGCACGGAACATACCTCCGACGGTGCGCTCAAAGAGATGCACCTGGCTCGCTTCACGGTCATAGACTCCTTTGAAATCTATACCATCCCCCAGAGGCCAATTGATGGGATAAGCAGCAATGCCAAGCACGCGCTCCAACTCATCCAGCAACTCCATGGGCGGGCGCGATGGCCGATCCAGCTTGTTCATGAAGGTGAAGATCGGCACGCCTCGGCGGCGGCAGACTTCGAAAAGCTTCAGCGTTTGTGTTTCGATTCCCTTACCTGCATCGATCACCATCACCGCAGCATCGACCGCTGTGAGTACTCGATAGGTATCTTCTGAGAAGTCTTTGTGCCCCGGTGTATCCAGCAGATTCACCACACAGTCTTTGTATTCGAATTGCAGAACCGTGGACGAGACGGAAATTCCACGTTGTTTTTCCAGCTCCATCCAGTCAGAAGTCGTCGCTCGCTGGTTCTTACGCGCTGTGACACTTCCGGCCAATTGTACGGCCCCACCATAGAGGAGGAGCTTCTCCGTGAGAGTGGTCTTACCAGCATCTGGATGAGAGATGATGGCAAAGGTACGGCGACGGGCGACTTCGGATGCGGCAGACATGGCTAGAAAAAGCGGGCGGCCTTCATCGCCCCCATTGTTAGTTTTCTCAAGGACCGATTCCACGATCTCCCAGACGGTTCTCAAAATGACAGTCATTTTGAGAACCCGCAGCACTCTGGGAATTCTGTTTGCCATTTCTGAGGAAGCGTCCACACTCCGCGCCTCTTTTTCTGTTACCAACCGGTGACACCCAAAAAAACCGCGATCCACCGTCCAACCTCACGAGCTATGCCTGCGAAAAAGAAAACAGCGCCCAAAGCCCCGGCTAAACCCACCAAAAAAGCACCCGCTAAACCAGCTCCCAAAAAGCAGGTCAAGCCAGCGAAGCCTGCGCCTAAAAAGCCAGCTGCGCCAGCCAAGCCAGCCCCCAAGAAGCCGGTCAAAGCTGCTAAACCAGTGACCAAGCCCAAGGCGAAAGCGCCCGTGAGTAAGGCGGCCAAACCCGCCCCCAAGAAATCCCCCCCTGTGAAGAAAGCTCCTGCTAAAGCAGCCCCCCCCGCCAAAAAGCCCGCTGCAAAGAAGGCCCCAGTCAAAGCCGCTCCTCCTGCTAAAAAAGTTGCGGCAAAACCAGCAGCCAAGCCTGCACCCGCTAAAAAGGCTGCTCCAGCTCCCAAAAAGGCAGCTCCAGCCCCAGCCAAAAAAGAGGCCCCAGCTCCAGCAGCTAAGCCTGCTAAAGCTCCGGTTCCAGCCGCAAAACCTGTTGCGAAAGCTCCAGCGCCTGCCGTCAAAGCTACACCAGCCCCAGTGGCGAAGGCAGCCGCTTCAGTGAAAACCACTGGACCTCTGATCAAGATCGTCAATGCCAAGCGCACGACCAACATTGATGACGAAGGCATCACCATGGACTCAGGCCCGAGAAAGCCAGTGCTCCCTGCCGCTTTCTTGAAGAAACAACGTCAGCGACTCATCGAGCTGCGTGAAGCCTACATGAATGCTGCTGAGGGTGTCGCCAATGACAGCCTGCGTAACAATGGCGGCAACGAATCCGCTTTCGGTATGCATCAGGCAGATGCTGGCAGTGATGCCTATGACCGTGACTTTGCCCTCAGCCTTCTGGCTAAGGAACAAGACGCTATTTACGAAATCAATGAAGCCCTGACCCGCATTGACGCAGGAACCTACGGCATTTGCGAAATGTCTGGCGAAACCATTTTCGAAGAACGTCTGGAGGCTCTGCCCTTCACCCGTTTCACTGTCGCCTGCCAGGCCAGGATCGAAGGAGAGCAGCGCGGAGGCCGCTGGAACCGCCCTGTCCGCTCACTTTTCGGTCTGGATGATTCCGCCGAAGACTCTGACGATGAGAAGGATGAAGAGGAAACGACGACCTCGCAAAATAACAATGGAAATGAGTCGCTTGACTTTAGCAAAGAGTAACCTAGCCTCACCACCCCAAATTTTATGGCACGCGAAATCATCATCCTTGAATGCACGGAGGCTAAGGCCGAGGGCAGTCCTACATCCCGTTACGTCACCACACGTAACAAAAAAAGCCCACGCACCCCAGGCCGTCTGGAGAAAGTGAAATTCAATCACTTCCTCAAGCGCCGCACCCTCCACCGCGAGATTCGCTAATCCGCAAACCCGCACACTCTCATGCAACCTAAGACGACCGAACGCCTCATCTCCCTGCGTAAAAATAACCGCAGGATGCCACGCCGCCGCATGGATATCCCGGTGGACAAGCTCACTTACACCAATCCTGAGCTGCTCCAACGTTTCCTGAGCGAAACTGGCAAACTCATCCCACGCCGCGTCACCGGTCTGCCAGCTTGGCTGCACCGCAAAGTGACACGCGAAGTGAAGCGCGCTCGTGCCATCAACCTCCTGCCTTGATCCGGCAGCTGCTGTGACGTAAAATTCACCCTTCCCACTGTTGCTCACTGCGGCAGTGGGAATTTTTATTTCCCCCATGTCCTCTCTTAAAGATACGCAAAATGAAAGCGATGACCGCCAAATCGCTATTGATCGCGTTGGTGTCAAAGATGTCCGCTTTCCGCTCCGCATTCGTGATCGCGACCAAATGACCCAACACACCGTCGCCACGGTGAACATGGCTGTGGATCTTCCGCACCAATACAAAGGTACTCATATGAGCCGCTTTGTCGAGATTTTGCACGCTTACGGTCGTGAACTCACCGTCGCCAGCATTGCCGCCATGCCGACAGAGCTGCTGTCCCGACTGCACGCCAAAAAAGCTCATGTCGAACTGCGCTTTCCCTACTTCCGTAGCAAGCTCGCCCCAGTCACTCAGGCTGAGGGCCTTTTAGACTACGGCGTCGTTTTCGAAGTCAATGCAGAAGCCGACTCCATCGACTTTGTTGTTACTGTCGAGGTGCCAGTCACCACTCTTTGCCCTTGTTCCAAAGCAATCAGCGAGCGCGGTGCCCACAATCAGCGCGGTCTGGTCACCTTTTCCGTCCGCTTCCGCCAGCCGATTTGGATCGAGGATCTCATCGAACTCATCGAATCCAGCGCCAGCAGCGAGCTTTACAGCGTCCTCAAACGACCTGATGAAAAAGCCGTGACCGAGCGTGCCTATGACAATCCCGTTTTTGTTGAAGACCTCGTCCGCAACATTGCAGTGAAGGCAGGAGAGCATCCTCAAATCAAATGGTTCCGGGTCGAAGCCGTGAACTACGAGTCCATCCATAACCACAACGCCTGGGCCGTCGTCGAACGCGATCTGAGTTAGTGCTAGTTTTCGTCCTTCAGGCACTTTGACCGCCACGGAATAGTTAGAATCTCAGGTTGCTCGTTTGGACTGCCCAATCGGTTGTTCATGCCCATCTGGATCACGATAAACTACGAGGTCAGTGCCGTCGCGAATCAGGCCGAGGTCAATCTCTGGACACTGGTCGGACTGAGCGCCATCCGCGATACATGTTCGGATGGTGAATCTAATCATGTCTCCGGAGACGCTGACATCGGGCTTCGTCTACGATGTGAATTGGGCGGCCACTGAGATCGTTGAGGGTAACTTTGGAGGATTCGATTCCGAGGTGATGATCAATCGTGGCAAGGAAGTCGCTCACGTTGCAGGAGCGCTCGAACCCATTTTCATCACTCTTGTCGGTGTTACGGAAGATGCCCCGTCTAGATGCTGCCGCTAGCCCTGACATTGGCAGCAAGACGAAAGGGCGAACATCGTCCTGTTACGCCTCGCTCCTGGGATCTTTCCAGTGATGGGCGAATTACCCAGAAAATGTGGCAAGCCTTGAAAAGACTGCATGTCTAAAAAGAGTCGCATATCTAAAAAATATTTCAAATCTGAAAAAAACAGTAGCCAAGTGTATGAGTAATCTGTTATTTTTAATACATTGAAGCAATTATTTCATGACCGTGGCATGGGAAAACTGTTTCGAGTTTATCAATCCTACAAGCATCAACGCCATGACTCCTCAGTCTAGTCCCTCTCCATTAACCCCTTCAGTAGATCGTCGTTCATTCATTCGCTCCTTCAGCGGCCTCAGTGCTGTGGCCGCTGGAGCGACGGGCCTCAGCCTTACCCCTTCCACTGCCACTGCCGTTGAAATTGAATCTTTGACCGAGTTGAAGCGCCGCGCTCTTGCTCATGCCCTGAGGGACGAGGCTGCTGACTATCAGTTAAAACAGCGCATCCAAACCCATCCGGCGAATTCGGACGATACGATTTATCCGAACTTCATTGGCTCTTTCACGAAGGCGCTTCCGCACAATGCCCTGGGCGAAGTGATTCCAATAGCCTACAACGCGATGCGCAAAGCCCTCAGCAACGGGACACAGGCGAGCTTCAATGCCATCCCCCTTGGCGGAACGGTCAAGCTTGCCAATCCGCAAGCGGCCTATTCCTACACCCTCGAAGGTGCGGATTCGCACGTTCACGGCATACCGGCCGCTCCCGCGCTTAACAGCGCCTGGTGCGCCGGTGAAATGACCGAGGTTTACTGGCGTGCTTGGACCCGCGACATTCCTTTCACGGATTATGGCAGCAATATCAACATCGCCGCGGCTGCCCAAGACCTCAGCTTGCTTAGCGACTTCCGTGGTCCCAAATCTTTTGGTTCAGTCACGACCGAAACGCTCTTCCGTGGGCCGACTGCAGGCGATCTCGCCGGCCCGATGATCTCCCAGTTTCTCTACAAAGACATCCCATTTGGTGCCACCAAGATCGTGCAACGCTATCGCAGCCCCGTCTCTTGGGAAAATCACATGACGACCTTCGGCCACTGGCTGGCCGTCCAAAACGGCGCCGCTGCTCCTACGGTCGCAAGCTTCGATCCCACGCCTCGTTACATCGCTAATGGGCGTGATCTGGCTGAGTACGTTCATGTCGATTTCTCATATCAAGCTTTTCTGAGTGCCGCGCTCATTCTTCTTGGCTTCGGTGGTGGAGCACTTGATGACAACAATCCCTACAAGACCATCGCCAACCAAGGCGGTTTCGCCACCTTTGGCGGCCCGATGATCCTCGACCTCGTCGCTCGTGCCGGCATTGCCGGTCTCAAGGCGGCCTGGTATCAAAAATGGCTGGTTCATCGCCGCCTGCGTCCGGAGGCCTACGCCGGTCTCGTTCACATTCATGTTACCGGTGCCAAGGCTTATCCTCTTCATTCTGATGTGCTGAATTCCGCCGTCCTTCCGCTCATTAAGGATGTTTACGGCACCAGCCTCCTGCCAATGGCCTATCCCGAAGGAGCTCCAACCCATCCCTCTTACCCAGCGGGCCACGCGACCATCGCCGGGGCCTGCGTCACCGTATTGAAGGCATTCTTCAAAGAGTCCTTTGTCATCGCCTCCCCCGTCCAGGCGGATGCTAATGGGCTCAGTCTGGTGCCTTATGCTGGCACCCTCACCGTCGGCGCTGAACTCGACAAACTCGCCTCGAATATTTCCCTCGGTCGCGACACAGGTGGCGTCCACTGGCGCTCTGATGGCATCGAGGGCATGAAACTCGGTGAAGAAGTGGCCATCCAGATGCTGCGTGATCACAAGCTGCTGAACAACGAAAGCTTTGCCGGCTTTAGTCTCACTCGCTTCGACGGAACCACTGTTGTGATCTGATCCCTTGGACAAAGAAGGTGGGGCGGCCGATTCGTCGGCCGCTCTTTTTATGTCAGCCTCTTGGTGGCTCGACGATAGGAAGCTAGTCAATCAAGAGTTCCAGCGTCACTGCCGAGGTGCAAGTGGGTAAGGTAGTTGCGCTAGCGCTGAAAGGGTTGAGCCGCCGACGCGATTAACCGCGTGGGACGGCATCACCTAACTATCTTCCAATCAGATCGAGTCACGCGATCAACTCTGCAATCGGCTTGCCGTTTTCCACGATGTGAACCGGGCGGCCATTGAGATCATTGAGGGTGACTTTGGCGGAGTCGATTCCAAGGTGATGATAAATCGTGGCAAGGAAGTCGCTGGCGTTGCAGGGGCGCTCGACCACATCTTCGCCGCGCTTGTCACTGGCACCGATGATGCCTCCCGTCTGGATGCCGCCGCCGGCCCAGACATTGGTGAAGGCACGAGGCCAGTGATCACGTCCAGGTTGCAGTGTGCCGGTGGGTCCGCTGGCATCCCCCGCGCCGGTGCTCCGGTCAAAACTGATCTTCGGCGTGCGGCCAAACTCGCCTGTGACGACCACAAGCACGCGTTTATCGAGACCCCGTGCATAAATGTCTTCGATGAGTGCAGACACGGCTCGGTCATAGGTTGGCATGCGGAAACGCAGGGCTTCAAACTGGTGCTGGTTCACGGCATGGTCGTCCCAGTTGTTCACCCGGCCACATAGAGGGCCGCCGAGACTGCTGGTGACGATCTCCACACCTGCTTCGACGAGGCGACGCGCCAGCAGAAGCTGTTGCCCCCAGCGATTGCGTCCATAACGATCGCGGATGGCGGCGTCTTCTTTACTGAGGTCAAAGGCATCGCGGGTTTGTGGATTCGTCAGCAAGGTGGCTGCCTGGGCTTCAAATTCATCCAGTGCGCCGAGCTCGCCCTCGCGATCAAAGGCACGCTCCATCTTGTCCAGACTCTTGCGCAACACGATGCGGTCACTGAGACGGCGATTTTCGGCTTCGTCGGCTAGGCCGATGTTCGGCACCTGAAAGCTTGGGCGGTTCGGATCATCGCTCACCGCGAAGGGCGCATACGCATCTCCTAGATAGGCAGGGCTTGAATACTCAGGCGATGCCGCAGGCACGCCGATGTAGTTGGGCAGTGGGTTTGCCCGGCCGCCTTCCTTGGCCCGTAGGTAATGAGCCACCGACATCCAGTCGGGCAGCCGTGGTTTGGGCTTGTCACGCGTATCGCTATCTCCGGAAAACATCTGCATCGTGCCCGCCGGATGTCCGCCTGCCGATTGATTCATTGAGCGGACAATCGTGAACTTGTCGGCGATTTTAGCATTCATCGGCAGTAACTCGGTGAACTGCATGCCGGGGACCTTCGTGCTGATCGTCTTGAAAGGGCCGCGATACTCGCTACTGGCATCGGGTTTCGGATCGTAGGTGTCGATGTGCGACTGTCCGCCGGGTAGCCAGACCATGATGATGGATTTGCGTTCACCTTTCGGCTTGGCGGCATTCTCAGCGCGCAGCTTGAGCAGTCCGGGCCAGCTCAGCGTTGCCATGCCGGACAACCCAAATTGCATGAAACCACGGCGCGACAGCGGACCGGCGCAACGGACAAGGGAGGGAGGCTGAATGATGGATGACATGAGGAATGAATTACGGAGTGAATGATGATCCTTTATCTCAAGGGTCGGGTCAGTGAGCGCCAAAGACGGCGAGTTCCTTGCCTGTCCCGTCCCAGACGCGCAATTGGCTGTCTTCACCACCGCCGATGACGGTGTTGCCATTGGGCGCGCTGACGGCGGCCTGCATGAAATCGGGCAATTTGGCCATGGTGCGGACTTCCGTGCCGTCATCCGTGACAATGCGGATGCGATTGTCACCAGCGGAAGTGACGATTTGATTCGTGGCTCCTATGAACTGCAATGAAGTGACTTCCTTGGTCCAGCCTTCAATCTTTTTCTTCCGTTCGCCGAGGCTCATGTTCCAGGTCATTACCGAGCCCTCTGCGCCTGCGCTCGCCAGCACGCGACTATCACTGCGGAAGGCGACGCCCATGACATGATGTGTATGGCCTTCAAAGAGGTTCAATGGCTTGCCCGTGGCGATGTCCGTCACCCGCACAATCTTGTCCGCGCCACCTGACGCGAGCTGTTTGCCGTCTGGCGAATAATCCAGGCAAAGCACGGTATCACTGTGCTTTTCCTTCCAGGTTCGGGTGGCCTTGCCCGTGGCGACGTCGAAGAAAATGATGTCGCCACTGCGTGTCAGCTCACCGCCGCCGGTAGCGAGTGTTTTGCCATCTGGACTAAAGCGCACGGCATTGACGCGATCGGCAAAGAGCCCTTTCTGATCGATCTTACGCTCCAAGACCCAAGTTGGAAAACTGCCCACAGACTGAGTGACAGCCTTGGTGGCCAGGAAGGAGCCATCAGGTGCGGCAGTCAGGGTGGTGATTGTCGCAGCCTGGCCGGTGCTTTCTTCAATCGGCATGCCAGTGGCCGTGCCCCACACGCGCAGGATGCCATTATCCAACAGCGCAGCCACACGCTGGGCATCGGCGGAAAAGGATACGGCGATGGGCTTGGCCGTCGTCTTGGTGAGTGCTAGTTTGACTGCGGCCAGTTCTGCCGTGGCCTTGTCCTGCAAGGTTTTCGAGGCCGTGATGGCGGCATTCGCAGCAGCCACCAGCTTGGCATCGGCAGCTTTAGAATCGCTGATGCGTTTCACATCATCCTCGGCATCCTTCACATTGCTCTGCGAGGCAGAGACTGCGGCGAGGGCGGAAACTTCGGCCATGTTGGTGGTGATGAGTTTGTCTTGCGCGTCCCTGAACTGCTTCGCAAGCACCGCATCCGGTTTGCCACCAGGCAGTGCTTTGATTTTGGCAGCTAGTTCATCGACAGCCTTCTTCGCGGTCGTTTTGGCTTCGGTCGTCGGCGTCACCGCTTTCTGTTTTTCAGGCAGCACCTTGTTCATGGCCACAATGGCTTCCTTGGCTTTGCCCAGCAGGATATCCAGCGCCTTGTCCTGTGCTTCGATCCTTGTGATTTCGTTCTTTTGAAAGGCCTGCTCCAAGGTTTGTGATGCGATGGTCCATTCCAGCTCCGCCATTTTCTTCGTTGTTGCCAGACTGCCACGAAGTTCAATCACAGGCTTCGCCGTCGCTGCATCCCACACGCGCACCGAACCATCCGCACAGCCTGTGACGACCTGTTTGCCATCGGCAGACAGTGCACTGCTCAGCACGGTTACTTTGCCAGCGGTGGCCATTTTCTTGATCCAATCAGCGCCTGTGGGAGTCGATGATGTTTTCGCGTTGCCTGTCAAAGGTTTGCCTTGTGCCAGCTTCCAGATTTTCACCTCCCGAAAGCTACCACTTGCCAGACGTGTGCCGTCCGGACTGAAGGCCAGTGACTGGATCAGGGCACGATGTGCTGCGCCCTTTTTCTCAGCAGGATCGCTGATCTGTGCCACAAACTGGCGCGTGGCCATGTCATAGAGATCGATGTGGTTTGAACGACCGCAGGCAACATAGCGACCGTCTTTCGTCATCGCCACACTGTAAATGGGATCAATGCTGGCAGAAAAGGCCTGCATCACCACGGCGCGTTCCGCCATCGCTGAGCCCTTCGCGCCTTGGTCAATCCACGCTTTCAATGTGGCAATCTGCTCAGGCGTGAGGTTCACCGCGCCAGACTTATTGTTCGGCGGCGGCATCTCCATGTCCTTGGTGTGCAGTGAGGCCATCACGACCAGACTTTCAGCGCCATTTCCCAGGATGATCGACGGTCCGCTTTCGCCGCCTTTGATCATCAGCTCCGGCGTCTCCATGTTCAGATCGGCTTTCGTTGTCGTCTTGTTGTGACAGGAAATGCAGTTCGTTTTTAGAAAGGGATAAACGTCACGATAGTAGTCGAGATCGGCAGCCAAAGCGGCTGTCGAAGTGTATAGAAGGGCAATGAGAGGCAGCGGCTTCATCACTTGCTGGCGGTGGTGGCCGCAACGGGTTTTACCGAGACGCGGATCGGCTCTGAAATGAGGATTTCCACGGTATCGGTGGGTGAAGCGGCTGTGGTGATGGCTTTCATTCGGCTGGTGGCTGCCGTCATGGCAGCTTCGGCCTGCTTTTGCTTCTCAGCGGCCTTCTTGGCAGCTTCAGCATTTGTAGCAGCAAGTTTTTTGGCTTCGGCGGCGACCGTGGCAGCAAGTTGCGCGGCCTTTTTCTGCTCGGCTTCAGCCAGTGGCACAGCCGCAGGATTGTAGCGGTATTTGCAGATGCCTAAACTCTGAAATGCAAAGGTGTAATCTCCCGGCGCGATCTTCAAGGCGGCAAGATCAATCACGGCTTCATGGGTGGCCGCCTTGATAGCAATATCGAACTCCTTGATCGCGCTAAAACCTTCGCCGTAGGCTTTAACTTTGATCGAGGTGCCGTTGAACTCGTTTCGCCAGGTCAGCTTGAGCGGGATTTTTAACATCTCGCCCACTTTGGCTTCAAAGACCTTGTTTTCAGCGGTGGCAAGGGTCAGGGGTGCCTGCTCGGAATCACTCACAGAAACCGGAACATCTGCCATGAGACGCGGTGCCGGAATTTCACCTTTCGCATCTTTCACCGACCATTCCATGCTGGCTACACGCACAGGCCGCGTCACCACGGCTCCATTGACCGTGGCTTTGCCGGATATTGTGGCCAAAGAGAATCCACGTTTGGCATCGCTGGATGCGGTAAGAATCAGATGGCCGTAGGGCTTGCCTTTAGCGATCTTCAATCCGGCTGCGCTTACGCCCGGTGGCAGGTTTTCCATGGCAATCTCTATCTCGCCATCAAATCCATCACGACGTTGCACCACGACCTCAAAAGCCCGCGTCTCGCCGGCACGCAGTGCCATCGGCTTGGAAAGAGAGGCGCGGTCGCCGTTGCGAAGTGTCATGTGAACGGCCCAAGCAGCGAGCGAAAAATCAGGCGTCGCTTGGCGCACGATGAGGCGATAAACGTTGTTGGCATCATTGCGTGTGCCGCCGAACAGATCGCGCACCTGGAGTCGATAGGCACCGTCTTCCTTGATTTCAAACTTGCCGTTCACATCCGGTGATCCGGCATCGTAAGGCGGGCCGTCATACGAGTAGCCGTTGCTGGTGACCTTCATGGGGGGCGCGATGTCGTAAAGCTCAGCCACATCGGTCAGTGTTTCTTTGCCACCTGTCGCTTTCACTTGCTGCACGAGCACAAAAGGGTCCGTGTTTAAACCGAGGCGCTCTGAGGCCACTTCGACCCACCAGGTTTCACCTTTTTTGGCGGTAAACTCAAAGGTGTCCACATCGGCCGCTGGGAAAAAAGAGCCAGCCAGGTCACAGGGCAGCGTGATTTTTTGGGCTTCACCCGCTTGATTGTTGGGCTCTGTTTCATTCGCCTTTGCGGTTGCGGCGAGACCTGCCGGCGGCCAGGACATGGCGCTGACGGTTTCCGTTTGTGGCTGGCTTGGCGCAGGTCCGGTGCCGGTCACTTCCTGCAAGGCCAGTCGATAGAACAGTCGCTCGCCCCCTTGATAGGTGAGGTCGCTCACTTTGATCAGGTAGGTGCCATCGGCAGGTGGGGTGAAGTCGATCAGGCCGCCGGTGCGATTCACCTTCAAATCGCTGCCCTTGGCGTCCGCCAGGATGAGCACGGGTGTCAGTCGGGAATCGATGCCCGACGCGGCGCAATCCACGGCCACGCGTTTCCCTTTCACGCCTTGGAAGGCATAAAAATCCACCGACCGCTTGGTCATTGTCGCATTGCAAATGGTCCCCATGGGCAGCGTCATGGCCGTCTCCACGGAGTTGTTGGCCTTGGTGCGCATCACTTCCGGAAGTTGGTTCACCGAAAAGGCTCGCGCTGCTGACACGCCAAGCCTCGACATCACTCGCGCATCATAAACTCCGACGGGTGTGTCCGCTGCAATGGTCACGATGAACTTGCCCTCGGCGCCCGCGACCGGCTTGGCCGTCATCTTGGGTGTCGAGAATAACAGTTCGCTGATCTCCTCTGTATTCTCGCCTGTGATCTTAACTTCCACCGTCGTTCCTGCCTGTCCGCCCATGGGCATGATCGTGAGCAGACGTGGCAACGGCAGCGTGACCTGCTGGGCGAGAGCCGAGGCGGCCATCCAGGAAAAAACGGCAAAGGTGAGGGCAGATTTGGCGAGCATAGATCAATGATTGTACAGGAATTCCTTGGTATTCAGCAGCGCCCAGACCAGATCTTCGTAGCCATTGCGTTTGGCGCGTTGGGAATCGAGCGGTTTGCCGGCAGCATCCGTGCGGGGTTTGCTGACATGATTTTCACTGATGCGCACTTCGTCCGCCGTCGGTTCGCGGGAGAAAGCGGCGAGGTAGAGTTCGCGGATGCGCTTGGGCTCGGGCATCTCGGCCTTGCTCAGGGATTCAGCACGTCCGCCGCTGGCGCTGAGTTTGGACTTCACGTCGGCGGCGTTCATGAGGTGCAGGCTTTGCGCCAAGCTGGCGGACTGAACACGTTCGCACTCACAGACACTGGCACCTTCAGGACGTCCAAACACTTTAAGGAACGGCGAGGCTCGGTTGTAGCTGTTGTCCGGCAATGATATGGCACGCGTGCCAGCCGGAAGGTCGGCAAAGTCGGTCTTCGAACCCGTCACCATGTCGATGCTATCGAGCATGACCTCGGCAGTCATGCGTCTTGGGTAATAGTGGGAGTAGGCTTGGCGATCGACGGCATTGTAGGGGTTCGGTGTGGAGCTGAGCTGGTAGGCATGGCTCTGCGTCAGGGTGCGCACGAGGGCTTTCAAATCGTAGCCGCTTTCCGTGAAGCTTTTGGCCAGTGCTTCAAAGAGATCGGGATTGGTGGGTGGATTCGTGTCACGCAGGTCATCCTCGGGCTCGACCAAGCCGCGCTTGAAGAAATGCTTCCAGTAGCGATTCACCAACGATTTGGCAAAGAAGGGATTGTTCTTCTGGCTCATCCAATCGACCAGCGCGAGGCGTGGATCATCATCAGGAGCGATGTCGAGTTCTGGCTCGCCGAGGCCGGCGGGCTTGAGCATGACGTGAGTTTTGCGGTGTTCCGTCTGCGCAATGCCGCGCTTGTGGAAAATGAGGTCTTCACCAGCAATGGCCGTCGGTTTGCGACCGATCTGGCTGAAGAAGGCAGCGAGACGATAATACTCCGCCTGAGTCCAGCGCTCAAAGGGGTGATGATGGCACTGGGCGCACTGCATGCGCACTCCGAGGAACAGCTGCGCCACATCTTCGAGCTGCGTGGTCGGCTCCTTCACGCGTTTGTACCAAGCGACTGGAGGATTGGAAACGATCGTGCCAGTGGAGGCGAGAATCTGGCGCACGATCTGGTCGTACTTGGTGTTCGCCAGCAGGCTGTCACGCATCCAGGCATGGAAGGCAAAGTTCGAGGTGATGTCTGCCGCATCCGCACGGGTGTTTTTGAGTAACGACGTCCATTTGTTGGCGAAGTAGTCTGCGTAGTCGGGGCTGCTGAGCAGCGCTTCGATGGCTCGGTCGCGCTTGTCTGGTTCACGACTCGCTAGGAATGCTTTGGTTTCTTCTGCCGTGGGCAGGCGGCCCCCGATGTCGAGGGAGATACGGCGTAGGAAGGTCGAGTCATCACAAAGCGGTGAAGGCGGAACGCCGATCTGCTTCAAATTGGCAAACACATGCTGATCGATGAAGTTCTTCACCGGCGGCAGGGAGTCAACGGGCGCACCCAGAGGAATCGAGACGCTGCACACGGAAACACGGCCACCGAAGCGGACCATGATCGCCACATTACCGGGAAGATCCAAAGTCTTGACGAGCCCCTGCTCACCAGCCGTCGCCATGGCGCGATCATTGGCTTCAAAGAGGGCGAGCTTGGTGACATCCCGACTGCTGCCGTCCGAGTACTTCGCGGTGACTTTGAGCTGTTGCGCCGTTTTGATCTTCATGGTCACGCGAGCAGGCTCCACAAGAATGCTGCTTAGCGTGGCTTCATTCTTCGACGCATAGTTCATGCCTTCGGCGATCCAGCGCACCAGCGTCTGGTATTCTTCGGAGCCCGGTTCCAGATGCCTTCCTCCCGTGTGTGGAACGATGGCTGCGCCCTTGGTGATCAGCAGGCTTTCCTCCGGTGCCGCTGGAAAGACACGCCGCCCTTTACCCTGCTTCACAATGGCTTCGTAATCTTCTTCTGGTTCAAAGCCAAGCACACTCAAACGGAAGCCGCGCTGCCCTGTGATCGCCTTGGCATGGCAAGCCCCCGCATTGCAGCCCGCCTTGGTGAGGATAGGCTGAATGTCGTTCACAAAGCTCAAGGGACGTGGCGTTTCCGCTGCGAAACTGGTCCCAGCGAGCAACGCAAACATCCATGCTTTCAGAGTGGCTTCCTTGATGATCACCTCAAACCTACGGTCTGGGACCACTCTTTATCGCAGGGTGTGAGTTTAGTACTAGCTTCAATCACAACGAGACAGCTTGGGGTTGTCGCCGTTTTTGCGCGCAGAACTCCAGGATTGGTTCTTGATTGGAGAGATCCTCATTTTGCCATCACGCGAGCGGCACTGGAAGATCGTTCACTCTTTGAGGCTGCCATTGGATGGGAGATCTGAGAAGCACGGTCAAAGGCCTAGCTTTGCAGACCAGAATAGCACCAACGCGCTGAGTCAGGCAGATTGCATCCGTTTCAAGTGAGTGTCTGAAATGAACGTATTACAGCCTCTGAGGCACAAGGCTAGCAGGGAGTGAATGGTATCTTTTCTTTTTTGTGACCACCATGCCATCCGTAAATTTGGATATGGATAATTGGCGCAATCACAAATCCTCAAACAATTTGTCGAGAGACACTTCTCGATCATCGATTTCAGCAGCAGTATCCATATCTTCTGTAACATCAATATCCGAGGGGGATAGCTCCGACGCCTCGTCGGAAAGACTATTCGAGTGGCTTTCGAAGTAGGACTTTGCTGCCTTGAAAATTGCACACGTAGACTCGTGAACACCTGCAATCTTTCTTAGCTCTTCGAATTCATCAGACAGCTCAGAGTTGTCTGATGCCGCCTGATTAAGTTCATCAATCTTTGTCTCATAATGGTCTGGATAGACATTTATTTCCTCCTCGATACGCCTGACGATTCGCGACAGAGTCTCTTGAAATTCTGACTGCGTAGTCTGCATCTTCCAGAAACTTGGTTCGTTAACGGAAAAAAGTTGAGCGATCCTGCGGAAGCTGCGCAATTGTGAAATCGACTCTTCGATCACATCATTTCCATCCATGATTGCTATTACGTCCTCTGTCTCAGTTTGCCAGATGGCGGCGCGATGTGGTAACCGATTTCGAGCACTGGCTATGCGTCTCATTTCGAAATATCGCTCAATGGCACTGGCATTGGATGGGAGTATGAGGTTGATTCTCTGTAAATAATACGGCCAGATCGATGCGATTGTAGCTCGAAGCTTTGCGGTTTTTTCGATTTTAACATTTGCAGTGCTGATCGCTTGCAGACTGCGAAGTAGGAGTGCGATGATGTCATCTCGCTGTTCTAATAGGGCGATACAACGCTCTTGCAATGCAGTCCAATCCAAATCTGTAACGAGCAATGGTAGAGATCGATTCCCCTCACTCCCCCCTGCGGAACCAATGGCTTTCTCAAGTCCACTGATTGAGCTGTTTTTGAGAAATCTGAGTCTTTCCTTGGGAAGTCTAGCCAGTTCTTCGATCGTTAGATCCTGACAACTCGGATGAATCCATGTAGCTCCAACAGGACCATTGCCATAGTTGACGATCCTCACAAATCCCTCCGACATCTCAGTCAACACCGAGTCAAAAGGTTGGTGGTCCTCTGGCGGGCAAAGGGTATCGAATCGACGCTCCAACTCACTCATGTCCTCTGGGCGCGACAGAAAGCTTAGCCGGTCTCCCAGATCAAGGATGGAGAACAGCAACCACTTATGCGCAGTCGAAAGTTTTCTGAATGTGACTCGCATCTCGCGAGTTGGGTCATTGATATGCTTGTCAATTAACTCACTGAGAAGCTCGGTTGAGTTAGGCTTCATGGTCTTCGAGATATTGATCCTTTAAGGCTTGGATGAAATTCCTTATCCTCAGTGGCGTAAAATGTTTATTCCTGACGATGCTTGTTGCCTGAAGTTTCAGCTGGTGCCGGATGGTGGCAGTTAGGCCTGCAGTTTTGGCGTGTCGATAAAGTATCTTCCCCTTTTCTAGTTCTGTAAGCTTTCCGGCATCAACAAGTACTTCTCCTATTTGAGGGAAGCGGTGGTTTTGGCCGGATACATCGAGTTGTGCTTTTCCGATGTTTAGAATGTGAGCACGGCTAGTAAGTATCAGCCAATGTTTTTTGTCTAAGCGAAACAGAATATGTGGCAGTTCAGATTGCCATTCGCTCATTCTGGTTGGTTCATACTCGCCTCTACCGAAGAAGTCATCCGCGATAAAGACTTGAGGCCGAGTTGCGTCGAAGATCTCCAACAATTCCTTTGGCGTTCGACACTCAATCGCTTCCCATTTTTGTGCTGCCTGAGCCACGGCTATCATTCTGCCAATTGTCGTTTTGCCCATCTCTGGTGGGCCTTCAAGAACTACGAAGTGATGTTTCCGCAGCGTCTCTTGTGCTTCGTAGTAAGCCTTTGTCGGAACAAAAGCTCTAGCAGCTTGCTCTGCCAGCATCAGTAATGACTCACTGCGTGCAAAGATTCCCGAATGGACGATCGAATTGAGAAATTGTGGCCAATCAGTGATCGTGAGTAGCTGTGGAAATGCTGTAATGAGTGCAGGCTTTTGTGCAATCCATGCGCAGAGGTCAGTACCTCCGTGACAATGCACTGCCGCGCATGGAAGGACCGTTTTAATTTTGGTCTCAATTTTTGTTCGAAGCAGTGGATTAATAACTGCATTTGTGAGCAGGGCATAGTGAAGTGGAGGTATTGGCCATTTCGCTAGTAATTTTTGATTTTTAGCCGTCAATCGAGCACTGATGCGATTGCACTCACGATCTACCGCACTGAGCAATGCTTTCTCAGGCTTAGCTCCAGCAGCGTTGGCGCTAATAACAAACTTGGCCTGGAAGACAAATGGTCCTGGCATGGATTGTTGATTTGGATAGGTCAGTTCGCCCGCAAAGAAAGCATCGCATCCCCAGTCCCCTGTGCCGCCCCAGGCTTCAACACCCATACCCAGAATCGCCTTCAAGACCGTTTGGCAAAGGCCTTCAAATTCAACGCATCCGAGCTTGTCTAAGTCGTATTTCAAAAGATATCAGAACGAGGATACATAATTGGTAATTGGCAGTCCGGTAAACGACTGCTGTGGGCACTTTGAATGTCGAACAAGAATGAAAATGGGACAATAAAAAATCAAAGAGAACACAAAACAATAGGTGATTCAATTTACCGCCTTATTCAGACTATGATGATTACCCCATTCATGATCTGAGGTGGACCCCGAAATTCGGGCCAGTAGTGAAGTTATGTGATTATAATGATTACAGTCTTGGGGAGCACCCCAAAAGACCAAAACCTAATGAAAGCCAAACGTAAAAGACACGATGCCCAGTTCAAAGCCCGAGTGGCATTGGAAGCCCTCAAAGGCATCAAAACA
>JAIXZA010000168.1 GCA_027489965.1 Verrucomicrobiaceae bacterium
ACATGCGCCGCATGAGGCTGGGCAACTCTCCCTCTCCATAGAACGCGCGCGGCACCGTCTCGGTTGGCACCCGCGCTGGAATTTTGAGGAAGCAGTCGCGTATACCGTCCTTTGGTATCGCGATTTTTCGATGGGGGCCAATCCAGCTTTACTTGTCCGAAACCAAATACACGCTTTTGGATTCTCGGAATGAAGTTTACACCACTTCCACTTGCCGGCGCATTTCGTGTGGACCTCGAGCGACGCGGGGATAAAAGAGGGTTTTTTGCACGGCTTTTTTGCAAAGACGAATTTGCACAGCATGGGCTTGCTACTCAATGGGCGCAGTGCAACATGTCGTTCAGCGCAACCAGAGGCACGGTGCGCGGTCTCCATTTTCAGCGCCCGCCAACAGCGGAAATGAAACTCGTGCGTTGCACGCGAGGTGCGATTTTTGACGTAATTGTCGACCTTCGGGCCTCTTCCGCCACTTTTGGGAAGTGGCACGCCGAACAGCTTGACGATACCAACCGCAGCATGATTTGCGTCCCAGAAGGTTTCGCGCACGGCTTCCAAACCCTGACAGAGAATGTCGAGATGCTTTATTTTCACTCGGCCCCATACAGTTCCAAGGATGAAGGCGGCTTGCAGTGGAACGACCCAGAGGTCGACATCCATTGGCCACTGGGCGTTTCAGAAATGTCGGTCCGGGACAAAAAATTCCCAAGTTTGAAAGAACTGGAGCCGATTGCGCTATGACCCCCGCAACCTGCCGCCATTGCCGCTCGCCCATGCCAAAGGTCTTCCTTGATCTTGGGCATGCTCCGCCTTCGAACGCATATCTTTTGCCTAGCCGCTTAAACGAGCCTGAGGTCACTTTCCCCTTGCGGCTCAGAGTATGCGAAAGCTGTTGGCTGGTACAGACGGAGGATTTTGCCTACGCTGAACAGCT
Organism: Verrucomicrobiaceae bacterium; assembly: GCA_027489965.1. Lineage (GTDB taxonomy): Bacteria > Verrucomicrobiota > Verrucomicrobiia > Verrucomicrobiales > Verrucomicrobiaceae > Prosthecobacter. The sequence goes on from JAIXZA010000168.1 coordinate 932, forward strand.
GTTTGATGCAGAATATGCCTACTTCTCTTCTACTTCCAAAAGCTGGCTTGATCATGCTGCACGGTACGCGACTGAGATGACGGTGCGTTTTAGCCTGGGTTCGAAAAGCCAAGTCATTGAGGTAGCCTCAAATGATGGGTATCTCCTAAGGAATTTCGTATCTGCGGGCATACCTTGCCTAGGGATCGAACCGACAGCCAGCACAGCAGCGGCGGCCGAAGCCTTGCGCATTCCAGTGATAAAGGAGTTCTTTGGCAGGGCACTCGGCGAACGCCTTGCTGAAGAAGGCCGCGCGGCAGATCTCGTAGTGGGCAACAATGTTTATGCCCATGTCCCTGATATCAATGATTTTACCGCAGGCCTTGCCGCCGTGCTGAAGCCGGACGGCGTAGTTACATTGGAGTTCCCGCATCTGATGCGACTGGTTGAATTTTGCCAGTTCGACACGGTTTATCACGAACATTTCTCCTATCTCTCACTGCTCACCGTGCGCCAGATTTTCGCGAAGGCAGGCTTGCGCATCTTCGATGTTGATCAACTTCCCACACATGGCGGCAGCCTGCGGGTCTATGGCTGCCACATCGATGCGCCATTTTCAGAAACTCCAACCGCCCGAGCTGTTCTGGTGGAGGAGCTGGCCCGCGGTATGGACTGCCTGCCCTTCTACAGCGGGTTCCAAGCACGCGCCGACTCCGTGAAGAACGGCCTTTTGCGCTTTCTTCTTGATGCCAAGCGCGACAAAAAATCAGTTGCCGGTTACGGTGCCGCGGCAAAGGGGAATACTCTGCTAAACTATGCAGGGGTTAAACCTGATCTGCTTCCGTTCGTTTGTGACGCCGCCGCGTCTAAGCAAGGCAAGGTTATGCCCGGCAGCCATATTCCAATCCTTGTTCCAGATGCACTTACACAGGCGAAACTCGACTACATTCTGATCTTGCCATGGAACATCGCTGAAGAGGTAAAGGGCCTTTTTGCGGATTTAGCCAAACACGGTGTTCGATTTGTGACTGCTGTACCAGAGGTGCGTTTCCTGTGAGAACAATTCTACTGACAGGCGGAACAGGTTTTGTCGGCAAGCAAATCTTGTCTCGCCTTCTTTTGTTGAACTGCCGAATCCGAATGGTGGTCAGAAAACCGGTGAATGTCCCGCCGCAGGTTGATCTAGTGATCGTGGAAGACCTGTTTTCCTTGCCAGAGGATCAGTTGAACGCAATATGTGCGGGAGTTGACACGATCATTCACGCTGCATGGTATGCCGTTCCGGGAAAGTATCTGACTTCAGATGAGAACCTCGCCTGTCTCTCTGGCTCACTCCGTCTAGCACGGGCATCACTCAACGCAGGTGTTCGCCGGTTTGTAGGGGTCGGCACCTGCTTTGAATATGATCTTTCAACGGGGTTTCTTCGGACAAATTCTCCAATTGCGCCGGCAACTCTTTACGGCGCCTGCAAGGCATCTGCTTTTCTGACACTTGCTAAACTGGCGGAACGGGAAGGACAGTCCTTTGCATGGTGCCGCCTGTTCTATCTTTACGGTGAGGGAGAAGATCCACGTCGGCTCGCTCCATATATTCGGTCGCAACTTAGCCAGGGTCTTCCGGCCGAATTGACATGCGGAAACCAAATTCGCGACTACCTAGACGTGAACGAAGCCGGTAAAATGATCGCTGATGTAGCGATATCTGGCGTGGACGGGCCACTGAATATCTGTTCAGGAAAACCAATTACGGTGGCTGATCTTGCGCGCCGTATAGCGGACGAATACGGCCGCCGTGACCTTTTGATTTTTGGCGCGCGGCTTGACACCCCTGGCGATCCGCCCTGTGTTTTTGGGGAACCAAGCACAGTAGCAAGAGAACATGCATAACGGTGGCTCTAATGGTAGTACGGGAACTTTATAGGCAGACTGGTCTGCCAATCTTTCAGAATCGGATGTATGAATCATCTGAGGCTGGGCGCTCCTGCCCAAAAGGTGAAATGTTGTTAGTGGAAGATTTGCAGAGTGGGTTGGTTCGCAATTCAGCCTTCGATCCTTCAATTATGGACT
>JAIXZA010000044.1 GCA_027489965.1 Verrucomicrobiaceae bacterium
CTTATGGCGGCGAACGGTGGTGTCACAGGAATGGCTTGCGGAGAAACTAGCGATGAAATCAGCAGCGAATGTGTGTCAACAAATCCGACGATTGGAACGCAAGAAAGCCTTGGCAAAAGTGCCTGATAGCATGAGGCTGTTCTTAGATGAAGCCGATGTCTAACGAACCATATATAGATTCTATTTTGTCAGCCAGTTGCACCCTGACCCCGTTCTTGCTGACCCCGTTCTTGACCCCGTTCCTCCCCGACCCCGTTCCTCCGTGGCCATCCTTCTCTTGGTGATCAGGCCATCATCCCTTGGATGTCGATGAGGTAGAGCTGACGACCATTGCCGCCATGGGCGGAATCAACGCAGACCCAGCGCTCGTCTCGGCTGGATCGAGGATGATTGTCCACCCGCCACTCGCCTTTGTATTCAGGCGGCTGGGGGAATTGCCCCAGGTCGATCCGACGATTGGTAGCGATGTGATAAAGGTGCGGTATCTGCAAGCGGCGAACCCCCTTGGGATAGGTGTCGTTGAGAATCCACTCGTTCTGATGCAAGTAAGTTAGATGTCCGCCATTATCGAGCACGCCATGGCCGATCTCTGCCACAATGCCGCTGTCTTTGTCCTCGAATAAAAAGTCGCCCCACTCAGAATTACCCAGCCAGTTTTTGGCTTGCGACAGGATGTGGTTATTATCCCGCCAAATGAAGTGGGAGGCATAGCCATTCGGAATAACGATGCGAAGATCAGTGCCATCCATGGCAGCGGTGATCAGGCGTGTGAGATGTCCCCCTTTTGGCTGAGTCCAGCGGTGCAGCAGGATGAATCGTTTCCCATCAGGACTGCACAACAGATGATAGGCGTGATGCTTGGAGTCAGGAAGATTCTGCATCACCTGACCCGTGGTCGCGAGCTGTTGGTGCGAGATGATCCGTTTTTCAGCCCCCGTCTGCAAATTCACGTGTGAGATACCACTGCCAGCTGGAGCCATGTCATCAAAGTAGCGATCTTTGATTCCTGCATAACCGTAGCCTGGACGACAATCCGCCACCCGAGCAAAGTCACAGGAGAGGGCATCCTGTCCGTTTGGACTCAAGGCGTAAATGGGAGCCGGCAGTGTCTGCTTTTCACCCGTTTTCACATCCAGAATATGGCTCACAAAACGATCCTTTTCTCGGTCATTCCAGATCACTTTGGACTCAGAGCCTGGAATCCATTGCAACATGCAACCTTGCTGCCAATTCCAGGCTTTTGATTTCCCGAGGGGAATCCAGGCATCCTTTTCCTGAAGATCCACCATCCCGAGTTCGATCTCGTCATCCGCCGTCGGTGAACGATGCTCAAAGCCGACTTTGTGACTCAGCACAAAACGATTGGTCGGATCGAACTGCAGCTTGTCATAGTAGGCAAACCAATGAAAACCGGGCCCTTTCGTGATGGCTCTTGTTGGCGGAAACTCTGATTTCACAGACTCTTGTCCGCGAACTGACAATCCGGCTAAAGCAAGAGTGGACAAAAAATGGCGGCGTTGAATTCCTGGGTTCATGTAGAAAGGGCGGCTTACTTGATAATCTTCAAATAGACCTCGGCATAGCGTCTGCCGAGCTCTCGAAACGAAGGGGAATCAAAGTGGATCTTATCACCTTTGTGATTCAGCCCTTCGGCACTCACAAAGCCTGTACGTGCTACTTTTGAAGGCAAAGACTGATGGGCCTGATCCACCATCAATTCTTCAGGCTTCCATGGCATATCCTTGAACTGTCCCATCTGCCCAGCAACGAAGGGAACTTCTGGCGTTTTCACCTCTCGTCTGAATCGGGCAATCAGATCGTGCAGCTTAGGTTCATAGGCTTGAGCAAGCTCAGGTTTGGAATCAGATTCGCCTTGATGCCAGAGGATGCCTTTCAGCGTGCCCGCAGGCAACGCTAAAGCCACACGCTTTTGCATATCATCCCAGGGATAACTTTTTGTCGCAGGATAAAACACGCCGGGCATCCAGGCATCAATGGGCGAGCCTCCAACTGCGCAGGGAATGAGTCCAATCGTCACGTCAGGATTGGCTTCAGCGATGATCTGACCAAAGGTCTTTCCAAGCCCGACTCCGGCAGCTGGTTTATCAAAATGCATGGGATCAATCGCTGGCACCCATTTGCCATCTTTGCTGAGCATGAGGACCCGAGGATGCGGTGTTTTATCCTGCTCCTCGACGACTCCACGCCCCGCCATGTTTGACTGTCCGACGAGCAGAAAAAGGTGAAATTTGGCCTTCTCAGGCAAAGCCACTTCCTGCGCGTTAAGCTGGAACAACAGAAAAAAGGAAAGACAGAATAGAAGGCGAGTCATGAGTCAGAGGCAGTTGTTATTTGCGACGCAGCACCCGGACTTGATGGGTCTCACTATCGCCAATGAAGACCGAGCCATCGGCGTCCACATAAACACCGTGCGGGCGAGCGAGTCCGCACTTGAGTGGATCACCCTCACCACCGCCGCCCTTTTGGCCACTGCCTGCAATGAGTTGGAGATTGCCCGATTTGGCCTCAACTAGACGAATGGTGTGGCTTTCGCAATCGGCCAGCCAGACATTGCCTTCTGCATCAATGGCAATTCCTTTGGGGCCGCTCAGGGTGGCCTCTTTGGCTGGGCCGCCATTGCCAGTGACACCTTTTTTACCTGTGCCTGCGATGTGGTGGATCTTGCCCGCTGCTAGATCAAACTTAAAGACCTGATTGCCCTCCCGAGTGCAGAGCCAGAGATTGCCTGCTTTGTCAAAATCAAGCGAGCGCGGACCATTCAGCGCTGTGCCAGCGATGGCTGATCCATCGGGGGTTGGTCCAGCTTTGCCGATGCCTGCAAAGGTGCTGATCAGGCCTGTGACCATGTCCATTTTACGAATAACGTGATTGCCGATATCACAGATGTAAAGCCCACCATCAGGCCCAAACTGCAGGCTATGCGGCTGCTTGAACTGAGCCTGCACGGCTGGACCACCATCACCACTGTATCCGGGTTTTCCATTGCCTGCGATGGTCGTGATAAGACCCGTCTTCATGTCGATCTTACGAATCGCATGATTGGTCATATCCACGACGTAGAGGTCGCCCTTGGCATCAAACCTCAGTTCATGAGGCAGATTAAAGGTAGCCTGAAGAGCTGGACCACCATCGCCACTGTAGCCTTTGACACCTGAACCAGCGACGGTGTGAATGAGACCGTCTGGCGTGACCTTACGGATACGCTGTCCAGTGTATTCACAGAAATAAAGGGCACCATCCGGACCGCGTGTCAGACCAAAGGGATTGTCGATCTGGGCCTGCGTTGCTGGACCACCATCCCCTGCACCGCCCTGCTGACCAGTGCCAGCAAAGGTGCTGATCTGCCATTCGGCAGCGGATAAGGTGAAACTTAGGGTGGCGAATAGTAGAATGAAAAGACGGTTCATCATGGATTAAGGCAGATAGAAGAACGAATCGGACACTCAATCTCCTACAAAGTACCATCGACAAAACAGACCATGAAAAAATCTTGTTCAAATGAGCGCACCGAGTAGCATAAAGCCTCTTTTTATTCGTGAAAATTGCGACGTTCATCTCTGCCCTCTTCGGGCTGACTGCCATGGCAGGCAGTGCGCGGCTTTCTGCTGCGGACAGCTCGCCAAAGCAGGTGCTGGATAGCGCCCAACTGCAATTTCAGAAGTCGCTGATTGAATCCAGCCTGGCTCCGCTGAAAAAACATCTGCTGGAGTTATCAGCTTTGGAAAAGAAACTGGCCGAAGCCCACAATTACAGCTCAGCCATCGCCGTGCGCGATCAACGGCGCAAAGTGGAAAGCGATCTGGAGCGCATGGATAAAGAGCTGCTACTTTTACAAACCAAGGAACAGTCGCTCAAAGCGGCCCTGCTGCCGGACCGCATCATTTTACCTTTAGATAAAGCCGTGCTTTACGGCGTGCAATTCAATGGTGGTGCCCTGACTGGCTGGAATCGTGCTGGTGCCAGCGCCGAATGGCAATTGCCAGGACTGCCGCCAGGAGGTTACGAAGTCATTTTGCGCTACCGCTGCGGCGCTCTGGATGGCGGTGTCGTGCAGGTCAAGGAAACCAAATTTGACCTCAAAAACCAAGTCGATACGACATTGACGGGCCCCCAAGAAAAGAATCTCGGCACGCTTAAAATTACCGACGGCACAGGTAAACTCAGCTTAGCCGCAGTGACACTGGTCAAAGATAAACTCATGGACCTGCTGGACATCTACCTCGTGCCAGCCTCACGCTAAGGTGACAGGACGAGACCCGAGCGCCCGCGAAATTCGGGCCAGCAGTGAAGTGATGTGATCATGGCGGTCACGGCTTTATGGCACTTCAAAAACGACCAAAAATTCAGCAAGCCAAACGCAAAAAAACGATACCCAGCTCTAACTCGGAATGACCTTGGGATTCTTTATTGGCTTCAAAACAGACTGAGAAATCGGTGCCTTACTTGCCTGAGGTTAATGTCACGTTACAATGACCGACCATGCGCTCACTTTTACACCGTCTTTTTCATGGCTTCTCGCTGCACTACGGAGAATCGCGCCGTTCTGCTGGCATTGGCTGCAATCCACGCATCATGATGGCCCTGCTCGTGATTGGCGGGACGCTGGTTTATCATTATCTAGGAACCACGGAATATCAAAATGAGTTCACGGGCCGCACGCAGAGGCTAGCCAAAGCCACGACTCAGGAAGAAGTGGCCATGGGCTTCCAATCTGCTCCAGGCATGATCCGTGAGATGGGCGGTGTCTCCCGTGATCCGCAGGCCACGGCACTGGTAGAACGTGTGGGAAAGAAGCTGGTGGAAAGCACGCTTGCCAGACAAACCCAGTATCCCTTTAAATTTCATCTCCTGGCAGACACTCAAACGATCAATGCCTTTGCACTTCCTGGTGGACCCATTTTCATCACGGAAGCCCTGCTACGGTTGCTGAAAAACGAGGATCAACTGGCTGGCGTTCTAGGCCATGAGATAGGACATGTGGTCGGTCGCCATTCGAATGAACAGATGGCCAACTCCCAGAAATGGAGTGGTCTGGCTCAAGGCATTGGCATTTTGCTGTCTGATGGTCAGAGCAATGCAGGTGCCCAAATCGCCAACACCATCGCAAATTTCCGCGTGATGAAATTTGGCCGCGATGACGAGCTGGAATCCGATGCTCTCGGCGTGCGGTTTCTCATCGAGGCTGGTTACAACCCTGAGGCCATGATCGGCGTCATGGAAATCCTGGCCAAGTCCGCCAAAGGTGCCCGCCAACCTGAAATGATGAGCACGCACCCGAATCCTGAAAATCGCGCCGAAAAAATCCGGGAGCTGATCGCTCAGTATCGCGCCGAAAAAGGCCGCTAAGCCTAGATTAAGCTCAGCGCTTCAGAACATCGATGAGAAAATCAGCCATCGACTTGTGTTTCACGTCTGGAGCGGCGGGATAAACCAGTTCACACTCTGTGCCAATTTCACGGCAGTGCTCCTGCAGTTTAAGGCCGTAATTGGCTGTATGCGTGGGGTCTTTCTGCGGCTGACCGATGGCTGGTGCTGCATTGTAGATCAAATAAACCGGAGGATCATCCCGACTGACGTGCTCATAGGGCGAGTATTGTTTGATCCATTTCAGTACCGATTGTCTCTTCTCATAAAATTCTGCAAAACTTTTGTCCCGTGAACTGAGGTTCTTAGGGTCCATAAAGCCAAAGGCGTGACCGCCGTAGCGGCTGTTTGGCGTCCACTCCTTGAGCTGCAGCGGATCTAAAGAGGTCTGTGCACCCGTCACCGCCGCGCACCAGAGTCGAGTGGACTCACGGGCCACAGGATCATTGCTTTTGGCATCAGCCAAGTCATCATGAAAGGCCAGATAGAGACTGGAGCAGGCACCCGCAGAACCGCCACTGGCGCCGATACGCTGCTTATCGAGATTCCACTCCCCTGCCTTGCTGCGCACGAATTGCAAAGCGCGTGCAGCATCTGCCAGCGGCCATTCCACAGGCGGCATCACCCCGGCCAAATGCGCCTGCCAGGAATAGCGATAATTGATCGAAACTACGGAGATCCCAGCGGCTAGGCAACGCTCCAGATCCGCAATACGCGCCTTGTCACCCGTCACCCAACCGCCGCCATGGATAAAGAATAAAAGCGGTGTTGGTTTTACTGACTCTGCCTGATAAAAATCCAGCACCTGTCGTTCATGAGTGCCATAGGCCACATTAGCCGCCGTTGGCAAACGAGCTGGTTTTGGCGCTGGCTTGACCACAGGAGCCTTCGTCTCGGCAGACAAGGCCGTGGCAACTAGAGATAGGAGTGCGATGGTGATTTTCACAGGACCACCCAAACGAACCAGGTGCCGTCTTTCTCGCTCTTTATGAACGAAAAAGAGCGGACCTCTGGGTCCGCTCTCAATTTTTCGAAGGATGCCAACAGCCAAGAAGGTCAACCCACTATCTGAAAATTTTGGTTGGAAGCCGCGCTTCCCTCACCTGCGATCATCTTTTCACACTTTGAAAACGATATGTCAGGCCTTGGTAAATGAGATGTAAGACATTTGTCAGATCTTCAAAAGGACACACCTTTTAGATCCCGTCCCCGCCACAAACCAGCATCAAGATCGTTTTGTTTCACACTTCTTGATTGACGGTTTCGTCACTCTGGATTCCTCTCAGAACGTGACCGAATCTTCCGCCCCTCCAAGACAACTTCTCGATGCCTCCGGCGTGGACCGTTGCCTGGATGAGATCGCTCAGGCCATCCAGATGCGCTGGCCAGAGGAATCTAGGCTCTCCCTCGTCGGTGTCTATCACCGTGGTGTGCCCTTTTCAGAAGCATTGGCGACTAAATTACGCGCTAGGGGACTGACTGTAGAGCTGGGCAGGATCGACATCACTCAGTATCGGGATGACCTCAAAACGATGACCGTGCTGCCCAAGTTGGCGGGCTCAGACATTCCCTTCGACCTCGAAGACACCGTCGTCATCCTCTGTGACGAGGTCATTTATACCGCCCGCACCTCTCGCGCAGCCCTGGAGGAATTACTGGACTTTGGCCGCCCACGCTGCGTGCAGATCGCTGCCCTCGTGGACCGTTCAGGCCGCGAACTGCCCCTCACTGCTGATTATGCCGGCATCAAGGTCGATCTGCCCGCGAATGAACGCGTCAGTGTCCGCTTTATGGATGCAGACGGGCGCGACGAAGTCTTCATCAAAGCTTGGGAAAAGAAACCTGCCACACCATGACACCACGCAAAGATCTCCTCGACATCGCCTCCCTCACCGATGCAGAAATCGAGTTCGTATTGGCCAATGCCGTTCCCTTTAAAGAACTCTTCAAGCGTAGTGTCAAAAAAGTGCCCACCCTCAAAGGACAAACGGTGCTTACCCTTTTTTATGAGCCGAGCACCCGCACCCGCTCCTCATTCGAAGTGGCCGCTAGCCGTCTTTCTGCAGACGTGACCCACTTTGACATTGAGTCCTCCAGCGTGGTTAAGGGAGAATCCATTTTGGACACCGTCGAGACTCTTGAATCCATGCGTGTGGACTACATTGTCGTTCGGCACAAACAATCTGGCACCCCCAGCTTGATCGCAAAAAACACCCGCGCCAGCGTCATCAATGCCGGCGATGGCTGGCATGCGCATCCGACTCAGGCCCTGCTTGATGCCTTCACACTGAAGGAAAAATTCAAAGACATGCGTGGCGCTCGAGTGCTCATCGTGGGTGACATCCAGCATTCCCGTGTGGCTCGCAGCACCAGCCTCATTTTCCGCCGCCTCGGCATGAATGTGGCCTATCTGGCCCCAGGCTCCATGATGCCAAGGGAGACTCCCCAAGAGATCCCCCAGTTCGGGAACTGGACAGACGCCCTGGACTGGAAACCCGACGTTATTTACCTGTTGCGAGTGCAAAGCGAGCGCATGGATGAGCCCTACTTCCCGAGCACCGCGGAGTATCACAAAAATTACGGTCTCACCGATGCACGACTGGACATCATTAGCGAGCGTGGCCTCTGGCTCATGCACCCGGGTCCGGTGAACCGCGGCGTCGAGATCACTGACCGAGGCATGAACTACGAAAAAAGCCTCATCAACCAGCAAGTCGAAAACGGCATCGCTGTCCGTATGAGCGTCCTCTACTGGTTAAAGCCAGGTGCAGGGTTATCACCCTAGATTCACGGATGGTCTGGACCCATTCGAATTTCTATCCAATCAGCATCTGCGGAAAGATCCGTGATTTCACGCTGACTCAGAGTCAGGCAAGCAGGAACCAACGCGAAGTCACCTGCACGCAGCGTCTTTCCTGCCGCCGTCAGTTGACCGCGGATCAGGGCGATCGCTAGGTGCTCACCTGGGATGCCGAGACGCGATTGATCCAAAAGGCCGCGTCGAATGTCAAAAAACTCACACTGGATAAGCTTCCCTTGAGCATCGGCTTTTTGGAACACTGGCGGCTGACTTTGAAAGTCGATGCTTCTCAACGAAGACTCCAGGTGCAAAGGTCGGGGCTGACCATCGAGACCGAGACGATTCCAATCAAACACGCGGTAAGTTGTATCGCTGTTTTGCTGAATTTCATAGATGACCAAACCAGCGCCAATCGCATGAATCAGACCGCTGGGAATGAATAGACAGTCCCCCACCTTAGGCTCCAAAACGTGAATACAATCCGCAACGGTGCCATCAGCGATCGCTTGCTCAAACGCCTGCTTTGTCATGCCTGAGCGAAGCCCAGCGTAAATCTTGGCTCCCGGCTCAGCATGAACGATCAACCACATTTCAGTCTTGGGTTCGCCCCCCAATTCAGCGGCTAGCTCTGCGGGCGGATGTACCTGAATGGAAAGATCATCGCAGGCATCCAAGATTTTCATGAGCAAGGGATAACGCTGCGCCGGATGATCAAGCAAGGCAGGACCAAAGACATCCTCACGATGCTGCGACCAAAGATCATGCAGGCTTATTTGAAGCCCATCCCTTAACGTGCATACACTCTGTTCATCAGGACGATCACTGACTTCCCATGATTCGCCATACAGTGTCGTCTGATCAGGCAGACTGCGATGAAACAAGGTCTGCAATCGACGCCCCCCCCAAACCCTAGTTTGATAAAGCGGCTGAAAGGTAAGTAGCGTATTGAACATGAAACAGTGAAAGACCATTTCAAAAGGCCTGCAACTTCTATGATCCCAACAAAGAGGGGAGTGCAAACACACATTTACCGTAAAGAAAGCTTGTCCAATAGCGTTCATTTCACTAACACTCCAAATCCTATGGAAACCAACCCTGTTATTTCATCTCGCCGAGACTTTCTCAAAACCTCAACTCAAGCGGTCGCAGGCCTCTCGGTGCTTTCAGGCATCAAGATCCCCTATGTCCATGCCGTGGGAGATGATACGATCAATGTAGCGCTGGTCGGTTGTGGCGGTCGCGGCACGGGTGCAGCCAGCAATTCCATGGGCGTAAAGCAGGGCACTCGCCTCGTCGCGATGGCCGACGTCTCTGAAACTCGGCTGGAAGCCAGCTTTCAGGGCTTGAGCAATAAGCACCCTGATCGTTTCTCGGTTTCTGCTGACGCCAAGTTCATCGGTTTTGATGCCTACAAGCAAGCCATCGACGTCTTGAAGCCAAACGACGTGGTCATCCTTTCTACCCCACCTGCTTTCCGTTGGGCCCAATTCAAATACGCGATCGAGAAAGGCGTGAACGTCTTCATGGAAAAGCCCATCTGCGTGGACGGCCCCAGCGGTAAACGCATGCTGGCCCTTGGCGAAGAAGCCAAGGCTAAAAACATGAAAGTCGGTGTAGGCCTCATGTGCCGTCACTGTCGCGTGCGTGGTGAACTCTTTGATCGCATCCAGCAGGGAGAGATCGGCGATATCATCCTTGGCCGTGCCTACCGCCTCCAAGGCCCCGTTGGCAGCTGTTTCACCCTGCCACGTGATCCGAACACGGATAAAAGTGAACTGCTTTGGCAGATCAAAAACTTCCACTCCTTCCTCTGGGCTTCAGGCGGTGCGTTCAGCGACTTCAATATTCATAACATTGACGAAATCTGCTGGATGAAAAACGACTTCCCAATCGAGGCAAAAGCCACCGGCGGTCGCTCTGATCGCGGTGCTCACATTGACCAAAATTTTGACCATTACAGCGTCGAGTACACCTTCCCAGATGGCAGCAAATTCTGGCTCGAAGGCCGTAACTCCATGAAGACTCACAACGAGTTTGCCAGTTACGTTCATGGCTCCAAAGGCATGGCCGTCATCTCCACAGCAGGCCACTTCCCATCCAAAGCCATGACCTTTAAAGGTCAGAATAAAAACCCCAAAGAAATCATCTGGCGCGGCCCTAAACAAGAGCCAAATCCCTATGACATGGAGTGGCAAGACCTCGTGGACGCCATCGTCAACGACAAGCCCTACAACGAAGTCGAGCGCGGCGCCAAAGCCAGCCTCGTCACCGTCATGGGACGCATGTCCGCTCATACAGGCCAGCTCGTCACCTACGATCAAGTCGTCAATCACGATCACGAGTTTGCCCCGAACGTGGATAAACTCACCCTCGATGGGCCAGCCCCGCTGATCGCCGATGCCAATGGCAAGTATCCGATCCCGTTTGCCGGAGCCAATGGCATGTACGAATACGTTGTCCCAAAAGCCTAATCGGCCCGACCATCAGACCTCTAGAAACAAGGCCAGCCATTTGGTTGGCCTTGTTTGTTTTAGGCAAGACCTTTTTTTTCCAGCAAATCTGGCCGCACCAGACGAGTGCGCTCCAACGCCTGCTCATGACGCCATTGCGCGATTTTGCCGTGGTTTCCACTGAGTAAAATCTCTGGCACCTTCAGTCCCTGGAATTCCGCAGGCTTGGTGTAATGCGGTGCCTCTAGAAGCCCACTCTGGCCAAAGGACTCTTCGACCGCGCTCATGTCATCACCGAGCACTCCTGGTAACAGACGCACAATGGCATCCATCACGATCACTGCGGCAATACTGCCATTGGTTAGTACATAATCCCCGATACTCAGTTCTTCGTCCACCCAATGCTCGACCACTCGCTGATCCACCCCTTCATAGTGACCTGAGATAAAAATCAGATGCTCCTCAGTGCTCAGACGTCTAGCAGCCGCCTGATCAAATCGTTGGCCCGCAGGAGACATCAAAATCACGCGACTTTTCGGCGTATGCATTTTTTCCAAGGCTGCAAACAAAGGCTCAGGTCTTAGCAGCATCCCCTGACCACCTCCGTAAGGTGTGTCATCCACCTGCTTATGCCTGCCCAGACCATGTTCCCGCAGATCATGAACTCCCACAGACACGGCCCCCTTATCCTGGGCGCGGCCCATGATACTGGTGCTCATCGGCACGCTGATGAGTTCAGGGAAAAGGGTAATGACATCCAATTGCACCTGCCAGCTATCAGACGGCAGACCAGCGCCCGCAAGTCTGGATTCAAGGCGATTGGTTAAGGCAGACCTAATTCTTTTTTAACGGCTGTTTCAATCTCAGCCCCTTCAGGTTCTGCATCGGATCCAAAGCGGGAAATCAGCTGGCCATTTTTACCAATCAGAAATTTTTCAAAGTTCCAGCCCACATCGCCACCGGAGGCAGTGAGTGCCGCAAACAGCGGGCTTTTATCTGCACCGAGAATTTTGACCTTCGCAAACATAGGGAAGGTCACCTGATAACGACTGCTGCAAAAGGTCTTGATGTCCGCCTCGCTGCCAGGTTCCTGACCTCCGAAGTCGTTGCAGGGAAAGCCCAAAACCGTGAAGCCTTTTTTGGCATACTTCTCATGCAGTGCCTGTAACCCAGCATACTGACCAGTGTATCCACATTCCGAGGCCACATTGACAATCAAAACCGCTTTTCCATTGTAGTCTTTGAGACTGACTTCTTTGCCATCAATGTTCTTGAGCATGATGGATTGCAAATCGGCGGCGTGAAGTGAGGCGGTCATGAGAAAGGCGGCGAGGAGGTGTTTCATAGAAGTCGGTAAAGTTTACGCGCACCATCAAGGTTGGGATGATGTAACCGTGACGATGACACTTTTAGAAGTCGGCGTCAGGCTGATGTCGGCAAAGCTGCCAATAGGAACTAGGACGTTCGCTTCCGGGAAATAGGCTGCACAACTGCCTGCAGGAAGATCATACGGAATTGCCAAAAAGCGCCGAGCATGACGCTCTTCGCCCTGAAAGTGACTGGTGATGTCCACCGGACTCACGGGACTGATGCTGCGACTCTTCATGTCATCGGGATTCATGAAGATCACTCGGCGCTCATTACCGATGCCACGATAACGATCATTCAGACCATACACCGTTGTGTTAAACTGATCATGACTGCGGAAGGTCTGCAGTACGAGCTGCCCCGCGCTTGTCGTGACACAGTCCAGAGCATGGGTCTTGATCTTGGCCTTACCACCAGGAACCACCCACTGGCGCTCGCGCACTGGATTTGGCAGATAAAAGCCACCTGGCTGGCGGACGCGTACATTGAAGTCCTCAAAGCCAGGCACGACCTTTTCAATGAGATCACGAATGCGATCATAATCTTCTGCCAGATACATCCAATCAACCTTGGAACGGTCACCTAAAACAGCCGCTGCCGTGCGGGCAATGATATCCGGCTCGCTGAGCAAATGCGGAGAGGCAGGCTCAAGCTGACCATGCGAGGTATGCACCACGCTCATGCTATTTTCCACGGTCAAAAACGAATCCGTATTGCCACGAATGTCCACCTCACTGCGTCCGAGACAGGGCAGAATTAAACCTGTGCGGCCTGTGACCAGGTGACTACGGTTAAGCTTCGTGCTGATCTGAACCGTGAGATGGCAGCGACGCAAGGCCTCTGCCGTGTATTCCGTGTCAGGCGTCGCTTGGAGGAAATTCCCACCCAAAGCATAAAACACTTTTCCGCGGCCTTCATGCATCGCCCGGATTGAGGCGACGACATCCCAACCGTGATGACGCGGCACTTTGAACTCAAAGACCTGCTCCAAGCGGTCCATGAACCACTCAGGCATTTTTTCGAAGACGCCCATCGTGCGGTCTCCCTGCACATTGCTATGACCGCGAACGGGGCAGAGACCAGCGCTTTCACGTCCGACAGCCCCTAAAAGAAGATGGATGTTGATCACCTCCTGAATGGTCGCCACAGCGTTCTTATGCTGCGTCAACCCCATGGCCCAGCAGGTGATGAGCTTGCGCTGACGACCAGCACACTGGCGGGCTGCTTTCTCCATGTCTGCACGCTGAAGCCCTGAGATGCTCTCCAGCTCAGCCCAATCCAGCGCCAAAAGATGCGTGCGATACTCATCAAACCCCACCGTATGCTCACGGATGAAAGCTTCATCATAGGTGCCATCCTCGATCAGGGTCTTGGCGATTGCCTTCAGCAGAGCCTGATCCCCATTCAAGCGAACCTGAAGAAACTGAGTTGCCAGAGGCGTGGACATCCCCATGACGCCCTTCACCTGCTGGGGATGCATGAAGCCAGTCAGGCCAGCCTCCTTCATGGGATTGACCGCGATGATCGTTGCCCCGGCCTCCACAGAGCGCTGAAGGCTCGTCAACATGCGCGGGTGATTCGTGCCCGGATTTTGCCCAATGATCAGGATCGTATCCGCAGTCTCCAGATCCTTCAGCGTCACGGTGCCTTTGCCAATACCCACGGCCTCCATCATCGCCGCACCACTGGATTCGTGGCACATGTTGGAGCAATCAGGCAGGTTATTGGTCCCAAACTGACGAACAAACAGTTGATACAGGAACGCCGCCTCATTCGTCGCGCGTCCCGAGGTATAAAAGACCGCCTCATCAGGTGAAGACAGCGAGTTTAACTCCTGAGCAATCAGGTCAAAGGCCTCTTTCCAGGCAATCGGCTGGTAATGAGTCTCCCCTTCCCTGAGTACCATGGGGTGTGTTACACGACCCGCCTGATCCATTTCAAAATCACTCCACTGCGACAGCTCCGCCACACTGTATTGAGCAAAAACTTCCGGCGTCACCCGCTGCTTCGTCGTTTCCGAGGCGATCGCCTTGGCCCCATTTTCACAAAATTCAAAAGCGCTGCGATGGTCATCGGGGTCCGGCCAGGCACAGCTCGGGCAATCAAAGCCCTTCCACTGATTGATCTTTAACATCGCTGCCGTGCCACGCAGCAGACCACTGTTCCCATACACATGCTTGAGGGAATTGGTGACCGCAGGAACACCAGCTGCTGCTGTTTTCGTTTTATCAATTTGGATGCCCGTCAGTTTTTCTGGCGGCTGAGCAGAGATTTCAAGGGTAGCAGAAGGCATGGGGGGAACTTGATGTCATTCCAGATACGCCTTCGGTCAAGCAGCAGACGAAGCAAAGCCGAATCAGTCGTCAGTAATCAAGAACCAAACTCCTCAAAATAAGTGCCACTGAAGAGATAGCGCCGCCAAGTGACAAACACTTAATTCCCCTGACCGGCTTTCCGCTCACCGTTTTTGCGACCGCCAAGCGCCATTTTCAAACTGCGGCCCAAAATAGCTTTGCCATCATTGCTGGGAGACAAAGTGTCTGTTCAGCATAACACTCGATTACGGCTTCTGATCGTTGATTCCATGATTGTGCGAGCATTCGTGAAATTGCCTCAAATGCCGCCACCGACAACTTGACCTGAAAACGAAAGTTGAAGCAATTTTTCTGAGGGAATATTTGGGTTAACCTAACTATTGAATTGATGAGGTTTGCTTGAAGAGCAAAATAGAGAAACTTTAGTTTAGAGAATATCGCTCACATTTCTTAAACTTACAGCCAGAGAATCCGTATTTTATTTTACATCTTATTCTGAAGGCATGCCCATTAAACATAGCTAAAACAATATGACTAACCTAATTTTAAAACCGCGGCAATCATACATTCTAAGCCTGCTAGTGTCTCTCGCTGGAATTCTGCCAGTCTTTGGTCTTAACGATCCGCTGAAGACCGTTCCAGGCTTTGCTCCCTCATTCACGCTCAACGAATCCATCACGGAAAAGATCGTTAGCGATCGTGATGAGTTTGATGATGTGATCTACGAGAAGGTGACCTCAGACACAAGTTCGATCAGCATCACAGCAAACATCACAGGCATCAATCTAGCCAGTATCGGCCCCGCTACGCCTTTTGAGGTAAAGGTTGGGGCAATGAGCGTGACAGGAACCCTCGGTGACGACCCCGCCTACACAGAAGAAAACCAAACCACGAAACGAAGTATTCTCATCGCCTCTCAAATAGACCCTGAAACTGGCAATGAGATTGGTAGCAATGGGGTCAAGCTTTCTTGGACTGCTACTCGATTGACCATCACCATCAAACGTTCAAATCTCGATGATACTGATCGGGGTAGTGCCGCGGCGGCCCTTCTACTCTCTACTGAAACCAAGGCTGAATCCATCAAAGACGTTATTCCAGTTTCAGTGAAGTTTGCCGAGTTTGCATCAGCGCCAAGAAACGTCTTCCTTCAGGGAACCTCCTCTGGAAAAGAACAAACATTCGGTTCTGAAGATGATGGGACTCTAGAAACTTTTTTCCTCCATACAGTAAGAGTCACTGGGGGATTTGATTTGGCCCTGCCAACCGCCACGATCACTTCGCCCGCCAACAATAGCTCTCCCGGCGGTAACTTCACCCTCACTGGAAAAGCCTCTGATGGCCACGGCATTGCAGCTATCGAATACACAAATTCTCCGGATCTTGCCGCGCCATGGGTACCCATTACACAGATCGCTAATCTACCACCAACCCTGCCAACGACCTTGGGTGCTACCCCTTGGGGCACGACCAATCAAAGTTGGTCTCTCTCTTTGTCCGGACAGCCGTATGGCACGAACAAATTCTGGGTTCGTGCTGTGGATACCAGCGGCAATCGCTCGAATCCTGTGAACGTATCTTTGATTAATCCATTACCAACACTTCTAACAGGCCGGTGGGATGGGCTCATTACGCCCATTGCAGCAGGACGACGGGGCTATCTGACCTTCACGAGTGATGTGAAAGGAAGCCTGCTCACTGGAAAACTACAACTAGAAGGCACTGCCGCAGCGCTGCCCTTCACGGGGTCCTGGTCTGGAGAGAGCATCAGCGCCACTATTTCTCGAAAGAGTGGCAGGCCTCTTCTTCTAACTGGAACGGTGAACTCAACCTCTCCCACCAATGCTGGCGCAGCGCTTTTAAGCTTCACATTATCTGAACTAGCCGCCAGCACCATAGATCCTCCATTACCGCTTGGTAGCGGCACGGCTTTCCGCAGCCCCTTTTCCGCAAAAAACAAACTGCCAAAGCTCCCAAGCCCTGCCCCTTCTCTAGGACGCTTCAATCTCTCCATCGCTCCAGGCAATGGTTCCACCAGTCCCTCAGGCTACGGTTACCTATCTTTATCCGTCGCTGATACAGGTGCAGTCACTGTGGCTGGTAAAACGGCAGACGGATTTTCCTTTACCTCGTCTCCAGCTCTTGGCGCAGCTGGTCAGGTGCCCGTCTTCATACCCCTCTATGATGGTGCAGGTTCTTTTTCCGTCCTTGAGGTCATCGACATGACCCTTGGCACGATTGCCGATACGAGCGCCAATTGGAATCGTCCGGCCAGTTTTAAGGACAAGCAGTTCACTAGCGGCTTCTCCGTCGCGCCTGCGGTTCAAGGTGAACGGTATGTCGCCCCAGCAGCTAATACTCGAGTCCTCGGTCTCATTGCCGCCTCGCCCAACGCAGGCGCTGAGTGGATCGGTGACGCTGTGCCGGTTGCGATGACTCAAGCGCTTGATGTCTCTAAAACCAATGCTGTTACAGCTAGAGGTGGCAACTCTGCCTTCAAGGCAGCCATTACTAGCACCACGGGGCTCATATCCGGCAGCTTCACACTTCCGGCGAGCAAAGTCGCCACACCTTGGTCGGCTCTGATCGTCGGAAGTCAGGCAAACGGGCATTACATTTCACCGCCTGTGGCACCCTCTACAGCTAATCGTTTTGGTAAAATCAGCTTAAGTGGCGATTCGCCAGAGTTGGCTGGCTCGGATGATTTCAATGACAACAACAAGGACCTCTCAAAATGGTTTACTTCAGACTATGCCTACGGAGGCGGAACGTTAACTGAAATTAACGGACGTCTCGAATTCACCATCAAATCAGCGGCGGCCGAGAGTCAGTCACTGCGGCCATGGACGCGTAACTTTGGTTCTCTAGACACGGAATTTGAAGCCATCGTCGATTTACATAACGCCATCATGCCACCGACAGCGCCGTCCAACGCCGTGCAGCCAAATGCCTCCGTAGGTTTGCTTATTTACAATAGCGCTGACGTTAAAGACAACATTTACGTCGACCTGTATCGTGGCGGCGATGGCTTCTTTTTCCTCTCGGCGCTCACTGTTGATGACGATGAAATTGAAGAGGTCATTGCAGACCAATCCAGCCCTGATGGCTCTGTGCGCCTGCTCTACAGTCCTGCAACGCGTGTCATCAGCACCTTTTATGACGCCGATGGAGCAACCAATGGCTACTCTTGGACACTTCTCGGCTCCTTCGACATCAACAACTCTTGGTCACTCTCAGGAGACCCCGTGCTGGGAATTACCGTGGGAGCCTTTGCCGAAAAAATGGCTATCACTTCGGGGCAGGTTCATGCGGACAATTTCCAGACCAGGACACTAGCTGCTCCATGATTGTATGATCTGAGTGCCGTGGAACTAGCAGTGCTATTTTCCTTTCCTGAACTGATGCGAAACGAGCGGACAGAGGTTATGCAGAAATGAGAAATCTCATCCGCCAAGTGCAGCAAGTGCTACCTAGTCCAGCAGAACGCCGCGATTTATGGGCGGCCATCCTCAAATTTTTTCTTGGGGTATAACTTGGACGCAGTGGAAAAAACAAAGTATCAGACCCGAACGGCACTCAGTTAAGCGTTCTGATCATTGATTTTGACATAAATATTTCGGTTTTGAATTTCTTAAAATTTGTGGGCCGATTTGGTTAGCCATTGATAGCCTTTGGGCCTTCGTTTTCAGCGCTCAGTTCTCGTAGGTCTGAACACAGGGTAAGCCAGCCTTTTTTGGACCGTAGGATCATTTAGTTAGCAAGAGCGATTTCTGACTCGAAGAGGAAGGGTGAATTGTAGTTTAGGGAAGAGTGCAGGCGGCGGGTGTTGTAGTAGCGGTCGATGAAGGCAAAGAGTTCGTGGGTGGCGTCCTTCTGGCTGGCAAAGCAGCCAGCGCGCAGCATCCCGGCTTTTCACTACGTTGAAGCCAATGCGCTTCGCGGGTTGATAGGGGTTGACTCTGGCAGACATGGTTTGCTCCGTCCCTTCGACTTACAGTCTTTGGGGAAGGCGCTGCTGCCATACTGGCTGCCACGGTTGCAGTACTCGCAGCCGTCGTTTGCTGACCTTCCGATGCGGAAGCTGTGCTCGCGACCGTCGTTTGCTGACCTTCCGATGCGGAAGCTGTGCTCGCGACCGTCGTTTACTGACCTTCCGATGCGGAAGCTGTGCTCGCGACCATTATTTGCTGGCCTTCCGCTGCGGAAGCTGTTCTCGCAGCCGTTATTTGCTGGCCTTCCGATGAGGATGTCCTCTCCGACGACGACGCCCGCTGGGAGGTCTTTGGCCTGAACATCCCCGCCCACCCGAGCCTGCCGAAGATCTGGTCCTCACCAGCGCCGGCCTAGGCCACAACATCGCCGAGTGGACTCCCGGCACTCGCAGTGACGACGACCGCATCCTCATCATGATCGGCGGCGACGGCGAAGAGTTCCTCAAAAACCTCCCCAGCGGCGCGACGGTCAAAATCAAGATCATCTCCCTCGACGGCAGCCTAGAAGCCCCCACCGGCCCCGAGGCCCAGATCGTGGTGGATTAACGGGAGTGCAGACTGAAAGCCTAACAGGTTAGTGCGAAGTCCGCTGATGGCGTTCTCTCCACAGCCGAAGCCTTGAATATTGATTCCCTTTTTGCTGTCCTCGTTGTTTCTTTCAGCGCTCTGTCAGCGCACCGCTGCCTGATCCCTGAACCCTGACAGAAAGAAGGTGGACAGAAAAAACAGGATCTCTGAAGTGCTGCCATGCCTCATTCAACAGAGGTTAAAGTCTATCCTATCTCCCGCGTTGTTAACATTCTGGCCCTTTCGAATCAGGTATCTCATTTTGAGAGATCGTGGTGTCTTTTGTTCCGATGTCCTGCCGCCACCGTTCAGTTATAGATTTAGCGACAAACCCGGACTGAAATATGAGACCTTTCCAGGCAATCATCCTTCACCCAAGCCCACCAAGATTCCTTGATCAGGAAACACGACAACAAGGCCGAACCCTCAAGTTATGCTGGCCATCCTTAGGATTTGTGATTCTCAAAGATTGGTTTTTTGATTCAGGCCATCTGAGGGCCTCTTTGAATCTGGGGGAGAATTAGATTTCCAAAAACTTGATGACGCGAGGTCTAGCTTTGGATCGGGCCTCAAACCGGGTGGTTAAGATCCGTTGATTTCACGACCTTTTGGGCTGCTTCCGGCTTGGGTGGATTCATTTTTCTGCCCGTTCATCTTTTTGCCATACAGGTATGGAACAAAGCCCCGCAAGAGTTATGATTCACAGCCTCTGATGGCGAAACCCGAAAAAGATGATGATTTGGCAATCGACCGAATACCTTCTTTTCGACAAAAAAGGCAGGTGGATGAACATGAGGAACTCTTGACCAAGCCGACTGACTGTAACCTGTCCTTGCCGGGAGGGGAAATCGCCCTTTACTGGGGGCCTCTCGAAACTCTCTTTTTATCCATGCCCATCGCCCGCGCCCTTCTTTCTGTTTCTGATAAAACCGGTCTGCTCGACTTTGCCAAAGGACTGGCAGAGCTCGGTGTGGAGCTGCTCTCCACGGGAGGCACCTCCAAACACCTGAAGGACGGTGGTCTCACAGTGATCGATGTTTCGGACCACACCGGTTTCCCTGAAATGTTCGACGGTCGCGTCAAAACGCTGCACCCAAAGGTCCACGGTGGTCTTCTACAACGCCGTGACAATGAAGAAGATAAAAAGAACGCCAAGACCCACGACATCCCAGTGATCGACTTGGTGATCGTGAATCTCTATCCCTTTGAGCAGACCATCACCAAAAAGGATGTCACGCTGGAAGAAGCCATCGAAAACATCGACATCGGTGGTCCGTCCATGCTCCGCAGCGCAGCTAAAAACCACCGCTGGGTGACCGTCATCTCTGACCCGGCTGATTACGCCGGCGTGCTCGCCGAGATGAAAGAAAACAAAGGTGACACCACCCTGGCCACCCGTGAGCGTTTGGCCTGCAAGGTCTTCCAGCGCACCTCCAGTTACGATGCGGCTATCGCTGGCTTCCTGAACAAGGAACAACTGACCCAAAAAACCTACTCACTGACCCTGCCTCTGCACAGCGAACTCCGCTACGGCGACAATCCGCACCAGAAAGCGGCACTGTACGGGAACTTCAGCGACTACTTTGTGAAGCTTCATGGCAAAGACCTGAGTTACACCAACATTCTGGACATCCATGGTGCAGCAGCCCTGATTGAAGAATTCCGCCGTCCTTGCGTGGCCATTCTAAAACACACCAATCCCTGCGGTGTCGGCTGTGCGGATGAAGATCTGCGTGAAGCCTGGACCAAGGCCTTCGAAACGGATAAACAAGCTCCTTTTGGCGGCGTGATCGTGATCAACCGCAGCATGACCGTGGGACTAGCCCGCATCATCTCGGAGATCTTCACTGACATCATCATCGCCCCAGACTTCGACGCCGATGCGCGTGCTCTCTTGCAGAAAAAGAAAAACCTCCGCCTCATCCAGATGCTGCCAAGCGTGACAGAGACCCTCAGTGAGCCTGTCATCCGCAACGCCCCAGGTGGATTCATGGTCATGGACAGTGATCCACGCGCCATGGGCCTGGAAGATTTGGAGAGCAAAGTGAAGACCAAGCGCCCACCGACCCGCGACGAGATCGAGGCCATGCGCTTTGCTTGGCGCATCGTGAAGCATGTTAAATCCAACGCCATCGTCTTTGCCACCCATGACCGCACACTCGGCATCGGTGCAGGCCAGATGAGCCGTGTAGACTCCTGCCGGATCGCCATTTGGAAGGCCCAGGAAGCAGGTCTTTCCCTGGCTGGCAGTGTCGTCGCCAGTGATGCCATGTTCCCCTTTGCTGACGGCCTCATCGCCTGCGCCGAAGCTGGTGCAACGGCGGCCATTCAGCCCGGCGGCTCCATGCGGGACGAAGAAGTCATCGCCGCAGCCGATGAACGGAAGCTGGCCATGGTCTTCACCGGTCACCGCCATTTCCTGCATTGATTCTTCTGATCGAGCTGGGGATTCGCTGTTTGCAATCCCCACACGGCACGCTTTAAGCTCATGGAACTTGTTTTGAATCAACCCATTTTTGAGGAATGAAAATAGCGCTGGATGTGATGGGGGGCGACCATGCTCCAAGGAACCCCATGGGCGGCGTCAAGCTGGCTCTGGAAGAACTTACCCAGATCGAAAAGATCTATCTGGTCGGCGTGCCAGAGGTCATCGAGCGTGAAATGCAACAACAAGCCATCCCGCAAAGTCCAAAGCTAGAAATCGTGCCTGCTTATCAAGTCGTGGACATGAACGACAGCGGACTGGATGCGGTGCGGAAGAAAAAAGACAGCTCCATCTCACGCGCCGTCGATTTGGTCAAAGACCGCATGGCCGATGCGGTTGTCAGCGCTGGGCACACTGGGGCAGCCGTCACTGCCAGCCTCATCAAACTACGCACCCTACCCCACATCGAGCGGCCAGCCATTGCGGCCATCATGCCCTCCAGATCCCACCACTGGGTGCTCATCGACGCCGGCGCCAATCCTGACAGTCTGCCTGGTCACCTTGTCCAAAATGCTCTCATGGGCAGTGCCTATGCCCGCCATGTGCTGGGCCGCGAGAACCCGCGCGTCGGACTCATGTCCAATGGTACGGAAGAAGAAAAAGGCAATGCTTTGTGCAAAGAGACCAGCAAGCTGCTGCGCACAACACCTGGGATCAATTTCATCGGCAATATCGAAGGCCATGACCTCTGGGAGACGCCGCCAGACGTGGTGGTTTGCGATGGCTTTACCGGTAACATCATCCTGAAAACCTCTGAAGCTCTGGCCCATGCCATGTTTGGCATGATCAAGTCTGAAATCATGAGCACGACGCGCTCAAAAATTGGCGGCATGTTAGCCAAACCTGCCTTCAAACGCGTGCACAAACGCACCAGTGCCGATGAATCAGGCGGCATGCCCCTGCTAGGGCTCAACGGCATCACCATCATCTCCCACGGCGGTGCCAGTGCCTATGCCATGAAAAATGCCTTGCGCATGGCCTGTGAAACGATTTCTCATCAGGTGAACCCTCACATTGAGGCCGCCATCTCCCAACATCTTCTGCTTCACGGCCACCTGTAATCCTGGCCAACCTTTCCTTTTCCCGACCATGTCATCCCCTTGCGTCTCCAGCATCATCGGCACCGGCAGTTACATGCCGGAAAAGATCCTCACCAACGAAGAGCTCTCTAAAATCGTTGATACCTCTGACGAGTGGATCACGACCCGCACCGGCATCAAGGAACGCCGGATCGCCGCCGACAACCAAGCCACCAGTGACCTCGCTACAGCCGCAGCCTTGCGCGCCATGGAGTCGGCTGGCGTGAAGCCTGAGGACATTGACCTGATCGTTGTGGCTACCGTCACGCCAGACATGCCCTTTCCCTCCACCGCCTGCTTTGTGCAAAAGAACATTGGGGCCAGCAATGCGGTCTGTTTTGATATCAGTGCAGCATGTTCCGGCTTCCTTTATGCGCTGCAAGTGGCGCGCAATTTCCTCAATGCCGGCACGCGCAGCACGGCCCTCGTCATTGGCGCTGAAAAGCTCAGCACGCTGGTCAACTGGACCGACCGCAACACCTGCGTTCTCTTTGGAGACGGCGCTGGAGCCGTTGTCATCCGTGCCGTTGACTCCGCCACAGAGGCCCCAGGCCGCGTGCTCAGCACCATCATGGGGAGCGATGGCAATTTGGTCAATCTGCTGCGTGTTCCTGGAGGTGGCAGCGCCTGCCCGATTACCGCTGAAAATATCGACAGCCGTCTGAACACCATCCACATGGAAGGTAAAGAGACCTTTAAACATGCGGTCACACGCATGTGCCAGGCCAGTGAAAAAGCCCTGGAAATGGCCGGCCTGACCAAAGAAGACATCTCCCTCGTCATTCCCCACCAGGCCAATGCCAGAATCATCACCGCCATCGCTGATCGCTTGGACCTGCCGCATGAAAAAGCCTTCATGAACGTTGACAAATACGGCAACACAAGCGCCGCAACCATCCCCGTCGCTCTAGATGAAGCCAACCGCCAAGGTCGCCTCAAGCGCGGTGATATTGTCCTCCTCGTTGCCTTCGGGGGCGGTTTTACCTGGGCCAGCTCGGTCATCCGCTGGTAGCTTGCTTTAACAATTACTTCCACACCTTCCATGAACCGCACGGCCATCCTTAATGTCGTCGGGCTCACCCCTCGGCTGATTGGCGATCACACGCCTAAAATCCGAGCCTTCATGGAAAGGAATCGCAGCGCACTGATCGAGCCCGTCCTGCCAGCCGTTACCTGCACGGCTCAGGCCACCTATGTCACTGGCACACTGCCGAAAGACCATGGAGCCGTGGCCAATGGCTGGTATGACCGCGACTACGCCGAGCACCGCTTTTGGAAACAGCCGGAGTCCCTTGTCCACGGTGAAAAGCTCTGGGACATGCTGAGGAAGCAAAACCGCGACTTCACCTGTGCCAAAGTCTTCTGGTGGTACAACATGTACTCCAGTGCTGACTTCACCATCACTCCACGTCCGCTTTACCTGAGCGACGGCAGCAAAGTTTTCGACATCCACACCCAGCCTATGGGCCTGAGAGACCGCATCAAGCGTGACTTGGGCGAGTTCCCCTTCCGTCACTTCTGGGGACCCGACAGCGGCATTCAGTCGTCTCAATGGATCGCTGCCAGCGCCAAATGGATCGAAGAAAAACACTGGCCTGACCTCAGCCTCGTCTATCTCCCGCACCTTGACTACAATCTTCAGCGTCATGGCCTGAAGATGGACATCATCCAGCATGACCTGAAGCAGATTGATGACGTCGTCGGCGACCTCATCAGCTTTTACGAAAGCCGCCAGATCCAGTGCGTGCTGCTGTCTGAATATGGCATTACCGATGTTGATCAACCCGTGCATCTGAACCGTGTCTTTCGTGAACGTGGCTGGCTTTCCATCAAAGACGAAGTCGGTCGTGAAACCCTGGATCTAGGAGGATCGCGCGCCTTTGCCATCGCCGACCATCAGCTGGCTCACATTTACGTGAACGACCCGACGATTCTGGAGGAAGTCCGCGCCGTTCTCACTCAAACCCCAGGCGTGCAGCAGGTGCTCGGCAAGGTCGAAAAACACTATGCAGGTCTGAATCACTCCCGCAGTGGCGAGCTCGTTGCCGTGGCCGACGCGCGCAGTTGGTTCACTTACTATTACTGGCAGGATGACGCCAAAGCCCCTGACTTTGCGCGCTGCGTGGACATCCACCGGAAGTGTGGCTACGACCCTGCCGAACTCTTCCTCGACCCCACACTGAAAGCGCCCAAGCTCAAACTCGCGCTCAGTTTAGCTAAAAAGAAGCTAGGCTTCCGCTACCTCATGGACGTGATCCCTCTGGATGCCACACTGGTCAAAGGCAGCCACGGACGCATTCCTGAGGACAGTGCCGACTGGCCCATTTTGATCGGCAACTTCAAAAGTCTGCCCCACAACGCCCCCGTCCGCGCCGACCAAGTCTGCAACCAGCTGCTAAGTCTCTGTCAGAGCTAATCCAGACAAAATGCAGATTGCTGCAAAATAGAGTCCCAAAGTCCGTACTCTAGGGCTTCCTATGCGATTTCTATTTCTGACTCTTGTCCTGACAGCGACCAGCCTGCAAGCCGCCCCACAATGGATCTGGCTATCCAAGGATGGCAACAAAGACAAAGCCGTCACCTTCCGCCACCGATTTGACGTTCCACAAAATGCGCAACTCGCGACACTGGAGCTCACCTGTGACAATGGCGCTACCGCCAGCCTCAACGGCCAAAAAGTTCTCACCAATGAAGACTGGCAGCAGCCATCCAAAGCCGACGTTAGTCAACATCTCAAGCGTGGCGAAAGCAACGAACTCATCTTCAATGCCACCAACAAAGGCGGCGTCGCGGCACTCGTCGCTCGGATCACCTTGAAACTGCCCGCAGGTCGTGAGGACATCGTGATCGAGACCAATGGCAAGTGGGAAGCTGCCAAAACGGGCACTCAGGATTTCAAGAAGGCTCTAGTCATTGAGGAATATGGCAAAGGACCTTGGGGCAAGCCATTCGACGGCAAGATCGGCAGCGGCGGCGGTTCAAATAACGGCCCTGCCGAATCCATCGCTGCGGCCGACATCACTGCGCCCAAAGGTTTCAAAGTAGAAAAGCTCTACAATGTACCCAAGGATCAAGAAGGCTCCTGGGTGGCGCTCACAGTGGATCAAAAAGGCCGCCTGATTGCCTGTGACCAATATGGCAGCATTTATCGCATGCCTGTGCCTGCCATTGGGAAAACGGAGACCCTTAAACCAGAAAAGCTCAACATCGAAATGGGCAAAGCTCATGGTTTGCTTTATGCCTTTGATAGTCTCTACGTGATGGTGAATGAAAACGGCAAAGACAACGGTCTTTTCCGTCTCACCGACACCAACGGTGACGATCAATACGATAAGACAGAAAAGCTGCATACCATGGCAGGCGGTGGTGAGCACGGACTGCACAGCATGATCCTCAGCCCAGATGGTAAACGCATCTTTTTTAACTGTGGCAACCATACCAAGCTGCCTGAAGGAATTCAAAAAAGCCGTGCCGCCAAAGCCTGGGACGAAGATCACATCCTTCCCCGCATGTGGGATGCCAATGGCCATGCCCGCGGCATCCTCGCTCCCGGCGGCTATGTTTGCAGCATGGATCCAGACGGAAAAAATCTAGAACTCTTTTGCTATGGCTTCCGCAATGAATTCGACATCGCCTTTGATCTCAGTGGCGAGCTGTTCACCTACGATGCTGATATGGAGTGGGACATCGGTTCCCCCTGGTATCGTCCAACTCGTGTCAATCACTGTGTGAGTGGTGCCGACTATGGCTGGCGCAGTGGTAGCGGCAAGTGGCCCGGTTATTATCCCGACAGCCTGCCCACCACAATCGATATCGGCCCAGGTAGTCCGACTGGCGTCGTCAGTGGTAATGGTGCTAAATTCCCCGCCAAGTATCAGCGCGCCATTTTCATCAATGACTGGACCTATGGCACCATGTGGGCCATTCACTTACAGCCTAAAGGCGGCAGCTTCATTGCCGAGAAAGAAGAGTTCGTTTTCGGCAAACCCCTTCCTCTCACCGATGTCGTCATCCACCCGCAGGACGGGGCCATGTACTTTGCCGTCGGTGGTCGAAGAACGCAATCCGGCGTTTATCGCGTGACCTATGTAGGCGATGAATCCACAGCAGCTGCACAAGCATTGCCCTTGGATGAAGAATCGCGCATGCGACAGGCACTGGAAGCTATGCATGCAGAAGGTGATCCCCAAAAAATCCTGTCGGCTGCCTGGCCTTACCTGAGTCACAGTGATCGTCACGTACGCTACGCTGCGCGTGTGGCCATCGAACGCCTTCCAGTTGAACTATGGAAGGCAAAAGCATTGGCTGAAACCCATCCGCAAGCCCTGATTGAGGCCATGGTCGCCTTAGCCCGCATGAGCGGTGCTGGAACTGGGAACGAAGGCGGCAAACCAACCTCCAAACCCACGGGCACCTCCTCCGCACCCATTGGGTCAGTCTCCCCAGACAAGGTTGAGTTGCAGGGACAGATGCTGCGCGTTCTGACCAACCTGCAGAGCACCGACCTCAATCTCAACCAACAACTCGCCACACTGCGGGCCCTGGAGCTGGTGCTCATCCGCCTTGGTAAACCAGCGCCTGATGTCTGCGCCAAGACCGCTGCCAGGTTAGAGGCAGCTTATCCTGCTGAGAACGCTCTCATCAATCGTGAACTCTGCCAATTACTCGTTGTCCTAGATTCCACCAAAGCTCCAGTCAAAACGCTCGCCCTCATGGCCACAGCCAAGGATGACTTCCAAGAAGTGGCTACCGACGCAGTTTTAAGCCGAAATGATGGCTACGCAAATGCAGCCAGAGCGGCCGCAGGCAGCCGCCCCAATGGCCAGCAGATCAGCTACATGTTTGCGCTGCGCAATGCCACCGCAGGTTGGACTCCCGAACTAAGAAAAACCTACTTTTCATGGTTCCCACGTGCACGCAGCTGGAAGGGCGGCAACAGCTTTAAAGGCTTCATCGAAAACATTCGCAAAGACGCCTTGGCCACCTTTGTACCGAAGGAAGAATATGCGGCACTGGACGCACTCAGCAGCAAAACAGAGGCCATCACCATCCCTAACTACGTGGCGCCTCAAGGCCCTGGCAGAGCCTGGACAGTCGATGAAGTCGTCAAACTTACTGCGAATGGTCTCAAAGGTCGCGACTTTGCCAATGGTGAAGCCATGTATCGCAGCACCATGTGCGCTACCTGCCACCGATTCAATGGTGACGGCGGTAGCATCGGCCCTGATCTCACCGGCATCGGCAACCGCTACACCATGCGTGACCTCATGGAAAACATTGTCGATCCTAGCAAAGTCATCTCCGATCAATACGACAGCCACGAAATCACCAAAAAAGATGGCAGCACCATCCTTGGCCGCATTGTCGTTGAAGAAAACGGCCAAATCTTCATCATGACCAACCCCTTCTCGCCGAGCGACCAACTCGCCATCAACGAAAGCGACATCGCCAAGAAAGAGACCCGCAAAGTCAGCATGATGCCACCCGGTATGATCAATGCCCTGAACCAAGACGAGCTGCTCAATCTGCTCGCCTATCTCAGCAGCGGCGGTAATGCCAAGGACAAAGCATTCACGAAATAAGAGACAAAGCCGACGGCTAGCTTGGAAGCTGGCAAGAGGAATCATCAGACGTGCGTAGTACGACCTGACGATGATTGCCCGCGCCTATGTGCTTTTGCTTTTTTTACTGACTTCCTTGCTCATGGCAGAGGAATCAAAGGTCAATCCAGCGCAGGCCATGGGATTGCTGAAAACGCAGTGCCTGAGCTGCCACAACTCAGAGAAAAAGAAAGGCGGGCTTTCTCTGGAAACGCGTAACCAAGCGCTCAAAGGCGGCGACAATGGCTCAGCACTCAAGGCTGGCGATGCCACTAAAAGCGCTCTTATCACCGTCTTGAGCGACGCAGGCGAGGCCCACATGCCCCCTAAAAAGCAGATGCCAGAGAAGCAGCAGAACTTGCTTAAAGCCTGGGTCAATGCAGGTGCTTCTTGGGATGAAGAAGCTCTCAAAAAATTTGGTGAACTGACCCCAGCAAACAAGCTGACCTCACTCCCAGAAAATCATGCACCAGCAACAACGCTGGCACTAAGTGCCGATGGCCGATGGTTGGCGGCAGGCATTGGCAATCGCGTCTTGGTGCGTGATTTAAATGCCAAAGACTCACCCGTCGTCTCCACGTTAGAAGGCCATCAAGATGTCATCCAATCCCTGGCATGGAACAGTGACGCCACACGGTTGGCCGCTGGCGGCTATCGCAGCGTTTTAGTCTGGAATACGAGTGACAGGAAGTTAACAAACACCTTATCCCAACCTCTTGAGGGTCGGATCACAGGAATCGCCTTTCTACTCGACAACACCACCCTGGTCCTAGCAGACGGCGCTACAAGTCTTCGTGGTCTTTTGCACCGCTGGAAACTGGGCGACTCGAAACCATCTCAAACAATCGAAGCGCACACCGACAATATTGTCAGCCTCGCCATCAGCCAAGACGGCAAGCAAGTGGCCACCGGCGCGGCGGATAATCTAGCGAAGGTGTGGGAAGCTTCCAGCTTCAAAGAAAGAGCCAAAATTGAAGGCCACGTCGGGCACATCACAGCACTTGCCTTTAGCCCTGATGGCAAATGGTTGACCACAGGCAGTGCAGATAAAGATCTCAAAGTTTGGGATATCGACAGCAAGGAAATGATCATGCTGCTAGGAGATAAATCTTCGGGAGTGAATGCTCTTTTTTGGACAGCCGATGCCAGCAGCCTCACCTACTTCACGGAATCAGGCCGAGTCGAAAAAGTGACCGAGTTAAAGAAACACGATGGGGTGCGTCTGGCCTTCACTTCAGGCAAACAAAAGAAACTCACCAAACTCGACGACGTGCCAAACGCAGCCGTTATGAGCAGGGACGGGAAAAACATCTTTGCAGCACTCCACGGTGGCGTGGTCGTCAAGATCGATGAAAAGGCTAGCCTTACCAATCTCCAGGCTGCCACAACGGTGGCGAGCACAAAGTCCCCTAACCTTTCCTACACCAAAGACATTCTGCCGATCCTGACAAAAGCAGGCTGCAATCTGGGTGCCTGCCATGCAAAATCCAGCGGCCAGGCTGGCTTTCACCTTTCGATCTTCGCCTTTGATCCAAAGACGGATTTTATGGAGGTCGTCAATGACTCGCGCGGGCGTCGTGTCTTCCCTGCAAGGCCTGAGGACAGCCTGATATTGCAAAAAGCCACCGTGCGAGTTCAACACGAAGGTGGGCAGCGTTTTGAACCCGAATCAGAGTCGGCAAAAACAATCGCAGAATGGATCCGCCAAGGCATGCCTTATGAAACAGTGAACCAGCCTGCACTGCTGGGTATTGACGTGACTCCGAATGAAAAGACTTATCGCAAGAACGATTCGCAGCTTTTGAAAGTCATCGCCAAGTATGAAGACAAATCGACTCGCGATGTCACAGCACTGGCCGATTACATCTCATCAGAAAAAGCCATCGCCACAGTCGATGAGGCTGGCAAAGTATCCACCAACACGGAGAGCGGCGAGACCGTTATCGTCGCACGCTACATGGGCATGGTGGCCATCTCACGTGTCGCAGTGCCTGCGGAAAAATTGTTCCCTGCTGAGCGCTATGCGGCACTGACGGTCCGCAACGAGATCGACAAACTTGTGTATTCTCGCCTGCAAAAGATCGGCTATCTCCCGAGCGCATCCTGTAGCGACCATGAATTCCTAAGACGCAGCACTCTTGATGCAATTGGCATGCTTCCAACGGTGGAAGAAGCCCGCACTTTCCTCGCTGATAAAAATCCAAAGAAGCATGAACTCTGGATCGAATCCCTGCTAAAGCGCCCTGAGTGGGCTGAGCACTGGGCCTGCAAATGGGGTGATCTCATTCGTCCCAATCCTTCGCGAGTGGGAGTGAAACCAGTCTTCCTGCTGGACCAATGGATCCGTCAAAGTTTCCGCGACAATAAGCCATGGAATGTCTTTGCCCGGGATTTACTGATAGCAGAAGGCAACACTCATAAAAATGGACCCGTCGCGATCTGGCGTGATAAACGCGAGCCCATTGATTCAGCCACCTTTATCGGTCAAATTTTCCTGGGAGTGCGTCTGGAATGCGCCAAGTGCCATCACCACCCGACGGAAAAGTGGGACCAAAAAGACTACTACCAACTGGCCGCCTTTTTCACCCAGATGAAGCACAAGGGACAAGGCATCTCTGCACCGATCAGCGGAGAGCCCGAGCATTGGTGGTTCGAGCCTGGAGCAGCCAGCATCGAACACCCCGTGACGAAGATAGCGCTTAAGCCGCGCCCACCAGCCGATGCAGAAATACCGATCGCAGAAACGCAAGATCCACGGTCCATCTTGGCAGATTGGATGACTGACTCGAAGAATCCCTACTTTGCTCAGGCCATAGTCAACCGCACCTGGTCCAGCTTCATGGGCCGCGGCATTGTCGATCCCGTGGATGATTTCCGCGCCTCCAATCCACCAAGCAATGCGCCACTTCTTGACTGGCTTGCAAAAGACTTCATCAAACATGGCTACGATTTAAAGCATCTGATGCGTGTCATCATGTCCTCCCAAACCTACCGCCTGAGTAGCCTGCCCAATGAGACCAACCTAGCTGATTTAAAGAACTACAGCCGCAGCTATCGCCGCCGACTGCCTGCCGAAACACTCTTGGACAGCGTAAGCGCGGTCACGGAGATAAAGGAATCCTTTTCAGGAATGCCGCCAGACACTTTGGCAAAACAGACCTGGAATCATAAGCTGGAAAGCCAGTTCATGGATGCCTTTGGACGGCCAAATGCCAGCTCAGAATGCCCCTGTGAACGAGACGCCAAGCCCAGTGTCGTGCAGGCCCTGCATCTGATGAACTCCAACAAACTGCAGGAAATGCTCACCCACAAAAAAGGCCGCGCCGCCCGCCTAGCCAGTGGCACCCTGACAGCAGAGCAGATTCTGGAAGAACTCTACCTCTCATGCTACTCACGCTTACCGACCGCTGAAGAAGCTGCAATCGCCGTAAAGGCACTTCAGGTCGAAAAACCCAGCCAACAGGCAGCCATCGAGGATGTTTTATGGAGTCTTTTAAACTCTGCCGAATTTGTCTTTAACCACTGATTTGCTCAATTTTCACGCAGCAAGCAAGAAGATCCGTTACCGCCCGTAATTTGCAGATCTCTTCTTAACTCAAGATGTCACGATTCACCCATAACTGTGCTGGCCATGCCCGGCGCGACTTTTTGAAGCTTGGTCTCACTGCCGCTGGCGGTGGACTAGGATTCACTGATTTGTTGCGCGCACGAGCACTGGCAGCCTCCGCGCCACAACCTTCCCTGGCACGGCCTGTGAACTGCATTTTAGTCTGGTTGGATGGAGGACCTTCTCACTACGAGATGTTTGATCCCAAACCAGATGCTCCATCTGAAATTCGTGGAGAATTTGGTGCCATCCCGACCAGTGTGCCTGGAGTTCGGTTCTCGGACTGCGTCCCCCATCTGGCCAAAGCGGCTGACAAGTTCACCGTCCTCCGCAGTGTCACCCATAAGGACCCTAATCACGGTGGCGGCAACCACTACATGATGACGGGTGCACCGACACCCGTACCGGTCGGCTGCGGTGCCTTTGTCACCTTTCATCCCTCCTTTGGCAGTGTGGTCAGCTATAAGCGCGGCATACAAAACGGTCTGCCAGCCTACATGACCCTGCCCAGCATTACCCGCAGTGGAGGTCCCAATTTCCTCGGTGCAGAGCATGCCCCATTCGTCGCTGGCGGTGACCCTAACTCCAAGGGATTCAAAGTGCGGGATGTTGTTTTACCTTCAGACATTTCTGATGCTCGGGGTCTAGCACGCCGCGAGCTGCGCCATTCACTGGATCGCATGAAGCGCCTGAATGACGCTGTTGCTGAAGATCCCGCAGTCAGCTTTGATACCTTCTATGGACAAGCCGTCGATTTGATCGCCTCAAAACCTGCGCAGGAGGCTTTTGACATCTCCCTCGAAGATGACAAGACCCGTGATCTCTATGGCCGCAGTGACCTGGGCCAACGCCTGCTGCTAGCTCGTCGCCTTGTAGAGGTCGGTGTGCCTTTTGTGACCGTGAACTACGGTGGCTGGGATCACCACAGGGAGCTTTTCAAGACCTGTAAAGGCGACTTCATGAAGAAGTTTGATCAAGGAATGGCGGGCCTTATCACGGACTTGGATCGTCGAGGCTTATTAGAAAGCACCTTGGTCATCGGCCTTGGCGAATTCGGCCGAACTCCAAAAATCAATAAAGACGGCGGACGCGATCATTGGCCAGGAGCGATGAACATTCTCTTTGCTGGAGCAGGCGTCCCGCGCGGCGGCATCGTTGGTGCTACGGATCCAAAAGGCTATTATGCCAGCGAAAATATTTATACCCCAGAAGACTTCGCGACTACGCTTTACACCAAGCTAGGCATCGATCCACATCAGATTCTGCACACCAATACAGGACGCCCCCTGCCACTCATCAATGGCGGCATGCCTATCCGCGAACTCTTTGCGTGATGCCTTGGCGTTTGAGTCTTTTTCTGCTGATTCTGAGCAGCACTCTGCAAGCAGCCCCACCCGGCTTTGAGAACATCTTCCCTGCTGGCGGACAAATCGGCACGCAGGTCGATGTTCAAGTCGCTGGAGCAGGCTTGGATAAACCTGCTGCTAAAGCATGGATCAGCACTCCAAGCATCCTAGCCACGGCCAGTGATCAACCCAAAAAGTTTTCTCTCGCCATCTCCAAAGACGCAGTCGCAGGCCCCTACCTCATGCGTTTGTTCACCGATGCTGGAGTCACTGCCCCACGGATCTTTGAGGTCGGAAACAAAGCCGAACGAATCGAAAAAGAACCGAATGACTCCCTCTCTGACGCCAAAATTGCCGAGGCAGGCATGGATATCACCCTGAATGGAGTGCTGGGAAAGAGTGGTGATGTCGACACACATCCGATCCGTGTGAGAAAGGATAAGCCAATCTATGCCACTCTTCACGGCTATGCACTGGGCTCTCCAATGGATCCAGCGCTGCGGCTTCTCAATGAAAACGGCCTTGAGGTAGCAGCCTGTCACGACACGCAGAATCTCGATCCAATCATTCAGTATCACCCTAAGGCAGACGGCCTGTTTTTCCTGCAAGTCTTTGCATTCGCTCATCCACCTGCAGCCGACGTGGCCTTTCAAGGAAGTGCCAATCATGTTTATCGTCTCACCGTGACCGAGGAGCCGCCCAAAAGGTTGGCTGTAAGTGTACCCAAGGAACTCATTATACCAGCACTCTTCAATGGTTGCATTGCCAAGCCCCGAGAAGAGGACATCTTTCATTTTTCCACCAAGAAAGGTGATGACCTTCAGATCACTATTCGCGCCCAAGCCATCGATAGTCCGCTAGATGTGACCATGCGCCTTGAAGACGCTGATGGAAACATCTTGAAGCAGGCTGACGACACTGAAAAAGAGAAGCCAGACCCAGACCTGCACTGGAAATCTCCAAAAGATGGCACCTATAAGCTCGTCATTGCTGACCGTTTTCGTCACGGCAGTTCTGATCATCTCTATGAGCTATCCATCAAAGCCTTTACGCCATCGCTCACGGCAACACTCGACACCCACGCTTATCAATTGGAGCCTGGAAAAACTGCCGACTTAAAGATTAACGTCAAAACATCCGGCCCGTTTACGGGAAAAATCCAGGCGCGTGCCGTTCAACTGCCGGCAGGAGTGACCAGTGCGGTGATTGATGTACCTGCAAAAGGTGGCGAGATCAAACTCACCCTCTCAGCAACGCCCGACGCTGCCCCAAGCCAAGCTCCATTTGCAGTCGAAGTCACAACTAGCGTTCCCGATGCGGCGAAGACCACGCTGGCAATCTACAGCATTCCCTTCACAGAACCACGCGGTGATCTGCTTATTATGACCGACACCCAGCCTTGGTTAACGGTCATGGCCAAGAAAAAATGATCCTCATCACCCGTGCTCCTAAATTACCTGCTGGAGTGACAGAGGCGAGGCGCGACTGAGGCTGGGAAATTTGTGGGTGGGACAGTTGGTCCTCCAGCCTCCTAGATTCGGCGAGCGAGGTTCGAAGACTGTTGGTTCTGACCAACCGCCCTGCCTGACTAAGCGCCCTACCATTCTCTTCTCTTGCCAGCACACTTTCCTGCCCTAATCTCTGCGCTCTTTTCTCGGCTGCGGCCGTATCCCCTTCCCCCAATCCATGAGCACCCACGTCAAACTCTACATCCCAGGTCCGATCGAAGTCAGCGCAGACACTTTTGCCGCCATGGCACAGCCCATGATGGGGCATCGTGGAAAAGGCTTCCAGGATCTCTATGCAGAAATCCAACCCATGCTGCAGACGCTTTTTGGCACCAAGCAGCAGGTCTTTCTCAGCACCTCCTCCGCCTGGGGTGTGATGGAAGGAGCCATCCGTAACCTGGTGAAGAAAAAGGTCCTTAATTGCTGCAATGGCGCCTTTTCTGACAAGTGGCTGGACGTCTCCAAACGCTGCGGGAAAGAGGCCGAAGCTTATCAAGTCGAGTGGGGCCAACCTATCTTGGCCTCTGAAATCGACAAACGCCTGGCCACCGGCGAGTTCGACGCTGTGACTTTCATCCACAATGAAACCTCTACTGGCGTTCTCAGCCCGATTGCCGAAATTGCAGCCCTGAAGAAAAAGTATCCTGACGTCATGTTCATCACGGACAGCGTTTCCGGTTTCACCACAGTTCCCGTGAATTTTGATGAACTGGGCATTGATGTCCTGCTGACTGGCAGCCAAAAAGCCCTAGCCATGCCCCCAGGACTGGCACTTTTCACCGCTTCCGAAGCCGCCATGGCCCGCGCCGCCACGATCAACGATCGCGGCTACTACTTCGATTTTCTCGAGTTCCAATCCAATGGCGAAAAAAGCATGACGCCAAGCACGCCCTGCATCAGCCTGATCTACGGCTTGCGTCATCAACTCCAAAAGATCTTTGCCGAAGGCATCGACAACCGCTTCGCCCGTCATGCTAAACTCAACGGCATGGTTCACGACTGGGTGCGCCGTAACGGTTTTGAATTCTTTGCTCCAGAAGGTTACCGCTCCAAGTCGCTGACCTGCGTCGCCAATAACAAGAACATTGATGTGGCCGCCTTTATTGGTCTTCTCAAGAAGAACCACAGCATGATCATCGATGGTGGCTACGGTAAGCTGAAAGGCAAAACCTTCCGCATCAGCAACATGGGTGATGAGACTGAAGCCACCATCAATACCGTGATTGCAGCGCTGGACGACAGCTTGGCCAAGTTAGGCTGAGTTTTAAAAGCTAGCTGATAACCGATGGAAACGACTGTTAAGGCTCGTTGATAGTAGATCCATGCCCCGCCACCTGCTTTCTCTCCTCATGCTCTCGGCACTCCTCGTTGGTGAAGACTTTGCTGAAGCTCAGCAAAAAATTGCTAATTACGACGAATCCAAGATCCCGCCCTATACCCTGCCGGAACTGCTCAAAACACAGGCCGGTAAAACAGTCACGACGGCTAACGAATGGACCCAAATCCGTCGCCCTGAGGTGATGGCTCTTTTTGAGCAGCATGTCTTTGGCAAAACCCCAGCGGCCGCCACCTGGGGAAAGGTGGACTTCAAAGTCACTCAGGTCAAAAAAGACGCTCTTGGTGGTAAGGCTACCCGCAAACTCATCCACATCTCCCTACCCGAGCATCCAGCCTGGGCAGGCATGGATGTGATGCTTTACACACCGAATGGATTGGACAAACCCGCGCCTTGTTTTGTCGGCCCAAGCTTCAACGGCAACCATGCCGTGAGCCCAGAAACGGACATCCCTCTCTCCAACCGCTGGATGCGCGCCAGCAAGGACAAAAACATCGTCAACAACCGAGCTACCGAAGCCAGCCGTGGCAGCGAAAGCAGCCGCTGGCCGCTGGAAATGATCATCGGTCAAGGCTGCGCTGTAGCGACCTATTACTACGGTGATGTGGAGCCTGATCAGGCCGAGGGCTGGAAGGAAGGTCTGCGCGCGGTGCTCAGCCAAGATGGGACTGCCACCGAATGGAAAAACGGTGATTGGGGTGCTATTGGGGCCTGGGCCTGGGGCCTGAGCCGAATCGCCGATTACCTAGAAACAGATGCCGACGTGGATGCCAAACAGCTCGCGGTGATCGGTCATTCCCGACTGGGCAAAACCTCTCTCTGGGCAGGTGCGCAGGATCAGCGCTTTGGCGTCGTCATCTCCAACAACTCCGGTGAAGGTGGCGCTGCCATCATGCGCCGGAACATTGGTGAAACCACGGCTGTCATCACCAAAGCGTTCCCGCATTGGTTCACCAAGACCTACACCAACTATGCCAATCATGAAGCCGCCAGTCCGATCGACAAACACATGCTCATTGCCCTAGCGGCGCCACGCCCGATCTACATCGCCAGCGCGGTCGAGGATACCTGGGCGGATCCCAAAGGCGAGTTCCTCAGCGGCCTGCATGCAGAACCCGTGTATGCTCTCCTGGGTAAAAAAGGTTATGGCGTGACCGAGCAACCCGCCATCGACTCCCCCGTCGGCGATGCCATCGCCTATCACATCCGCACGGGAAAACACGACGTCACCGACTACGACTGGCAGCAGTATTTGAAGTTTGCCAAACGGCACTGGTAGAAGGATCAGACACTAACCACCGAGGCGGAAGCCTTTGCCAAATTTACTCTTCGGCATTTTGCCAGGCATCATGCCTTTAGGCAGTTGTGGCATGCCTCCGCCACCGCCAAAAAGACCGCCAGCCATTTGGGCCATTGCGCCTTTATTGGACATCATTTGCTTCATCATTTCAAACTGCTTCAAAAGCTGATTCAGCTCCATGACTGGTCGGCCACTCCCCTGAGCGATTCGTTTGCGTCGACTGCCATTGATGATGCCTGGGTTACGACGCTCTTTGGGCGTCATTGATAGGATAAGTGCTTCCGTATGCTTCATGCGCTTGTCATCCACACCAGGCATGTTTTTAAGTTTGCTCATGCCCGGGATCATGCCCATCAGCCCTTCCAGGGGGCCTAGCTTCTTCATGAAGTTCAACTGCTTGAGCATGTCGGTCAGGTCAAACTTGTTCTCCTCCATGCGGCGCATCATGCCCATGGCCTCTTTTTCATCAATCTCCTGAGCCGCTTTCTCCACCAGACTGACCACGTCGCCCATTCCAAGAATGCGCTGAGCCATGCGGTCAGGGTGGAAGACCTCCAGCTGATCCACCTTTTCACCCACACCGAGAAACTTCACTGGGCAGCCTGTGACCTGACGCATGGAAAGCAGGGCACCACCGCGGGCATCCCCGTCCAGCTTGGTCATGATCAGACCGGTAATCGTCACCGTCTCATGAAACTTCGTGGCCACACTGACCGCCTGCTGCCCCGTCGCCGCATCTGCCACTAGAAGGGTCTCGCGCGGCTGCACCAGATCACGAACCTTTTTCAGCTCGCTCAGCAAGGTTTCATCGATCTCTTGGCGTCCTGCCGTATCAAAAATAGCGATTCCACTGCCCTGATCTTCCAGCCATTTCAAAGCCGCCTTCGTCGCCTTAACGACATCGGTTTCACCCACGGGTGGCACACAGACTGGCACACCGAGCTGCTGCCCCAAGACTTGCAACTGCGTCACCGCCGCTGGACGATAAAGGTCAAGGGCAATGAGCAACGGACGTTTACCCTGCTTTTTCAGCCAGTTAGCCAGCTTGGCTGAGGTCGTCGTCTTACCCGCACCATTCAGACCCACCATGAGAATGCGCTGCGGTGGGCTCAGGTCCAGGTCGGTGGCACCACCACCCAGAATCTTCGCCAGTTCATCGTTGAAAATTTTAACGATTTGCTGACCAGGACTCACCGTTTTGAGCACTTCTTCGCCCAGCGCGCGAGTCTTGATCGCTTCGATCAGATCCTTGGCCACTTTAAAATCCACATCCGCTTCCAGTAAAGCCATGCGGATCTCCTTCATGGCATCCGCCACATTGGATTCGCTAATTTTACCCAGTCCGCGCAGCTTGCGGAAGGTATCTTCGAGTTTGTCGGTGAGAAGTGAGAACATGGGAAACGGAAAATCTAGAAGTCAGGTCAAAGAGTGGCGCCCGCAAGCGCCATAAAGGATCAAACAGGCGGACAATAATTCATGAGTTCAATCTCGAAAGCATGTTTCTTTTCTGGCTGCACTTCCACCACGGTGATGCTGCCATACTCGATGTTAAAATGCGCCATATGTCGCAGCGGCTGCTCCAGCATCAGGGCAAGGATGACGCGGATGATGCCGCCATGACAAAAGACAGCCACGCTTTGATGCGGGTGATCCTGTAGAATTTGGAGCAGTGCAGGCTGCACCCGCTGGGTCAAATCAGCCGCTGATTCACCATTGGCGATTCCCTGTGTCTCGATGATCTCCAGCCAATCAAACGCGCTCACACCAAAATGTTCCTTCACACCATCCCAACGGTGCCCTGTCCAGTCGCCAAAATCCACTTCACGCAGGTCGGGGATCAAGGTCGGTTTTAAATCGCACTGCTCAGCCAAAGGGGCCAGCGTCTGCTGCACCCGCAGCATGGGGCTAGCGTAAATCGCGTCGATCTTCGTGTCATTCAGCCACTGCGCCACTGCCTGACCATGTTTCAATCCCAGAGGCGACAGCGCCATATCGATCCGGCTACCGCCAAAGACTTTATGATAGAGCTCCTCCACCTCGCCATGGCGGACGAGATAAAGCGTGGTGGGATGATTGGGCAGATGGGATTTCAAGACTCCTTTCCATGGCGCGGACTTGCCCCACCTGCAAGTCTGGAAGGAATGGCAGATCGAAGATGGAAAGAGGAAACGTAGAGTTCGTCAGTTGGAGGTTCTCCGTTTGTTGTACTGGGGCGCAGTCAATACACAGGTAAAAAACCACGAACGACGAACCAAGCCACCTCGATTCTGCTGCATCAGCACGTTGACCTGACACGGCACCCGATGTTAACTGAAGACCATGCAAACAACCCGCACCGCGAAGCAGCACCGCAAGACCGCTGAGACAGACATCCAGATCGAGCTGATCGTGGATGGTTCTGGCCAGTCGCAGATCGATACAGGTGTGCCTTTTTTTGACCACATGCTCACTCTTTTCTCCAAGCATGGTCTGTTTGACCTGAAGGTGAAAGTCGTGGGTGACATCGCAGTGGATTATCACCACACGGTGGAAGATACAGGCATCGTCCTGGGACAATGCTTCCGCGAAGCTCTGGGCAATAAAGCCGGCATCACGCGCTACGGTTTCTGGCTGCTGCCCATGGATGAAACCCTCGCGGAGGTGGCCATCGACCTCAGTGGTCGTTCTTTCCTGAGCTACCACACGCCAGAACGCGTGGAAGCCATCGGTGGCATCAATCGTTTCAGCTTTCAGCTGGTCGAAGAATTCATGCGCGCCTTTAGCTCCGGCCTGCTGGCCACCCTGCATGTCGAGATTCGTCGCGGACGCGATGCCCATCACATGGCCGAAGCGATGTTCAAAGGCCTCGCCCGCGCTCTGGATGTGGCCACCCGCCACGATCCTCGTGTGATCGGAATCCCTAGCACCAAGGACGTTCTCTAACTCATGAATCTAGGTGTGTTAGACTATGGCGCAGGGAATCTCCGCAGCGTCTTGAACGCCTTCAAGGCCATTGGTACAGAAGCCCAACTCGTCACCGAGCCCAAGGGCTTTGACGACATCGACGTACTTGTGTTTCCAGGTCAGGGAGCCTTTGGCGACAGCGTGCGCATTTTAAAAGAGACGCATCTCTGGGACCCTCTCAAGGAATGGCTCAAAGAAGAGCGCCCCTACCTCGGCATCTGTCTGGGGTATCAGCTGCTCTTTGAATCCAGCGAAGAATGCCCGGGCGTGGAAGGTCTCTGCGTGGCTCCTGGCCGCGTGCGTAAATTCCAAGCGGGCGAAGGTCTGAAAATCCCGCACATGGGCTGGAACAAAGTTCATTGGGAAGCCAACCAGTCCACCTGGTGGAACGGTCTGCCCGATCCTGCGCACCTTTACTTTGTGCATAGCTACTATCCTGACGTGGCTGATGAATCGCTGGCCCTATGCCGCACGGACTATGGCGTGCCTTTCATTGCCGGCATTGCCAAAGAAAAGCTGATGGCAGTGCAGTTCCACCCTGAAAAAAGTCAGGAAGCCGGACTCACCCTGCTGAAAAACTCCGTCGCCACTTTAGCCGCGCGTTCATAGCCTCTCCTCATGTCCCGCCGTCGCAGACTCAACCCACCCTGGATTCCCGGTCTTTGGTGGCTGCTGACCATCCTGCTTCTCATCGGCAGCATCTTCGGCTTTTATTATGGCTTGGCAAAAAGCACTCATTTTGAGCGAGTGCCTGAAAAGGCACAGGCTGGCGCGACGTCGCCTTGATGGGGCCATCGAGATCAATTCCTCTGCGGTTTCACAGGGCAGATTGATGCGAAGTCTTGCCATTTGATGACTGCGCCCTAATCTGCGCGCATGTTGTCTCCATTCCTTTCGTCAGGCCTCTTGCTGGCCATGGCTCTCCTCTTTACCCGCACTGAGCTTAGCGCTCAGACCGTCGCACCCAGTCCGTCTCCGGTCATTGGCGCAGTCACGCCTTCGATCACTGATTCTGCAGCGCTCAGCAAGCTCAGCGCGCTGGGAAAAGAACCAGACTGGAAGAAGCTGGAAGTCTTTGCTGAAACGATGACCAAGACTGAATTCGAAGCCGCCTGGAGCGATATCTATTCAGAGGCAAATGCCATGCCACCGCCTTTTCAAATCAGGGACACAGCCATCAGCATCCCAACGGGCCAAGCCAAAGAATCTACGGCCA
The DNA here is from genome assembly GCA_027489965.1 of Verrucomicrobiaceae bacterium. Taxonomy (GTDB): domain Bacteria; phylum Verrucomicrobiota; class Verrucomicrobiia; order Verrucomicrobiales; family Verrucomicrobiaceae; genus Prosthecobacter. Next base: position 41,298 of record JAIXZA010000044.1, read on the forward strand.
CCGTGCCTTTTTTAGCCACGGGTGAAAAATCCAAAAACACCTTCAAAGCATCCTGGCGCCGCGCACGCGACTTGCCAGCTCTGGGCAAACGTCCACCGCTAAGCGATCTCGTCATTGCAATCGACCCCGGCCATATCGGCGGAGCCTATGCCACCATGGAAGAGCGTATGCTAAGCTTTAAAGAGGGTGAGTCCATCCGCGAAGGTGATCTTTCACTTCTGACCGGCAAGATCCTGAAAGAGCGGCTCATGGCGCTGGGGGCCGTGGCTACCTTAGTGCGTGAAACGGCCGAGCCAGTGACCAAGAAACGTCCAGAAGACCTCCAGACAGAAGCTTTGGCCGTACTAACCGAGGCGGGCTTTCCTAAACCCGCCCCAACCTACGCGGGTCTGACTGGAGATGCCAAGCTGCTGACGGTTCAATGGCAGAGTGAAAAACTCTTTTATCGTGTCAGCGAGATCCATGCCCGTGCGGAGCGGGTGAACCAGCAGATCAAGCCCGACCTCGTGCTCTGCCTGCATTTCAATGCCGAGTCCTGGGGCGATGCGACCGCGCCTCAGTTCTCCCCAAAGAATCATCTGCACATCCTCGTCAACGGCTGCTATGCGCCAGTCGAACTCCAGCAGCAAGACGTGCGCTTTCAGATGCTCCAGCGCCTTCTATCTCGCACTCATGAAGAGGAAATCCCGCTGGCCACAGCCATCGCCGCGACGATGAGTCAGACGACGGGATTACCTGCTTATGTTTACACGACACCGAATGCGCGTCATGCCGGAAAGAACCCGTATGTTTATGCACGGAACCTGCTAGCTAATCGCTTGTATGAATGTCCTGTCGTCTATTTAGAACCGTTTGTCATGAATCATGAGGAAACCTATCGCCGTCTGCTGTGCGAGCACTACCTCGGGCGCACACTCATTGGCGGCAAGCTGACCACCAGTGCCATTGAGGACTACATCAACGGCATCGTCAAAGGACTGCTAGCTTACTATCAGACCAATCGCCCCTCATGAAAATCCTGCTCATTGGCTGTGGTTTCGTCGGCGAGCGTGCGGCAGACCTCTTTCACGCCGCAGGCCATGAGGTCGTCGGTCTTACCCACTCACCCGATTCTGCCGCACGCCTCAGTGCCCAGAAGCCCTGGAAAGTGCTCGCGTGCAACATTGCCTCCGCAGCCGATGTCTCTGACCTGCGAAAGCAAATCGGTGCCATCGATGCCTTCATTCACTGCGCCAGTTCCAGCAAAGGTGGCCCGGAGATGTATCAGGCCGTCTATGTGGATGGCATGACGCACCTGCTAGCCAACTTTCCTGAAGCCTGGCCGCTCTACACCAGCAGCACCAGCGTTTACCCACAGATAGATGGCAGCACCGTGGATGAAGCCAGCCCTGCTGAGCCCCCCAAGGAAACCGGCAGACTGCTACGCGAAGCCGAAAACCTAGCGCTCAATCATCAAGGAGCCGTCGCCAGACTCGCGGGCATCTATGGAGCAGGCCGATCTTTTTTGCTGAAAAATCTGCTCGAAGGCAGCAGCGGCATCGAGATCAATGAAGGCGCACCTGAAGGGCGGCTGATCAATCAAATCCACGCCGACGATGCCGCCAACGCGCTTGTGCATCTGCTCACCCAAAAGCTCACCGGCATCTACAACGTCGTCGATGATGCCAAGATGACTCAGCAAGATTGTTTGCTGAAACTGGCCGCTTTATTCAATCTCCCTGCCCCAGGCATCAAGCCGCCTGACGCTGCCCGTAAGCGAGGCTGGACGCATAAACACGTCTGCAACGGCAAACTGCGCGCCACGGGTTGGTCCCCGAAGTTCCCAGATTACTTCAGCGCGCTGAGCGATGATCCAGAGCTTGTCTCCTCAATCCTCAGTCTCGTCAACGATACAGATGAGCAGCCACTGCACCGCGCTGAAAACATCATTCTGATCGGACTCATGGGCAGTGGCAAATCCACCGTCGGCCGCATCGTGGCACACAAACTCGGCTTTCAATTTGTGGACACCGATCACCTGATCACCGATCAGGCCCGCTGCTCCATCCCAGAGATTTTCGCCCGCGAAGGCGAGGCCAGCTTCCGCCGGCGCGAGTCAGCCGTGCTACGCCAGCTGTTAGGTCGGAAGCACACCGTCATCGCCACAGGCGGCGGTATCATCACCCAGCCAGTGAATCTGCCTTTGCTCAAGCACCTGGGCTTCATCACCTGGCTAGAGGCCAGCACAGAGCTGCTAGCCCGCCGTACCGCCTCAAATAATGACCGCCCTCTGCTGCGGGGAGAGGAGCCGCCTATCGTCAAGCTGCACCGCCTCATCCAAGAACGCGCCCCGATCTATAAATCGGTCGCTGACCTGCGCATCCTGACCGATGAACTGACGCAGCAAGAAAGCGCCTATGGCGTGGCCGAAAGCGCCCGCTTGTTCTTCTCCAAGCGCCAATCCAGTGTGTGATAACCTCACCAAACTAGGTGAAGCGCACTTCTTTGGTTGCCGTTTGATTCCAGACAGGGCATATCCATGACTCATGTCCCCGCCTGCATCCAAGAAATCGTCTCATGGCCATCAGCATTGGCCAATCGTTATTGCCCTCATCGCAGGTGCCATAGTTGGAATCATTCTTCAGCAATTCAGCCATCCCGCCAATGGAGCCGCAGCCCCAAGCTGGGTCACTGCCATTCTGGAAGTTTGCCGCTTCATTTCAGACCTCTTCCTGCGTGGATTAAAGATGGTCATCGTGCCACTTGTCGTAGCCAGCATCATCAGTGGGATCGCAGGACTCAAGTCGCTGGATGGCTTTGCCCGTATGGGACTCAAAACCTGGGCCTATTACATCCTCGGCAGCCTCGTTGCCGTATGCGTCGGACTTTTCATGGTCAATACGATCCAGCCTGGCCTGATCGACGGGAAATCAAACCCCACACTGAAGGCAGCCATGGAGTCGGCGCTGGGCAGCAAGAATGCTGCGGAGATCGGCAATGTGATGAAAAAAGCTGAGGGTGGCGCCAGCTCACTTTTAGACATCGTCAGTCGCTCGATTCCGACCAATGTCATTCAGGCCTGTGCGGAGGGTGATCTTTTAGCAATCATCTTCTTCAGCATCCTCTTTGCTGTAGCCATGGTACTGGTTCCTGGAGGCCCGCCCACCGTGCTGCGGGACCTTTTCAACCAACTGACAGACGTGATGACGCTCATCACCACGTGGGTCATGAAGTTCACTCCCATTGCTGTTTTCTGCCTGGTCATTCCCGCCATCGCCGAGGTCGGCATCGGCATTTTACAGAACCTCGTGCCCTACGTGCTGACAGTGATCAGTGCCCTGGCCCTGCACACGTTCATCATTTTACCGTTGGCTTTAAAGGCCGCTGGTGTGCCACCTTTACAGCACTTCCGGAACATGAGCGACTCCATGCTGATGGCCTTTTCAACCGCTTCTTCAACCGCGACCATTCCTGTGACCATGCGCTGCGTACTTGAGGAAGCCAAAGTGTCCGAGCGCGTCGGCAGCTTTGTGATCCCACTTGGTGCCACAGTGAATATGAATGGCACAGCGCTCTATGAATGTGTCGTGGTCGTCTTTGCGGCGCAGGTGCTGGGCATTGATCTTTCCCTATCTCAACAGTTCATCATCGTGCTTCTGGCCCTTGTTTCCAGCATCGGTGTGGCAGGCATCCCAGCTGCCAGCCTAGTGGCCATCATCATCATCATGCAAAATGCCGGCTTTACCGAAGACATGATCAAAGCCTCACTCGGTCTGATCCTCACCATCGACCGGCCGCTAGACATGGCACGCACCACAGTCAATGTCTTTGGCGACACTGTCGGAGCGGTCATCATCGCCAAATCCGAAGGCGAAAAACTAGAGGCCTGATCCCCAAGGTGATGAATGATCTGGCCGAGCGCATGAGAGCCGATCTGGCAGAGATCGGTCGCACCACCATGCCCTTTGGCAAGTATGGTCCGCAGCACTTTCCGCCGAATGGTATCCCCATCTATGATATCCCCGCAGAGTATTTGGGCTGGTTTGCCAATAAGGCAGGCTTTCCCAAAGGCCGGTTAGGCGAGCTCTTGCGCATGGTGCATCAAATGAAAGCTGACGGATCAGACATTGCCTTTGACGACTTCCGGAAGAAAAACGGCTACACGACGCTGCGGACGCCGAAACAAAAATCCTGGGTTATCTCTGGATCAACCGAAGCCTCCTAATAAGCTGGCATCAAACGCCTCAGGGACGCGTGAGACTGACCGCGACAAAGTCGCAACCAGGCAGAATTCGCTTCCTGAGCTGAATGCTCACTGAAGCAATGGCGTATTCGGATAAAAGAAAACTGGCGATTTCAGCAGCGAGCGTCTCGATCAATTGGCGCGGGCGGACCGCGGCGAGCGTCCGTAAATCCAGCGCCACAGCGGCGTAATCGACGGTCTTGGACAAATCGTCCTGCATGTCTTCAAAGCGCCCCAGGAGCCGCAGCGTGATGTCCGCTTGAAGCGTCTGCCAGCCAGCACGTTCCTCGTCGGGCACACCAATGCGCACTGGCAACTCAAGACCCTGGATGTGGATGCAATCTGTAGTTTCGACACTCATGATTAACGCTTTTTGCCTCCGTTACGTTCGTGCATAAGCTTATCGTAGCCGGACTTGATGAATCCAAAGTCACGACAATGCGCTTTAGCATCGTCTAACGAGATGAAGTCATAGCTAAGCAGATGCAGCAGGCTGTCATCAATGGTGTGCATGCCATCACGGCCACCGATTTGAATCAAGCTCGGCAACTGCTGAAGACGCTGGTCACGGATACAGCCACCGATGGCGTGATTCATGGTCATGACCTCAGTCGCCATCACACGGCCTTCGCCGTCAGGACGGCGAATAAGATGCTGGCTGATGACGCCGCGCAGGCAGTGACTGAGCTGAGCCGCCACGTAGTTTTGCTGCTCTTTTGGGTAGCTGTCCAAAATACGTGTGATCGTGCTGGGCACATCCATGGTGTGCAGAGTGCTGATGACCAGATGGCCTGTCTCTGCGGCAGTGAGGGCCACTTTCATGGTCTCCATATCACGCAGCTCACTGACGGTAATGACGTTCACGTCCTGCCGCAGGGCGCTTTTCATGGCACGGGCGAATTCATGGGTATCAAAGCCCACCTGCCGCTGGCGGATGAGGCCATGACCATGACTAAAGACGAACTCGATCGGGTCCTCGATCGTGACGATGTTACAAGAGCGCTGGCGGGCGATTGTCTGGGTCATGCTACAAAGAGTCGTGGTTTTACCACTGTTGCTGACGCCCGTGATGAGGATAAGTCCATCTTTTAGCTCACAAAAACGCTCCACGGTCGGACCATGGCCTAACTGTGTCAGTTCTGGGATCGTGTCTGGGATATAGCGGAAAGTTCCCTCAATGCGGCCCATGGCAAAGCAGGCGTTACCACGGAAACGGCCCAGATTTTCCACCTCGATGGCGAAATCCAGCTCCCAATCCTCTTCCAGCTTAGCACGCTGCGTGTCTTTTAAACCACCCAGAACGAGCTCGCGGACATCCAGTGCATCCATGACCTCATCTGTGACTGGCGTCATGCGCCCATGCAGACGCATCATGGGAGTTGCACCAGCGGAAAGGTGTAAATCTGAGGCTCCAGCCTGCATGGCCATGGAAAGGTACTCGATGAGATCGTATTGACGCATAGGTAAAAAAGAGGTGTCTGATTAAATCTGACGCCCATTGAATTGTCGAGTGATGTTTCAGAAACATCACCTGTCCTTGGCAAACCCTCAGGTATGGTGCATGGAGGGCACCCCCCTGCCCCTCATCTCATGCTTTCTGCCAACGAACTCACGCTCAGCTACGGTAATCAACGTCTCCTTGAAGGCATCACTCTGGCCGTTAATGAGGGCGAAAAGGTCGGCCTCGTTGGCCGCAATGGCTGCGGTAAAACCAGCCTGCTCAAGATCCTAGCCGGTGTGGAGCGTGCCGATACGGGCGACCTTTCCATCCAGCGCGGATTACGTGTCGGCTACCTTCCTCAGGAATTTGAGATCGACCCGAACCTAAATGTCCTGCAAAACATTCAGTCCGGCGTGGCCGATCTGGTGAGCATGATCGAGCGCTACGAAGCCGGAGAAGGCAGCGAGGCTGAGCTGTCAGATATTCTGCATCACATTGAGGCCGCCGATGGCTGGAATCTCGACTCGCGCATCAAGTCCATCACCACAGCACTGTCTGCGCCACCGCTTGATGCCCAAGTCGGAACCCTTTCAGGTGGTGAAAAACGCCGTGTGGCCCTGTGCCGCGCTTTGATCGCCCAGCCTGAATTGCTCCTGCTGGACGAGCCAACCAATCATCTGGACTCAGAATCCATCCGCTGGCTGGAAGAGTATCTGCGCAGTTTCCCTGGTGCCGTTATTTTCGTCACCCATGACCGTTACTTCCTAGATGTGATTGCCACGCGCATCCTCGAGTTATCAGATGGCCGCTGTTACTCTCATGAAGGCAACTACACCGCCTATTTAGAGAGCAAAGCCGCGCGCCAGCAAATCAATGAGCAGGCTGAGCGCCGCCGTCAGCGCTTCCTGAGAACGGAACTGGAATGGGTGCGCGCAGGCGTCAAAGCTCGCGGCACCAAGCAGCGCAGCCGATTGGATGCCTTTTATGCCATCGAAGGCCTGGAAGCTCCTGTCGAGGAACGTGAAATGGATTTGCTCCTGCCCCCTGCTGTCGCCATGGGAAACATTGCCGTCGATTTAGATGAAGTCGGAGCATCGGTGACCGATGAATTTGGCAAAGAACGCTGGCTTTTCCGCCATCTGACAGCCTCGCTGAAACCTGGACAATGCACCGGCATCGTCGGCCGCAATGGCGCAGGCAAGACCACCCTCATCCGCCTGTGCATGGGAGAACGCATGCCGGAGGAAGGTCGGATCACGATTGGAAAAAAGGTTGCCTTTAATTACATCGACCAAGCCCGCATGCAGCTCGCAGGCAATGGCACCGTGCTAGCCGAGGTGGCCGATCAGGATGAAACCGTCTTCTTTGGCACCCAAAAACTCAGCGCCCGTAGCTATCTACGTCGTTTCCTTTTTAATGACGACCGCACCAATGAACGCGTGGACCGCCTGTCAGGAGGCGAGCGCGCCCGACTCATGCTGGCCAAGGTTCTGAAACGCGGCGGCAACGTCATCGTGCTGGATGAACCGACCAATGATCTCGATCTGCAAAGCTTGCGCATCCTGGAAGAAGCGGTCAGTAACTTCGACGGTAGCGTTATTGTAGTAAGCCATGACCGTTACTTTTTGGATCGTGTCTGTGATCAAATCATCGCCTTTGAACCTGCTGGAGTGCATGTGCAGGAGGGTAACTTCAGCTACTATCTGGAAAAACGCCGTGAGCGTGAAGCTCGACTGAAAGCTTGGGTCGAACCCGTGAAAGTGGAAAAAGCGCCATCCGCATCTACCGCCCCCAAACCAAAACCAAGGAAGCTCAGCTTCAAGGAAACCGCTGAACTTGAAGCCATGGAGGCGACTATTGCCACCGCTGAAGAGCGCGTTCAGACCCTGGATGCCACACTGAATGACCCCTCGTTCTACATTACCCGATCCCAGGAAGCGTCGAAATTCAGCGACGACCTGGAGGCGGCAAAAGCCGAAGTCGCACGACTTTACCTGCGCTGGGACGAACTGGAGGCGATCCGTGCCGCCATGAATGTTTGAGGTTTTTGACAGGACTATTTACAAAAGTCGCCGTTCCCATTAAAATCCACCTCCCATGAAGTTCTGCCCCCCCGCCCTCCTGGCTCTCGCTCTATTTTTATTGAGCGTGCCTGTCCATGCTCAAAGCAGCAGCGACACCGAATCTTCTGAGCAATTTTTCAGAGGTTATCTCATGAAAAATGATGCCGAGAAGATGGAAAAGGAAGGCAACTTTGCGGGTGCTCTCTCGCTCTATCAGCAGATGCAGCAGATCTTTGACAGCGTCTCGCAGTCGAACCCCAGCTGGCAGCCCGGCATGATCAGCAATCGCCGATCCTTGACAGAACAAGCCATCGCACGCGTCACGGCCAAGCAATCCATGCCTGCCGCAGCAGCAACCGCAGCCATGCAACCCACGGCAGTGCCTGCGACCATCTTTGGCGGAGCCCCTGCTCCCATTCCCACACCTGGCACCGTCTCTGGACAACCGATCAGCGGCAGCATGAGCTCCGTGCCGAGCCTCAGTGAAGCCATCGCCCAATGGGAACAAAACATGCGCCAACGCGTCACCCAATTGGAAAACCAAAATGGCCAGATGCAGGTGGACCTTTCCAAATGGCAGCAATGGTATCAGTGGGCCTCCGGTGAGATCACCACAGCCCGCGCTGATAAGCAGGCCCTGGAAGGAAAGACCGCGAAACTGGAAGAATCCATCCAAGCCATGCGCGCCGAGGTCGCCGCAGGCCGTGCAACTCAGGCCCAACTGGATGTTCTGACCAAAGAAAAGATCGGCATTGAAATCGAATACAAAAAAGTCATCCAAAGAATCGCTGCTGCTGAAAACGCGAGCAAGGACGCCAGCATCAAGCTGAATGATGCTACGGAACGAATCATCGTCGTCGAAGGCGAGCGGAATAAACTACTCTCTGAGCGTGAAGCGCTGGTCAAAGAACGCGACAGCGCCAAAACAACCAGCGATGAACTGGCCAAGAAGACCGAGTCTATGACCAAGGAGCTGAATGCCGCCAAGACCACCAGTGCCGAGATGAGTCAGAAGGCTGAAAAACTAACAAAAGAACTGGAGGTCGCAAAAATCGCCAGTGCTGAAAACAGCAAAAAGGCCAATGAACTCAGCGCCCAAAACCTGGGCATGAAAACCGAGATCGATGCGCTCAAAGCCAAGGGCCCCAATGCCAAAGCCAGCGCCGAAATGCAAAAACTGCTGACGGACAATGAGCGCCTGAAAAAGGAACTCGAAACGGCTGAAAAACAGATTGTTAGCCTGAAGGCAGACGGCAGTCGCAAGGATCAAGAGATCGCCACCCTGCGTGGACAGGTCACCACACTTCAGGGTGAAATGGCCGCGCTACGCCAACAAAGCAGTACCTACCAGATTCAGGTCGCTGAATTGACGCTCCAGCTCAAAACGCTCCAAGAAGACAAAGACAAATCAGCCATGTCACCAGAGCTTGCCCAGGAAAACTCCACGCTGCGTGAGATCGTCATGCGCCAACTACGCAGCCAATACCGCCAGCAGCAGGCCAAGGACATCGTCATCACCGAATTGCAAAAGATGGAAGGCGTCTCTCAAAAGCTCCTTCAGCAAGTCGAAGAACTCAAGAACTCCCGTATGTCACTCACCCCGGCTGAGGAAAAACTCTTCACCGATCCTGCCGTGCAGGAAATGCTGAGCGCCAATAGCATCCAAGGCACCTTAATCGCCCGTGTCTCCAAACCTAGCGAGTCCGCCAACCCGCTGAACTCACTGCTTTCAAAAGCCAGTGAAGCCTTTGCGGCTAAAAAATTCAATGAGGCTGCCTCACTCTATGAAGACGCGCTGCGCGCTGACCCCAAGAGCACTGAAGCTCTTGTTGGACTGGGCTACTCGCGGGAACGTGAACAGAAATATGATCAGGCTGAAACAGCCCTGAAAAAGTGCCTGATCCTCGATCCCAAGAATGAATTAGCCGCCTTTCATCTCGGCATCACCTACTTCAAACAAGAGAAATGGAATGACGCCCTGGCAGCCTTTGAAAAGAACGTGGCCGTGAACACCAAGAATGCGCGCAGCCATCACTACCTGGGCATCATCTCAAACAAACTGAACTTCCTCAGCCGCGCCGAACGCGAGTTTAAAACGGCCATCGCCATCGACCCAAACTATGGTGAAGCTCACTTCAATCTAGCCGTCGTCTATGCCACATGGGACCCGCCTCAATGGGAGAAAGCCAAGAGTTCCTACGAGACTGCGATCAGCAAAGGCGTGGCTCCCGATCAGGCGCTGGAAAAACTGCTGGAAAACACTACCACACCTAAAACAGCCGCCCCGTAAGCTGACTCTCATCTGACCCGCCGCGTGTCTGCCAGCGCCATCACCAGCTCACTCGTCAGTTGGTTCCGCCAAAATGGACGTGACTACCCCTGGCGGCAGACCCGTGATCCCTATGCCATTCTGGTATCAGAGGTCATGCTCCAGCAGACACAAATCACCACCGTTTTAGATCGCGGATATTATCATCGTTGGTTAGCCCGCTTTCCTAACATCCTAACGCTAGCTTCAGCCAACGAAGCTGACGTCTTAAGCACCTGGGAAGGACTCGGCTATTATCGACGTGCGCGGAACCTGCAAAAACTGGCGCAAATCATCCTCCAAGATCATGCTGGCATTTTTCCGAACGATCCCGTCACCATCCGCAGCCTACCCGGCATCGGCCCCTACACAGCCGGAGCCGTCAGCAGCTTTGCCTTTGGCCTGAATGAACCCATCGTCGATGGCAATGTAGCCCGCGTTCTCTCAAGGATCGACAACGATCCCACGCCCATTGACTCAACTCTCGGCAATAAACGTCTCTGGGATCGGGCCAAAGAACTCGTCACTAGCACGAATGATCCTCGAGCCTTTAACTCAGCGCTCATGGAGCTCGGCCAATCCCGTTGCAAGCCCACTAAGCCTGCCTGCCCAGACTGCCCGATCAAGGATTACTGCCAGGCTAGCGATCCCGAATCCCTGCCCATCAAATCGGCAAGAACAGAAATCACTGCCGTCACCGAGCGTGTGCTCTTTATCCGCCAAGGCAACAGCATCCTCCTGGAACAAGAAACCGGCAAACGCCGCACCGGACTCTGGAAACTCCCTGCCCTGCCCGATAGCCTTTTTGACCAACCACCTGCCATACTTCTCAAGAGCAGCTACGGCATCACCCGCTATAAAGTCACGCTCTGGGTCCATGATGGAGCCGCTACCCCTGAATCCCAGTGGCCCAGCAACCACCGCTTCATTCCTCTAGCTGATCTCAATGAGCACCCCATGCCCAGCCCCTACCGCAAAGCGCTCAATCGCCTCTTGAGTCATGACCTGTTCAAGCTTGAGAACGACTGAGAAGCGTCTGAAATCAAGGCGGCTTGCTTGTCCCAGTTCTTGTTTTTGTAGCCTGGTTGGGGGTTTACCGCTCACCCTTTCTGCATCGACTCTGGGGCGGAATATGCCTATTGGGTTCGATTGGAGTTGTTGCCCTCCTTGTCGTGTGGCTATTCGAACTTCGTGAATTCCGCATTGATCAGATTTCACTGTATTTGGTCCTGAGGTCTATCCAGATGCCGATTCTCGCCTGTCTCCAGGTCTTTGATCGGAAGATTTCCACCTATCGTCGGCAGTTGGCAGCCAAAGATTCACAGCTTTCGGCACCGTGATCACATTCATTGCAAAGACAACCAAAACGGACAATTATCAAGGCTTCAGCAAAGCTCAGCTGACAAAAGAAGAGTCTATTTGACATGAATAGCTTTGAAGAATTTCCAATTTCTAACCGCCGCTGCTTTCGATCACCAATTCCTGAAATTAGTGATGCCGCGCGTTATCTTGATGCGGCAGTCTCGGCTCATCTTGCCGGGCAAAACGAGCTAGCCGAGTCGCTGATTCGCGCCGCCGACATGCCGGCGATTCGTGAGTGGACTGAGTCACTCTGGGGAAGCGCCAGCCCTTATGTTCAATATCGGGTCGTAGCAGGCGCACCCCCAAATTTACCAACTGATCAACGCATCAAAATGCGGATGCCAAGTCCACCTGAGAAACTGCTTTTGCATCAACGGGATGGTTATCGCTGTAGATTTTGCGGCGTTCCGGTTATTCGCTCTGAAATCCGCCAAGCATTAAAGAAGCTTTACCCGAATGCGCTGTCATGGGGAACGAGAAACCCCGAACAGCATGCCGCTTTCCAAGCCATGTGGCTGCAGTACGACCACTTGCTGCCGCACGCCAGAGGCGGCAACAACGACTTGGATAACGTCCTCATTACATGTGCTCCCTGTAATTTCGGACGCATGAACAGAACCGTTGATGAAGTTGGCCTTCTTGACCCCCGAACGCGTGAGCCAGTCCAATCAACATGGGATGGCCTTGAACGTTTACTCCGATGACATCAACGACTCCTCAGGCGAATGCCGCTGACGATGAATCAAAATCATGCATACCCCTTTGCCTGACGCAAATACGCGCTGGTAAATGGCGGCCAAAACTTAACCGTCTTGCCAAAAATGACGAAGACATATCCAGCTGTCGTTGATCCCCAAAAGGTAGGCGAGTATCCGGCAGATGCGGGGGCTGGCGGAGGTTATGTGTGGGACGAAGTTTTAGAATACCGGGTCTGGTGCCATCCTGAACGAGGAGCACCTGACGAGTTCGATGGTGATGACTACTTCTTTCCTTTTGAGACATTCGAAAGCGCTCAGGAGTTCGCCAAATCAAATCCAGGAACCGAAGAGCCACTGGTTCTCATTTTACAAAAGGAGCACATCCATGAGATCGAAGAAGGTGTCTATATTCATGTAACAGAGGAGCGTCTGACCGAGTGGCCAGTTGATTTCTTATCGCGACCTCGGCGAACTGCCTTGACCATACCTGACTTTTTGGCATCCGACGCACCCGCCAACAGACTGGACATTCTTCGAGGCAAGGCTCCTAACCCACGAACCCATTTACCTTCTGACGAACCTGAGCAGAGTTAATCGGGAATGCCAAACTTCGCTGCGCGTTCAAGAGCATTCTGGCCTAAAAATCCGAAAGACAACCGAACATGAAACCACCTTTTTCGTTTGAAAAAGGTGGCCCGAGACGGATTCGAACCATCGACACGAGGATCTTCAATCCACTGCTCTACCAACTGAGCTATCGGGCCATGTCCACCAATTTGGCGGGCTGCTATGGTGGCAAAGAGTGACACGATGCGCAACGCCTTTTTTACTTTTTCATGCAGTATTTCCAAATCAAGCTCGGCTCAGGGATCAAGGCGAACCGCGACAGCGAAGATTTTCTTCAGCAAGGTGCCTGTGCACGCTGATCGACCCGTTGAATACCGCGACCGTTTTCTTTTTTCAGCTTCGCTAGACAAATCTCAGGTTCTGATGCGTCCTCTGGGTGACACGATGCTCACCGCCCGCCAGATCTCTGAACTTTACGATGCCCACGCGGCAGGCTTGTTTCATTACATCGTTGGCATGCTGAAATCAGAGGCCGAGGCAAAAGATCTGCTTCAGGAGTTGTTCCTCAAGCTCCAGCACCAAGGGCTGCCTGTCGTGGAAAGTGAACGGGCCTGGCTAACGCGGCTGGCACACAACATGACGCTTGATTGGCTTCGCCGTCACCACACACGCCGCAGCGCGGAAGAGCGCAGTGCCTCAGAGCCGCAACCTCTTTTCCAAAGAGCAGCCGATCCCGATACAGCCGAGTTCGCACTGCGAGTGCAGGCTGCTCTTGATGAACTGCCGCCTGAGCAGCGCAGTGTCGCCCATCTGAAGCTCTGGCAGGGGCTCACCTTTGAGGAGATCGCCGAAGCCCAGGGCATCCCTCTCAACACAGCAGCCAGCCGCTACCGCTACGCCATTGACAAACTGCGCACGCTCCTGCGTCCGCTCTACGACGAAATCCAGCCATGAAAGAAGACCTCGAATCCAAACTCTCATCGCTTCAGCTCCAGCCACTGCCGCCGGAGTGGCGTGAGGAGATGCTGACGCGTTTGGAAAGCTCTCCGCTTCTGTCTCGGCGAGCACCGCCGCGCTGGCTTGTGGTTGGTTGGGGACTTGCCTGGGCCGCCGTGTTGGTCCTGCATTTCACCACGCCGGCGGCCTCAGAATCTGCGGGACCTGCCCCAACTCTGAATGCGGATGCCATGCTGCAGCGTGCCGAGCTCATGCAGTCCCTCCTCGCTTTAAATTAACCCACCTCTTCACCCCATGACCTCACTTTTACAACGTCTCTGGTTTCGTCGCCTTCTCTGGACACTTATCACTCTAATCACCCTCTGGGTTCTGCTCGCCGTCGTGCTGAGCTGGACGGGGCAACGCCGTTGGTTGCGCCTCAAAGCCGAACTCGATGCCGAGGGTGAGACACTCGATCTCCTCAAGCTCCTGCCGCCGCCCATCGCGGAAGCGCAGAACTTCGCTGCCATCGAGCCACTGAATGGCATACGCATCGCGCCAGGAGACAGCCCAGCTGCCAAAGCCGCTCAAGCGAAGCGCGATGCCATCAAGCAGTCCTGCGAGTTCCTCAACCATGATCGTGTGAATAAGGCCTTTACCTCTGAAGCGCTGAGAAAGGCGCAGTCGCCCGATCTATCCCAGATCATCACAGCCCTGCGCGAACAGAAGCATCTCTCACTTCCGCCAAATGCCGATGCCAAAGCATTGCGACATGCCCTGGAGCAGCACCTACCCATGCTCACCCAGCTTGTAGAAACTGCGCGCAATCGTTCCAAAGTCGAGTTCCTGCCGCGTTGGGATGCTGCCGACCTGCCGGAGAACCTGTTTACAGTTGCTGTACCCCATTACGCCAACGTACAGTATCTGAGTCGTGCCCTGAGGCTCCATGGCCTCGCCTGCTTGGAATCGGGTGATCCTGCCGCAGCAGTGAGCGATGTCATCGCGATACTCAGGCTGACCGAAGGTGCTTTGCATGAGCCTTTCCTCATCGGTCATCTGGTGGGCATCACCCAGCTACAGACGGCCGCTGAACTGACCTGGAGACTGATGCAGAAGCGTGTGCTGACAGCCGAGATGATCCAGACTTTGCAGCAGGGTTTTCAAGGTCTCGACATCCCCGCCAGCTTGCTCCAGGCTTCGCGTGGCGAGCTGGCATGTGGTGCGGATATGGGTGATTTTTTGGAGCATAATCCATCGCGCGCTTCCGAATACTTCTCGGTGATCAATAATGATGGCCAATCCAGGGCATCAGCCTTTGAAAGCACTCTCATGCTCAGCATTCCCACCGGGTTCTTCACGCACATGAAAACGAGTCTTGTGCAGGCAGAGTGGGAACAGCTCGTGCGACCGAATCGCGATCAAGGACTGAAGACCGCGCTCGTCGTGCCTGACCCGTTGGACGTATGGGTGAAGAGTCAGAACCTTCTGCGCCGACCTGATAACCTGCTGGCAAGATTTGCCTTTCCCGCCATGGGTCAGGTCAAAAGGAGCAGCGCTCTAGCTGAGAACACGAGACTTCAGATCCTGATCGCCTGCGCGCTGGAGCTGCATTTCCTCAAGCATAACAGTTACCCACCGAAGCTCGATGGGCTCGCCAGCACCTCGGTTACCGCCTTTGACGGAACACCGATGCACTACCGCAGGAGTGCGGATGGCCGCTATCGTCTGTGGCACTCAGGGCCTGATGGCCAAGATGACGATGGGGCTCTGGCAGCAGAGAAGCCGCAGAAAAAGAAAGACGCTTCACCTCGCTCGGCTGACTACCAAGGCGACTGGACCTGGCGCTACGAGCCTGCGAAGTGAGAACGGCCAGAACGAAGGCTTAGGGCACTACAGATCCAGCTCAGCTTGGGGATAGAGGCGAACCAGAACGCAGGAGAGACAATCGTAAATGAGCGATTGCGCGGTTTTCGAGAGGGCTGCGGGAAGAGCGCCTTTTTCCACGCCCTCTTTCCAGAGGCGTTCAATGCCGATTTCATGCTCATCGAGGACCACCGTCACAACGCTGTTCCAATGCGCGGGTTCGGCGCTTTCCTGCCACTCTCCGCGACCCCGGCCAAAGTGCGCCACGGCCAAATAAGTGAGCATGGCCAAGCGCACCTGCTCACGGAAATGCTCGCGTGACCAGTGCAGGCGAT
The DNA here is from genome assembly GCA_027489965.1 of Verrucomicrobiaceae bacterium. Taxonomy (GTDB): domain Bacteria; phylum Verrucomicrobiota; class Verrucomicrobiia; order Verrucomicrobiales; family Verrucomicrobiaceae; genus Prosthecobacter. The sequence continues at coordinate 57,093 of JAIXZA010000044.1, forward strand.
GATCATTGCCACGGACGAGATTGTAGCTTTTGATCAAGGCATAGGCACCAATGCCTGCGGCAAGTCCGCCGACAAGAGCCCCGACACCGAAGGTCATGCCGCCCATTTTAAGATCGGCGATGAGCCCGCCCATGGCTCCGCCAGCGACACTGCCGACAACGCTCCAGATGGCTTCAGGCACTTGCTGTGGAGTATGAAAATGCTCGCTGGTCAGGCGTCCGAGAGCGCGAGCGGCCTCGCCCTCAAGTACATGAATTTCGATGAGTCGATTGGTGGTCGAGACCACGCGGTCCGCCAGCCTGGCCGCTAATTTTTCGCGGGCGTCCTGGTATTCTTTATTCAATTCAGACCGGCCAATGCCGACCTTTTCCATCAAGGTCTCGCTGCGCACTTCAATGCCATCGACGACCGCGGCGGTGAGCAGCTCAGAGAGCACACGGCTGGATTGACGGAAGAGGGTAACGTTCCGCTCATGCCAGGCGCGTTTGAGATGCTTGAAAGGCTGAGCTTTGACCTCACTCATGAGGGGGCTCAAGGTCTCCATGAGCACGTCTTCCTGAACCCAGCAGCGGGCAAAGGCGTCTAGCCGGATGACGTCACGAACGAAGTCATACTGGCTGAGATGCTCCTTCCAAGCCTGCGCTTCTGTGTCCTCGATGCTGGGATCCTGAGCTGGGCCCGTTTGATTCAGCAGCACCAGCACGGGTTTACCGACCCAACCCAGAATGGCCATTTCAGGCTTGATGTAGGCAGCGACTTCTGGCGGCTCGGTGGCATTGACGAGATAAAGCACGACGTCGGCCTCATCGCGCACATTTTTTAAAGCCTGCTGACTGCACCAGAGCGGCTTGTCAGTGATGCGATCCCAGGTTTGGGAGAGGAACCAGAGCACGGGATTTTTCTCCCGCTGCAGGCGCTTCAGCAGCCGCGCACTGTCACCAAAGCCGGGCGTATCCCAGAGGCGAAGCATCCGCGCATCATGCTCGATGAGCGTGTAGGACTCATTAAAAAGAGTGACGTGGGCGGCATCCCGGACCTCTCCAACATCCCGACGGAGAAGGGTGCGGGCCAGCGTGGTCTTGCCTGCATTGGTATGCGAGATGAGACTGAGGGTGACGATGTCTGTGGCTGGCGGGGTGATGCCCGTGGGCTGTGGCATAGCGATGGGGGAATTAATGGGCGGCGTTGGATTTAAGCAAGTGCGGCCCGCAAGCTTCTCACCATCCGAGGGATTCCCGAATGCGTTCCGGCGTCCAACCTTCGTCTCGAAGCATCCGCAGAGAACGCGCCTGATCCCGCTTGGCCAGACGACGGCCGTTTTCATCGAGAATAAGACGATGATGCTCCCACTGAGGCACGGGCAGCTGTAAGAGCTCGATCAACAGGCGGTGAAGATGCGTGGCCTCGAGAAGATCCTCTCCCCGTGTCACCAACGTGACCCCTTGGCGGGCATCGTCCATCACGACCGAGAGATGGTAACTCGCTGGCGTGTCTTTGCGAGCAAGGACGACGTCGCCAAAGATCTCGGGGGTAGCAGTGAACGCACCGCGGGCCCGATCCTGCCAGCCAAGGTGGTTTCCAGCCATGGCGGTGGCTTTGGCGATGTCCAAACGCAAGGCATAGGCCTCTCCCCTGCCCTGACGCTGGGCACGTTCAGTGGCACTGAGATGACGGCAGGTGCCGGGATAAAGAAGTCCGTCAGGCCCCTGAGGAGCCTGGCCAGCCCGAGCGATTTCTTCCTGAATGTGTTTCCGTGTGCAAAAACAGGGATACATCAGGCCCATCGAATCGAGCTTCTCTAAACCCACCCGATAATCGGCAAAATGATCGGATTGCTTGAGCACAGGCTGCTCCCAGCGCAGGCCTAGCCAAGCAAGATCCTCAAACAGCGCTGTCTCATACTGAGGCCGCACCCGCGTGCCATCGATGTCCTCCAAACGCACCAAAAAGCGGCCCTGTCCGGCACGATCAGCAGCAAACAACGCGGCGAAAGCATGACCCAAATGCAACCAGCCAGTCGGACTAGGGGCAAAGCGGGTCGTGGGATCAGGCATGGGCACTGAATGATCCAGAGCAAGCTAATCTGCAAGCAATCAGCTCAGCTCTTGAGGATCAGGTTACTCACCAGCACTCTCAGCCTTGACAGGCTTAGCAGGAGCCACCGTTTCTGGTGGAAGCGTGGACATGGGCACGACGGGGATGGTAGGCTCAGGAGTGAGTGGCACAGGCGCTGGAGCTGTGGCGACGACGGTAGAGACGGTTTCTCTTTCCAGCTCAATGAGCTGACTGACGGTGGCAAACTGGTAGCCGCGGGCAATGAGGGCATCCAGCGTAGCGGGCATGGCATCGACCGTGGTGCCATGGATGTCATGGGTCAGAATGATGGAGCCTGACTTGGTATTGGCGAGGATGCGTTCCTCGACCTTTTTGGAATTGCGCGGCGTTTTCCAGTCCAGGGGATCGACGTCCCAGAGGATCGTCGAGTAGCCCAGTTTTTCATGAATGCGCTTACGCTGACTCATGCCGATGGCCCCATACGGCGGGCGGTAGTGCATCGGTGCTTTCCCACAGGCTTTAATGATAGCATCGTGGGTTTTCTGCAGCTGTGAATCTAGGCTGGTATTGCCGAGGCTAGTCAGCAGCGGGTGCGACCAGCTATGATTGGCCACTTCATGACCTTCATCGGCGATGCGTTTTACAATGTGCGGCCAGGTCACGACGCAGCGCCCAACCATAAAAAAGGTGGCTTTGATGTTACGCGCTTTCAGCATATCCAAAAGGCGTGGCGTATGGTCAGGGTTTGGACCATCATCAAAGGTGATGGCAATGACGGGGGCAGGCACTTCGCAGCGTGTGAAGACGATTTTTGAAACTGGCGGTGAGACCAATGGCGCTTTCTCATCTACAGCAATGGCACGGCGAATCTCGAGCGGTGGCTCTGGAGTGGCAGGCACTGCCACAGCGAGGGACGGAGCAGGCACCTCGGGTGTAGCTGGCATCGGTGCGGGTGCAGGAGTGGCAGATACTGTCGAGATCGCCCCAGGCGGTAAAGTCGGCTTAGCCGCTGTCGTAGCCGGCGCAGCAGCAGCGGGCAATTGAATATCTGCCACAGCGACCAAAGGCATGACGGCGGCCAGAAGAGAAAGTCTGAACAAACGAAAATTCACACCTACAGTTGAGCATGAAAATGCAGCATTGCCAGCAAGGATATCAAAGAACCATAAAGTCCACAAGACGATGGCCATAAAAACAAAAAGCCCTGCGGTTTATTACCGCAGGGCTGAGTGAGGCAGACTAATTAAGCCACGATTGGAAGGAGGTTATCCTTACACCATTGGCCGTTCTGTTTGGTAACGCCATCTGGGTCATCGACAGCAACATGGGCCTCATCTTCGCAGATGATCCAGCCTTCATAGTCACGGGCGACGAGCCACTCGGTGATGCGATGGAAATCAAGCTTACCAGTGCCCATTTGAGCCCAAGGTTCAGCGCCATTACCGGAGTAGTCTTTGTAATGAATGTGATTCACCAAATGCTGCCATTTGTTCAGAGTCGCGATGACGTCCATACCGCCGCGAATGATGTGACCAACATCGGGAGTCCAGCCCGTGACTTTAGGATCGAGGCTGCTGAGGACAACATCATAGTCTTCCTGAGTGCGCACGAGGGAGGCTGGTGGGCTATTCGGATGGTAGCTGCACTTGATGCCCAAATCAGCGGCGCGCTTGGAAACGGCGTTGACGTTTTTGGCAATGTTCAGGCGGCGATTCTGGAGATTGTCTTTGCGACCACTTGGCAGAGTTACGGTGCCGAGCATGGAGCCTGGGAAGTGCTTGAGGAAGTCGAGCGTGAAATCTGCGGCTGCTTTTTCATTCGGAGCCTCAGTTTCGCCATCCCAGGCGCAAACGAGAGCTAGGCCTGCCAGCTTCATATTGTGCTCATCCAGCACGTCCTTGAGACGCTTTGGGTCACAGAAGTCGCCGAGCCAGTATTTACCGCAGCCGAGAGCACTCTCGGAGATCTCCAGCACCATGGGCTCGATGCCCGTGAAACCGGCTTCAGCGGCGACCTTGATCATGTGGTCGAGTTTATTGTCGTAGCCCTTGCCAGTGCCCTGCATGAACCAGGTATAGACTTGGGAGCCAAAGGTAATTTTGCCCATGTTTTTGGATATCGTTGTTTGTTGCGTCGAGTTAGAAGTGCCGCACTAAAGCAGCGCAGCACGCCTATTTGAAACGACACCAAGCTCACTGTCTAGCATGGATGTCATTTAGACATCAGTTCGACCCACTCAGCGCCGACCTGCGCGACGACGGCGCATCAACCAGCAGGCCCCCGAAAGGCCAAGCATTAAAGCACCACTTGGCTCAGGGACAGCGGTGAACTGAGTATTGAGAACAGTGTTCGCGATTTGTGAACCCGAAGCCGCTCCATCTACAACCGATTTATTAAAATCAGTCCCAGCGTAAATGGCACTATTACCGGCACCATCAACGGCACCTTCAAGGTTATTGTAAGTCAGGAAAACATCGATGATTCCGTCCCCATCGGTGTCCTTACCAACGATCACCGGAGCAATAGGCGAAATATAAGAATTTAAAATCGATCCAGCGGCAGAGGCCAAGGCAGCTGAGGAATTAAAATACGAAGGCGTGCTGGCTGGGCTAATGAGTGGATCCCAGTTGGAATCGGCAATGGTCGCCGTATTACCATCAGCATCTCCACTTTCAATGGCCGTCTCGGGCCTCCAGAAGCCAACCTCATACTGCGTCTTTGAAACCACAATCGCGGTATCTGCCAGCGACACATTCAATGAAGCATAGAGTCGTGCCGAATCCTGAAGAGTTAGAGACGATGCGTTGACCACATCTGCAGCCAGGGAATTCCAGATAGCCACATTCGTTGTCCCAGTGGCATTGTCCTGCCAAAAATTGGCTTGGTTCAATTGATCCGTCGTACGAGTTGCGCTTGATGAACTGCCAAGATCTTTGACCTGATTATAGTCGGCAGCATACTCGGCAGACCCCACGTAAGTCGTTAACGATGAGCCGAGACTTCCTGTGTAGGCCGACGTTCCAGAAATCGCAAACGTGGAAACGTTCCCCCACCCTGGTTGGGTAGCAGAGGAATAAGCCGGACCCGTTGGGCTCCAATAAGGCACGCTACCCACAGGTGAATACGGCGGATCATTGGCGTCTGCAGAACCATCATTAGCGCGCCAATTCAGAATATCCTGTCCCACTACGGTTCCAAAATTCACACCATTGGTCCTGGCGGCTGAATCGCCAATAGCCGTTAGCTGATTGCTGTAAAGCGTGGCAAAACTGCCGGACAAACTAGGATACAGATCCTGCAAAACCGTGAACGCCGCCGAAGCTGCGGCTGCCTCCAAAGATGAATTACTCACGGCTGTCGCCGAAGGTCCGCTGTAGGTACCATGAGTGTAAAGCGTGTAATCCCCTGCGATGCCCTCTACCGCGTTGTAAATAGCCGTGTGCATCATCGCCAAATTTCGCGACACCTCAGCCTCCGTCTCGTTCTGACTTCTAGCACCCGCCAGCGCCTGAGCGGTCCAATCACTGATGATATCAGCACGACCAATAGACGCTGAAGTCCACAGGATGAGTCCTGTAGCGCAGAGCCTTTGTAGGGTTGTGACTGGTAAAAATGACATGAGCCAGCCAAAGATGCTGCCCAAAAGTCAATTTATCAAGCTTTATTATAAATACTATAACAAATTCACTCCAGCGCATGCTGGATGCTTTGCTGCCAATGCAGAGCGCGCTCAGCATAGGTTTTACCGTCGTTTTGGTAAAGAATACCACGCGAAACGTTAATCAGCAGCGGCGCAGAGCGTCCACTACCCTTCAGCGAGGCCAAATCCCCACCCTGTGCACCAAGCCCTGGAATGAGTAAGGGAACGTCGGGCGTGCGGGACAGAACTTCTTCCGCCGCATTAGTCAATCCGATGACAAGACCTACCTGAGGACTCGATTTTGTCATTTCCGCGACGATTTCATAAACATAACGATCCCCTGTTTTTTGCAGTTCAATGTCCGATGCACCAGGATTCGAGGTCACCCCCAGAAGATAAAGCCCCTTGTCCGCATATTTCAGGAACGGCTCCAGGGTATCTCTACCCATGTAAGGATTCAGCGTCACAGAGTCCACGCCCAACTCATCAAAGGCTGCTTTGGCATAATAGCCCTGGGTTTCGCCAATATCCCCGCGCTTCACATCCAGCACGATTGGCACTTCTGAAGGAATCACTTTCAAAACTTCACTCAACATTCGCATCCCCCGCCAGCCGAGAGCTTCAAAGTAGGCCGAATTAGGCTTAAAGGCAGCCGCATAGGGCAGTGTCTCCTCAATCACACGGATAATTTGCTGCTTTGTCGCCTCACTGGCGTCTTCAGCACGGATGTCCAGGCCGACGCAGAGGTTGGACTGGGAAGTGGCGATTCGTTGTTCTAGTTTTTCGCGAAAGGTCATGCGCCCAGACGATGGCAAGGCAGCCACGCAGATGCAAACCGTAAGCGCAGGTTGCACTCAGGAAGTCTCCGCGTTACTTGCTTGGATATGAGTTCCCCTCTCGTCGGTATCATCATGGGCTCTAGCTCCGACTGGCCCACCATGCAAAACGCAGCCCAAATTCTGGAAGATTTTGGCGTGCCTTATGAAAAGAAGGTCGTCAGCGCCCATCGCACGCCCCAACTCCTGTATGATTATGCCACCAGCGCAGAGTCACGCGGATTAAAATGCATCATCGCCGGTGCCGGTGGTGCCGCCCATCTGCCTGGCATGGCAGCTAGCATGACGACGCTGCCAGTGCTGGGCGTGCCTGTGCAAAGTCGCGCTCTCAGTGGCATGGACAGCCTCTACTCCATCGTACAAATGCCCGGCGGCATCCCTGTCGCTACTTTTGCCATTGGCAATGCTGGTGCCACCAATGCGGGTCTCTTCGTCATCGCTATGTTGGCCAATGAAAATCCTGAGCTAGCAGCGAAACTGAAAGCCTTCCGCGAGCGCCAGACGGCCAAGGTAATGGAATCTCAGAAGGAATTAGACGCTTAAGTTAGCTATGCCCCAATCCCCTTTCCTTCCTCCATCCACTATCGGCATTTTAGGCGGCGGCCAGCTCGGTCGCATGCTTGCTCTTGAAGCCCGCCGAGCAGGCTACCAAGTGGCCATCTTCACGGATGAACGCCCCGGTTGCCCAGCGGGCCAGTTTGCCACGTTTGAGATCAATGCTGCCTACGATGACAAGTTAGCCTTAGCCAGATTCCTTTCCAAAGTGGACGTCGTCACGGCCGAGTTTGAAAACATCCCTGACGTCTGTTTGCAAGCCGTCGAGGCCGAAAAGCCTCTGCGACCTAGCCGGAAAGCCATCCATACCACTCAGCACCGTGAGCGTGAAAAACTCTTTCTCCGTGAACAAGGCATTGCCTGTGCGGAGTTCCGCATCGTCGAAAACCTGTCCGAGTTAAAACAAGCCGTCAGCGATCTGGGCCGCCCCTGTGTGATTAAAACCGCAGCCTTTGGTTACGATGGCAAAGGCCAGTGCAAAGTGATTGCCGACACCGATCTAGCCTCCGCTTGGCAAGCCTTTGAAGGACATCATGCTGTCGTCGAGCAATGGGTGCCCTTTGTCTGTGAAATCTCCGTGGTCGGTGCCCGCAGTGTCGATGGTCGCATGGCCGTCCATGGGGTGATCGAAAACGAGCATGCCCATCACATCCTTGACCTTAGCATCTCTCCAGCGCGGGTCGATTCAGCCATCCAGGATCAGGCCCTGGAGCTCTGGGAAGCCGTCGCCACAGGTCTGGATTATGTCGGCACCATGGCGGTGGAAATGTTTGTCAAAGCAGACGGGGGAGTGCTCGTCAACGAGATCGCGCCACGCCCTCATAACAGTGGTCACTACAGCATTGACGCCTGTATTTCCAACCAGTTCCAACAGCAACTCCGCGCCATCTGCGGACTCAGTCTTGGCGACCCCAGCCAGCACACGCCCTCCGTCATGATCAACCTCTTGGGAGATGTCTGGCCGGAACCCAAAGTGCATCCTGACTGGACCCCTGTGCTGAATCATCCCCGTGCCAAACTGCATCTCTATGAGAAAGCCGATGCCCGCGCCAAACGCAAAATGGGCCACATCAACGTTCTAGGCGAGAGCATCGAAGAGGCCCTCGAATCAGCGCAGCAAATCAAACGTGCACTGGGCATGATTTAGACCGTTTCTCCATCACCGAGCAAAGCCACCGCGACTGAATCTACCAGCGGTTTCCCCACTCGCGTGAGTCGGATATGATCATCTTTGACTTCCAGCAGACCTTCTGTTTGTAAAATTTGCACCATTCGTTGCTCAGGCTCGCGGACCAGAGCATACGGCAGACCACGCTCAGTGCGTAGTTCCAGACCAAAACGCTCCGTGCGACGCTGATCCGCCGTCAGGTGCTCGCCAGGCATGGCTGGCTCTTCATCGGCAGCCATGATCTCCAAGTAACGCGTCGTGTCCGGCACGTTCTGCCAGCGATGATTCTGCCAGGTCGAAAATGCACTGGGCCCAAGTCCCAGGTAATCTTCCCCCAACCAGTAACTTTCATTGTGAACTGAGCGATGCCCAGGCCGAGCGTAATTGCTGATCTCATAGTGCTCGTATCCGGCTCCCTGCAGCAACTGGAGTGCGCCATCAAAAAACTCCGCATCCTGACTCTGATCCTCACGGTACTGCCCACGGTGGAGCCGCTCAAAAAACTCAGTGTCTTCCTCGTAATTCAAATTGTAAGCCGAAATATGATCCGGCCCCAATGAGATCGTGTGCTTTACAGTGCTCAGCCAAGTTTCCAGACTCTGACCTGGAATCGAAAACATCAAATCCACATTCACGCTGCGGAAACCTGCGCCTCTCAGTAAATGATAGGTCTCCTCAGCATCCGCCGGTGCATGATCACGTCCTAAAGTCTTCAGTGTGGCCTCGTCCCAGGCCTGAATCCCCAAGCTAATGCGGTCAATGCCCTGAGCCCGCATCATGGCAGCCTTGGATTCTGTGACAGTCCGCGGATTCACCTCGCAGGTAAACTCCTTCGCCTTACTCAGATCCAGAGTCTCCCGAAGTCCAGTTAGAAGCTTTTCCAAATGCGTCTCACTCAGTGCGGTCGGCGTGCCACCGCCCAGATAGACCGTTTCAAAATTCAATTCATAGCGCTCACGTTGTCTGCGGGCCTCACTGAGTACTGCCTCCACAAACTCCCCCATCGGCGTGGCCCCTGGCGTGTGCTTATAGAAGCTACAGTAGGGGCAGACTCGATGACAAAAAGGGATGTGAAGATAAAGATGATGCACTGACAAGAGGGTGACGGATACCGCGCAAAAGTCGAACACCGAATCAACTCATTGGCCGCTTATCCTCTGTCTTGCCCCGACTCCAGAGCTTTAGCTAACCACAAAACTCAATTTTCACATCCAATCGAAAGACCTAAAATAACAACTTAATCACAAAGTATTTCACAATAAAATCAGCTGATATCCGCTTGAAATCCAAGTCAACAAAGTCCAAGAACTCCTAAATTAAAGACTCCATATTAACTTCAGGACATGAAAATCAAGACCTTCATTTTCCTTATTGCCACCTGGTTCCTTCCTCTTTTTAACACCTCAATTCAAGGAGCCATCGTCATTACTGAGGTCATGACCTTTTCATCTCATGGCGGCGGCTCCAACAATGCCGATTGGTTTGAATTGACCAATACCGGCCCCACCTTGGTGAGCATCGTTGGTTGGAGCTGGGACCGCTCATCCAACCTAGCAGGAACAGCAACTTTTGGGAGCGTGACTAGCATTGAAGCAGGCACCAGCCTCATCGTTACCAATGAGACCGTCAGCGCAGAAAGCTCATGGATTTCAAACTGGGGGCTATCAGGTGTCACCGTCGTGAATCTAGGCAATGGAGCACCTAACTTCCTCGCTTCAGGAGATCGACTCTACATTTATGATAACACAAACACTCAAGTCACCTCCGTGACCTTTGGCGCAGCGACCCAGGGAAGATCTTTTGAATGGGATATACTCAGAAATAGCCTTGGCCTAAGCGTCGCTGGTGAAAATGGCGCTTACTTGGCTATTTCCAATGGGCAGACAAGCGGCCTAGGACCCGGAGTGGATGTAGGCAGCCCTGGATTCTCGGTGCCCGAGCCATCACGATTCCTGCTTTTTGCCATTGGCACCACGGCCACGACGATCTTCCGGCGGCGACGTAAATGATGATTCAAGTCTTGTTTTAGCGCAGCGGTATCTGTTAAGCTGAGGCTCTTATGAAAACACAGATTCTCTGCGGCCTCCTATGGGTGTTTGCCAGCTACGACTCACTCCTGGCTCTCGACCTAGCTCAAAATGCTTTTTTCAAGCAGCTCACTGGTAGCTGGCAGGCAGAGGGTAAGCTGACTGGAGAAAACAATAATCTTGTAACGATCACCGAAACTTGGTCTGGGAAGGCTGAGACAGCCGAAAGCTTCAGCATCGAGGGCACACGCACCATGAATGGAGACACCCAGAAATTCTCCTGGGCGATTACTCATAATGTGGCCACCGATAGCTACGAGGCCGTGCTCACCGGTGGAGACGGCCAAACGATCCGATTCGAAGGCAGCGTCTCTGAAGTTACCCAGGTCATGGATCTGAAATCAATCACAGGCAATGGTTCCAGCAGCATCAGCGTCAAGGATTTCTTTAAAGCAGAGGATAAAAATACACTGCACTCGGAGGTCACCTTCACCGGTGATCAGGGGCAAACCACGCTGAGCGGCACGATCATTCATAAGCGCGTCATCGCGCCTTAAAACCCGGATTGCGTCCACAAGAGATGAATCCAACAGGCCGTCAGAGTCGAACCAATAGTGCCTCACTTTTATCCATGCCCATACCACGTCAACGTATCGCCATCATCGGAACCGGAATCTCTGGTTTAGGCTGTGCCCATTTCCTGCATCAGCGCCATGACATCACGTTATTTGAGGCGGCTGACTACATCGGAGGACATACCAACACTGTCACGGTGACTGAAGACGGGCATGAGCTACCCATTGATACTGGCTTCATGGTGTTCAATCACCAAACCTATCCCCTGCTCTGCCGCCTGTTTAACGAGCTAGGCGTCGAGACCAAGCGGACAGACATGTCTTTCAGCCTGCGACATCTTCCCACCGGCTACGAATACAACGGCAAAAACCTGGACACCATCTTTGGTCAACGCCGCAATCTGGTCAGCCCGCGTTTCTGGAAGTTCCTGCTGAAGATCAAGCGTTTCAATGAGGAGACGATCCAAGCCATGAATGATCCGCAAGTCGAAGGCATGACGCTAAGACAGTATGCGGCAGCACGGGGTTATGGACAGGACTTCCTAGATCTCTACATCATTCCCATGGGCAGCGCCGTCTGGTCCACGCCGCCTGAGTTAATGCTAGAGTTCCCAGCTCAGACACTGATGCATTTTTGGTACAATCATGGGTTTCTCGGCATGAACGCACGCCACCCCTGGTGGACGGTCGTGGATGGCAGCCGGCAATACGTGCGCAAGTTAGTGCCACCTTTCCGTGATCGTATCCGTCTCAATACACCTATCGAACGCATTGAACGACGCGATGGAAAAGCTCTCGTCTATGCCAAGAATCAAGAAGTGGAGACCTTCGATAAGGTCATCCTAGCCACTCATACGCCGACAACTCTGAAGATGCTGGCCGATCCCACTCCGCTCGAAATGGAGATCCTGCCTGCTTTCAAATACCAGCCCAATATTGCTACACTGCACACCGATGATCGCTTCATGCCGAAGACAAAAAAGTGCTGGGCCTCCTGGAACTACCACATCGAATTTGATAAGCAGGGCGTCATCCAGCCGAGCACGCATTACTGGATGAATCTGTTGCAAGGCGTCTCAGAAAAAACAAACTACTTTGTCAGTATCAACGGAGCAGATGCCATCGATCCCGCCAAGGTCATCAAGCGAATCAACTATGAGCATCCGCTCTTTGATGTGCATGCTGTGGCTGCCCAAAAAAGAGTGGCTGAACTGAATCAAATCTCAGCTGATCAAACGACTTATTTCTGTGGTGCCTGGACGCGCTACGGCTTCCATGAAGATGGCTTCATGTCCGCTGTGAATGTCTGCCGCGATCTCCTGGGAGAGGAGCCATGGTAGCATCAGCCTCCAGTTCCGCCATCTATGAGTGCAGCGTCATGCACCATCGTCTGACGCCTAAAGAACATCAGTTTAACTACAAGGTCTTTTATCTGTGGCTAGATCTGGACGAGCTAAACGCGCTGTCTGATCGCCTGCGATTTTTCAAACGCAATCGCCGTGCCCTGTTCTCCTTTTTTGATATCGATCACATCGTCAAAGACAGTCAGGATACCAAAGAGAACGTCCTCCAAATCATCCGAGAATCTGGCGTGGACACCAGCCGCATTTCAAAGGTCAGATTGCTGACCTTCCCAAGAGTCCTTGGTTATATCTTCAATCCAGTCTGCTTCTATTACTGCTTCGATGCCGATGAACAACCGCTCTGTGCCGTTGCAGAAGTTACCAATACCTTCCACGAGCAAAAACCGTATGTGCTCACTGAACTGGCTCAGGATCGCTTCCGACTCGTGACACCCAAGCATTTTTATGTGTCGCCGTTTCTGGATCTTGAATTGAAGTTTGACTTCAAACTACGCCTACCGACCGAACATCTTGAAATCCATGTCGATGATCGTGAAGGCGATCATCGCGCCATCCTGACCAGCCTTACCGGAAAACGCCGAGCACTGACAGACAAGGCCCTGCTCACCTGCGCACTTAAATATCCACTTCTGACCCTTCGCGTCATTTTTCTCATTCATTGGCAAGCTTTTCGCCTCTGGATGAAAGGTCTGCACGTTTATCGGAAGGGGGCACGCGCTGATCTCCAGCGCGGTGTCTATCGTCCGCACCGCTCCATCTCTCCCACAGAACCATGAACTCCGCCACACTCACTCAAGCACAACCCCATAACGCCAACCGCAAAGCTGGCTTTTATGAGAGACTCGTTATGGGCACTTTAAAGCAATTCAAAGTAGGGCATCTGCAGATGACTCTGCCCGATGGAAGCGTGCAGCATCTCGGTGATGCTAGAAGCCCCGTCACCACCCAAGTCAGAGTAAAAAACTGGGCCTTTTTTCGCCAATGCGCACTCTTCGGAAATGTTGGATTCGGAGAAGCCTACGTCGATGGAGACTGGGAGACTGACAACATTGCTGCCGTCATATCCTGGTTCATTCAAAACATCGCCGCCAACCAAGGAAGTAAAGCTTCCTCCACTCGACTAGCCGGCACCAATCTGCTGAAGGCCTACAATCGTGTGCTGCATCTGCTGCGTCCGAACAGCGTGACCACCAGCCGCCGGAACATCTCCGAGCACTATGACTTGGGCAACGACTTCTATGGTCTCTGGCTGGACAAAACCATGACTTATTCCTCAGGTCGATTCAGCGGCGGAGCCCAGACTTTGGAGGAAGCCCAATGGGCCAAGTATGAGGCGCTTTGCCAAAAACTCGAACTCAAGCCCACCGACCACGTTCTAGAAATCGGCTGCGGTTGGGGTGGCTTCTGCACTCATGCAGCGCGTGAGCATGGCTGCCGAGTGACATGCCTGACCATCTCTGAAGAACAGCTCAAATACGCCACGGAACGAGTAAAGCGTGAAGGCTTGGATCACCTCATTGAAATCCGCCTGCAAGACTACCGCCATGTCACGGGTCAGTTTGATAAAATCGCCTCCATCGAAATGCTCGAAGCTGTGGGCGAAGCCTATGTCGATGCCTACTTTGCCAAATGCCACGAGGTGCTCAAGCCCAACGGCCTGCTAGCCTTCCAAGTCATCACCGTGCCAGACTGCCGCTACGCCAACCTAAAACGCGGCGTGGATTGGATCCAAAAGCACATCTTCCCTGGCTCACTCCTGCTCAGCATGGGCCGCATCAATGAGTCCATGAATAAAACCGGCGACATGTTCCTGCATGGCATGGAAGACTTGGGTGCCAGTTATGTCAAAACTCTTGGCCATTGGCATGATCGTTTCAACGCCAAGCTTGATGAAGTCAAGTCTCAGGGCTTTGACGACCGCTTCATCCGCAAGTGGAACTTCTATCTTCAGTACTGCCAAGCTGCCTTTGCCACACGCAACATCAGCGTCTTCCAAGCCGTCTACACGCGGCCAAACAATACCGCTCTGGCAGCCCATTAACCGACCACACTGTGATCCTTTTCCTGCGCTTCTTTTTCCTGCTTATTTTGGTGTCCATGCTCTGCGTCACCACTTGGGCTAGCAAACAAGTGCCGATCTGGAAACTACCCTACGAAACTTGGACTCATCCCTGGTTCATCGCGACCTTGTTTGATGCTTACTGGGGATTCCTCACCTTCTACTGCTGGCTGGTTTACAAAGAAGTGTCATGGCTGGCCCGCATCGCCTGGCTCGTCGCCATCCTTTTGTTGGGGAACATCGCCATGGCCATTTATGTGCTCATTCAGCTGTTCCGAGTACCCTTAAACGCGCGGATAGAAGAGGTGCTTCTTCGGAGGAACCTTCAATGACAGAGCCCAAGGCATCTCTTTGGCAGCGCTGGATTATTCGCCCCATTCTCCAGCAACTGACGCAGGGCGTGTCTCCCTCCAAAATTGCCCAAGCCATCGCTTATGGCATCACGCTGGGCGTCTTTCCCATCTTGGGATCAAACACTCTGCTCACCCTGCTCGTCGGAGTTCCTCTGAGGCTGAATCAACCGATATTGCAGGCCTTTAAAACCCTAACTTACCCCATGCAGTGGGCTAGCCTGCTGGGATTCTACCGCGCTGGTGAATGGCTCTTCAATGCACCACACGTGAGCATTCACATCCCAACGATGATGAAGCGTTTCTTTACCGAGCCTGGACCGTTTTTTCGAGATTACGGCATGACCGCTCTTTATGGCATCGCCGTCTGGTGCCTCCTCGCACCCCTGGTCGGACTGATCATTTACTTCGTCACCAAGTTGCTCGTTGAAAAACTAGCTGCACTGAAAAACTCGCGTTCCCTTCCCGCCTCCCCATGATCATCGCAGCCCTCATCCTGATCGCCCTTTTCCTGGCTACTTGGTGGCTAAGCGTGAAGCTGGATAACTACTCGTTTGTCGATGTCACCTGGTCACTCGCCTTTGCCCCAGTGGCTGTTTGGCTAGCCTCTTCAGGTTCGGGTTGGCTCACACGTCGATACGCTATCGCAGCCTTGGTCGCCGCGTGGAGTCTGCGTCTTGGCATTCACCTTTGGCGTCGCGTGGCCAGCCATCACCCCAAGGAAGATGTGCGCTATGCTGTGCTTCGGGAGAAATGGCAGGCCAATCCACCCAAGGCCTTTTTCTGGTTCTTTTTGGCTCAAGCTGTGCTCGTCTGGCTGCTCATGCTGCCCGTTTATCTCATCGCTCAGCAGAATTCCCCCAGCTTTCACCCGCTGGAGTGGATTGGTCTCAGCCTCTGGGCCTTGGCCCTGATCGGTGAAGGCGTCGCCGATGCCCAACTCGCCCGATTTAAGCGGACCAACACCGATCCACTCGGCATCTGCAAAGCCGGCCTCTGGCGTTACAGCCGCCATCCGAATTACTTCTTCCAGAGCCTGCTCTGGTGGGCACTCTTTCTCATGGCCCTGCCTGCCACCTGGGGTTGGACAGCCATTATCGCTCCATTAGCTATGCTGCATTTTTTGCTCAACGTCACCGGTATCCCTCTCACCGAAAAACTCTCCCTACAAAAACGAGGCGACGCTTTCCGCCACTATCAACAAACCACCAGCGCCTTCGTCCCCTGGTTTCCCAAAGCCCCACGCGACTGATCAGAATAGACTACAAACCGAGTAGCAGGCCCCCGATTCAGTTAATGAGATATGAAACATTTACCATTTTGCAAAAGTGGTTTTTGAGTGGTTTTCAAACAAGCCCAAAGTACCGCACCCCGACATAAGCGACTTTGCATAAAACATGCAGAAACTGATCTTGATTAAAGGTGGTCATACCTCGGCATTTGGCCACGTCAATGCTCCAATGGAGAACAAATTCGGCCACGGCTATCAAGGGTGACCCGGTGATGATCCAGACGGCACCGGTGTGAATCAGACAATGGGCAGACATACATGCGACCCAAATTTGTGGAGGGCGCGAAGGATCTTGAAGGTGCTTGAGGAAACGCCAATTTTTCCCATTGGCTAAGTACTCTCCCTGCAAGGGAAAATCACACAGGGCATGACCGATGAGAAGAGCTAAGAGCAGCTGAAAAGCTGACCAAGGGTTGGTGGGGTAAAGCTCCAAAATGGCAAGCATGCGCCACAAAGCTCCCACCCGAAATGAAACCAGGCAACCAAATTCTCTAGGCGGTCAGGGTTCAAGGTGGCGGCAGTGGCACATCACCTGGAGCCTCCGCGGTTGCGGTGGGAGTGGCTACTGAAGCGGTTGGCGGAGGCATAGTGGGCGCTTGATTCAAAGCTGGCAGTAGCGGAGAGGCCGTGGGCTGCGCTGCAACGGGGGGAGCTGGCTGCTTTTGGGCTGGCTGCTGTTGTCCCGTAATGGCTGGGGCCACTGTCTCGGCGGGAGCGGCATCGGCAAAGCTGACCCAACCGGCTTGATCACCTTTTTGAAGTTGGATGCGGGTCTTGTCCATGCTGGCGCCTGGTTGTACTTTGCGGATTTTGATGCCGGCTTCATTCTCACTGCCGATCCTGGCTTCATCGATGAGTGAGGTGTTCCGATCCACGATGACCGCGACGACTTGACCATCGACTTCATAGACCCCGGCCAGACTTAACGAATCAGTAAAGACAGGCCCAATCGGCGCATCAGGGGATGGCAAATCACGAGTGGTGAAGATCGAGCGCCCCCAGAGCGGTGCAAAGTGCTGAAGATCTGGAAAGGCTACGGGGGGCTCAGCAGCAATGGCGACGCTGGCAGTGAGCAGTAGGGTCAGCAGGTGTTTCATGGGCGTCCTCCGATGTCAGCTTTGGTAATTTTTGCAGCGGCTTTTTCGCGATAGAACTGGGTAATCTCGACCTCGACGTTGACGGTTTTACCTTGTCCACTTGGGGTCAATTGCAACCGCGTAACGCCAAGAAAAGCACTAGGTTGCTGAAGGGCGTGCAGCCAGCCAAACAAAGCCTGCTCCTTGGTTCCGGTAATGGTGATCTTCACTGATGCCTGATCAAAGTAGCCACCTTCCTCTTCCACAGGCAGGCCATCTTGCCCCAGGGGTTTGGCTTCTTCGATGAACTCTTTCCCTGCAAGGGTAAGTGCATTTTTATCGGCTTCTTTTTGGAGGGTGTCGAGAAGACGTGAGGAGGCTTCCTGGCGTGAGGTGAAGCTTGGCACGCTTTCGTCCAGCCACTCGCTGCGACGCTGCCATTCACTGCCTTCAGCGATGGCTGCCTTCATCTCAGAGATGCGTTTAGTCAGACTGACCGATTCGTCCTGGATGGAGCGATAGTTCTGAATGCCAAAGGCAATCATGCCCCCACCAATGATGATGAGGAACACAAGGCCAAAGACGGTTAAGAGAATTTTTTCGCTGCGCTTCATGGCTTAATCTCCCCGGTAAGTTCAAAGGTGGCGCTGTTATCACTGGCGATGGTCGGTGCAGGTGTTTCCCAAGCGTAACGCGTGAGGTTTTCAACCTCGGTAATTTCATTGGCGTATTGTAGGGCCAGAGCGGCACTCGGCATTCGCCCCCGGAGAACGAGTCGGTCAGGTTTCCACTCAAAGTTGGTTAACGACACCTCGCTACTGGAAGTTGGTGTCATGCTATCTAGTAGGACCTGCATTGGGAAATAACTAGGATCAACGGCAGGCGCAGCCTCTAGCCAGCTTTTTTTATGATCGAGCACCTGAGAGGCACGCGGACTTAAATCAGCGACCTCTTCCAGCAGCATGTCGCGCTGGCGTGCGGCATAGCTGATCATCACCGCCATCACGGCCACACAGGCAGCAATGGCGAGGCCTGCGCTAAGAGCAATGGTGCGTGTTCGGGCTTTGGATTGCTGACGCAAGCGGGCAGCTAGAATTTCTGAAGGCACCAGAGTGCTCTGACCGCGAGCAGGAATAAACGGTGCAGGTTGTTCCTCACGACGTGCGGGCAGGCCAGTAACACGCTCAATCTGAGTGAGGTCACCATCCTCTTCCAGCCATAAGACAATCGAGCTCACACGCCCAAGCACGCGCTGAAAGCCGAGCTGAAGGCAGAGATGATTGAGTTCACTCAGGGCGAGTTCATTCAAACGATGTGCAGAAAGTGGGCTGCAATAGATGATCTCCTTGCCATGGGTAATGGTGACAACGAGGCGGGACATTTCACGTTGAATGATAATGCTGTCCTCTGGCAGGGGTCGGCATGCAGCACTGAGCACGACTTCGTCCGGCAGGCGTGTCAGATCCAGCGTGGTATTTGGCAGGTCTTTCAAAGCGAGCACGCGGGTCAGGTGTGCGCCGTCTTTTTCCTGCAGTGGTTGGATTTGCAGACCATACTGAGAATCGGTGACGCGTACGCCCTGGCGCTCAAGATGGAGACTGGCCATATCACGCAGATGGGTGACTTCTCCATTCAACCATGCGGGTAAAACCCAGACATGAGAAGCAGGCAAGGCCAGCACCCGACGATGCTGGTCTTTATGAAAAACTCCTGAACTGTGACCGAAGTCGGCAGCAAGCTCACAGGCGCTGCCTTCACTGCCAGTCCAGCGTGTCCAGCCATCCGCTCCAGGAAGCAGTAGGTCATGAGTAGGTTTACGAGTTCGAGCCATAAATAGGGAGTTCTCCGCGCCAAAGCGCTTGTTGATTTTGCATGATAAGCACGAGCCTACGGCGGACGTCGCCATAGTAGCCAGTGCACTCGATCCGACGAATCGGACCGGTAAATTGAATCCAGCGAGTCAGCGTCTGAACAGTCTGCGGCTGATAGACGCCGAGTAGTTGCGCCACCTGAACGGCTGATGAAATTTTATTGTCGTCACGCGTATGCAGAGCCCCGTCACGACCCACTCGAAGAGTCAGAAGAGGTGTCACCCGCTCAACCGGCACATTGGCAATCAGAGCGATGAGTTCGGCGCGGGCATCATTGACATCGACTCGGCCATCACCGTGAACTGTGAACCATTCACGCCAGTCTGGACGCATTGAATTGAGCTCGGGCATACCGCGAACCATCAGCATTTCTTCGATCTCCTTAAAGGGCCGATTAAACGGCATACCATCAAAGCCAGCCTTTTCATAGAGGCGCTTTTCAGCACCATTCAAGCTCACTTTATCATCTGCATCGACCCAATCACGAAGAGCATCCTGTAAAGCAGAAATCTGCTGTGGCTTCAGCCCCCAGGAGGTCAGTAGGCGCGGCAGTAAAACTTTATCGCCACTGGTGAGCAGCACGTTGATGTTTAGCCGGGCTTCTTCAGTGGTGAGTTTGACATCGTAGCCGCCGCCGTCTGGACTAGTGTAGTGAAGCAAGCCATCATCCATCTGAATGGCGGGATGCCGAGCGACTTCGACGCCCATCTGAGCCAAGCGCTTGGCAAAGGTGCGGCCACGCAAGGCCCGAGTGGAGCGTGTGTCGGCGTCCAGTGCCTTGGCCCCAGCAAAAACGACCATGCCCATGACCGCAATCATCCAGAACACCGCGATGAGCGCGGAGCCTTTCTTTCGATTTGAAGATGGGCAGAGATGCTTCATTAGCTTTTTTGTGGAGCCGGATCCTGTGGCTGAGGTGTGCCAGAGGGACTCAGATCATTGGCAATCCAATACGTGAATTCATAGGGACGTGGGTCTTTCGTGAACTGAAAGTGCAGGCGCATGAATAGCGGTGGCGCAGGGCGCTTCTCGGGATCCCAGGTGGCGAACCAGCGTTTCTTTTCAGGATCGTAAAAATCCCAACGAAACTCTTTGAGTCCTTCCAGCAATGGCAACTCAGCGATGTCTTCATAGGCATCAAAGGTATTGGGTTTTTCCAGTCGCTTCAGATGACGGACATTGAGTTGCAGTGATCCCGTTTCCTTTCCACGCACGACGGCAAACTCGACGGCATCTGCCAAGCGCACGTGCTGAGTCCAGATGAAGGGCACCTGACCACCTTCGATGAGCAGATTGCCACCAGCACCACGCTTCACTTTTTGTAGGCCACAACCAAAGCGGATGTTCGGCGGCAGGTTCTCCAGATAATCACGCCAAGCAGTGGTAAAATTAGTTAATCGCGTCTCGGTAATGCGGGATTTATTCATCGAGGTGCCAAGTTGTAACGCCCCATTGGCAATACTATAGACTCCTCCCAGCAAAAGACCGATCAGTCCCATGGCCAAGATCACCTCAATGAGGGTAAAGCCAGATCGACCCAGGGCCGACTTAGAGTCTGATAGCGAAGACTTCATCGGGTTAAGGGCTGTTGGGTGAATAAACATAGGTCTCCATCTGCCTCTTCAGGCTGTGCTTGCTGCCTTCAGCCAGCCAGGCTTCAGCACGGACTCGAAACATGGAGTTTAACTCGACTTTATCTTGAGTGAACAGGCGGACTTTTTCGATAGCTGCGCTAGCATCAATCCCATCAGCCGTTTTAGGAAAGGTCACGCTGCGTGGTTTCAGCTCAGGCTGGTGAGCCACCTCAGCCAACACAGACTCTAGGACACGCAGCACCTGAGCTTCCTGACGTGAGCGTTTGGTCGTCTGTGCGATTTGGTCCAGAGCCTTTGTCATGCCCACAGCAACAATGCTGAACAAGGCCATGGCCATGAGGATCTCTAGCAACGCAAAGCCTTGTTCGGGGAGGTGTGAATGCGTTTTCATGCTAGCTATTCACGATGACACTTTTGCGCACAGCGCAGGCGGTGAGTGGATCAAAGGCCAGTTCGATGACGCCTCCTGAATTGGTGACACGAACTTCAATCGGCTCGCAAATACCGGAGGGACTGAACTCCCAGGTTTCTCCTTTGCCCGCTTTGCGAAACGCTTTATCACCCACGCGCTTCACTTGAACCTGCCCGCCATCTCCGCCAAGTGATCCGTCCAGAGCCAGCGCAATCAAGCGCTGCTCCATGACGGCTTGCTGAAGGGTCAGACGAGCCGTACTTTCAATCTCTGAAGCGCTGCGCTTGAGTCGGGCCTCATCCTGCAACCCCGTAAATGAAAGGGTGGCGATGCCCAGCAACAACATGCACAGTCCCATGGCGATGCAGATCTCCACGAGAGTGAATCCAGATCGATCAACGCGGGAAAATCCGCGTCCTTTTGAGGGCGCGGGATCCGTTGCTTTCGAGATGGAGCGGAGCTTCGTCATGAGTGTTTACGCGTTCGTCATTTCGGGCGCAGGCGATCACAGGTCCCAGTTACCGATATCATCACCTGTGTCAGGCTGACCATCTGGGCCTGATGAATAAACATCAAAGCCACCTTTATCCTTCGCCCCGGGACGGCGGTAGTTATAGGGATTACCCCAGGAATCCAAAGGCATCTTTTTCATCTTGTTGGTCCAGTTTTGAGGTGTCGGACGTGATGAAGGTTTGGTGACCAGTGCCATCAATCCCTGTTCTGTGGTTGGCAGGAAGGTGTTATCGACCTCGTAACCGCGCAGAGCTGCGGTTAGAGTGTTCAAGTCAGCCTTGGCACGCGTGCGCTTGCCTGAGCTGGTGACATCTCCCAATGAGTAGATGCCTGCTCCGACAAGCAGAGCGATGATGCCGAGAACGAGCATGATCTCGACGAGGGTAAAACCGCTGTTTGAGCGAGGGGTATGGATGCGTGTGTTTTTCATAATCAGTGTTTAGGTTCGGGGTTTGCTTATTTGCTAATGTTTCCAATGGTTTGGAAGATGGCAGTCATCATGAGGTAGGCCATACCGCCAACGAGTCCGGCCATGAGAAAGACGATGGCGGGCTGCGCCAAAGCGGTGAGCTTCTCAATCTTCTTCCCCAACTCACGATCAAAACGTTCAGCAGCTTTACCAAGTGCCGCAGACATATCCCCGGTCTGTTCACCGACGTTCACCATGTCGAGTAAGAGCGCAGGGAACATGTTGCTGCGCTCCAGCGCACGGGAGAGGCTCATGCCTTCAGCGACGAGTCCCATCACGCCATCGAATTGCTGCCTGAAATATGGATTTTCAATAGCCTGCTGGGTCAACTGCATGGCCTGCACCATGGGCAAACCGTTGCCCAAGAGATTGGCCATGGTCTCCAGGAACTGGACATAATAACGAGTGCGTAAAATTTCGCCAAACAAGGGCAGGCGCAGCTTAAAACGTGCCCAGGGGATCTGGGATTCAGGTCGCTTCAGCCAGGATTTCACCACAATGACAATTGCAATGACGACCATCAAAATCATCCACCAGATGCTTTTGATGATATCGCTAAATTTCAAAATCAACTGAGCTGCCATCGGCAATGATCCACCCGTACTGTCCATCAGCTCCATGAGCTGCGGGATGAGATAAACGACAAATAGCAAGGTCACCGAGATCGCCGCAGTGACGAGGAAAGCTGGATAAATTAGGGCAAAAAGCACTTTACTGCGTAACGCAGCGAGAGAGCGCAGATATTCGACCTGGCGCTTCAGGATGGACGAGAGCGAGCCGCTAGCCTCACCTGCATTGGCCAAAGCACAGAAGAGATTGCCAAAGCTCGGACTGGTCGCGGCGACAGCTTTTGAGAAGGGCAATCCATCACGCACCTTCGTGCGCAGAGCTGTGGCTAGAGTTTTTACACCAGAAAGTTCGCGACGGCGCTCCATGGTCGCGAGTGCCGGCTCAAGCTGAATGCCTGCGCTGAGCAGATCGGACAACTCTTCGACAAACATGAGTACCTGAGCAGATTTTAATTTAATCGGGCCAGTCTGTGCGGTGATGGTGGCTTCTTTAGCCGCTGCGCGTGCAGCCTGCCCCGCTGCGCCAGCCTGCTCTAGCTTGAAGGGACTCAGCCTTTTCTTCCCAAGCAAGGACATAGCGTCTGCACGGTCGGCAGCAGCAATCTCACCGGAGATGACTCCTGTAGGACTATGAGCGCTGTAGGCGAAAGTGGGCATGGGGTGGGGAAGAAAAAGTGGTTAGTCTTTAGTGGCGTTAAGCGGCGTGTTTGAGCTTAGCCGATGAAGGCCGGACAGAGACAATGTCTTCGGCTTTCCGATCCATGGCGGTGACGCTGAGGACTTCTTCAATGGTCGTTTCACCTGAGAGTACTTTTTGGAAGCCATAACCGCGCATGGGGATAAAGCCGTCCTTCATGGCCTGACGATGCAACTCCTCAGGATGAGAGCGTGCATTGATTAGATTCTGAAGTGCATGAGTGACCAGCACGACCTCGTAGATCGAAAGACGCCCCTGATAACCACTGCCACGGCAGGCTTCACAGCCAACCGCACGCATGATGGTCCCTGCCACACCGATGGGGAAATTGATGCCTTCCAAATAGGAGCGCTCAACTTCAGCAGGCTTTTTGCAAGCAGGGCAGAGCTTTCTCACAAGACGCTGGGCAAAGAAGGCGCGCACAGCACTGGAGACCAAGAAAGGCTCGACTCCCATGTCGACCAGACGTGTGATGCCACCGATGGCATCATTTGTATGCAGCGTGCTGAGCACCAGATGTCCCGTCAAAGCAGCGCGGATGGCGATCTCGGTTGTCTCAAGGTCACGCATTTCTCCAATCATGACGACATTTGGGTCACCACGTAAAATACTGCGTAAGCCGGTGGCAAAGGTGAGACCGATCTCTGGCTTCACAGCAATCTGGACGACTCCTGGCATCTTGTATTCGACAGGATCTTCGATCGTCACAATGCGGCGATGAGCCTGATTCAGCTCTGTAAGATAAGCATAGAGCGTGGTGCTCTTTCCACTTCCTGTCGGACCTGTGATCAGGATGATTCCATTCGGCAGCTTCAACAACTCATCCACCACCGGACGGACATTATCGGTCATGCCGAGGCGATCAATCGTCACCGCCTGCTGAGCCAGGAGACGCAAGCTGACTGATTCACCTTCAACACTCGGAATCGTAGCCACACGAACGTCAATCGGTGAGCCATCCAGCTCCAGATTGATACGTCCATCTTGCGGCAATCTCTTTTCCGCGATGTCTAACCGAGCCATGATCTTGAGTCGGGCGATCACACTGGATTGCAGAGACTTGATGTTTTCAGGCACAGCCAACTCTTCCAAACGGCCATCAATACGGTAACGAATCCGCAGCCGATCCTGCTGTGGCTCCACATGAATATCCGTGGCCCGCTGCTCCAGTCCACGACGCAGAATCTGGTTCACGAATCGGACTACACTGGCTTCTTCGTTCTCAGGGCCATCTAGGACCGTGACCTCATCACCCAGCTCTTCACTGCCCCAGTCAGCACGACCACGAAGAATCTTTTCAAAGGTGTCCGCACCCAGTCCATAAAGCTTTTGTAAGCCTTCGGCAATACGTGTGCGCTGACCGACATGCCAGACAATGGTGTAACTCACGGCCGAGGCCACGCGCTGATGAGTGACAAGATTCAGCGGATCAAAGGTGGCCAAATGCAGACGCGTTTCCGTGAGAGTCTCATCACCTTCTTTCGGCTCTTCAAAAAGAATGGGAAGTAAACGATGCCGCAGAGCGATCTCTGCTGGCAAGTGACGACGCAGTCCTGGTTCAGCTGGGCGATCTGCACTGGCTTCCCACCAGGGAAGATTCAGCGTATTGGCCAGTGCCATGAGGAAGTCACGCTCACGCACCCCTTCAACATCAAGCACAGCTTCAACAAATGAAGTCTGGTTGTAACAGGCCTCATCTACAGCCTCGATGACCGCGGGATTTTCCGCGCAGCCGGCCTCACTGAGGATTTGCTGGATCAAGGGCATCATGATTTATAAAGGATTGGGTGGATTAATCCAGAAATTATAACTGATGCTTTAAATTGCAAGTGTTAAGTATATCTAAATAATTATAAACACCTTACTTTCGAGGAACCATGAAACTCAAGCCCCTGTGAAATGGCGGATCCACATCCACCGCTCAATGCCCGAAAATAAAAAAGCCCCCTGAAACCAGGGGGCTAAAAAACTGAAAATGAGATTTTACTGATTAACAGGGCATCGCGACCAATTGAAAAGCACGTTGGATCTCTTCGCGAGTCTCTTTGAGACCCCGACGAAGTTCTTCAAAACATTCAGGCTCCGTGGGTTTCCAGGACTGCCAACGTTCGGACCACTCGTGGAGTTTAACATCAGAGGCACTCAAAAGCTCGCGCAGACGATCTGTGAGAGGATTTTTGGGGCAAGCAATGCGCTTTTCTAACTGACGACGAGCTTCTGCGATTTCAGCAAGCACGATTTTCTCATCAGGCACGCGGCGAAGGTCGCTGGTCAGACCCAGCTTGGAGAGTGTCCATACAGTCCACTTAGTTGGGTCCCACTGATACCACTTCACGCCATTGCGGTAGTCGTGTTGGAATTCGTGATGATAGTTATGATAGCCTTCACCAAAGGTAAAGAGAGCCATGAATCCACTGTCACGGGCACTGCAATTGGTGGAGTAAGGGCGGCTTCCCACAGTGTGACAAAGGGAATTGATGAAGAACGTGGAATGCTGAACTGCTGTGACACGAGCGATACCGGAGATCAGAAGTCCGCAAATAGCACCACTGGCACCATCATGCAGCCAGCCCAAGAAGGCAGGCAGGATAAAACTAGCAGTAACAGCAATCAGCACATAATACTTCTGCTGCCAGCGCACTAACGGATCACGCATCAAATCAGGCACATTATCCCACGGCGGTTCGATCTCACGGCGAAACATGATCCAGCCGATATGGGCATACCAGAAGCCTTTGGAGATATCATAGGGATCACCTTCATGATCGACGAACTTATGATGACGACGGTGATCAGAGGCCCAGGCGATGACGTGATTTTCAAAAGTTGCAGCTCCGAAAATCAGAGTTAGGAGACGCACCGGCCATTTAGCCTTGAATGACAAATGGGAGAACAGGCGATGATAGCCAAGAGTAATGCTGAGTCCGGTCAGGATGCAGAACACCACAAACATAACCACTTGGAAGAGGTCGATCCCGTAATTGTATAAATACCACGGAATGAGGGTGAAAGTCAGAACGGCGGTTGAAGTCAGAAAGGAGCTGTTGGTCCAGTTAACTTTGGAGGAAGGTAAGCGAAAAGGCACGTGCCATGTATAGCAGTATTGTCACAATGTTCCAGAGTTTTTATTCAGTGTTTCTTTGTCTAAGTTGCTCCACTGGGTTCCTCTATTGTGCTATTGCCTAGGCCGATGCGTCTGCTACTTGTGCACTCAATGCAAATGACTCGTGTGCGATGGATGATCGCTGGCTTCTGGCTTCTCGCATTCTGGCTTCTAGCCGGAATGGTCGTCGCACCTGCCCTACAGAGTCAACTTGAAGCCCAGGCATCTGCTATTCTAAAGGGCAAACCGACCGGCTACGAAGCAGTGAAAGTCCAATTCGACGGTCAGCGCGCCATTCTTAGAGGCCAAGTGCGCCATGAAGACCAGCGCGCGCAGATTCTTTCGGCAGCAGAAAAGGAAGTCCGTGGCGTTGGCCCGCTTTCAGCCAAACTGAACCCTGTGCAGCATGTCGTGGATGAACTTGAGATCGTCCCCTACCCCCCCGGGTGGCTCTTGTTAGCTGCCAATGGCACACGCGGCCAGCTTCTTGGCGCTGCCGCCACCGAGTTCGAATCACGGGATCTCTACCGCCTGATTCAAGATCGCTGGGGCGCAAAAGGCGGACGAATCGAAAGTAAGCTCAAAGCCGTCCCTGAACTCCATGACGAAGCCCCAGACCTGAAACAAACACTTGCCCAAATCCCCTTACCAAATGCCCGAGAGGGTGGAGATAGTGCTCAAATTCAGATTGCCAGTCTCGGCGGCCCCTGGCAGCGACTGGTGCCGGATGCCAAAGATGATCGACTCATGGAGCAATCACTCGCCATCGGTATCTCCCGCCAAGAGTGGGAAAAGAGCATCTTACCACTCATCCAAAACGTCCGCCGCTATCAATCTGAACAGCGCAGCAGGGCCGAAG
>JAIXZA010000020.1 GCA_027489965.1 Verrucomicrobiaceae bacterium
CCCACAACCTAAACCATAACCCAATCACATCATGTGTTACCGATGTCCTGACCGAGCCGAGGACACGTCTGTTCTCTGTTCTCTGTTCTCTGACTTCTATCCGCCATCCTCCATCTTCTTTTTTTCATCTTTCACACTTCATCCTTCATCCTTTTCTCATCTCTCTGACCGCTGTTCGCTGACCGCTGACGCCTGATCTACAGCTCTTTCTTCTTTTTGCCCTTCTTCCCGGCTTTGGGCTTTTGTTTTGGGATCACTTTGTCCCAAGGCTCGACGTTGGCGCGGGCGGCGTAGGCGTCATAGAGGGCGGCCATTTGCTGGACGCGGCCGGGTTCCTGCTGGCTGAGATTGTGCTGCTCGGAGCGGTCCTGGGCGATGTTGTAGAGCTCCCAGGGCTTGCTGTGTTCGGCAACGAGTTTCCAGTCGCCCAGGCGCACGGCGCGGTTGCCTTCGTGCTCCCAATAAATGGCTTCGCGCTCGATCTTGCCGCCGGTGAAGAGCGGGGCGAGACTGCGGCCTTCCATGGGTTTCACATTGGCGGGATAAGTTGTCTTGGAGAGATCAACGGCGGTGGCCATGAGGTCGATGAGGTGGCCGGGCGTGCTTTCGAGCTGACCTTGGCGAGTGATGCCCGCAGGCCAATGGGCAATGAGCGGCGTGCTGATGCCGCCTTCATGAGTCCAGTGCTTGTGTTTGCGGAACGGTGTGTTTGAAACAGTGGCCCAGGCCTCGCCATAGCCGATGTAGGTATCGCCAGCCCCAGCCATCACGCCTTTGCCTTGGCGCATGGGAAAGCCATCCCGCGTTTGTTTCGGGATCATGTCGGGCTGCAGGTAATCCTTACCCAACGGTGGGAGAGAGGGCGTTTCGGCACGCAGCGCGCCTTTGCCGACACGGCCGATGTTCTCTGCACAGCCGCCGTTGTGTTGGAGAAAGCAGATGAGCGTGTTCTCATAATGGCCTGACTCTTTAAGGGTCTGCACGATGCGGCCGATGCCTTGGTCCATGCTGTCCACCATGGCGGCGAAGACTTCCATGTTCCGCTGATCCCACTCCCAGAACTCTTTTTCACCCAGGTCGGAAGGCAACGGCCAGTTCGTCGTGCTGCCAGCGCTAATGACACCTTCTTTGAACATCTTTTCATAGCGGGCCTTGCGCACGGCTTCGTAACCGGCAGCATAGCGGCCTTTGTATTTGGCGATGTCTTTTTCTTTGGCGTGCATGGGCCAATGCGCGGCGGTGTAGGCCACATAAAGAAAGAATGGCTTCGATTTGTCATGCTCCCGAACGAAGCGCGAGGCTTGGTCGCTAATGGCGTCGGTGTAGTAGTAATCGTCTGCCGGATACTCGGGATCGGTGAAGGGCGAGATGTATTGATTGTCACGGGTAAGGGTGTTGGGGTCAAAGAAGCTACCCGCTCCGTGAATGGTGCCGTAGAAGCGATCGAAGCCACGCTGGAGGGGCCAGTTGAACTTATCGGCATCGGTCTTCGGATGCGTGACGTTGGTGACGTGCCACTTGCCGACGACGTAACTCTTGTAACCTGCGGGCTTTAGCGCTTCGGCAATCGTGACGCAGTTTTTATTGAGGTTCCCCGTGTAGCCTGCGAGCTTCCGATCCTCCATCATGTGGCCGATGCCCGCCTGATGGGGATAAAGACCCGTGAGCAAAGCCGCGCGAGTGGGGCAGCAGCGAGCGGTGTTGTAGAACTGGGTGAAGCGCAGTCCGCCCTTTGCAAGCGCATCGAGATTCGGTGTATCGATCTCGCCACCATAACAGCCGACATCCGAGAAGCCCATGTCATCGGCCAGGATGTAAAGGATGTTTGGCGGAGCCGAAAAAGAGGATTGAACAATGAGAAAAGACGAAAGGAAGATGAGCAGGCGCTTCATGACTCATTAGAACGCAGCCATAGGGGCCACCTTCCTCCTCTTTTTGTTTTCCTGATGGATGAAATTTGAGATCGATGGCGAAGGATTTGATCTGCGTTTGTAAACGGCAAGGACAGCTCGGAAGATTAGCCGCCGGTGATGCGATGCCTTTCTGGTTTATCTGTGCCGTCTAACACTTGCCAGAAGACGTAATCCAGACGAAGAAAAGCTCCCATCCTTCCCCACCATGTCCATCTGGAACTACGCCAACCCACAGCTTAAAGACCTTGTCGCCTACGAACCCGGAAAGCCCATCGAAGATGTGGCGCGTGAATTAGGATTGCAGCCAGAGAACATCATCAAGATGGCCTCAAATGAAAATCCCCTCGGCCCGAGCCCAAAGGCCATCGAGGCCATGCGTGACGCGGTTAAAGATGTGCACATTTATCCTGATGGAGCGTCATGGAAACTTCGGAATGCTTTGGCCGAAAAGTTTGATTTAGAAATGGGCAATATCATCATTGGCTGCGGCAGCAATGAGATCATTGAGTTTATCGGTCACGCGTTTTTACAAGCTGGAGATAACATCATCACAGCGAAACACGCCTTCGTGGTCTATAAATTGATGGCCAAAGTTTTTGGCGCGGAAACCATCGAAGTGGATGATCCTGGCTTCATTCACGATCTGGATGCCATGGCTGCCGCCATCACGCCACGCACGAAAAAAATCTTCATCGCCAATCCAAACAACCCAACAGGCACCCTGGTGACTCAGGAAGCCATTGACCGCTTCATGGACAAGGTGCCACCGCATGTCGTGGTGGTCTTTGATGAGGCCTATTATGAGTTTCTGGATCAGGCCCCAGACACGCTGAAATACGTGCGCCAGGGTCGCAATGTGGTGGTGCTTCGGACCTTCTCCAAGATTCAGGGATTGGCAGGCACCCGAGTTGGCTACGGGATTGCCAACAAGGAGCTCATCGACATTCTTCAACGCACGAGACAGCCGTTTAACATCAATTCGATCGCCCAAGCTGGGGCTTTAGCAGGCCTCTTAGATCAGGAGCATCAGGACAAGACCAAGGCGATTACGGATGAAGGCCGCGCTTATTTGCAGGAGCAATTCGCTGCGATGGGACTGACCTACATTCCGAGCTACGCCAACTTTGTTCTCGTTCAAGTCGGTGACGGCAACGCTGTCTTCAAAAATATGATGGCCAAAGGGATCATTGTCCGCGCCATGGCATCCTACAAACTTCCGGATTGGGTGCGTATCAGTGTTGGCACGATGCCGCAGAACCAACGTTGCATCGAAGTTCTGCGTGAGGTGCTGGGTAAATAAGGTCCTACTAACGACCCTTCTTGAAGCCCTCATTGTTGAGGACTTCATCCTTTCAAAACACTATTTCGACTGATAACTCGGATACTTCTGTTTGAGTAGCTTTTGAAACTCAGCGGCCTTTTCAGATTGTCCGGCTTTTTGAAGAGCTTGGGAGGCTTTGTCCAAAGCTTCTGGGGTGACTTCCTCATCATCGAAGAACTGGCTGGGGATCATGAACTTGGCTGCGGCCTCACCTTGCTTGACCTGAGCGGCTTCAGCCTGACCTTCGGCAGCTAGTTTATCCCCCATAGCACTGAGAACGTCCCCTTGTAGGATGAGTAACAGAGCTTGAGGCTTGCCGTCTTTGGCAAAGCCGAGGCCTTCTTGAACGACGGCATCCGCAGCTTCAAATTGGTTTAGACCTAGAAGGGCACGTCCCTTCGTCACAAGTCCTCTGGCGCGAGCAGCGCTTTCAGGTGTGGTTTTCAGATAATGATCCGTGGCTTTGATGCAGCTTTCGTAATCTTTGGTTTCTAGGAAAGCCATGCCCAAATAACTCCAGACACGAGGATCTGTGTTTTCAGGTGCATCGGGAGTCGAGGCCAGAGACAAATACTGGGTGCAGCGTGGGTAAAGCTTCTGATCATAAAGCTTTAGGCCCAACCAGGTGAGCACGGTCGGTGGAATGGCGGCGTTTTGATTTACTTTCCGGTAATCATCAATGGCTTTTTGCAGAGCTTCTGTGTTTTGCTGCACATACTGCGCTTGGATGATCATGAGACTGGCCTGATCCAGATAGGTTTTGCGGTCAGTAACCACCGATTTTTCCAGTGCCTGAATGGCCTTATCCCAAAGTTGCAGGGAATAGCTGGCACGACCGATACCAAACCAAGCCTGTCCAGCGGCGGGACTATTGGGGAATTTTTTAACCAGGGTTTCAAAGGCGGCAATGGTGGCCTTTGGATCACGCTGCTCTGCGGCAATGAGTCCGAGTTGAAGATACGATAACTCCACCGCCTCCGAGTTTGGGTGGTTTTTAATCACCGATTGGAAGTCATCCACCGCCTTGGGCAGGTCCTTGGTCTCACGGTAGGCTAAGCCACGACGAGCCAGGGCTTTAGACGTGAGTTCGTGATTTGGATAAGTATTTAAGAACTGAGTGAAGGTAGCCACGGCGTCCTGCGGGCGTTGGGCTTCGGCCTGAGACCAGCCTTTGTTAAAGAGGGTGCCGGGCTGCAACTTTACGGGTAGCTTTTCAATCTGCACGTCCGCAAAACTCGTCGTCGCTTCGGCGTAACGCTGTTTATTGAAGTGGAAATCAGCACGGATCAGACGTGCCAGATTGAGAAACTCATGATCTGCATGAGTCTGGAGACTCTTTTGAATGAATGCATTGGCAAAGTCGGCGAGGTCCTTGTCATCGAGCAGATAGAAGCAGTAAAGCTTCCAGTAACCAGCCTCAAAGGCTGCGTCGGTATTCTGAGACTGCTCCACCATGAGATAGACCTCAACAGCGCGAGCGTAGCTCTTTTTCATCCGGTAGGCATTACCAACCATGAGCAACATTTTCGGCCTCGTATCACCTTCGGGCAGGACCGTAGCGTTTTGGTTGTAGTTACTGATGACACCGTCGTAGTCACCTTTAGCAAAAAGAGACTGCACCACCCCCACAAGGGCAATGCCGCGATTGACGCCAGTGGTTTCGGGCAATTTTAAAGCACGCTCGAACAGGGCGACGGATTCTTCAGGCTTGCCCATTTCAGCCTGTAGGACAGCAGCTTTGATAGCCGCTTCAGCGATGGTGGTGTTGTCCTTACTGTTTTGCAGTAACTCAAGGAACATAGGCAGGGCTTCTGCTTTTTTGTCGTCCACAAGAAGCAAGGTCCCAAGACTCAGCAGGGCTGGCTCACGATATGGATTCTCACCAGTCACTGCTACGACAGCATTCAGAGCGGCAAGCTGGCGCTTGTTATCACCCAGCATTTGATAAGCTCGGGCTTTGTTAAAGGAAGCAGCCAGCTTCACCTGAGGCAGCGTGGACTTCGCTTCACAAAAGGTGAAAAAGCGCGCTGAGCGGTCGAAGTCGCGGTCGTTAAATGCCATGGCACCCAGGCGATAAGCCGCCGATGGAGCGCCTTCGCTTGTTGGGTAACGATTGACGACCTCTTCGTAATACGTCTCAGCCACCTTCAGCTGCTTCTGATTCATGTAGCACTCGCCGATGCGGAAGAGAGCCAGCGGCACGTGCCTGCCTGATGGATAATTTTGTAAATATTGCCCCAGAGATTGAGAGGCCAGGGTGTACTCTCCACGCTCATAGATGAGACTCGCATAGTCGAAAAGATCCTCATCAGGTCCCTTTGGCTTATTACTGGCAAGTGCAGCTGGGCGACTCGGCTCTACGGGGACGGCTCTGGGCACAGGCCGTTCCTCTTCCTCAACAGCCACAGCACGTGGGGCTTGCTGAGCAGTGCTGACGTGTGCAGAAAATAGGCTCAGAGCCAGCAAATGAAGCAACCGAGAAAACATGGGCAATTGGATCGATCTAAAACTCATGTATCGTCACTTCTTCGGGGCTTCCGTGTCCGGCTTGCGTGTAGCAAAGGCAATGTTCCAAATGCCCGCTTTTTGGCAGGTATTCAAAACTGCGATCACGTATTTATAATCGACCACCTCATCACCGCGCAGAATCACGGCCTGATCTTTGTAGATGGTCACAATGTTCTTCAGCTTCGCCAACAACTCTTCCTCTGTGAGCTGGGCACCATTAACGATGATTTCACCCTGAGTTTTGATGTTAATGATGATCTCACCGACGTTGCGGGATTCATTTTCTTTTCCTTCATCCGCAGCAGGCACGCTGATGTCCATGACTTGCTCATTCTTGGCATAATGAGAGGTCACAGCAAAAAAGATCACCAACAAAAACAAAATGTCCACCAGCGGCGCGAGCTGCATGGGAGAAGGTTCGATGGAGTGTTGTTTGCGAAAGTTCATGTCAAAGAAAGCTCACGATCACTCACCACGGCCCGCGACAGCGCGTGCCGCACGTTTGTATTGCACGGCTAAAAGCGCCATGAGATGGGTCGTCGCCGACTCCATCTCAGAAATCAGACGGTTTACCTTGCCACGGAAAATGGCATAAAAGATAAGGGCTGGGATACCGATCACCAGACCCGAGGCAGTACAGAGAAGGGCTTCAGAGACGCCCTGCGCCATGCCCAGCTGATTGCTGCCAGCATACTGGGTTTTACCGATCTCTTGGAAGGTCGTCATCATTCCCAAAGTCGTGCCAAGAAGCCCCAACATCGGCGCGATAGCACCGACGTCACCGAGATAAGCGATCCTTGCCAAGAGAAGGCTGGATTGGCGATTTCCCTCCGCTTCAGTGACTTCCTTCACCTCTTCAAAACTGGCGGTCGGATTGCGTGTGGCAAAGTCCAAGGTCTTTGCCGTAATGCGGGCGATGCATTCATTGCGGCGATTGCACACAGCCAGCAGGCCCAGGTAATCCTGTTTCCGAATGAGCGCATCAGCACTATTCATGAATGCATCACTCACGACAGTGCCCTGACGTACCGTGAAGGTGAACAGCACGATGAAAAAAGCCGTGATCATGGAAAGAATGATGAGGGGATAAGCCATCACGCCCGTTCTCTGCACATAGCCATCTAAAGTTAGTGCACTGGGCATCTCTTCAGCAGCGGCGGCTGGTGCCGAGGTCATCTGAACAGAACCCGCAGGTGCTGCGGTCTGAGCATTGAGCCCAGTCGGCATCAAGGTAAAGAAACAGACCAATAGGGCGAGGGCGAAAATGAATTTGCGATCCATGAGACACGGATATTAAGCAGTCTTTGCCCACTGACAAGGCTGGTATTTGCTCTCAGACCATGTCTTTATCCGCCACCCCCACCAGAATGCCCGCTCCCATCCCCACCCCAGAATCCATCATCACCCTCTTAATTGAGCACGATATCCTCGACACAGAAGACCCCATCGGCGCTGAAAGCGACCTTTTTACCCTCGGTCTTGATTCCTTGGCACTCATGCAATTACTCCTACATCTGGAGAACCACTTTGAAGTAACCATCCCCACGTCCAATCTCATCAGCAGCCATTTTTCCACGCCTATACGCCTCGCAGATTGGCTGCGCAGCCTACACTCTGCGACGGATGATTGACGGTTGATAACTTGCACGTCGCGCCGCCCTGTGGCTTCATGCCGCATGTCTTCTCTGCCCGCGAACGTCATCGAACTCTGTCAGGCTCTGGTACGCATCCCCTCCGTCAATCCTGATGGCGATCCCGGCACTCCACATACCGGAGAAGCCGCCTGCGCAGCCTATATCAAGACGTTTTTAGAGGCCTGTGGGGCATCAGTCACCCTTGATGTCGTCGAGCCGAACCGCCCCAACGTCATTGGCTGCTTTCCCACCCTGCCCTCTGCCGATGGCAAAAAAAAGCCGCGCATCGTCTTCGCGCCTCACACGGATACCGTAAGCGTCGGTGGCATGACGATTGATCCCTTTAGCGGTGACCTCCGCGACGGCTGCCTCTGGGGACGCGGTGCCAGCGATACCAAGGGCCCCATGGCCGCCATGCTCTGGGCACTCTATGAGATGCGCAGCCTCATCCCTGCCCTACCCGTCGAGATCCACTTCGCGGGATTCATGTCGGAGGAGAGTGCGCAGCTCGGTTCCCAGCACTTTGCCGCCCATCACGGCCCCTATGACTTTGCCATCATTGGCGAGCCCACTTCTCTTAAAACGGTGTTCAAGCACAAAGGCTGCCTTTGGGCCGATATCCACACCCACGGAGTTGCCGTACATGGAGCCACACCAGAACGAGGCGTGAACGCCATTGTCAAAATGGCCAACCTTGTCCAGGCGCTGGACACCACTTTCCGCAAACAGCTCGTCACCCTCGGTGGAGACGACGAATGGCTCGGAGCCAGCACCATCAATCTCGGCATGATTCGTGGGGGCACTCGCTCAAACATCGTCGCCGACCACTGCACCCTGCGCGTGGATATGAGGACGACACCCGGCCTGAATGACAACGGCGGCGCCCTGAAAACACTCACCGACTTCGTTTACCAAATTGATCCCACTGCCACAGTCTCGCCCCTGCCAGAAACCTACCCTCTGAATACCGATGCCGAGAATCCCTTCGTGCAGCAGCTCGTTCGCTGTGGTGCCGATTTAACTGGTGCACCTTGGTTTTGTGATGCCGCCTTTCTTGCCGTGGCTGGCACCCCAGCCATCGCCATCGGCCCAGGTAGCATTGCCCAAGCTCATACCAAGGACGAATTCATCGCCACGCAGGACCTACTGGACGGCGCCGAGTTCTTTCAGCGTTTCATCGCACAATTAGGCAACTCCAACAGGATCTGATTCACCAAGTCCGCTGGTCAAAGCCAAGAACTGTGTCAAAGAAGGCCCCCATGAAAGTAGAACGCCTTAAATATATCATCTGGGCCGCCGATATGAATCGCGCCGTCCAGTTTTACACCACCGTCTTTGGTGGAACCATCCTCAAACAAAATGACATCATCAGTGAAGTCTGCATTTGCGATGGGATCATCGGCATTCACGGCGGTGGCGAAGGTAATCGCACCTGGACAGGCCTCAGTTTCCAAGTGTCTGATGTCATCGCTGGAGCTCAGGAAATCGTCGCTGCTGGGGGACAACTCACACGGGAACCTCAGCCAGAAAACGGTGAGCCGCCTCATTTAGCCATGTGCGTAGATACCGAAGGCAATGAAATCATGCTCAGCCGTAAGCGCGCACACTGATTTCGGCATTGACGCCAAGCCTTTGAAGAATACTCTAAAAGGACTGACGCATCAACGCATCATCATTTGTCCATATAAACCCAACGACCCACACCATGTCCCGCTCTTACATCTTCTCGTCCGAGTCCGTCGGCGAAGGCCATCCTGACAAAGTTGCCGATACCATTTCCGACGCCATCCTCGACGCCTGTCTGGCCATCGACTCCAAGAGCCGCGTCGCCTGCGAGACCTTTGTAAAGAGCAACATCGTCGTTGTCGGTGGTGAGATCACCATCCCAAAGCTTCAAAACAAGAAGAACGGCACTACCAAGCCAATCGATGAAGTCATCAATGTCGGCCAAGTGATCCGCAACGCCGTCCGTGGCATCGGCTACACCAATGTCGATGACGTCTTCCACGCTGACCAAATCTTCATCAATAACTACCTCACCATTCAGAGCCCAGACATCGCTCAAGGTGTGGATGCTGCTGAAGCCGATGGCAAAAAGCATGCAGAGCAAGGCGCTGGTGACCAAGGCATCATGTTTGGTTATGCCTGCGATGAAACCCCAGAGCTGATGCCAGCCCCGATCATGTTTGCCCACCGCCTCGGCCGTGAGCTCACCAAGATCCGTAAAGCAGGTAAAGTAGCCAAGTGGTTGCGCCCAGATGCTAAGAGCCAAGTCTCTGTTGAATACGTCGATGGCAAGCCAACACGCATCGTCAACGTCGTCATCTCCACGCAACACAGCGCTGACGTCAGCCACGCTGAGATCGAGAAATTCTGCATCGAGCAAGTCATCAAAAAGGTGCTGCCAAAGGAAATGCTCACCAAAGACACTGAGTATCTCATTAACCCAACCGGCAAGTTTGTCGTCGGTGGTCCTCAAGGTGATAGCGGCCTCACCGGTCGTAAAATCATCGTTGATACCTACGGTGGCATGGGCCGTCACGGTGGTGGTGCCTTCTCCGGAAAAGACCCGTCTAAAGTGGATCGCAGCGCAGCCTACATGGGTCGCTGGGTTGCTAAAAACGTCGTCGCAGCAGGCCTGGCCTCCAAGTGTGAAGTCCAGTTCGCCTACGCCATCGGTCACCCACTGCCAGTGAGCGTGCACATCGATACCTTCGGCACAGGCACTCTTGGCGACGACAAAATCCTCGAAGCCGTCCTGAAAGTCTTCTCCTTCAAACCAGCCGACATCGTTAAGCAGCTCAATCTGCTCCGCCCGATCTACTCCAAGACCACCAACTACGGTCACTTTGGAAAGATCGACGACGCCGACATCACCTGGGAACTCACCAACAAGGCTGAAGCCCTCAAGAAGGCTGTGAAATAATCCTCGTCCAGTTGCAGTGCGACTGGATCAAAAAACCTCTCTAAGCCGCGCAGTTAGCACTGCGCGGCTTTTTTGTTGAGTTAGGACACTCTGCGCAGCTCTTTTATCGTCCTCAAAAACATCTAGCCTGACCTATTCATGAAAGTCGTCACGAGACGCCGCGAAAGGCCACAGAGGTAAGGCGAGAGCCGTTTTGAAAGACGGAGTGTATCGCTGTATCCTTGGCGGCTTTCAAAACAAACCCAATGCCGCTAATGGGGGCTAGCAGCCAGTAGCAGTAGATTTTTAATAATAGGTCAGGCTAGAAATTGATCTTCAAATAGGCCATCGTCACGGTTCCGCGCCCGGCTTACTTTAATAAAATCTTGTCCGACATTTCGAAGCAGAAATGCATCAAAAGACAGATTCTAGGCTGATTTAGTGAACTAAGGTTGAACCAATTAACCTCGAAAGATCAATCCGGCAAATGATCCCATAAGGCGCAATTAGCGCATTGACTAGAATGAGGAAGCTTTTCCAGACGGCTCCAGGGATCCAGAGAACGAAAACGCCGAGGCTATCACTCCCTCAAAGTTTGAAATGTAGCCCTTTAGTCTTATAGTAATTATGGTTGACGTATTTATATTGAGCAATATGTTTCGGTATTCTTAATAATAAAAGAAGTTCTACCATGCATAAACAAAACTACCCCAGGGTTAACTCTATGCGATTTAACCCAGCCTTCTGGCTACTGGCTGCATGTCTGCTATTCACGACAACGCAGCCTTCTTCAGCGGCCACATCGAGCGTGGTCGGCTGGTATTCTGTGACGGTGCCTGCGGGTAACTCTAGCTGGACCTGCGCGCTGGTTTGCGCGGATCTTTACCAGAGTGCAGCGGTGACGGTAACGGCTGATCCCTCAGATGGAAAAGCGCTCGTCAGTTTCTCGGCCCCAGGCTGGTCAGGAGGAGAATTCACCAAGCACTATGCTGAACCGATGTCTGGAACCAGTGCAGGACTGGCCCTCGACGTGCTGTCCAATACGACAGACACGTTAAAACTAGACACCACACCCGCTGCCTCAGGCCTAACCAGCGGGATGATTTTTGTGCTTAGAAAACACTGCACTTTAATCGGGCTGATGCCAGACGGCGGCGGTTTCCTGCCGTTTAATGACAGCATCGCCCTATTCCAATCCAATGGCAGCCAGAGGCTCTACTTCTGGAATGGCACGAACTGGTATGCCAGCAACGGAGCCAACTCCAATGAGATCATCATCCGCCCAGCGCAGGGCTTTGTGATCCAGTCCAATGCCATCCTGACCATCACACTAGGCAAAGGTGAGGTCTGTTATGTGAAAAGCACTCCTACCAAAATCAGAGCCAGCGGTGGCGTGCCAAACCTCGTGGGCGCCCTGAATCCCCTCGGCACCACGACCACTCTCGGTGCACTCGGGATCACGAGCAGCCTGCAACCCTTCAACGACTCCATCGTCACCCTGAATCCTGGCACCTTAGCCCAAACGGGCACTTTCCTGAGCACAGGCAGCAACCTGATCAATGGCAGCGGCCAAAATGCCAATAACACGTCACTGCCCGCAGGGACCAGCATTGTGATCAATGTGGATGCCAGCAAAAACATCAACTTGGCCCCCGTCACCGTCGCCCCATGAACCCTTTCTTATTTGGCTCGATGAAACTACGCCCTCTCTATTTCCTTACCCTGCTGGCCTTGAGCATCTGCCAAGCCCACGCAGGTGGCGTCACCCTGACGACCTCAGGCGGTAGCCAGCTAGCCTCCAAAACCGGCGCAGCACTGCCCAATGGCTGTGCAGTGAGAATTGGCAGCTTTAATCTCCCCGATGCCACGCGTGACGCCACCCTGGCTGCTACTCGTGACTACACCATTTTGGCCTCTTGGTTCAAGCCCTTGGCCGAAAACAGGCCGAATGCAGGAACAGCTGAACAGCCCAACAGCACAGGCTCAGGCCTAACCACCAACAGTTTCCCTACCGCAGGCAACGTGTTTGGCACGGTCAGCGACATCAAGACCAGTTACATGGCAGCTGGGACAAAGCTCTACATCTGGGTGTTTAATCATGCTGAACCCGCCAAAGCCACCGAGTGGGGAATTTTCACCGCCTCTAGCTGGTTAGCCCCGCAGGCGCTGGGCTCCCAGCCACTCTCGACATCGGCCTCCATGCAAGCCATTCAGGGCACTGCGGCCAATGCACAACTCTGCCTGAACAACATTCCCACAAGCTACGGCAACTGGACCTGGCAGAGCTACGCTAGCGCTCCGAGTGGACAAAGCACTGACGCAGCCGCTGACCCAGATGCAGACGGAATCGCTAACATCGCTGAGTATGCCTGGAAGCTCAATGCAGGCTCAGCAGACAAGACACGCACCGACATCAACACACGGTCTGGAAGTATCGTTTTCAGCTTTAAAAGCCCACGCAATACACCGGATGTCAATGTCACTGTGGAGTGCTCTCCCGATCTGAAGACGTGGGCACCCGCCACCTCACAAGTTGTTTCCAGTGACGCTGACTTTGATACCCGCGAGTGCATCGCCGCCCCAGGAGCACGCTGCTTCTGGAGAGTTCGCTTTGCCGCAGTCCCTTAGTCCCATTTTCAAACATCAATCACACCATGAAATCACCCGTTCACCTTCTCCTCCTCAGCCTTTCCTTGCTGTTCAGCTTGCCAGCCGCTGGCTCGGTTTCGATCACGGTCAATACCAATGGCGGATCACCCTACACCACCAGCAATGGCAGCCTGCTCAACTCAGGCAGC
Source organism: Verrucomicrobiaceae bacterium (assembly GCA_027489965.1). Lineage (GTDB taxonomy): Bacteria > Verrucomicrobiota > Verrucomicrobiia > Verrucomicrobiales > Verrucomicrobiaceae > Prosthecobacter. The sequence goes on from JAIXZA010000020.1 coordinate 13,080, forward strand.
GTTATCCGTGTAGGATACTTCGACATTTCCAGTCCTGGTAGCCTGCTGATGCTACAGACGAGTAATGATTACTCAGCGATCAATTCCCTTTTCCGTCCCTTGGGAGAAAACATCGCCAATGCTGGCTGGATTAATACGGTGGGATCTTTGACCAACTATTTAGTGGTCAACAACATGTTTGCCCCAGGAGCTGTCTTTGATCAAATCGTCGGCATCAATGTGGGAAGTCTCAGTCCATCAAACCCAAACTACATCGCTCCAACTTCAGATCTATCGGTCTGGGTTTTCAATAGTGCGACACCACAATCCGCTTCTGAGTGGGGCATTTTCTCAGCTTCCACGGGCTGGGAAATGCCGAATGATCTCGGCTCCAGCACCCTTTCCACCTTTGAAGTCGATACGGTAATCCGCGGTGTGAATACAGGCTCACAACTCCAACTCAGCCCCGTGCCAGAGCCGAGTGGTTTGCTACTGTTGTTCACCTCTGTTTGCGTCTTTGCCCGTCGTCGTCGCGCCTAATTTCCAATCCTTTCCAGCTATGATTAAGACCTTCGCACAACGCCTAGCGTTGCCGCTTCTTCTTTTAGGATTGAGCGCAGAGCTAGCTCAGGCACAGCAATCTGCGGCCCGTATCTGGAATGAGGAAATGCTCGGAGCTATCCGGCGGAATGTGCCCAATCCGCCAGCCCATGCACGTAATCTGCACCACACCGCCGTGGCCATGTATAATTCATGGGCTGCCTATGACAGCACAGCGGTCGGTTACCTCTACAACGAAAAAATCTCTTCTCTGCCCCCAGACATTGAAGCTGCAAGGCACGAGGCCGTCAGTTACGCAGCCTATCGCGTCTTACGCAGCCGCTTTGCAAGTGGTTCAGGCGCGGCGGCGTCTTTAGCCAGCTTTGATGCCAAATTAACTCAACTCGGCTATTCCGTCTCTGTCGCACAATCAGCCGTCACCAATGGCACCACGCCGGCAGAGCTCGGTAAGCGTGTCGGTCAGATGATACTCAATTGGGGTGCCCAGGATGGCTTCAATCAAATGGATTACCCTCAAGCCTACACCTCGGCAGTGAATCCGAACATGGATTACCCGCTTTCAGCGCTGGGGACCAACATTTGGTTCCAATCCAATATGCCACTGGGCTTTGGCATTCCTGCCAACACAGACCCTAATTTCTGGCAACCCCTCTCGCTGAGCAATAGCGTCACCCAAAACGGCATTCCCATTCCTGGCGGCATCCAAGGTTTTATCGGAGTTCAATCACTCGCCACCATCCCCTTTAGCCTTACCCGCAGTGACCCGACTAAGCCATGGCTTGATCCATACGGTGGTCCATCACGTCTCAGCAGACCGAATGCCCCCAGCAGCACGGACGCTGCCTACAAAGACAACTTCATGGATGTGCTGCGCAAAGGAGCGGTGCTGAATGACAACACCCTCATTAACATCTCACCTGGAGCTATCGGAAACAACCCGCTCGGGACCGACAATGGTACAGGGCGCGCCACCAATCCTGTCACAGGTCAACCGTACCCGGTCAATCAAGTCACCAGAGGAGACTTCACACGAGTCTTAGCAGAATACTGGGCCGATGGTCCGCATTCTGAGACACCTCCAGGACATTGGCATTTGATCACGAACGAGGTCGCTGACGATGTCGATACGGTGAAAAGAATCGGTGGCGTGGGACCAATCGTCAATAACCTGGAATGGGACATCAAAAACTATCTAGCCGTCTCTGCTGCCACTCATGATGCAGCCTGTGCAGCCTGGGCTCTGAAGCGCTACTACTCCGGGGTTCGTCCGATCACAGCCATCCGCCACATGTGTAGCAAAGGCCAGTCTTCCGATCCAAATGGAGAATCCTATCACCCAGAGGGTATTCCTTTGGAAACAGGCGTCGTCGAACTCATCACCGACGCAAGTGTAGGCACGGAATCCTCTCCTGGAAAGCATTACCAGATCTGGGACGTCGCCACTAACAGTTATCAAGATGGAAGTAATTTCACTGGCCAAATCGCTGTCTATTCCTGGCCCGGAGAAAATCCATCAAACGCCCCTGCCCCATCCATCGCCACGAATCAAAGCACGGTGCGCTGGATGCTTGGAAAAGATTGGTTGCCCTTCCAACGCAAGACTTTCAACACGCCCGCTTTCCCTGGTTACGTCTCAGGCCATTCCACCTTCTCCCGCGCCGCTGCTGAAGCCCTCACTCGCATCACTGGCAGCGCCAACTTCCCTGGCGGATTTCACAATCGCATCTTCCCCGCTAACTCAATGCAAATTGACCTTGGACCAAGCACCAATGTCGAACTGCAATGGACTACGTATTATGACGCAGCGGACCAAGCGGGCCAGTCACGTCGCTACGGTGGCATCCATCCCTATGAAGATGATTACCATGGCCGCATCATCGGCTCACAAGCAGGTATCTCAGCCTACACCAAAGCCGAGAAATTCTGGACTGGCAATATTCAGACAGAATCCATCCAGCCCTCGGTCGCTATTCAATCCAATGGCAATGCGGTAATCTCCTGGCCTCAAACGCTAGGCCGCATTTACCGCATCCAGCGCAGTTCCAATTTCACGAACTGGGTCAATGTCGGCAAAAGCCAGTTCTCTTTCGGCACCACCGGAAGCTACACAGAAGTTACCCCACCCGTTGGCAGCACTTATCGTATCATCGAAACTATCCCATCTGCAGCACGTCTGTGGAACGAGCAACTTCTCGGCGCAATCCGCCGCAACGTTCCGAATCCACCCGCCCATGCTCGCAATATCTTCCATACCTCCACCGCGATGTACAACGCCTGGGCCGCCTATGACAGCACCGCCGTCGGCTATCTCCAGAATGAAAAGATCAGTCCCCTTCCGAGCAATGTCGAAGCCGCGCGCGCTGAAGCCATCAGCTATGCAGCTTACCGTGTTTTAAGAAGCCGCTTTGCCACAGGTGCAGGTGCAGCTACATCTCTTGCAGCCTTTGATGCCCAATTAACAGCCCAAGGCTATTCCGTCTCAACGGCACAATCCCTCGGAACCAACTTAACCACTCCCGCAGAACTCGGCAAACGAATCGCCGATGCCGTGTTGAGCTGGGGCACAGGAGACGGCTTTACAAACACCACCTATCCCCAACCTTACAACACGGCTGAAAATCCCAATATGGACCCTGCACTCAGCCTGGGCGTTCTCGGAAATAACGGCGAATTCCCTTCCCGTGCCAACATGCCGCTCGGCGTTGGTATTCCTGCTGGCACCAATCCAAACTTTTGGCAACCGCTCGCACTTTCTGTTTCCGTCACTCAAAATGGCATCCCAACCCCAGGCGGCATCCAAGGCTTTGTGGGCGTGCAATCACTTGCCACCGTTCCCTTCAGTCTCTCTCGCACTGACCCGACAAAGCCATGGTTAGATCCCTTTGGCGGCCCATCCAAACTCAGCCTTCCTAATGCACCAAGCCCAACAGATGCAGCCTATAAAGCTGGTGTTCTAGGCATCCTCCAAGCCAGCGCTCAGCTCAATGATTCAACGTTAATCGATATCTCCCCAAGTGGTGTCGGTAATAACCCTCTCGGGACCGACAATGGCACAGGCCATCCCATCAATCCAGCAACAGGCCAGCCTTACCCTGCAAACATGGTCACGATTGGCAACTATACCCGCGTTTTAGCTGAATATTGGGCAGACGGGCCGAATTCAGAAACCCCACCTGGCCACTGGCAGGTGATCGCCAATGAAGTCGCTGATGATCCTGACACTGTGAAAAGAATCGGCGGTGTCGGCCCCATCGTGAATAACCTCGAATGGGACATCAAAGCCTACTTCTCACTCAGTGCGGCGACTCATGATGCAGCATGCGCAGCTTGGGCTTTGAAACGCTACTATTCAGGACCACGCCCAATCACGATGGTCCGCTACATGGCCAGCCTTGGTCAAAGCACGATCCAAGGTGTACCTTCCTACCATGCGCAGGGGCTTCCGCTTCAGACAGATGTCTGCGAAATCATCACCGCGAATACGATCCAGAACGGCGGTAAACATGAAAGCGTCTGGAACGTCTATACCAGCAGCTATGAACCCGGCGCTTGGCACATCGACGAGATCGCCATCAAATCATGGCCAGGTGAGCATGTGGATAATCTCCCAGCTCCAAGTATTGCGACGAATCAAAGCACCGTGAGATGGATGCTGGCCAAAGACTGGCTGCCCTTCCAGCGCAAGACCTTCAACACCCCCGCCTTCCCTGGATACACCTCCGGCCACAGCACCTTCTCAAGAGCTGCGGCAGAAGCCCTCACAAAACTCACAGGAAGTCCCGACTTCCCGGGTGGATTCCACAACTACGTCTTCGCCGCCAACTCCATGCAGATCGACCTCGGGCCTAGCGTCCCCGTGGATCTGCAATGGCGCACCTATTACGATGCCGCTGACCAAGCTGGCCAATCGCGCCGCTTTGGTGGCATCCACGTCTCTGAAGATGATTACCACGGGCGCATCACTGGCTCGCAAGCAGGCATCAGCGCCTACAACCTTGCTGCCAAGTATTGGACTGGAACCATTTTGGCCGAAAAAGTCGTGCCTTCCATGACCATGCAACCGACCAGCGTGACGATGAGCACCCCTACCCAACGCGGCCTCTACTATCACTTAGAACGCTCCAGCAACCTCACCAACTGGACCCCTGTGACCACTTCAACACGGGCGACAAACACGACCATGTCGTTCACTGATCCAACTCCATTTAGCGTCACCACACCACGATTCTACCGGATCGTTTGGGGTGCTAGCGCGCCTTAACCTAGTTTAGCGTTTTTCAAACGCCTACTTTAGGACGCTGCGATATTTGCCAGAGCTGTGGCAGCGCGGGCTTTGGCCACTTCGGCTTTTCGCAAAATCTCATCAGGAGATGGAAGAGAAGCCAAGACATCAGCAGGGATAAAGCCATCGCCGACAAGCTTGGTGAGACATTTTTTACGCTCATCCAGAGCTTTGTCAGGACTACGCTCCTTGCCAAAACGGCTCTTCGCGGCTGCGCTGCGATCTTTGAGCGCGGAGTAGATGTCGCCACCGAGCAGGGAGGAGATGTCCACTTTGATCTTTTCGCGACCTGCCTCCGCTTCGTTGATCTCGTCACCATTGATCGGCCCTGCCTGATATTTGGGGAACATGATGGCCACCTCAGGGCAGACGCGGGAGCAGGCAGGACAGTTGGTTTTGCAGTTGTCGTTGTTCTGCACTTGGATCTTGTTGTCCTCACTGACGCCATAGACGTCGAAGAGGCAGAAGCTCAGACACTGCATGCAGTTCGTGCAGCGGGAATAGTCGATGACAGGGAACCAAGGCTTCCATTTGCCAGGCTCATTCATGGGCTTGTCACCGCGCGTCTTCTCCACCAGAGACACAATTTCCTCGGCGGCCAGGCCAGTGATGTCGCGTGTATCGATCTTGATCTGCCCAGCCGCATCTTCGATCTCAGGTGCCTTTTGCTCTGGGAAAGAGCCGAGAAGCAGGAGATTCCGGTCATCATGCGGCATTGCGGGAGCCCCCGTGGCAGCGTGCGTGACGGCATAACCTTTATCCAAAAGGGCAGCCATGACTTTGGATCGGGCTTCAGCATTGAGCGGGATAGCACCTTGGCCTTCGTAAAGCACCACGCGGAGAGGACGATGAATGTGAGTGATCATGACTGAGATTATTCCATGGACGAAACGGGCACCGTGCCGAGCATCTGTCCGACGATTTCTTCTGCGGACTGATTACGCATATTTAAAATAGCGGCATCCGCTGAGAGTGGCGAGCCCGCCTGATGAAATAGCCCCTTCACCGCACGCGGATAACAGGCAGCGATGCGCAGTGACGAGCACTGAGAAAGGGCAGCCAGGCGTGGATCACGGTGGGCTGCCATCTCGCAGAGGTCGGACACCGTTTCAAAATTCACCCCAGCATCACAGAGACGCTGAAGGACTTCATTCTTAACTCCACTAGGTACGACCTGGGCATAAGCGCAGCGGCAGTAGAGAAGCGTAGGCGGACTATCGGGCATGGGTATCAACAAAAAACGGGAGGTTACTGGATAGGCGATTTGGCCTTGGGATCGAGCTGCTTATATACGCCGAAGTCATGGTAGAAGTAGCGCTTGGCTACCTTATACATCCAGTGTTTTTCGGGGATCTCTTCCTCAGCACGCCACTGACTGGTGCGCGGCTTCATCGCCTCAGTCTCTGCCATGGCCGTCTGGCGAATAGTGGTATCCTTGGCACCATGTCGCAGAGCTAGCTCTTTCACCAAATCAGGACGCTCTAAAACGATGCAGCCGCGCGTATGCTGCGCAGCCGTTTCGCGGAAATCTTTCAGGAATGCGGACTGGGTAAAGACATCATAAATATCCCGATCTGTGCGAATGTTCTCCGTGGCAAATTGGATGATCGGACATGGCTCAAGCCCACCCGTAGGGCCAATATGATGACTGATGCCAGTCGCCATCGGGCAGAGCGCTTTGCCATTGTGATCATAATAAGCATCCACAATCGCAATCGGCATCTCCGCGCGCATATCGGTAACGAAACGGCGCACTTTCGTGATCTGATCCGGCGTCAAAGCCAGCTGATCGTTGATCTTCGGCCCGACCGGACGGTAAGTGTGATACCATGTATAATGGACGCCCATATCAATGAGCTTTTGCAGCCACTCACGGTTCAAGAGGTCATCAATATTCGTCTGACAAAGACTCGTGGCCACACCCGTGAGCAGCTTGGCATTCAAGCAATTTTGCAGACCGCGAAGTGTGCGATTCAGTACATCTTTATTGCCACGTCGCTCATCACTGACAGTGCTATTCCCCTCCACACTCACCAGCGGTGTCGCATTGCCGAGTTTGCGCAGGGTTTGAGCTGCTTTTTCCGTGATGAGTTGGCCATTGGTGAAAATTTGGAAATAGCAATCGGGATGCATCGCCAAAAAGTCGAACAATTCAGGATGCATGAAGGGCTCTCCGCCCAAGATCCCGAAGAAGGCGTTACCGTGACGTTTCGCGTCATTGACGATCTTATTGAGTTCATCAAGCTTGATGGCTTCACGCGGCTTATCCACGTCCACCCAGCAGCCCTGGCAGCGCAGATTGCAGGAGTTGAGAATGGAGATGTAAAGGAATGGCGGGAAGAACTCCCCTTTTTCCATGCGCTTCTTAAACAGCAACACAGAACGCGCGCCCTTGAAGCCAAAGTTCCAGCCGACCTTCGCTAAGCAAAGCGGGTCAACAGTGCGCATAATGCGGGATGTAAGTGAGAAAATCATGAGATCGTAAACTGGGAAAAGCAGGCGCTAAGGAAAATGGTATCGCTCAATAAACGCATCAGGGACCATCAAAAATCGTGGCATTTCCATTTTGCAGCAGGTTTGCAGCGCCTTTGATGTGAACCAGCCCATCTTGCTTGCGTTTCCGAGCCTCCGCAAAAAACTCCTTCAGCACATGCACACACTCATCACCAAGGACGCCGGAGGTAATCTCGCAACTGTGATTGAGATTCGGTGCCTGAAGCAGATTCCAAAAGCCACCCGCAGCGCCTCCTTTCACATCAGGGCAGCCAAAGATCACGCGCCGGATACGACAATGCACGATAGCTCCCGCGCACATCGGACAGGGCTCTTTGGTCACATAGAGATCACATTCATTGAGACGCCAGTCCTCCATCGCGCTTTCGGCCTGAGTTAATGCCAGCATCTCGGCATGGGCCGTAGCATCTTTCAGCGTTTCTACCTGATTCCAGGCTCTCGCGATAATATTCCCCTGATGCACGATGACTGCCCCGATAGGCACCTCATCCTGTCGAGCTGCCTTGCGCGCCTGACGAAGGGCCTCCCGCATAAAATGGTCGTCGGTGTTGAAGGAAATTAGCTCTGGCTCAATCATTGAACGATGGTGCGTTGGGATGCCTAGAAGCGCAAGACAGCAGTGAATATTATTCTGAAACGATACAAAAAAACGGCGTGAATTGCTCCACGCCGTTTTGAGTTCTAAATCAACGAAGTCTTGAGATTACGCGATCCACTCGTTCATGATGCGACCACCATTGACGATATCAATCGGGCGCCCACCGTCAGCGACGATACGCTTTTCACTGTTGATACCGAGGAGACGATACATGGTGCGAGCGAGATCTTCAGGACCCACTGCATCACGATCAGGCTCGCCGCCGAGGGCGTCAGAAGCACCGTGGATGTAGCCCTCCTTCACGCCACCACCAGCAAGGGCGACTGAGAAGACGCGTGGCCAGTGGTCACGACCATTGGTGCCATTGATCTTCGGCGTGCGACCAAATTCTGAGCTGACCATGACGAGGGTCTTTTTGAGCATCCCGCGATCTGAGAGATCGGTGATGAGGCGTGCAAAAGCCTGGTCAAAGTTCGGAGCCTGACCATCGAAAGCGCTCTTGATATTGCTGTGGTGATCCCAGCCGCCATAGTTCACAGAAACCATGCGCACGCCAGACTCGACGAGACGACGAGCCAAGAGGAAACGCTGACCGGCGGTGTTACGACCGTATTCGTCACGAAGTTTATCAGACTCCTTGTTCAAGTCGAAAGCTTCGCGTGCCTGAGTGCTGCTGAGAAGGCCGTAGGCGGCCTGATAGAAGCTGTCCATAGCGTTGATGGAGTCGGCTTTTTCGATGCTGCGGAAGTGGTCATCTACAGTGCCCAGAAGACTGCGGCGGCGATCAAAACGCTTCTCATCAATGTCTTTCGGAGAAAGCAGATCGCGAACGCTGAATCCCTTGTCCGCAGGATCACTGCCCAAAGCGAAAGGTCCAAAAGCACTGCTCATGTAACCCGTACCCTGATCTGGAGCGACCATGTTTGGCACAGCCACATAAGGCGGCAAGTTATTGCGGGAGCCCTGCTCATGAGAAATCACCGAGCCAAAGCTTGGGAACTTGATCGCTGGGCTTGGGCGATAACCCGTAAACATGTTGTGTGTACCGCGCTCATGAGCGGCTTCACCATGAGTCATGCTGCGCACGACCGTCAGCTTGTTCATGATCTTGGAGATGTTTTTGAACTGCTCACCCACATACTCTCCAGGAATAGAGGTCTTGATCGGCGTGTAGGGGCCACGATAATCGGGGCTGGCAAAAGGTTTCGGGTCCCAGGACTCATGCTGGGCCATACCACCAGGAAGATAGATGTGAATGATCGAATCTGCGATAGGCTTAAAGGTCTCCACATCCGGCATAGCCGTGGAAGCCTGGAGACGAAGCATGTCTGGCAGAGTCAATCCAAGTCCGCCGAGCATTCCAGCGTAGAGGAAGTCACGACGGCTGACACCTGAACGGAGATCGAGATGGTTACCTTGGCAATTGGGATGCATTTTCATGGCGATTTGTGTGCGGATATTGTTATCTTGCGGGGGAGATTACGCCTTCTGTCGGGAGTTCTTGCAGTTACGAAAAAGTTTTTCACATTTTTTTCGGCTCCGCAGAACCTTCACTCCCCTTCCCCTGGATTCGCTGTCAAAGCCGTCACCCAACCTGACACCACCAGATCAGTGATCCATAACTGATCACTACCTGTCGATTCATGAGAGTAGCACACTTTCACCGTGAGCGCAGCCAGCTCACCACCAGCGCTACGTAAAAGATAATCGATCTGTCGATCCAAGTCACTACCACGCGGCAAATAGCCATAGACAGGCGCGGCTGAAGGATTCCCTGCTGGCACCATCTGCACACAACGTAGGGCATCAGCATCGCTGAAATGCCCAGAAAAATGAACCGCAGGCGCAGCCAAAACACGCATCAGAATGGGCGTCTTCGGGCGTGACTGCCGCATTTGCTCCCAGTCAAGATCGCCCAAAGCCACAAAACTCGGCCAGTCCACCATCGGTCCCTCAGGTGTCGCGACCACGGCTGCGAAGCGCTTCGTGCCATCTTTTAAAACCACCCGAAATTCTGTAAAACTCTCCTGACTTTTCAGGCCATACTCGATCTGATCATAAGGAATAGCCCCTGAAGGATGCTTTCCGTAATAATCATGCAAAGACTCCTTCAAAGCTGAGGCATTCGCCACCAGCTTCATCCGATCCTCGACCGAGCCTGCCGCCAAGAATCTCTCCAGCACTAGACGAGGCTCTGAGGTCAGCGCCATCGACTCGTCGTTTTTCTGTGTCGATCTAAAACTCAGTTTTTTAACCGGAGCTACAGCCGTGACTGCCTTGATCCCCTTCACAGGAACATCTACGGTTAACCTGGGCGGAACCGCTTCTTGAATCAAACGAGCCTCTTCTTGGCGGTCAACAACAGCGGGAGCATCTTTGGACACTCTGGTCCAAACCCCCATCCATTGCAAAACCGAAGCAATCGCAACCAATGCAGCCACAGTACCAACAGACCCGAGAAACAACCGCCGCATCCCTTGAATCTCAGGATCGGCACACATCCGCTCAAAAGCATCCCCAGGTAGCTGTTGGGGTTCAAACGAAATTTCAGGCTTCTCAATTAGATCGGTAGGGGAAGTCGGACCCACTAGTAAAGCCTTGCGCTTACTCTTACTTTCCCGTCCCGCCACCTGCAGCATGATGGACTTTCCACAGACCGGACAAGGCCGCGAGCGCGTCACTGCCGTCACCTGAATTTCTACAGGTGTTTCGCAATGAGGACATGTCAGCGCAGCAACGGGCATAAACAAAAGTAACCGTCTAACATGAAGGCAAAAAGACCAGATCGCAACCGACTAGATTTTATAGTGATAAAGAAGGAAGGAACCATTGTCTTAGCCTAAATCCCTGCTCCTCTATTTCAGTGCGGTTTCTGGTGTCTGTTTTGCTTTAGAATCTTGTGAGGCGAAATAGTCTTGCTTCAGATCGAGCGAAATGTCAGCATTCCGCGCATGAACTATTCGTCCATCGCCTCGGGGTTGATCTTCGGTCTGTTCGGCGTATGCCAAGCTCAAGAGGGCGTACTTGAACGCATGTCACGAAGTCTGGACAACATCCAGTCCCAACTCAAAGCAAGCAAGACCGTGGACCGCCGCACTGAGCCGGGCTTTCGGGCGCTTTACACAATGAAACCTGGGGACGCGAAAGCACGATTCCTCTTCGCTGCCCCCGGCATGATCTCCACCGCAACGCCTGAGTGGTCACATCGCGGTAGTTTGTTGGCCTTTGATTGCGTGCCTGCCGTGGATCATTTAATGGAAAGCAAAATCGGCGTCTATGCCGTAGGCGGACCGTTCAAAGGGCAGTCTGTCATGCTCGGTTACGGCAACGTCCCGAGTTGGTCGCCTGATGATCGCCAGATCACCTTCCTGCTCAATCCCGGCAATCCCATGGACGCGCCAGGTGGCGTCTGGGTCATGAACGCCGACGGTTCGGATCGGAGGTGGTTGTGCAATGGCTCCTACCCTCGGTGGTCGCCTGATGGCAAGGACATCGTTTTTAAAGGCCTAGACCAGGAGCCGAACAATCTAGGCTTCTACAATTTCAAGACTGGTTCCACACGGTTTATTCTCGGCGACGCCGTAGGCGTGGAGTTCGGCGGTGCCACTTGGTCTAAGGACAGCAAACGGGTTTATTTCATCGCGCTCAAAGATGGCCGCCAACACATCGCAAGCGTCGAAGTCAGTGGCCGTCTCGATACGCTGCGCTTTATCTATACGGAATCTCGCCAGCACCATGAACTCGTGGGACCGCCCGTTGTCTCCCCAGATGGCGAAAAGATCGTCTTCGCCATCCAAGACAAAATCCGTCCCACCCAGGGGAATCGCCTTTGGCTCAACACCTTCATCTATCATCTCCCACTCAACGAAGCCTCGGCTGCACCGACCCTGCTGGAGCCGCACGAAATAGGATTGATCAACCGAGGCATGATGTGGTCTCGTGATGGTAAAACCCTTGTCTTTTCCAGTGAGCGATAGTTGGAATGCAAAACGAAAAATCTCGAATATTTGGCAAATGACGGCTGGATCAAAAATTATTTTTAGCTCTTGGGAAAATGGATCCTTTTGGCTAAGATGCAGGTATGAGCATGCCGACCAAGGTTAAACGCCCATCTTTCATCACTGTCGGCGACTTTTTCACCAAAAATGAAAAAGCACTGAAACTGCGACTTGTCGGCTCGGATGTCGGCTTCACGAGGAAGATCTGGGAGCCGTCGGTGAATCGCCCTGGATTGGCGCTCTCGGGCTTTTTCACTTATTTTGCTTACAAACGCATTCAGACGATTGGCAACTCAGAGCTTTCCTTTTTGGAAGGGCTGGAGCCAAAGGTCCGGGCTGGACGCTTCAGCCAACTTTGTTCCTGGGAGATTCCCTGCATCGTTGTGGCCCGAGGACATCGGCTACCGGAGGAAATGGTGGCTATCGCCAATGAAGCTGGCATCTCCGTTTTTCATACCAGCATGGTGACGATGAAGTTCCTCAATGCGGCCACGATCAAGCTGGAGACCGCCTTTGCGCCTACCATGACCGTGCACGGCTGCATGGTGGACGTCCAGGGAATCGGCGTGCTCGTCCAGGGCAGCAGTGGTAGTGGCAAGAGTGAAAGCGTCATTGGCCTGCTCCAGCGTGGAGCCAGTCTGGTAGCGGATGATGCCGTGAAACTGCGCTTGATCGAAGATCGTGAAATCAGCGCCACTGCGCCAGAAATGACACGCGACATGATCGAAATCCGCGGCCTCGGCATTCTGAATGTGGCCGCGCTTTTTGGCGTTGGCTCGGTCCGCCTGAGCAAACGATTGGATCTGGTCGTGAATCTTGTCCACGTAGCCGAGGCTGAAAACCTGGAGCGGGTCGGCACTGAACAGCTGACCATCGACATGATGGGACTGTCGATTCCCAAAGTAGATATCCCTGTCGCCCCTGGCCGCGATGTGGCAGGCCTGATCGAATTAGCAGCTCTGAACCACAAATTACGTTCTTTTGGTTACAATAGCGCCGTACAGTTTGATCAAAGGTTGTTGAAAAAAATGGCAGACGATCAATTAGGTTAATCAAGCCAACCGCCCCACTTCCCCATGACGCTCAATAAAGACCTCACGATCCGCAATAAGATGGGCATGCATGCCCGTCCAGCTGCTCAGTTCGTCAAACGCGCCAGCAAGTATAAATGCGATATCTGGGTGGAAAAAGATGATGAGCCTGTGAATGGCAAAAGCATCATGGGACTCATGATGCTGGCCGCAGGCAAAGGTGAGACGATCAAGCTCATCACCGATGGGATTGACGCTGAAGAAGCCATGGCAGACCTGGAAGAACTGGTCCAAACCGGCTTTGGTGACGTGGAATAAATAGGGAACCAGACCAGAACCTATCGGAAGGCTTTATCCAACAGAGCCGTGCCGTCTTTACTTGACGTGAACCTCCACGGTGAAGCGGTCAGTTGGTTTCTCAGAAAGCTCCAAAACTGCCAGTGACTCAACATCCCCAACCAGTTTGCTTGTCGGATTCAGACTCCAGGCACGATAGCCGCTGGATGTATTCAGCGTCACATTCACACTCAAGCCCAATTGGCTATTGCCATTGTCGAGCGCCCATTCGTGTAGATAAAGATAGCTGCGTGGCACAGTCAGCCTGATTTCATGATGCGCAGATCCCTGAGAACTGAGCACGGACTGAAACTGTTCAGGATCAAAGTTGGCCGCATAGCCAGTGCCAAAGGCCCAGGGCGGGATCGCCTGCACATGACCACGCCCTGCCTGAGCACTTCCAGTGACAGTGATCGGTGCGGTGCTGCCACTCTCCAAGCGTTTCCCGTAACTGCGGGCATCGAGACAGACTTCTATTTGCCAGGCAGCCGCGGATTTACTGGCAGTGCTGAGGAGCATACCTGCCCCCTGAAGATCAACAATGAAAGTCAATGCCTTGGCGTCAGCCTCAACGCGTAAATGAGCTGCGCCAGGAGCATCTTTGCCACTCCTAAGTATCACCGATTGCTTGAGTCCCAGATTCTTGGTCAAAGTCATCTCATGAGTCTGCTCCAATCGGAAGCTTTCGCCCGTCAGCGTCATCTTTAAATCGTCCACTTGGACAGAGGCATCAAGGGCAGCCAAGTCAAAACCTAGATCAAGTGGCTGTGTAGCACCCGCTTTAATGTCATAATGCCCTTCCAGTTTCTGATCCATAAAGGTCGCCACCCATTCACCGCGCTGATCAGTCTTGCTCGCATTGACGATCTGACACGCCGGATTGAAGCGCTTCTCCTGATTAAAGAGCGTCTCCATCCCCCAGACGATAGACAACGGTCTCATTGGCACTCTCGTCACAAAAACACGCGCATGGCTTCCTGAAATCGTCAGCAATGGCAGTCTTATCTCAGCCTCCTGCATCGCCGCTGATTGGCCATCAGCAGCCTTATAAGAAAGTGTGATCGACTGCCGTCCGCCTGCAGGCAGAGACAGTTGTGGTTGTGCAGATATCGGCTTCCAGCCTGCCGCGATGAGTGGCAAGAGTGTTAGATTAAGACGCTCATCACTACGGTTAACCACCGTAGCCTGAAGCTCCAAGCCGCTGCCTTTTTGACTCCATTCAGCAGAGACTTCAGTCAGTGAATAAGAGCTAACTGACGCACCATCCATCATGGCTTTCATCAGCGCTGCACCCATGCGCAGATGAAGTGAGGCACGCGGTAAAAAGCTGCCCCCTGCCGATTCGTAGAAAAAACCACGATAGGCCGTCATGAAACGCTCAAAGATCAGCCCTTCGTCTTTGCTTTCATTTTGCGGCAAATCAAGGAGTCGAGTGAGATCTCCAAGATCGGCATAAATAAGCCCTTCCTTCTCAGCCAATTCCGATAAAGCATCGGCCAGTGATCTGGACACACCCAACGAAGCTTCAGGCTTACCACTCATCGACAACCAAGGCGAACAAAGGATCACTTCAGCCCCAATCTCTTCCGCTGCTTCGACCGCTTTTTTGACACCGTTGATAAAGGTCACCGCTGACATGCCTGCAAGCGCCTCATCCTGGCCGTAACACAAAAGCACTAGATTCACAGGGGCCTGGCGCGCTGTAGCGCCCAAGATTGACGCCGCCTCCTGAATGTTCCCGGTGCTGCCTTCAAGAAGCCGAAGCGTGATGCCTGGATTTAAAGCCAGAGAGTCATCCTTTGGCCCGGCCTCATGAACGCCGCCGGTATAAAAAAACTGAGCCGCCAACTCACGAGCAAAAATGCCAGGATAACTATCCAGTAAGGCAGATTTCCCTTCTTCAGGTTTCATTTGGAACACACCAGCATTGCCGAGCACCAGCAAATGCAGAGGCTCACGCTGAGTAGCCCGACGCAGCGTCTGGGGCAGCCGCTGATTCAAACGCTCCTGGCGCTGTGGACTCAGTTCAAAGGTTTCTTTGCGGGCCAGCTTAGGCGCGGGTAGCCGAGTCTCTAAAGCACGCGCTTTAGCCGAAAGATCCACAGCCTCTTTCACCGGAGGCAAGGGGGCACTCCAGCCACTCATCGAGATGAGAAAACCTAAAATAGTTAGAAGAATGCGGCGAGAACCAATCATAAGGCCTCTCCCATCGCCGCAACTTCGGCGCATTTCCAGTCGAAAGAAGAACCGCCTCAGAACCTACCAGAGTAACAGCAACCGCTTTACCTCAGCTATGGACTGAGGATGGCGAAAGGCACCGTGACCCGCAGGGACGATGAGCTCGCTGGCAGCCTGATCCAAATGACTGCTGATGTAGGGGACGATGCCGTCACTGCTTAGTTCTAAGGGGCCAGGTTTACCGCGATTCCCGATGATGCTGTGCACCTGAATTCCTAGCGCAAAGGGCAATTCAGCTAAAATGCGCAGGGTCGGCTGATGCGGGGAAAGAGAGCTGACACTGTCTAATTCTCCGTTTCCTAGCGCTTCATAGTCGGACGTAAACACGCCTGGATTCGATGCCGAAATGCGCTGATAAAAGGCCTGAAATTGGCTCGGTGGACGTGTGATCCAGGAACCGATCCGACCGATCGTGTTGTCTGCATAATTGCTGCCACGATGCGGCACAGCGATAAAGATGATACGATGGATTGTCGGATCAGGCTGCCACTCAAAAGCGTCCTCCAGCTGAAGACGATCAGCCTGAGATAACTTCAAGGACTCATGGGGAACGTTAAATGCAGCCTGCCAAAATGCCTTACCAGGCTTCACGGCGAGCGCCTTGCCAACCAAACCACCCATGCTGTGCGTCAGGAGCGTCGTCTTTCGCATCGCTGGATCATCGCCCTCAGGATCGAGCATCTGGCGTAGTTCATGCAACTGAGTCCGTAGAATCCGTGCTGAATAAAGTGCAGGTGCTGAGGTATTATAGAGATAATGCCAAATTTGATAGCGCTTGCGAACCTCTTCATTGGACCAGATTTCGTTACTACTCTCTGCCCAGGCCAATGGAGTGGATAAGAGCCCGTGAATCATGATCAATGGCTCCTTCTTGGGATCATAAGGTTCCATCAAATATAACTGTGGCTGACGTTTAGGGGTCCCTGTCAGCATGTCCAACACGCGACTTTGATTGAGTTTCCCTGATCTTGCTAGTAGCGCAGCCCAAGGGACGGAAAAATTAGCAGCCAAGGTCCTTGATTGACCTTTCACTCTAACCGTAGAATTTACCAACGGACAAAGCAGGGATACGCGAACTTCCTGAACGCCTTGCTTGATCGATCCAAGGCGAGCTAAACCTGTCAATGGACGCGTGATGGCCTCTGGCGGGTAAAACTTCTCGATAGCTGCTTGATGTTTATTTTCACGCAAAGCCGTGAGGGGTGTACCCACGCCTGCTCGCTGATGATGCTTCAATTTCTGCACCTCAAAATCGGAAGCTAAACTGATGTCATCAAAATAACTCAGCGGATAAGCACCAAACTCTGAACTCTCAAAAACGACCCTGTAGCTATGAACCCCCGTTTCAGATTTAGGCACTGAAACAGTCCCCTCAGCACTGCGAACCTCTTTCTGCCAACGTTCAATGAAATGCCCCAATGCCCGCTTACCTGAAGCAGATTCTGAATCTGCCAACGCGGCACTCAATAAATTATGCAGCGGCACCTGTTTATCCAGACCAAGACCAATCACCCGCTTCAATTTCGCAGGAGCATGCACACAGCCGATCAGGCAAAGGCTAATCGAAAGGAGTGCAATTTTGATGAGATTCATGGCATAACTTGCAGGCTGTAACGTCCGGCTTTTTGGCTTAACTTGACTGGTGCTCCATAGACCGTGCTCAGAGCGCCGCTGGTTAGCACGTCTTTCTTCTCACCTTGCAAAAGCACACGGCCATCTCGCAGTAAAAAGACATGAGAAATGCAGGGCAGAATCTCTTCCACATGATGCGTTACCATGACCAGTGAGGGCGACTCTGGCCAGGTGGAGATTTCACTCATCCAAGACAAAAATTGTTCCCGCGCGACAGGATCTAAGCCTGCACAGGGCTCATCGAGAATAAGCACATCAAAGCTGGCCATGAGGGCGCGACAAATGAGCACTTTTTGTTTTTCCCCCTGTGAAAGCACACCCCAGAGCGATTTTTTTAAATACAAGCATCCTGCAGCCTCCAGAAGACCAAGAGCCTGCTTTTTCAGCTTGGCTGAAGGTGGCTGCCAGAGGTTCAGCTTAGCATCCCGACCGCTGGCGATGACGTGCACTACAGGCTCGCTCGACTCCATGTAAGTGGTCAGCGTATTGGTCACTAGACCAACACATTTACGCACCTCCCGCCAGTCACTATTGCCGAAGGTTTCCTCGCCGATCTGCACCGCACCTTCCGTAGCTGGTTCATAACCCGTAATCAGATTGATCAGTGAAGTTTTACCACAGCCGTTCGGCCCCAAAACGCACCAATGCTGCCCCTTGGAAACCTGCCATGATATGCTGTCAAGGATTCGCCTGCCGCCGCGCACGAAGGAGGCGTCTTGAACACGAAGAATGTGAGTCATGAAAGAGGAGGCTTAAAATCAGACTTATTTTTTCACAAAGCCATCTTTCAGCTGCACCGTGCGATTAAACACTGGTTTGCCGAGCTGACTATCTTTCGGATCGGTAAAGAAGTAGCCCACGCGCTCAAACTGGAAGTGAGAGCCAGGCTTTGCGGTAGCAACAGATGGCTCAATCTTAGCACTAATGATCTGTAGTGATTCCTGATTGAGGAACTGCGTGAAGTCGCCCTCCTCCCCGGCCTGTTCATCGGGTTGCTCAACGGTGAACAATTTATCATAGAGACGCACCTCAACATCTAAAGCATGCGCCGCACTGACCCAGTGAATGGTGCCCTTCACTTTAGGACGACCGACAGGCTTGGCTCCATGACGAGTGGCATCATCATAAGTGCAGCGCAGCTCGGTGATATTGCCATCTGCATCTTTGATGACCTCCTGACAAATAATGCAGAAGGCATACTTCAAGCGGACTTCACCCCCAAGCACCATACGGTGGAAGCCGACAGAAGGAGTTTCCATAAAGTCATCGGCATCGATGTAAAGTTCACGGCTGAGAGGCACCAGACGCTTACCGTCAGCCTCATTTTCAGGATTATTCACCAGTTCCACGTGCTCCACCTGACCTTCGGGATAATTGCTGAGCACCACTTTGATTGGACGCAGAACAGCATAAACACGCTGAGCATGCTTATTCAGATCCTCGCGGACGCTATGCTCTAAAAGCCCCAACTCAGTGAGAGACGGATATTTGGTCAAACCAATGATTTTGCAAAAACTGCGAATCGCCTCTGGCGTATAACCACGGCGACGAATGCCACTAATAGTTGGCATGCGTGGATCATCCCAGCCGTTCACAAGCCCTTCCTTCACCAGTTTAAGGAGCTTGCGCTTGCTCATTAACGTATAGGTGAGATTAAGCCGAGCAAACTCGCGCTGATAGGGCTGACCAGGCAGGCCATCCACATTGGCAATCAGCCACTCATAGAGCGGGCGATGATGCTCAAACTCCAAAGTACAGAGACTGTGGGTGATCGACTCTAGCGCATCACTCAGCGGATGAGCGTAGTCATACATCGGATAAATACACCAGGCGTCCCCTGTGCGATGGTGATGCGCATGCAGAATGCGGTAGATGGCTGGATCGCGCATGTTCATATTGGGAGATGCCATGTCGATCCTCGCACGCAGCACTCGTTCACCTTCCTTGAACTCACCTGCACGCATCCTGGCAAATAGATCCAGGTTTTCCTCCACAGAGCGATCTCGATAAGGGCTGGCTGTTCCAGGAGAGGTCAGAGTTCCACGTGTAGCACGCATTTGTTCATGCGTCTGGTCATCCACATAAGCCAGTCCCTTTTTAATAAGGCTGACAGCAAAGCCGTAAAGCTTTTCAAAGTAATCACTGGCATAGAAAAGATGATCTCCCCAATCAAAGCCAAGCCATTTCACATCCTCCATGATACTATCCACATACTCGACCTCTTCCTTGGTCGGATTGGTATCATCAAAGCGCAGATGGCAGCGTGCCTTGGGGCCATTTTCCTCTGACAGACCGAAATTAAGGCAAATACTTTTGGCGTGGCCTAAGTGGAGATAACCATTGGGTTCAGGCGGAAACCGAGTAATCACCCAGCCATCGTTGCGCTGATCGGCCACATCGGTAGCGATCATTTCACGGATAAAATCTTGCGAGGCAGGGGCAGAAGGTGTGTCAGACATGGGGCGCGGAGAGTTGATGCAGACGCAGCTAGAGTCAAGATAAGGTCAACCTATGAAATTATTGCGGTCCATTGAATTTATGGCACACAAAATGCATATACCCCACAGATGGCAGAAAAAATTTGTCCGCATGAAAAAAAATTATCCCAAACATTGACACTCATCTAAGCAACCCGCTATATTTCAGCCCATGCTCAGGCAAATCATCGGACAACCCACAGAAGCGCAGAAGGAATCGCGTCCAGAAACACCAGCGCCAGCTTCAATAGCTGACCGCTTGCCTGTTCTGTCCCCGACACCATCTGCACCAACTCAACGCGCATCAAACTCCTTCAACATGACTTCAAGCAAAAACGTTCTCGCAAACGACGTCGAAATCAAAGGCTCCATCAAATTCTCCCACGACCTCATCATTGATGGGAAAATCGAAGGAGAAGTCATCTCTGACGGTAGTCTTACCGTTGGTGAGAACGCCCTCATCAAAGGTGAAGTAAAGACCCGCTCGGTCATCATCTTCGGTAAAGTCGAAGGCAACATCACCGTCGCTGAACGTTGCGAACTCAAGAGCAATGCCGTCCTTTGTGGCGACATCTCTGCTGGCACCCTTTCCATCGAAGAAGGCGCAACCTTTATGGGGCAGTCTTCTGTCGGTAAAAAAGCTGATAGCAAACCTGCTGGTGGTGCCCCACGCCCGCAGACACAGCCATAATTTAACCCTTAATCTGACTTAAAATCGAGTGTTTGGCCTTTTCTCACCGAAAAGTGATCGACCAACACCGCCGAAAGGCCAGATCGAAGTGGTATGCCCTACTTGTGGCGCGACTCAATATGAGTCGCGCCTCGTTGTATCTACCTTTTGTAAAAAATGCGGCGTTCACCTGTCGATTCATAAAAAGCAGGTAACTGCCTCCAACGCGAGTCGGGCTGGAGGTAGAATCGACCCCGATGACTGGAGCAAGCCTAGCCAAAGCGTCAGCAGCCCTACCGCCGGACCCTTACCTAGTGCGCAGCCGGATACGACTGCTGTCCCTGAAGATACCACTGAGTTAACTCAGCCTGTCAGTGCAGAAGAGGCAGCCGAAGGTGGTTTCGGCGTCTTCCTGAAACAGCAGGCTTCTCCCATACAGCGAATTACTGAGTCTCCTCTGGCAAGACTACGTCAATTGACCACCACTAACGTTCCAGCAGCAACATCTGCTGACGAAGAGACAGTCACACAGCGTCGTCCTCAGTCCAATTCCCCTCCCCCGACGACAGCACCAGAACCGATGTCTGCCAGCACCCTTCAAAAAATGAAGGATCAGGGCATGTACCGAAATGCCTATTTCAAAGACGCTGATTGCTTTGATTGCGGACACAAATTCAAAGTAAGCCGCTCCTCACGTTCAGCCAACTGCCCAAGCTGCGGTGCCTATGTTAGTCTCGAAGATGTGGAGATTAACATGCCCTCAACTCAGGCCATCAAAACCCGAGGGGACGTCCTCGTTCGTAAACGCGGACACCTTTCCACCGATAGTGTGCGCTGCAAAGATCTGCGCTGCCAGGGCATCATCGAAGCCAATATCGAAGCCAGCGGAGATGCCATCTTCCGCACCGTGGGTACAATCATTGGCACCATCCACTGCAAGCGTTTCATTGTCGAAAAAGGGGCTGATGTCACCTTTATCAATGAAGTGCGCGCCGAAGAAGTGGACATTCAGTCTCGTGTCACGGGAACCATCTTTTCAAGCGGCTCCCTCGTCATCGGCGGTGCCGGTGCCGTTAACGGCGATGTTACAGCTAGATCGATTTCGATCGAGCCTGGAGGCGAACTCAATGGGGCAATGAATATTGTCCGAACCCAGCCTCTGATCCGACCAACCTTCTAGCAGAAAACTCGACGGTGGACCTGCACGCAAAAAGCTCAGCTCGAGTTCGGCATCTGGAAAATTAGCGACGAGGCACGATCATCTGCTGCTGCTTGGTTTTCAAAATGCTATCAGCAGGCAAAACTCCTGTAAAGCTGCTCAGAGGATACACGATGCTGCGGCAGCCGATGAGGGAACCTGGATTGATCACACTATTGCATCCAATCTCAGCCAGATCGCCAACCACGGCACCAAACTTACGTAAGCCTGTAGAATGGGACTTTTTACCATCATCCACTTTCACCTCGCCACGATCCAGACGAACATTAGAAAGGACGACACCTGCACCAAGATGGGCTTTGTAGCCTAAAATCGAGTCTCCGACATAGTTGTAATGCGGCACTTCAGCGCTGTCGAAAATGACGCAATTTTTGAACTCGCATGAATTGCCCAGCACACAGCCATTTCCCACAATCACATTTTCACGAATGTAGCAGCCAGATCTAATCACACAGTTTTTTCCGATCCATGCCGGCCCACGAATCACGGCGCCAGGCTCTAAAGTCGTTCCTTCATCAATAAAAACATCCTCACCAATGAAGACTCCTGGGGGCACCTGAGCCCGAACCTCACGCTGGAGTCGGAACTCGAGATACGAAGCAATTTTAGACAAAGCCGACCAAACAGGTTCATCCGGAGAAAATAGAATGCCGTGCTGAGTATGGGAAAGATCCAGAAAAGCTGAAGGAGAAAAGGAAGACATTCGTGGAATAAACCGGGGTAATTAAGCTTCAACCAAATCAGAGCTGCCCTTATACAAAAGCACCTCAGAAAGGAAAGACTCAGATCAAACTGTCATGACTTCTTTTTCCTTGTTGAGCATATGCTGCTCCAATTCAACGATTTTCTTATCCGTCAAAGCTTGCACCTCTTTTTCCAGGCGATGCAGATCATCTTCGGTGATATCGCCATCTTTTTCACCCTTCTTGAGCTCTTCAATGGCCTCCCGTCGAGCACCACGAACACGCACTTTCGCTTCTTCGCCCATTTGTTTGATCAGCTTCACCATCTGCTCACGGCGCTCCTGAGAAAGCACGGGCACAGGCAACCGAATCACCTTACCTTCGATACTGCCATTAAGGCCAAGTCTCGATTCCCGAATCGCGCGGTCAATGTCGGTCAAGGTCGCTGAATCAAAGGGCTCAATGCGAATCAGTCGCGCATCAGGCGTGGTGATCATCGCTAACTGCCGAAGCTTCATGTTCGATCCATAGCTATGAACATAAACGTCCAATCCTTCAACCAAAGCAGGTGAAGCCTTGCCAGTACGTACGGCACCAAACTCGTTCATTGCGTGTTCGACGGCTTTGACCATCGCATCTTCGCATTCTAGCATTGTCATTTCAGGGTCCATAAACGGGGAGGGTTGAGAAGTTAGGTGTGAGTTAGTTGAGCGGAATCATTGCCCGCCTGAAGACCAAATGTCCACCCAAGAATTTCATTACCTGCTGCCCGTGGGCAGAGTTCTCGATTTATCTGCAATTTCAGTTTCGCCCCATTCATTTTCATCTTTGATATAGAAGATGCTTTTACCCGACCTTCGAGCCCAAATCTGTGCTGCCAATCAAGCCCTTGTTCCTAGCGGTCTCGTCCGCCTGACTTGGGGAAACGTTTCTGGTATCGATCGCGCCAGCGGCCTGTGGGGGATCAAGCCCAGTGGTGTGGATTATGCAGCCCTCACGCCTGAAGACATCGTCATCATGAATTTGGAGGGCAAGATTGTCGAGGGAACCTTGCGCCCTTCCTCAGATACTAAAACGCACCTGCATCTGTATCGCGAATTTCCCGAGATCGGTGGCATCACCCACACACACAGCCTGCACGCCACCATGTTTTCCCAGGCGGGGCTAGAACTCCCCTGCTATGGCACCACCCATGCCGATCATTTTCATGGCACGATACCTATCGTCCGAGTCCTAACCCCTGAAGAAGTAGCTGAAGATTACGAACACTTCACTGGCGTGGCGATCGTTGAGCGCCTTCGTGAGCTAGGCCTAAGTCCACTTGAAATGCCTGCTATCCTGCAGCTCCACCATGCGCCATTTACTTTTGGAAAATGCCCCATGGATTCCGTCAATAACAGCATCGCACTAGAAATGTGCGCCCACATGGCCCTCGGCAGCTTTGCCTTGAATCCCGGAATGGCCCCAATCCCCGAGTTCATCCTTAAAAAACATCACCTCCGCAAGCACGGCCCTGGAGCCTATTACGGTCAGGAGAAGCATTGAAGGCACTTCGTCTGGGCGTTCAAACCGATAATGAACTGCGATCCCTTTTCTAAACAAAGAGGATCGCAGTCCAAAGAAAGGATCTGCACAAACTAACAGAAACAGAGCTAAGCAAACACGCCAGTGAGCGGTTGGCCTTTGTCCGCGATGGTGAAGGGGCGCTTGCTGGGGCTGTAGATGATTTGGTCAAGAGGCAGACCCAGGGCATAGGCAATGGAGGCATTCATGTCCTGAATCTTGACTTTGTCCTCAATGACTTCGCGGCCTTCTTTATCAGTCTTACCGTAAGTGAAGCCGCCTTTGACGCCGCCGCCAAACATGACAGCTGAGAAAGCTTTTGGATAATGGTCGCGCCCGACGTTTTGATTGATGTCCGGCGTGCGTCCAAACTCAGAGGTCAAGACGATGAGCGTGTCCTTGAGCAGACCGCGATTGTGCAAATCAGAAACGAGACTAGCGAGGGCTTTATCCAGGATTTCACAAAGCTCGGGCACACGTACAAAGTTAGCATTGTGGGTATCCCAGCCCCCCAGGGAGACTTCGACAAAGCGGACTCCGCGTTCCACGAGGCGTCGAGCGAGCAGACAGCCTTGACCGAAGGATTCGCGGCCATAGGCAGTGCGTAAATCCGCAGGTTCTTCGGTTAGATCAAAGGCTTTCAGGTCCTCCGATTTCATCATCGCGATGGCATCATCATACATCTCAGCGTAGGCCTTGACATTGCGATGAGCAAAGGTCGAGCGAAAGTCCTGATCCAACTCATCAGCAAGCCTCATGCGTGCTTGAAACTTATCCTCTGGCACTGTGGATTTGACATTCTTGAGTCCGTTTTCAGGATTGTTCACATACAAAGGACTGTGGGCCGCAGGGAAGAAGCCTGCGCCTGGATGACGGCTATCGTTTCCGATGAAAACAAAGTTTGGCAGCGTGCTGTTGCCACCGCCTTGGAAGACATTCAACCACGCACCCATGGCTGGGTGACGAATCGTGCCCCGCAGCTCATAGCTGGTGTGCATCATGTAGTTACCCTGCTCATGCGCACCTTGTGTGGATGTGAGCGAGTTAATGACTGTGCCGTGATGCATCTGCTTAGCCGTGAGCGGAAGGTTCTCGGCAATCCGTACGCCATCGGCGCTCGTTTTGATTGCCTTGGTTGGACCTGCCGTTTCTGCACCTTCTTTTGGATCCCAAGTGTCCATGTGGGACTGGCCACCACTCATGTAGAGATAGATAACATTCTTGGCCGTGGGCACCTGCTTCAACTTAGACGAACCTTCAAAGGCGGCAAAGGATTTGCTGCTGAGGGAACTGCCAAGCATGCCCACGCCAAGTAGCGAGGAAGCAGTCTTAGCAGCAAAATCGCGACGGCTAATTTCACCGGTGCGGAGGAGTTTGGAGGTGAGTTCTTGTTTCATGATTTGAGCTGTGTTGATGGACTTTGATAAAATGAGAACGGCTTACTGAACAAAAATAAATTGTTGGGTGTTCAAGAGAGAAAAGATGAGATCCTCATAGGTCGTGAGCCCGTTTTCTTGAGCTTTGAGCCATGTGGCTTTTTCCTTGGCTGTTGGTTTCCGAGAGAGCAGCGAAAGGTAGGCTGCATCGACCTTGTCATCTGGATAAGGGGCCTTGCTGAGGGTCAACATGAGTTGACTGTATTTGCTGAGAATCTGTGGAAGAAGCTGTCCATTCATCAAGGCAAGAGCCTGAGGCACGCTGGCTTCATTATTGGCGTTTTCAATGGTTTCACGATCGCTTTGACCAAATTCACGGAGGTAATGACCACGTGGTGCGGGGCTTTCGACTTCAGCTGAGCGCAACCAATTACGGGACTGTTCAGCACGTGATTTGAAGTAGTATCTCCACTCCTTCTCGGGGATGCCAAAGAATTGCGCTTCTTCCTTATAGGCGGCCTCCCGCTGTTCTGATTCTGCCTTTTTCTCTTCTGGCGTGGACTCCTTACGGTCATAGCCAGGGATGATGACTTTCTCAGCTTTAATTCCGTAGGCCATCATGGTCATGCTTTCGCCAGCCATCATGGAGGGGGCGGCATCACCACCTGAGGCATTGGTTTTCATGGTCACGTTTTGGAAGGGCTTGCCGGTCACCTTTTCATAAAGCTTCTTTTCACCTGGGACGATGATTTCATTGGTGGAGACACGACGGCCTTCATTCTGAATGGCATTCACTTCACTGCGAATCTGATCCACTTTCTTCTTCAACTCGACCAGCTTGAGATCGGCAGCTTTGCGATCATCTCCCTTTAAGGCTTCTGCTTTCTCCTGCATCTCCTTTTGGGCCATGCGAGCCGCTAGGAATTGCTTTTGCTTAGCATCGGTGCGCTCACGATTTTTATCGTAAATGGCCGCTGCAAGTTTTACGCCACGCAGAGCCTCTTCGGGCGTCAGCGAGTCCACACCATCGGCGATCTTCCGGGCCTGTTGAACGCGTTGATCCATCTGTTCACGGGCGGTAACATTGATCATATCTGGGCTTGGATTGATCAGGGTGACAAATGAATCCCACATCTGTTCGGCACTCATGCGGCGCAGTAACGGACCGGTGAAATGATACACCACACCAGGAGCCACATCCTCACGGGTCACTTGGCGCTGATATGCACTCGTGTTGAAAAGCACACGCAGGAATCCTTTCATGTCGTAATTCATTTCGACGATGAGTTTTTCCAGATGCTTCTGCATCTCTGGATTCATTGGAACCGTGCCGTCCATGAGTTCGTCCAGCGGCTCGATCAAGGCGAGGCCAAAGGCTTTCTTCCAAAGACGATTCACAATCACGGTGGTGAAGCGTGGGTTGTCTTTGCCGGTCATCCATCGTGCATAGGCCTGCAGAGGTGTCTCACCAGGTTGAGTAATGCATTCATGGCCCATCATGGTTCCAGGAGAGACGGCTGACTTAGGCTTGGCATCTGGGTATTGATAATCGTGCGGTAGGGTGACTTTGCGATCACGACTACTGACGCTGGTATAACGCATCGTGTCACTGATATCCCGCATGGACTCCTGGTAATTGCGTTGCTCTTTGCGGATCTTCTGACGGGCCTCATCACGCCTTTTCTGCACCTCTTTGTATTCGGCACGGTATTTTTCATCCAGTTTGGCATAGGTCTGCTTGTCCATGCCTTTTACAAACTTCGGACGCTGAGGCTCTTTAAAAGAAGCTTTGATGGTCTCTTCCTGCTCTTTTAAAAGATCGCGCACTCCACCCATGGTGCCGCCATTGTAGTCCTGTGTTTCAACGCCATACGTGAAGGCGGCCATCTTATAAAACTGCATCTGGGTCCACTTATCAAAAGGGTGATTGTGGCATTGAGCACATTCCACACGAGTTCCCAAAAAGACACGCACAGTGTTTGCCATATTGTCCAAAGGCATACCACGATCTCTCATGTAATAGCCAATGGCACCGGTTTCCCAGGCTTTCCCCTGAGCCGCGACCATTTCGCGCACCAGTTGATCGTAGGGCTTGTTGTCCCGCAGGCTTTGTTTCAGGAAGTTCGTGTAGGCAGCGCCAGTGATGGTGCCGGCCTGATTACCATTGGACTGCGCGCGCAGAACGTCCGCCCAGTAGTTGAAGAAATGCTGAGCATAACCTTCAGAAGCCAAGAGCTTATCGATTAGCTTCTGGCGCTTGTCAGACTCTTTTGAAGCGAGAAACTCCTCGGTCTCCCTTGTCGTCGGGATGCGACCAATGACGTCGAGGTAGATACGACGAACGAAGATGTTGTCATCCGCTTCAGGATTACCCTTGATGTTGTGCTTCTTCCAATCTGATTCCAAAATAGAATCGATCTGACGTGCAGCAGCCTGTGGCTCCAAAGCTGCATGAACAGAACTAGAGAGTCCTAAAAAAGAAATGAAAACAAAGCGGTTCATGTGATTCATGACACACTAACGCCAGCCGAATCAGACTTTTTCACAATTCAAAATAATATTCAGAATCACAAAAAAGCGGCGACCCATGAGAGTCGCCGCTAAACTTACAGAATACTGAAACTCAAAAACTCAGTAAACACCTTCAACGATAGTCTTTTCCATTGCTCCAAAAGGCCGAACATCGGCCACGCCATCCCAGGCATAAGGAGCGCGCGGTCTGCGGCGCATGGCTTCATCACGCTCCAGGAAGCGTGGCATGAAGAACTCCTTGGTCAGAGTGGTCAATTCTACACGTCCCCAGGCATCGTACTCCACGGTGTTGTCCGTATTGTTTGGATCGACAACGCGAAGCACGGCACGCGGCTGAGGCGCATAATAGGAAATAGAGAAGTTATCTTCAGGCGTCAGCGGCACGCTGGCAGCCAAACCCATGAGCGTATTGCCATAGGTCGGATAGAAGCCGATGCGGCCTTCCAGCACTTCTTCGACAATGAATCGCACATACTGAGGAGTCATCGTAGTGCCACCGACGAAGCAACCACGAATACCCACGCCGTAGAGGTCCACCTTTTCAGCCAGAGCTTCCAGAAGCTTCGGAGTGGTGAAAATCGCAGAGATTTTACGATTCTTCAGCAGGGTCACAGCCTGATCGACGACATGGTCCATGTAGGCACGAGCAACTTCGAACTGTTTATTCGAAATGACTTTCTTCACGAAGCGGGGATCGAGATCGATAAAGTAGCAGGAACTGCCGCGATAATTGGCCAAATGCTCAACAGCTAGACGAAGACGACGCGGTCCGGTAGGGCCGACCATGATCCAGGATTCGCCCGGTGGGAAATGCTTGTCATCGAGTTTATGGCTGAACTCCTCATAATCGACACGGAAGTCATTCCAGCCCACGCGCTGCTTCGGCATGCCAGTAGTGCCACCAGTTTCAAAGACGCTGAAAGGCTTACCTTTAAAAGCCTCAGGCACCCAAACCTCTGGCTGAAGATCTCTGAGCCATTCGTCCTGAAAATGAGGGAACTTGGCAATGATGTCTTCGTAATTATTGACGACACCGCGAGGGTCAAAGTTCTTCTTGGCCCAATCAAGCCAGAAAGGGCATCCTGTCTCGGGTGAGAAATGCCATTGGATGATTTCACGGATCTGATGATCTAGCTGAGCTTTAGCTTCTTCGGGTGTCATGGTTGGTTGGGGAGGTTTGAAAAAATGGGAGAAGTGGTTAACGCAATTACGCTGCCACCCCTTTCTAAGACTGACATTAGGAAATCAACGCTGGAAATGCAAAGACGTGAACAAGAATTCAAGGCACCAGCTTTTCGTCCCAAATCCAAAGAGGTGTAAGCGCACCTGATTCCACCCAGCCACGCAGATTTTCTGGCACATTGGGAATCTCAACAAATATCCAGGAGCCTCGCTTTTCGAGAACACGCACCTGACTACCAGGAGGCAGTGAAATCACGCTACCACTGGTGACCGTCGCTGCGGTGTAGGCACTGATGTCGGGTTGATTCACAATGCTGATGTCCTTCACCCGAGTTTCACTCGCAGGGCGTAGTGCAGCCAAGGCTGAAGCTGGCAAAAGAATGACAAGCCCCATGGCGGAAAGGACGAATGGCCAAGCCTGACTGCGCCCACTTAGAATACGCCAAGCTAGTGGCAAACAATGCATCCAAAAGCCAAGAGCCGCCAAAAGCAGCCACTGATTTAAGCTCAACATAAAGCTGATTCCAGCCAGGGGTGAGGCTTCATTAAAACTAACAAAACGAGTTAGATCAAAAAGATGCCTCAAGTTCTGACGCAGTTCGGGATTACGTCCATCCAATAGCTGTGCCCGCTGATACCAGAGTGCCGCACGTCCCAGATCTTTCTGACGATAACGCGCATGACCGATGATCTGAAAGACTTCTGCGCTCAACTGAGGAGGCGTCTTTTTCGTCAGCGATTCCGCCAGATACTGAGCCTTGGTGAAATTACCTTTTTCCAGTTCAGCCACCGCATTCTTATAAACCTCGTCAGCGGAAGCCTCTGGAGCACCAGGCGTTTGTGCATTAACCATGCTGAGACAGCAGAGCGCCAGCATGAGCAAACTCAGCTTCTTCATGGATTGCTGCATCAAAGAGTTCAAAGTCCTGAGCATGGAAGTTTTTTCTTCAGCCGTGATTGGATCAGGTTTAGACGCGGTAAAATTGGTCAAAGCATAGCGATCCAAGATTCCCTTCAAATCTGCATCCGCAGCTGAGACACCAGGCTTCAAGGTCTGAATGAATTGAGCTGAACGACGAAGGAAATCCTGATCACTAACATCGGGTGATTCTATCTCCTTCCAAGCAGACAACAATTCGCCTGACCGGCTTGCCTTGGCAAGATCCTGGCGTCTCCTGACTAATGCGATCCCGCAAGCTAGGACGAAAAGGAGCACAGGCACAGTTTGAACCGACCAAAAAGCTTTGCTCTGCATCAGGGTGCTGTAAGTAGGTGTCACCCAATTTGAGACACCTTTAGTCCGGATCAAAATATCGGTGATGTTAGCCTGCGGATCGGTGACCAGAGGCGCAACCTCAGCCACAACGGTAGAGCTCCCACCGGTCGAAGCTTCAGCCGCAGCGACTGCTGGGGCAGGTTTCATATTCACCGGGATCGGGGCGGTCCGCAAAGTGACATACTTTTTATCGGTCGAACTAAAAAATGTTAACTCAAAAGGAGGCACTTCACTGTGCACTGCTTCTGGCACCATAACCTGGGAGTAACCGACTCGACGTTCGAGCGTTGGTGTTTGATTTTGATCGATCTGACCTTCGATGTTGTAGCGCTTGGCGGGATACAATTTCCAACCGCCGGTTGAAACTAGACTAGGCGTATTGAGCGCATCAAAGTTCCCTGCCCCGCTAACCGCGATTTCCACCGAAACAGGATCACCTACAGTGAGTTCTGTCGGACTCGCCGTAGCCGTCATTTGGAAATCACCCACAGCACCACTGAAGTTTGCCGGTTTGCCTTCTGTTGGGAGAGGTAAAACACGCAGAGTAACCTGCTGGCTTTTGACCTCTATTTTTCTAGGCTCGCTGGCAGTCCCAAAGAAGCCCTGTGGAAATCCTGGTGGCAAGATCTGACGCGGTTGACCTTCCATAGGAACTTCAATCAACATCTCAAGATTGGCGGGCCCCACCTTGAGATCGCCTGTGCGCAAAGAGGAAAGGGTGCTGCGGAAACTCAGCACATAATAACTCTGCCCATCAATGATGGTGCTGGTTTGTTCATTGGTCTGTGGAAAGCGTGCGATAGCAAAATCACTTTTTTCGATTTCAATCAATCCTAGCCGACGCAGCTGTGTTTGCCTCGGCACATAAAGGCTACAAGTCACGGGCATTACCTCACCTTGATAGATCTCCTTTTTGGAGAGTTCGATCTGCAAGATCGGAGCATTCTTATCCTCGCCACCTTGGCCATTTGCCAACGGTGTATCTCCCTGCCCTACAGTCAATTTCACCTCGTTCGTTGTGACAGGCTGCCCATCCACAATAATGGTCTGTGTCGGGATGACAAAATCACCCGGTTCAGTGGCTGTGATGCCCCAGGAAAGTTGGAGAGACACGGACTGACGACCATTGACGATACTCACCTGCTGAGAAGTCGAGACACCTGAGGTTTGGCCAATTTGAAGAGGAAAACGTAAATTAGGCAGACTCTGCACCTGACCGTCCTGAACGGTGATAACATAATTGATCACTTGATTCGGCCTAGCCGTTTCAGGCTGCACATAGGCACGGACAGTGGCTGCATGAAGTTGGCTAGTCAGACTGACAAGGACGAGACAAGCCCAGGCAGCCAATGATCTCAGCGTCGAAACCCTGACAGCAACCACCAAGGGCCGAGACTTGATGCGCCCTTGGAGCACATCCAAAACTGAAGACTGATCACTTAACACGTTCATGATTCGTTCGGAAATTTATGTTCAT
Organism: Verrucomicrobiaceae bacterium; assembly: GCA_027489965.1. Lineage (GTDB taxonomy): Bacteria > Verrucomicrobiota > Verrucomicrobiia > Verrucomicrobiales > Verrucomicrobiaceae > Prosthecobacter. The sequence continues at coordinate 44,704 of JAIXZA010000020.1, forward strand.
TTGCCTTACCAGTCCTTGCCATTCACGGGAGCATCTCGTGGACGTAGGAGCATGGCTTTCTTCTGATCATCCGCATAGGTTCTCAGGAAAGCGCGGGCTTCATTTCGACTGAAGCCTGTCGCCTCATTTTCCTGATTTTCGGCCATTTCAGCTTCCTTGGCTTCACGACGTTCACGGGCTTCTTTGCTTTCCTCTTCACCTTCTTTGCCGGCTTGGAGTTGGCCTTCTTTTTCCTTCTCTTTGTCTCCGCCTTCGCCTTCTTGACCTTCTTTTTCCTCTTGTTTGCCAAGGCTTTCTTTGCGGGACTTCTCTTCGTCCTCGCCATCTCCTTCACCGTCTTGCTCACCATTCTCGCCTTCTTCACCTTCGCCCTTCTCACCTTTTTGGCCTTTTTCGCCCTTCTTGCCTTTTTTACCCTTGTCGCCTTTTTTGCCGTCCTTGCCTTCTTTTTCGTCCATCTGCTGCTGCAGCTCTTCGAGACGCTTTTTGACGAAGTCGCGATTCTCCTTCACTTCTTTGTTTTCAGGGTCGATCTTCAGCGAGTCGTCAAAGTGCTTCACACATTCGCGCCAAGCTTTTAGTGAGAACTTCGGCTGTTTGGCCAAAGAACGATCTCCCAGATCATAGAGGCTATGTGCTAAGCCACGATGAGCTTTGGATTGCTCCTGGACATCGTCCGACTCCAGTGCCTGACCGAAACCGCTAATCGCGCGATCATAATCCTTGTTCTTGTAGGCAGCGGTGCCGAGTCCAAAAGCCAGCTGCTGGCGTCGCTCTGGATTCCATGAGCTTTTCACCGATTCGTCATAGAGTTCAGTCGCTTGTTTGAAGTCGCCATGCTCATAAGCTGAATGAGCTTTTTCCATGGTGGACTTGCTGGCTCCCTGAGCTGAGTTCAAGAAACACAAAGCCAAAAGGATGGGCAGAATGGGCTGCCCCCAGCTTGTAGTGGAGTTCGAGTTCATTTTGATTCTGGAGGATGAAGGACGGATGAACCAAGCAATCATAAGAAGCAGTATGCCTATAGACAACGGCCAATAAAAACGCTCAATCGGTTTCACCAATTCTTTGGCCGCATTGCTTTGAGCCTGCAATGCCGACAGGAGTTGTTTCACCACTGACTCGGCCAATGGTTGTGAACCCAGTTTCAAATAGCGACCACGCGTGGCCGCAGCGATTTCTTGGAGCACTTTGGGTTCGAGCTTGGTCTTCACGACATTGCCCTCCTGATCACGCACATACTCTCCAGCATGATCTGGATCGGGATCTGGAATGAGCGAGCCCGACTCCGTACCGACACCTACCGTTAAGACTAGGATGTTTTTTTGCGCCGCCTGCTTTGTGTATTCGGTGATCTGCATGTCAGGTGCACCACCATCGCTAAAAAGAATCAAACCGTGGTTTTTTGCTGGGCTTTTTTCAAAGGTTTCCATGGCAAGCTTCAAAGCCCGCCCGATCTCACTTCCGCCTTTGGGCACGGCTGTGAAATCCAAAGATTGAATCGCCTCGATCACAGCATCATGGTCGGTGGTTAAAGGTGCCTGAAGATAGGCATTCCCAGCGAAGGCAATAAGACCGACGCGATCTGTTTTCAGAGAAGCCAACACATCCTGAGCCGCCAGCTTTGCCCTTGTGATGCGGTCAGGCACGATGTCATTTCCTAACATGGAACGGGAGGTATCTATCGCGATAATCACATTTCTCCCATATTCCTGTTGCACGATTTTATCCTCACCCCAGATCGGCCTAGCCAAAGCGAAGATAAAGAGGGCAAGCGCGACCACTTGCAGAGAAAAGATGATCCATGAGCGCCAAACAGAAGCTCCCATGACCAAATCACCGCGCAATCTGGGCGAAGTGAACTGTTTCAAAACTTTTTGACCACGCCAATCAGCCCACGTTTTCAACGCGACCAAGAAGGGCAGCGTTAAAAGGAAGTAGAGAATTTTGGGGGCTAGGAAAGTCATGAGTGAGTCGTAAAAGCTAAAGACCTCAGGTCGCTACCGCCATGGGTGAAGAAGTGAGCAGCGTAAAGCGCAGCAATAAAGCCAGAGCCAACAGGAGGGCGGCCAAAGAAAGAGGATAGAAAAAGAGTTCCTCCGTCTCGGTGATACTGCGGCGCTTGATCTCTTTCTTTTCGAGCTTGTCGATCGTTTCAAAGATTTCTTCAAGAGCGCTCAAATCTTGCGCCATGTAAAAGCTGCCGTTGCCGATCCTGGCCACTTCTTGAAGGGTGCCTTCATCAAACTCCTGGCGCCCGCTGGTAATGACGCGGCCATTTGGAAGTGGGATCATGTGAACACCGAGTGTACCAATGGCAATGGTATAAATCTTCTGTCCAAGCGTGGCTGCAAGTTTAGCAGAATCCTGCGGACTCAGCTTACCACTATTATTGGCACCATCCGTGAGCAGGATAATCACTTTGCTGGGAACCGTTTCTTTATCCAAGCGGCGAGAGGCCGCAGCCAGCCCTGAACCAATGGCTGTACCGTCCTCCATGACGCCCGTTTGCACACGATCCAGGTTAGCCTCCAACCACTCGCGCTGAAGCGTCAGAGGGCATGGCTGATAAGGAGCACCCGCAAAAGCCACAATGCCGATGCGGTCATTGTTGCGACCACGAATGAAATCACGCATCACTCGTTTAGCAGCAGTGATACGATTCACAGGTGAACCACCAATGTAGAAGTCCTCAATCAACATGGAGAGCGACACGTCAACCGTCAGACAAATAGCGATGCCTTCGGTATTGTCTTCATCATGAGAGATGACTTTCTGTGGCCGCGCCAAGGCAACGATGGCGGCGGCCAGACTCAGCAGCACCATTCCGATCATGAAGCCGCCGGCATTGGATTTGGCTGGTGTACCCAGATCGCGGAGGATGAAGGCTGTGGAGAAGCTAATCGTCGGTGCCTTCCCCCGCTTTCCACGCAACCAAATCATCAAAGGCAAAATCAAAAGAAGCAGAAGCCAATAAGGCTGCGCAAGGATGTGATCTCTGAAAAAAGGAATGTTCATGAACGGTCCTCCTCGAGGTTTACGATAGCCTGTTTCACCAATTTTGCGGCTTCGTCATGATTCGCTGGAACCGGTGCAAAGGCGAGCTGATCCCAGAGATCCGCGAGTGATTCATACTTCTGCAGCCGCAATGAAGTGGCCGGAATCCCCTGACGCTGAAACAACTCCTGCGAGGTCCGAGACGGTGCTGGGATTTTGTAACGTTGCAGAAAGTATTGGCGCAGGGTCTCAGAAACGTCCGCCGCTGTCTGCGAGGGAGTTTTCAAGGAGACTTGAGTCAGGATATCACGAAGCCTATTCATGGCCGTACTCCAAGGTTTAGGTAGAGGTGGAGGCAATACTTTAGCCGGACGAAATAACAACCAGACGACCAAACCAAGCAGAGCAATGACTAACAGCGCCGCAAGAATGTAAAACCACCAATCAGGCCCTGGCAGCACGAGTGTAGGATCGGGCAATTCAGGATGCGGTAGAGGCTGCAAAGGCGGCCCCTGAGGCTGCTGAGCTTGAGCAAAGAAAAAGACAAATAGACTCATTAACGTTTCCTCCTTCGGCGGGCACGGAAATAAGATTTCAAAGCAGGCACATAATCGTGGTCGGTGCGGACATCGATTTTCTCCACTGCATTTTTTCTGAGCATCCGTGTCAGCACATCCTGACGCTCACTGATCCGCTGAGCGTACTGCATACGAACTGCTGGATGAGAGGTGTTCACAACGTATTGCTCGCCTGTTTCAGGATCTTCTAGACAGACACGCCCTGCATTCGGAAGCTCCCACTCACGCGGATCGGAGATATGAACTGCCACAACATCATGCTTTGAGGCCAAAGAACGCAGGCTATGTTCCCACGCATCATTTTGAGTCAAAAAGTCCGACACCACGACGACCAAGGCCCGATGAGCAATGCGCTCCATGGCCAAATCTAATGCGGGAGCTAGATTAGTTTTACGCTGCTTTGGCTGGATGTTTAATATATCACGCAGGCAGCGGAGGGCATGGGATCCGCCTTTTTTTGCAGGCAGGTATTGCTCGACCTGATCAGAGACGAGGATGAGTCCGACTTTATCCTGATTCTGCACAGCGCTGAAGGCAAAAACGGCAGCAACCTCTGCGGCACGCTCACGTTTACTATCCTCCTGACTGCCGTAGTCACCTGAGCCGCTGACATCCACTACAAGCATGACCGTGAGTTCACGCTCCTCAATGTATTTGCGGACAAAGGGTTCATTCATACGAGCCGTGACATTCCAATCCAGGAAACGCACATCGTCCCCTGGCTGATACTCACGGAAGTCGTCGAACTCGATCCCCTGGCCTTTGAACCTGGAATGATAAGCGCCACCCAGAGTCTCCTTCACCATGCCACGCGTGATCAGCTCGATCTTGCGGACACGTTTCAGGATACGTGTGAGACGTTCGTCATCGGTTTCAGTGAATGTTTCTGGCATACGAGGGGCGTTCCAAGCTTAGTTTCAATGGCGATCAACTGCTGCGGATAAACCGTGTGCAGGATAGCAAAATCATCAAATTAAGGCACGGGTAGCTTATCCAGCAGTTGCTTAATCACATCTTCACTGGTGACACCTTCCGCCTCTGCTTCATAGCTCAGCAGAATACGGTGACGCAGAATATCAGGCGCTAGGTCCTTGATATCCTGAGGGGTCACAAAATTACGACCAGCCAGGAAGGCCAATGCTTTGGAGGCCAAAGCCAGATTGATCGTTCCACGCGGTGAAGCACCACAACGGATGAGCAACTTCAAATGCGGCGCATAAAGCTCAGGATGACGAGTCGCGTGAATGATCGCCACGATGTAGTCACGGATCTTTTCATCCATGTAGATGCTATTCACAATCGCACGACTGGACACGATGTCAGAAGCTTGAGTGATTTGATTCACATCCAATTTCGGAGCACTTGTTGCCATTGCATCCAAAACCTGGCGCTCTTCAGAAGGAGTCGGATAAACGACGCGCACCTTAAACAAGAAGCGGTCCAGCTGGGCTTCTGGAAGCGTGTAGGTTCCTTCCTGATCGATCGGGTTTTGGGTCGCCAAGACCATGAAAGGGTCCGGAAGCTTATAACTTGTATCACCGATGGTGACTTGGCGCTCCTGCATGGCCTCTAACAGAGCACTCTGCACCTTGGCAGGAGCACGATTGATTTCATCCGCCAAAACCAAATTGGCAAAGATAGGGCCCAAACGCGGCGTGAAAGTGCCTTCCTTAGGATGATATACCATAGTCCCGACAACGTCGGCCGGCAAAAGGTCAGGCGTGAACTGGATGCGCTTAAAGTCAGCGTGAAGTGCGCTGGAAAGAGTCCTGACTGCAAGCGTCTTAGCCAAACCAGGAACGCCTTCGAGGAGGACGTGGCCATTTGTCAAAAGAGCCACGAGAAGACGATCTACGAGCTCAGTTTGGCCAATCAAGACTCGGGCGATTTCAGTCCGCAGGGGTTGGACCCAGGCTGCGGATTTGGCAATGGTTTCCTTATCAGGGACGGCGGTTGTAGAGGCGACGGGTTCAGACATGCGGAAGGAAAGGTCAATGGGGGGAGTGTCTGAGTCAAGACTAGACACGCATGTTCAAAACGTCGCCCAAAGAATTGCTAGTGCATCTAAATCCACTTTTCTTCTCAACGCTCACGACGACGATCCGAAGGAAGCGCTGCTGCAAAGCTGCTTGCACCTCCAGAAAAGGAACTAGGGGCAGAAACAACTCCCGGGCCAGAACGGAAATCAGATCGTCCACTTGGCCTTGGCATTGAAGGTGCCTCAAAAGAGCGACTTGGAGCGCTGAACGAGCGGCTCGGTGCGGCGGGGGCCGAAGGGAACGTCGGACGAGAAAGTGTGCGTGGGGCCGGCAGATTCGGAATCGAAGGTGGGCTGCTCATGATATTGCTGCCTCGGAAAGTCGATGGTCTCACCACCTGAGAGGCATAAGCACGACTAGAGGAAACCGGACGACCGTGAGAAATGGTATGATGGTGCGAATTGCCACCGAAAGAGGTGTTGCAACCATTTCCAAAGCCATTCCCAAAACCACCACCGCCAAAACCACCGCCAAAACCACCGCCAAAGATCCCAAAGGTGCTTACTGGAGGAGCAAAAACAGGTGTCGGGGCACAATAACCAGGATCATAAAACCCAGAGTCATAAAAACCTGAGTTCCCATAAACTGGGCCCGATGAGAAACCACCCGCGACAGGCATCCCATAAGGGTCGACTACACAGGAAGACAGAGACAATCCGCAGATGACGGCACAACCCAAAGCGCGAAACGAATTTTTCATAGTGGCTATCTCTGACGCTCCAGAGCCAGACCTATTCATTTAAATTCATCTTTTTCGAAAAAACGAAGCCAAGGCAAAGCATTTGTTCACACGTGGAATTTCACCTTTGTCCGATTTTCGCTCGTTTTATCTTAGGCTCGGCTACTCGACCTTCTTCTTGCTCTTTCCTTTGCCTTTCTTCGGCGCTTTGGGCTCGCTTTCGTCGCTTTTGCCTTGGCGGGTGTTGGCGAGTTTTTCTGTCTCCAGGCCTTGATCGCCTTGTTGGATGATCCAGGCGTCGAGTTCTTTTTGAAGCTTGGCTTTGATCTCAACCAAGGCGGGATCAGCGGCGAGGTTTTTGAACTCGTAGGGGTCGGCTTGGAGATCGTAGAGTTCTTCGACAGGGCGATTAAAGAGCCATTTCACACGTTCAGCGAGCTGGTAATCCTGTGCTGCATCAGCCTTCCATGAATCCAGAGGTTCACCTTTGTGAATGCCGCCGATGGTGTAGGTGAGGTCGGGCGTGAGATTGCGAATGAGTTTGTAGCGAGTGTCGCGCACCGCCCGCATGGGATAAGGGCCGATGGCTCCGTTGGTGCCGATGGTGGTATGCTGGGCGAAAATGTGATCGCGGTGGGTATCCGTCTCGCCAAGAAGCACGGGGAGAAAGCTGCGACCATCAAAGCCAGTGGCACCGCTTGCGTCGGGACAGCCGACATCGATCTTTGTGGGATCAATGCCTGCGGCGGCGAGGAAGGTGGGCGTTACATCGACGTATTGCATGAGCGCGGAGGTGCTGCTACCGGGCTTCACTTTGCCAGGCCAACGTAGAATGGCAGACGAGTGGATGCCATTGTCATAAACGCTCCATTTGCCGCCGTAGGGGAAGCTGCTACCTTGCTCGCTAACGAATAGGACAACGGTGTTCTCTGATTGATTGGTGTCAGCGAGCAGCTTCATCAGAGCGCCGACTTGTTCGTCGAGCTTGCTGATCTCGCCGAAGTATTTGGCAAGTGCGTCACGCGTGATGGCATTGTCATGAAGATATGGCGGCACGGTGATCTTGGCGGGGTCATACTTGGGTCCTCGGGTCCAGGGGCTGTGGGGATCGTTGGAGGCAAAGACCATGAACCAAGGCTGTACAGCATCGCGTGTGACGAAGGCAGTGGTTACCGTGAGATCATCGGCACCATCCATGTGCTCAAACGGAAACGAGGCAGGCGGGCCGACGTGAGTTTTGTTCTGCAAAGCCACACGATAGCCTGCCGTATTCAAGTGAGTGAATAGGCTCTTGGTGCCATCATAGACGCGAGTGTGATTCGGATAAGCACCGCTGCGGATGGGATAAAGACCGGTGTAGAGCGAATGTCTTGTGGGTGAACAACTCGTTGCAGGATTGAACATGCCTTTCAAATGCATGGACTCGCTACGCAGCTTATCGAGATTCGGCGTTTTGACATCGGGACTGCCTTCGTAACCGAGATCGCGCCAGCAGAGGTCATCGGCGATGATGATAAGAAAATTCGGCTTGGATTCGCCTGCACTGGATGAACTCCAGAGGACGGAGAGAAGCACAGTGAGGATAAGGAGGCAGTTCATCACGATTTCTTCTTTTTGGCTTTGGTTTTCTTTGCCGCATCTTTGTCGATCAGCGTGACGGGGTCACCTTGCAGGAGTGGCTTGCCAAAGACGGTTTGGGTGTCGCCTTGCTGCTGCATCCAGGTGTCAAGATCGCCGCGCATGGTGGAAAGTCGCTCGGCTTGTTTGGGATCAGCGGCAAGGTTGTGGAGTTCATTGGGGTCGTTGGCGAGATCGTAGAGTTCTTCGGCTGGGCGAGTGGTAAAGCGCTGAACGGTGGCTGCTGCTGCAGGATCTTTTTCAGCTGCGGTCAGCCAGGTTTTCCAATACATCAGTCCGCTGGGGCCGGTGGAGCGTGAGATGTGGGAGTGATGCTGGAACTCGGGGTGGAGATTGCGAATGTATTTCCAGTCGCGGGTGCGGACGCTGCGAATAGGATAGACATTAAAGTCGCCATCGCCGCTATGAGTGGTGAAGACTTGCTCACGATGCGTGGTGGTGGTGCCGCGCAGGATTCCGGCAAAGGATTTGCCATCGATGCCTTCAGGGACTTTTCCGCCGCCGAGTTCAATGAAGGTAGGAAGCAAATCAGGCCAGCAGACCATGGCATCGCTCGTGGTCGCAGGTTTCAGAGTGCCTGGCCAGGCGATGATCAGCGGGATGCGGATGCCTGCGTCGTAGAGGTTCCATTTACCAAAGGGCCACTGACCACCGTGGTCGGCGGTGTAGATGAAAAGAGTATCACCGGTTAATTTCTCGCGAACGAGAGCACAAACCTCACCGAGAAGGGTGTCAGACTTGGTGATGTCGGTCAGATATTTAGCCCGTTCTTGGCGAGTAACGGCGGTGTCCACATGGGTGGGCGGAATCGTGACCTTGGCTGCATCATAGGCGCTCTCTTCACTCCAAGGCACATGCGGATGCCGTGTGCCGACAAAAAGACAGAGTGGCTTCTTTGATGTGCGCTCATTGAGGAACTTCGCTACCTCTGCAGTGTCGGAGATACCCACAGGCGGGCCAATCACGGTATCAAAGTCATAAAACTTGGCCCAGTCGGAGTGCGCGACCTTACCAATAATCGCCATTTCATAGCCGAGATTGCGGAGCACCACAGGCAATGATGGAACCTCTGGCCTTTTGCCCTTGTGATTTGCCTCCGCGCCATTTCTCGCGGACCACAGGCCGGTCAGCAATGCCGTGCGACTTGGGCCACAGGCTGGGGAGGCGATAAAGGCGTGGGTGAACTTGAGTCCGTCCTCGGCAAGCTTGGCCATATTGGGGGTCCTGACCTCCGTGGAGCCATAGGCTTGCGAATCAAGCTGGCTGTGATCGTCCGAGATGAAAACAACGATGTTCGGTTGGGTCGCCAAAGCAGAGAGCTGAGTGCAAAAGAAGAAGAGGAGTAAAAGGCGTTTCATCGGCTGATCCTGTAAACTGGCCTGATTCGGCGAATGTTACGGCTTTTTAACAGCACCGCTCCTGCGAAATATGCATGGCTCATCTCAAGGAGAGAAATGGCTGCTTTCTTGCTGAAACATCGACAGCACCAAGTTCGTTGGTTTACACCCCTCATGAATCGTCGTCACTTTCTCCTCAGTTCTCTCGGCACCACCCTGGCTTTACCGGGAATGTCCTCGCTCATGGCCAAGACCGTAGGCGGTTCTGTCCAGGCAGCCAAAGGTGCAGGCATGGGTGCTTGTCGCTTTGTAGCGATCGGAAATCTGCTTGGCTATCAGACGAAGAGCCTATTCCCGACGACTCAGGGACGAAATTACGAGAAGACGACGCTGCTCGAGCCGCTGTGGGACATTCGCGATAAGATGACGGTTTATCGCGGTCTTGATCATGGCATCAAAGGCGGCCACTTCGCGGTGCATTCGTTTCTCTCCGGCGTGCTAAACTCCGAGGCACAAAATCGCCCCGAGGGCAATGTGACCATTGACCAGTATCTCGCTGACGAGGTAGGCTTTGAGACACGGTTTCCGGCGCTGACGGTGGGTTCGGAAGGCGGCATTCATGGTGGATGCCAGATCGCGTGGACAAAGTCAGGCGTGCGTGTGCAGCCGGTGACAAATCCGGCGGAGTTGTTTGAGAAACTTTTCGTCACCGACTCCAAGGAACGTCAATTGCGGCGCGTGGAAGAAAATCAGGTTCAAGCTTCGATTCTTGATTCCGTTTTAGGCGAGGCGAACCGTCTCTCGAAGCAAGTGAACAAAGAGGACAAAGACAAGCTCGACGAATACCTCACGTCCGTCCGTGATGTGGAGAAGCGCCTGGAACTGCGTCAGCGCTGGACGAATCAGCCGAAGCCGAAAGCGCCCTTCGACAAGCCCGCAAATCGCAACGCGGTCGAGGATCTGCCGCTGCTGTATGAGATGATCGCTCTCGCCCTGCAGTCGGATAGTACGCGCATCGCCACGCTGGAGATCGGCGGCGATTTCATGCCGCAGCATCTCGGCATCAAAAAGGACTGGCACGGCCTCTCGCATCACGGCAACGCCCCCGAAGCCATCGCGGACCTTATCACGCTGGAGAAGTATCAGATCGAGCACTACGGCAAATTCGTCGCCCGTCTAGCCAAGATGAACGACGGCGAGCGCACGCTGCTCGACTCGACGACCGTGCTTTTCGGCAGCGGCATGGGCGATGGCAACTCGCACAAGAATTCCGACCTGCCCATTCTCCTTGCCGGCGGCGGCTACAAGCACGGCGAATTCCGCGAAGTGCCGCGTGAAGGCATGAACAAAGTGCCGCTGTGCAATCTCTTCGTCGATATCGCCCAGAAGATGGGCGTGGAG
>JAIXZA010000042.1 GCA_027489965.1 Verrucomicrobiaceae bacterium
ACAGAGACGGTTTCCGCCTACTTGGCAAAGCAGAAGGACTGAAACGTGGCGAAGAAGCAGAAATTGGACGCGGGCGACGCGGTTGAGGGCGTCAGTGCGGTGGACCTGAAACGGGTCATTACCGAGATCAACCGGCAGAAGGAACTCGCGTCGGAGTATAGCGGGCACGCTGGCAAGGCAACCGCGAGCGCGGTGGAGCGCTATGGCCTTGACCGGCAGGCGCTTTCCTTCACGCGCAAGCTGGCCGGGATGGAAACTGCGAAGCGTCAATCCACCATCCGCAGCGCCATCGACTACTTCGACAAGATGGGCTTTTTCGACGACATCGACCTCTTTGACGACGTGATCGGCACGATGGAGCGGATTGTTCAGCGCGCCCGGAGCGCCGAGGGCAAGACCGCCGATGCGTCCGGCGCCGATGGGAACGTCGTCCGCGCGATGTTTGCAAACTAAGTCGAAAGACATACCTCGATCAATTTCTGGAACAACAGGTGTCAAGAGCCGGGCGGAACACTACCTGCCCGGTAGCGTACCGACCGGTTCGCCAATGATCTACACAAAATGATCGGTGAAAAAGCAATGCGACTGTCAGTTACAACGATGATCCAGACCGGCAGCAACGGTTTTGTCTGGTGGCCTTGTGAATACGACGTGCCAGAGGGCATGTCCGAGTACGACGCTATCGCTGATCTATGCGACGCGCTGGCGGAGGACGGGGTGATCAATCTCGTCAAGCTGGAAACCGAGCGCCGCGAGGGCGGGGTACGCCACATCATTGGCCGCGTTCCGATCATTCTCGGAAAGCAAATGGTCGGCAGTATCACGCCGCTCCACATGGATCTGCGCGAGGGGGCATGAGCGAGTTTCGCGGCGACATTCTCGCGCTGGACCTTGCCACCCGCATCGGCTGGTGCAGCGGGCCGATCAACGGGCCACTGCACTACGGTTCCTTCCGTTGCGCGCCGGAAGGCTCAAGCTCGGCGGCGGTGTTCGGTGGGGCGATGAAGTGGCTGGCGGAACGCCTCATGGCGTTCAGGCCCCGCCTTATCGTCTACGAGGCGCCGATTGACCCGCGCCACCTCAAGAAGATCAACGCCGACACGATCCGCCGCCTCAATGGCTTGCCGAGCGTGATTGAGGCGGTCGCGCACAATTTCGGTGTGTGGGACATCCGCGAGGTCGAGACCGGCGACCTGAAAATGTACTGGCACGGGAAGCGAAACATCCCGCGCGAGCAGGTCAAGCGGATGACAATGACCAAGATGCGCACGCTCGGCTACGAACCCGCCGATGAGGACGCGGCGGACGCGATCAGCGTCCACCGCTACATGGCGGGCGCGCTTGATCCTGCCTTGCGCCTTGAGGCCTCGCCCCTGTTCCAGCCGGGCAAGATGAAAGTCATGGCGTGACGCAATGGCTGACCGATCCGTCTACGACGAAAACCCGATCACGTTGGACGAGATGATCGAGGTCGCGGGCCGCGAGGCGGGGCGCATCCGCGTCTCGCAGGAGGCGTTGGTCGTTGCCGGGCTGCGGCCTGTCCCGCACGCGGAGTTTATCCGCGACGCCGAGAAGTTCGAGGCCATCGCGCGGTTCTTGGAGCGCTGCAAGCCTCACATGAAGGAAATCCGGGCGATTTTGACCCGGCGACGCTGATGATGATTGATGTTGGGAATGCGCGGCCATGGCGGACGGGATTGATTTTGCGGCATTGCTTGAGCCAGTGGCCGAGGCTCTATGGGGGAAGCCGACAAGCAAGCGCGGCACCGACCTCCGCTATGGCAACCACGGGGCGCGGTCGGTAAACACCCGGCGTGGTGTTTGGACCGACCATAGCGGCGAGCATGGCAGTATCAACAGCGGCGGCACGCTTGCCCTGATCGAGCGCGAGACCGGCCTTACCGGCAAGGACGCTATCGAGTGGCTTGAAAAGCGCGGACTGGTGCAAGCCGATCAGGTCGCGGACCGCAGGCCGGAGGCGAAGCGGCGCGCAGGGAGCGCGCCGACGCCGAGCACGCCGCCGCCTGAGGACATCCCACCGCCCGAAAGCAACCCGCAAGACGACCCCGCCTCGACGCCGCCCTTTGATCCCGACCCTGCTCCATCGAGCGCCGCACCGCAGCAAGCGAGCCTGACGACCCCGCGCCAGATCGTTGCGACCTATGACTACACCGATTTCGGCGGCTCGCTGATCTATCAGGTCCAGCGGTGGGAGTGGCTGGAAGGCGGGAAGCGCAAGAAGAATTTCAGCCAGCGCCGACCCTATGAGGCGGAGCCGAACGTCTGGATCAACGGCCTGACGGCTGGCGACTACATGCGGCGCGGGCCGGGTGATGACTGGTCGCGCTATGACGAGGAGCGAGCGGTCAAGTATGGGATGCGCGAGCGCACCACTTTCGGCGGCACCGCGCACGGCCTCTATCGCTGCATCGAGCTACGCGAGGCGATCCTTGCGGGCGAGGTGGTGTTCCTTTGCTACTCGCCGGACACGGAGGTTTTGACCCCGAACGGATGGATGCGGTTTGATCAGTTTTCTGTTGCTGCGAAAGAAACCAAGGTCGCATCGTGGGACATGAAAAGCGGTCGCATTCAATTTGAGGAACCCATTGCTCGCCAAGTCTTCAAATATAGCGGCGAAATGGTCTCCATTCGATCCGTCAACGTTGACCACTTGGTCACGCCGGATCATCGCCAGCCTATCTGTTCAAAGTCCCGCAGTGGGGAGTGGGTAAAAGCCGTTCGACCTGCTTCGCAAGTCAACATTCACAACAGGTTGCCAGTCTCCGGTTTCCTTGACGGCGGAAGCCAACGTGACGAAGCCTCAACTCGTCTTTTGGCGTCATGGGTTTGCGACGGGTCATCACCAAAAATTGGCACTCAGGTCCTTTGGAACCTCAAGAAGGAGCGCAAAAAGCAAAGACTGAGACAGCTTCTCAGTGATTGTGGGGTCGCGTTCCGGGAGAAAGAGTTTACATCAACGCCGGGTTGGACCTGTTTTTTTGCCCAACGCGACGCGGTTGCGCGGGCGGTCGGAGGTTGTCTGGACAAAACGTTGTCGTGGTCGGTGCTGGATTGGGACTTGGCCACCCGCGAGGCTTTTCTTGATGAGCTAAAGCATTGGGACGGTGACAAAACAACCGGAAGCAGCCGCTTCTTTACGTCAGTAAAGCAGAATGCAGAGATTGTTTCCGCAATGTGCGTCGTGTCAGGGCGCTGGTCAAACGTACGCGAGGATGCACGTAGGGGAAGCCGAAACTACGTTGTCAACTACTCGGAGAAGGCGTGGAAGCAGATATCAAAGAAGCCGAGCCGAGTAACTTATGAGGGTGAGGTATTTTGCTGCACGGTTTCTACCGGGTTTCTTGTGGTGCGGCGAAACGGCTACGTCGGCATTTCCGGAAACTGTGAAGGCGAAAAGAAAGTGGAGGCGTTGGCGCGCCTCGGCATTACGGCCTCGTCAAACTCGGGCGGCGCGGCGAATTGGAGCACGGACCACGCCGAGGTGTTCCGCAACGCGGATGTGGTAGTCGCCATCGACAACGATGAGCCGGGCCGCAAGCGCGGGCAGGAGGTTTCAGCCAGCCTCTACGGCATCGCGCGCCGGGTCCGCATCCTCGACTTCGCCGCCTTCGATCCGCGCTGCCCCGCGAAGTACGATGTCGCGGATTGGATCGAGGCGGGCGGTGATGCGGAGACGTTGTTCGGCCTGATCGCGCGGTGCCCGGATTGGGAGCCGCCGAAATTCCGGTCACGGTTCAACGCGGTGACATGGGCCGATCTGGACGCACCGGGGCCGGAGCACGAGTGGCTGATCAAGGGCGTGCTGACGCGGGCGGAGCGCTCGATGATGGCGGGCGCGAGCCAGTCCGGCAAATCCTTCCTCGCCATCGACATGGCGATGTCGATCGCTCGCGGCATCGACTACTTCGGGCGCAAGGTTCTGCGCGGCGGTGTGGTCTATCAGGCCGGGGAAGGCGGGCGCGGGGTCAA
>JAIXZA010000092.1 GCA_027489965.1 Verrucomicrobiaceae bacterium
CATGGTCTTGAAGTGCAGCGAGGAGGTGTAACTGAAGCTACGATCCGTGCCTGGGCGATCTTCCGTCTGCGCAGGCTTGCCAATGCTGCCGTGGGAGATGTAGTCCAGGGTGAGCAATTCTTTGAGTTCGGATTCAAAGAAGGCCACTTGGTCGGCGGTCATGTTTTTTTTCAGCCAGAAATATACGTTGTGAGTCATGGGTAGCAGGAACGATGTCGTTTTTATGGATTGAGGCAAATTGGAAGTGGGTTCAAATCTCAAAACTCACCGTTTCAGTTCTTTCCCTCTCAAGCACATGGGTGAGCGTTGTGGTGTTGAGCCAGGCATTCATTTGCTCTCGTAGGAGCCCGAAAGTCTGACCAAGACCGCAACCGCCAGCGATGCCGCATTCACATGACGTGGTGTCACCGCCGGCGCAGGGAATCGGCATGAAGGGGCCATCTATGAGGGTGATGATCTCACCCAAGGTAACGCGCGCGGCCGATTTGTGAAATTGGTAGCCGCCGCCAACGCCTCGCTTGCTTTTTAGCAGTCCGCCGTTTTTTAAAGTGAGTAGAATCTGCTCTAAAAACTTCAGGGGAATACGCTCGCTTGCTGCGATGTCTTGGATCGCAAAAGTAGGGATGTCTGGAGATCGTGCCATCGCTAGCAGGGCGCGCATTGCATATTCGGCTTTCTTGGAAAGTTTCATGACACCATGCCTTAATCTTTCAGGCGGCGTGATCAAGGGAAGTATTGCGCAGAAGTGATTCTCCATTCAGATCAGGCTAACCTGCATGCCGTTAAGGAAAGTCTCTGTCCCATCCTAACAAAGCAGAGATGCGGCTAATCTGATCGAAAGGTTGCACCTTGGTGCTGACTGCGATGGCGAATGTCGGCTGCATCCGCAGTTAATTGACCCCAAAAATGAAAAATACACTGAATGTAACTTAACGGCATTGGGATTAAGCTGCCTGTGTTAACGGTTCATTGAGCATGGGTTCTACGCGATCTAGAGGTAGGACTTCAAAGCCACCGTTGGAGGTCGGTGAAACGATGACCACGCAGACGGTAAGCGGCTGAGTTCCTGATGTCGTTTGTGAAGCCTGGGCATTGGAAATGGCTCTGGCAATGCTTTTGGCAAGGTCTCGATTATCCGATAAGGTACATGCTCCCTGACGCTCTCTTTTGCTGAACATTGAAGGAGAATTCACCATGGCCTTGAGGTCGCTGCGGCGAAAGCGCCACCTGCCGCCGATGCGGATGGCTGGCAGCTTGTTGTTCTTGGTGAGGTAATAAATGGTCGGCAACGGTGCACGCAGGATTTCTGCGGCTTCTTTAGCACTGCATAGATGATCGGTTGGCTTGCGTTGGCCGCTGATCTGGGGAGCGTGGTCGGTAGGGGCGTCTGGGAGTTTCATAGGGGTTTTGATTTGTGCTGCTTTTTTCACTGATGACATGATTGAGCCGACCCCCCAGAGATTGAAAATCCCCGCGAAGTTCTCGAAAGTCGCATCCTCGGACTAACCAAAGAGATGGATGCATCTGCACTGCAAATCGCGTTGGTTTGATGACTTGGAATCGACTTTTCATGAATACCATAATTAGGCACCCGATTGAATCATTCGGCTATTGGACCATGGTCCTATTCCAGCCCCTTTTTAGCTCGTGCGCGCAAGCTGGCTTGGAGTGGAATACTTTAGTAGCGGTCGATTGTGGAAGGAAGATTACCTTCAGCAGATGAAGGTGAGAAAATGCGTGGTAGGAAATTTTTCCTTACACGTTCATGGAGCCAGTCAGAATCTCTTCATCCTTTGCTCCTCTGCAGCCAAGGCTTGCATCACCGTTTTCGATAATGCCAAGCGTGCCTAGCCATCTCTGAAATTCACAAGCGCTTTAATTTGCCACTGGCAGTGAGGGGAAGCTCGGTGACGACACTGAAAATGAGAGGGATCTTGTAGCCGGCGAGTCGGGTTCGGCAGTGATTGCGAATCTCCATGGTGGTCGGGGCACCTTCGGCGCTAGGAATGTAGCGTGCGACGGGAACCTCACCGTAAAGCGGATGAAGTCGGGCTTCGACGATGGCGCGCTGAATTTTCGGATGGGAATCGAGCACGGCTTCGACCTCCTCTGGGAAGACTTTCATGCCGCCGACATTGATCAGGGTTTTCTTCCGTCCACAGATGAAGATTCGACCTGCACTGTCGCGTTTGCCGAGGTCTCCCGTGGCAAACCAGCCTTCGCTATCGACAATGGCGTTGCGTGGCAACCAGGGATCAAGGTAGGCATCACACATGCCGGGGCCTTTGAGGCAGATCTCGCCGGGCTCGCCAGTGGCGGGCTCATGACCGCTTTCATCTTTCAAAAGGGATTGGTAAGCGGGAAGGGGGAGACCCAGAGCTTCGGGAGCTTCCTGCGCACCTGCAAGATTCATGATGGGCAGGCCGAGCTCGATGATGCCCAGTCCCTGAACAAGATCACGGCCAAAGCGGGCTTGAAATTTCTGTGCCGTGGCTGCATCCAGCGCTGCGGCGGTGGCGACGGCTAGGCGAAGTGTCGTCCATTGCGCGACATCGGGCGCCTCCACGAGCTGGCGGTAATGCACAGGGCTGCCATACATGACGGTGGCCTTTTGCTCCGATCCTGCACGCAGCAGATCTTCGCCGAGGTGGGTTTCCTCGATGATCGTGGTGGCTCCGTGATAAAGGTAGAGCACGATGGAAACGGCAAAGTGATGGGCCATGGGCAGCACCCAGAGGACGCGGTCGCCAGGTCCGATTTGCAGTCCAGCATTAGCGGCGGTGATGCGCTCTAGCAGGGAGGAATGCGAAAGAAGCACACCTTTGGATTTACCCGTAGTGCCCGAGCTGAAGCGGATGAAGGCGGGGTTCAACGCTTCAAATTCGCCGCGCGGAAAGGCGGTCTCGGATTCAGGCAGTCGAAAGATGAAAACATTCTGGCCATTGAGCTCGAAGCTGCCCACTTTCAGCGCTTCGGCTGGAACCCAGGCTGCGGCGGATTCGATCACGAGAATGGCATCTAGTGAGGTGCGCTTGAGCAGCTCGTGACGCTCTTCATCGGCGAGTTCATCTGGGATCGGTACGAAGCAGCCACCTGCGGAAAGGGTGGCCAGCGCGAGTGGCACGTAGTCGAGGCAACTCGGGAAATGCACGCCGATGCGGAGTCGATCCGTCCGGCCTTGGCCAAGGTGAAGGACCGATTTCAGCGTTCCAGCAATCGCGTCACTGCGCAGAAATAGTTCCTGATAGCTAAGGCTGCGTTCTTTTTGTACCAGAGCGATGGCTTCTGGCTTGGCGCGCTCACGGATGGCTTCGACAATGCTAAACATAGAAAGGAGTTAGAATGCCCAGGACATGCCAGTCGTGAACCCGAGTGAATTGACGCCAGGGTTTGGATCCGTGGCGCCGCCATTGGAAAGATGCTGGAACATGGCACCGACACGGATTTGAAGATGGTCATTGATGGCATGGGCCACGCCGAGGGTGCCGAACCAATTGAGAGTCAGGTCCCGCCCCTGACCACCGGTCACGCCTTGGGAGTCAATCAGGCCAATGCCGCCGCCAATGCCGCCAAAGAGGGACCAAGTGCCTGCGGCATTCCACCACTCGATGCTCGGTGCGCCCATGAGTCCGAAGTAATGATTCTCAGGACCCGTTTCCACCCATTGAGCCAGGAGGGAAAGTCGATTGCGCACGATCAGCTTGGAGCCGCCAGCAAAGTCGTAACCGATGACGCGTGGGCCGCGGTAGGTGAGCATCACGGGAAGCATGCCGTAATCCTGAGTGGTGCTGCCGCCGACCTTCCAGAGATAGCCTGCCTCCAGATCCACGTAGCGCTGATCCCAAGGCTTCACGGTGGGGGACAGAACAGTCGAGGTGACGGCTTTGCTGTTGTCTTGCGCACTCACTGAAGAGACCGCTAGGAGGGTGATGAGGACTGTGAGTGAGCGGATCATGATTTCGGGGCGTGAAGGTTGAGTTAAATTAAGCGGCTGCGGCTAAGGCTTTGTCTTCTTCGGTGAAGTCGAGTTCTTTTTCGATGCGCAGATTGTCCACGATGAACATTTGGCGATCAGGGGTGTTTTTGCCCATGTAACGAGTCAAAATTTCCTTGATGCTGCTGTGATGCTTGTTGTGTTCTTCATCGCTGCTGTGCTGAAGGGGCATCTCGATGCGGATCAGGCGCATTTTGGGTCCGATGAAGTGCTTAAACTCATCCGGTGAGATTTCACCCAGACCTTTAAAGCGGGTGATCTCGGCGTTCTTGCCACACTTGTGCATGGCGCGCTGACGGTCTTCGTCGCTGTAGCAGTAGAAGGTTTCTTTCTTATTGCGCACTCGGAAGAGTGGCGTCTGGAGAATGTAGAGGTGGCCTGCGCGAACGATCTCCGGAAAGAACTGCAGGAAATAGGTCATGATCAGGAGACGGATGTGCATGCCGTCCACATCGGCATCAGTCGCTAGGACGATTTTGTTGTAGCGCAGTTCCTCGATATTTTCATCAATCTGAAGCGCGTTGGCCAGGAGGTAAAACTCCTCGTTTTCATAAACGATCTTCCGGCTGAGACCAAAGCAGTTGAGAGGTTTTCCA
Organism: Verrucomicrobiaceae bacterium; assembly: GCA_027489965.1. Lineage (GTDB taxonomy): Bacteria > Verrucomicrobiota > Verrucomicrobiia > Verrucomicrobiales > Verrucomicrobiaceae > Prosthecobacter. The sequence continues at coordinate 4,591 of JAIXZA010000092.1, forward strand.
CGCAGGGAAAAGACACCTTGAGTATTCACGTCTCGGCTCTTCGTGATGCTGCCAGAGGCGCTGTCACCTTCGGTGATGAACAGGGTGCTTTCTTCACGTTGCTTATCTTTGGAATCAAAGTGGATGCGGCAGTCACGCAGCTTTTTGTTATGAACCTTGGCTTTGCGGGCGGATTCACGGGCTGCTTTCTGGATGCCACTGATCTCTTTACGCTCTTTTTCGTTGGAGAGGATTTTCTCCTGGAGCGATTTAGCGATCTCAGCGTTCTTATGCAGGTAGTTGTCCAGTTCCTTCACCACCGTGTTGATGATGTGGGAGCGCAGGTTTCGCCCTTTGGGCTCCATTTGTGTAGAGCCTAGCTTGGTCTTCGTTTGGCTCTCGAAGATGGGCTCTTGGACCTTGACGGAAACGGCGGCGATGATGCCGGTGCGGACGTCGCTTGGCTCGAACTGTTTTTTAAAGAAATCGCGGCACTCCTGGACGATGGCCTCGCGGAAAGCAGCCATGTGCGTGCCACCCTGAGTGGTGTGCTGGCCATTGACGAAGGTGTAGAATTCTTCGCCATAACCCGTGCCGTGGGTGAAGGCCACCTCGACGTCGGTGCCGTCGATGTGAATGACGGGATACAGTGGCTGCTCCGCAATCTTTGCGGCGATCAGGTCGCGCAGGCCATCTTTGGACTTAAAGGTCTCGCCATTGAGTTTGAGGACCAGTCCTGGATTGAGCCAGGCGTAAAAACGCAGCATTTCACGCACGTAATCTAACTTGTAATGCAGGTCGGCACTGAAGCTTTCTGGGTCTGGCCTGAAGCAAATGCGTGTGCCGTCAGCCTCCTCGCAGGGCTTGGGTTTACCCATGTCGTATGTCACCAAACCTTGGCTGAACTCGATGGAGCGCGTCTGTTTCTCACGGTAGGCCTGAATTTCAAAAAAGGTGCTGAGCGCATTCACGGCCTTGATGCCGACGCCGTTCAAACCAACGGAACGCTTGAAGACTTCGCTATCGTACTTGGCCCCGGTATTGATCTGAGCGGAGCATTCGAGCAGCTTCCCGAGCGGAACGCCACGTCCATAATCGCGGACGGTGACTTGTTGAGCTTCGGTGATTTCGACCTCGATCAGCTTGCCGAAACCCATGACGTGCTCGTCGATGCAGTTGTCGATGACTTCCTTCAGCAAGACGTAAATGCCGTCCTCAGGTTGTGCGCCGTCTCCGAGTTTACCGATGTACATTCCGGGGCGGAGCCGGATGTGCTCGCGCCAGTCGAGGGACTTGATGCTGTCTTCGGTGTAATTGTGGGCAGGAGTGGACATAAGACGTGGGCGTGTGAAGAAACGTTACTTGAACCTTCGGATAGGAGGGAATCGCCTGTGAGTCAAATTCGCGGTTAGTGTTCACCTGCGAAAAGAAACACCCCCTCCGCAGCCCGGATGGGGTGGAGAGGGGGAGATGGAGCGATGGCTCAGGCTATTTCGGAAATCCGCCTGCAGCTGCGGCCGTCACGGCGACTCCGACCATGACGACGATGGCGACGATGTACACAACGATGACCACAATCATCGTAATGCCGACAAACTTCCAAAAGCCGCGTTGTTGGTTTAAGGCTTCCTCGAGGTCACTATTGCTGCCAGATTGGACGAGTTTGCCGATGGAGGTGCCGTATTTCCAAATCTTGATGGCTGGATAGATGTAGAGGACAGAAATTAAAATATAAAGAGCGCCCATGCCGGCCATGAATCCGGCAGGCATTCCAGGATTGGTTTTTTGCATTGCCGTGCCCATCGCTGCGCCTCCAAGGATCATGGCAACCGCAGCAAGCAACATGAAGGCAACGCCAATCCACATCATGACTCCAAAGAACCTTACCCAGGGTTTGGTGCGTTTGAGTTGATTGATGACGCCCGCGGAGACGGACTCCACGGAGGTGCCACTGGTGCTGCCAAAAAGATTGGCGGCGGGAGATGAGTAGGGATTGCTTTCCATGGAGTGGATTTTTTTAGGTTTGATTCAGCGTTGGGTCAGAAAAACAATCGTAACCGATGCAGTTGTCGATTGTCAAAATGAATCGCGGGCGCTTCATTTCCTGATCTGATTGCCTTCTTTTCATGCCTACTGCGCTTGCCGACACTTTAGAATCTGTAGAACTCGCTGATGGGGTGCAGATTCATCTGCGCGTCGCGGGGCCTGCTGCACGTAGTGTGGCTTGGCTGATTGATGTGCTGATTTTTGTGGCGGTCATTTTCATCGTGAGCTTGGCGATCAATCTTCTCAGTGACTTGCTGATTGGCGAGCAGGTGGGGCAGGGACTGCTCTTGCTGGCCATGTTTCTATTAAACTGGTTTTATAACGTGTTCTTCGAAATGTCCGGGAAGGCCGCGACTCCAGGCCAGCGGCACATGGGGCTGAAGGTGGTGAGTGTCAGTGGTGGGCCCGTGCGGTTGCCGCAGTCGATGATTCGCAACATTCTGCGTGTGGTCGATTTCATGCCTGGGGCCTATCTTTTTGGCCTGACCTGCTGCCTGTGCACGAGTCGTTTTCAAAGGCTGGGTGATCTGGTGGCTGATACGGTGGTGGTCTATGTGGATAAACCCCAGCACGAGAAGGCGGCGATGAAGGTCAATGCGGATCCCCTGCCGCCGCCCTTGCCGCTCAACCGTGAAGAGCAGGCGGCGATGCTGCAGTTTTTAGAGCGTTCACCCCGCTGGTCGGATGCTCGCAAAATGGAGCTGAGTGATGTTTTAGAACCCCTGACGAAGCGTCGTGGCATGGGCGGTTTATTGGACACGGTGCGCATGGCGCTCTGGTTGCAAGCCGGGGGAGGCGGTCGGGGGCGGTAGCGCTTGATTCCTGAGCATGACTCCGAAGCAATTTGAGAACGATCACAGCCCCACCTGGCAGCGCCTGGAGGGCATGATCGAGCAGGTGGAGAAGGGGAAGCCCGTGCCCAATGTCGATGAACTGCCCACACTTTTTCGGCAGATCTGTCATGATCTGAGTCTGGCGCAGCACCGCATGTTTGGCCGTGTCTTGGTCGAGCGCTTGAATGCGCTGGCCATTTCTGGTTTCCGAGTATTGGAGCGCCGATCCTCTGGTGGCTGGGAGCGGCTGTGGCAGATGATGATGCAGGATTTTCCTCGTGCAGTGCGGGCAGAGTCACGTCTGTTTTGGTTTTGCAGTGTGGTCTTTTGGTTGCCGTTTTTGGCCTTTGTCATCATCACACCGTTTGATCCACAGTGGACCATGAGCATGCTCGGCACTGAGGGCATGATGAGCATGGAAGGCATGTATGGAGAGGGCACCAATCCACGGGAGTTCATGCGTGAGGAGTATGGTTCAGACTTCGGCATGTTTGCCTTCTACATTTGGAACAATGTCAGCATCAATCTGCGCACTTTTGCCGGTGGTTTGCTGGGCGGGGTCGGCAGTCTGGTGATCCTGCTTTTTAATGGGGCACACATTGGCGCAGCCACGGCTTATGTGAATCACGCCTGCAATCCCCAGACGTTTTATTGCTTTGTCGTGGGTCATGGAGCGCCTGAATTGCTGGGCATTGTCATCAGTGGCACTGCGGGCATGCGTTTGGGATTGAGCCTGGTCAAACCGGGGTCTTATGATCGGAAGACCGCTCTGGTTCTTGGCGGTAGAAAAGCCATGACCCTCATCACCGGCGCGGCTTTGATGACTGCTTTTGCCGCGATTCTCGAGGGCTTCTGGTCTGCCACGCCGATGGAACCCTGGATCAAATATACCTTTGGTGCCTGCATGTGGGCTGCGACGATTTGTTACCTAGTTTTCTGCGGAAGGGAGCGTCATGAAGCTTGAGGACCTGACTGTCGTCTTGCGTCCGCGTCAGCCCTGGGAGGCCGTGGATCTTGGCTGCGCACTGGTGCGCCGAGATTATGGTCGCATTATCGCCCTTTGGGCCTCGACGGTGCTTCCTGTCTGGTTGGTCCTGGGGCTCTGCTTGCATGATTGGCCCAGCGTTTTTGGTCTGGTCGTTTGGTGGCTCAAGCCGCTCTATGATCGCTTGCCGCTGCATTTCATGAGCCGCGCGGCCTTTGGCGTGCGACCTGGTTTTGTTGAAACATGGAAGCAATGGCCGCGTCTCTGGAGCCGCTTTCTTTTTTCGGCGCTGATCCTGCGGCGTCTGTCTTTCATGCGCAGTTTCACGTTGCCTGTGCTCATGCTGGAAGGGCAGCGTGGTAAGGCTGCCTGGCAGCGGGTCAAAGCTTTGGCGACCGATGGTGGCAGCTCGGGGGCGATGGTGACCTGGGTTTTTTACAAACTAGAGATCGTGGTCTTCATCGGGCTTTGGATTTTGACCAGCGATCTGGCGCCTGCGACGGATATGCCAAGCCTGATGGACCTCATCGATGGAGCTGATTTTCCTAAAGAAATCCAGATGGCTTACACCTGGTATTTGAACCTGGTGTATCTCTTCGCCGTCACGGCGATCGAGCCCTTCTTTGTCGGCGCAGGCTTTGGGTTGTATTTAAATTCCCGCACGCACCTGGAAGGTTGGGATGTGGAATTGACCTTCCGTAAAATAGCTACCCGCTTGCAGCCTTTCATGGTGCTGCTGTTATTCTTTTGTTTGTCCGCCTCGACCCTGGCCAAGTCCGTATCTCCTTCTCCTACACCTACACCCGCTGTGGAGAAGAAGGTTGAACCTGATCCAGTTAAAGTGTCGGCCCAAAAGATTCTTCAGCACCCAGACTTTAAGGTCCACAGCCGCACCCAAAAGGAATTCGTTCCAGACCATTCGGACGATGATGGTGATGAGGATGAATCATCGAGTTCTCCCCCCATGGCCCTATTGATGAATGGTCTCTTCTGGGTGATCGTCGCCGCTCTTATCGCCTTTGTGATTTACCTGATCGTGGTAAATCGGCATCTATTGAGTCACGGATTCCGAGCTGGAAAGGTGAATCTTCCCGATCGGCCAGGTCCTCGTGTCATCATGGGCATGGACATTACTCGGGAAAGTCTGCCTGCGGATGTCGTCAGTGCCTCACGTTCGGCTTGGTTGGCCGGTGATTTCCGGCTTGCTCTGAGCCTGCTGTATCGAGGGGCACTCTCACGTTTAGTCGAACAGCATCGTCTGCCCATCCGCAGCAGCGATACCGAAGACGATTGTCTGGATCATCTGCTCCGTGCCAAGCCACATGGACAAGAGACGGACTATTTGACTCAACTGACCCGAGTTTGGGTGCGTGCGGCCTATGCCGGACAGGAGGCAAGCCAAAGTGAGTTTGATCAGCTCAGTGCCGCCTGGCCCTTTGACGTCAAGTCGTCGGCTGCATCTGTGACCCAGTCCGTGTGGGTGATCTTGCCCCTGCTTTTCATCGTCAGCTGCAATGGCAAATGGGAGGACGTCGAACGAAAGACCGGTTACAAGGGAAAGGCACGGACGGAGTGCTTCCTGGCGGCTCATCAATTGCTCGAGGAATATGGCTTTCAGCCCGAGCGCCGCCCCATGCTGGATCGACTGCCAGTAGATGAATCAGGGGTCATGCTGCTTTCTGCGGAGAATGGGATCACCAGTCTGCGGGCTAAAGAAGTGCTGGACTGGGTCCAGGGCGGAGGTCATGTCATCTATGTCATGGCAGGATGCACGCCATACAATGATTGGGGCCGATTTTCGTCCATGACGGGTTATGGCTACTTTGGCAACGATGAGCGTCCGGATGCCATGCTCAAAGAGTTAAACGTGACCATCACAGATCGCCGCACGGAGATGCTGAATGAATTCACTCAGAAGGGAAAAAAGAAAAAGCCAGCTGACAAAAAGAAGGCTGTTGATCCCAAGGCGGACGAAAAAGCCACATCTGGAGTCGAGCCAAAACCCGAGGTCGAGGTCATCACCCAGAAGCCTGATCGTTCTCAACCGGAGGTGAAAAAGCCGCGCATTCGCGATGCTGCGGATGTGACCACGGCGATCACCCAACTGTCCTGGGATGGCAGGACTTATGCAGTGGAGTTGCCGGACTTTGTTTCCTTCAAACTGGAGCGCGATCTAGGCAAATCAGAGTTCTTGGCCGGCGCTAAGGACAAGGCTTTGATTCTCGGTCTGCGCCACGGTCTGGGCCGCATCACTCTGATGAATCACGCACGTCCTTTCCGCAATCGTTACCTCGGCGACCACGATCATGCTAGCTGGTTCATCGCATTGATGGGCGAGGATGCTTCGGATGTCTGGTTCATTAGCGGGATGGAGAAAAGCTTCATGAGCCTGCTTTGGGATCATGCCTGGATGGTCATTCTGACTTTAATCGCGCTGCTTATTTTTTGGCTCTGGTGTCATGTGCCACGCTTCGGGCCGATGCGTCAGGTGGCGCTGCATGAGACCAAACATTTTGTCGATCACATCGGTGCCCTGGGGCATTTCTTCCATCGCCTGAAGCGCGATGATGTGCTGCTGTTTGATTCCGCGCATCAAGTGCGCGCCAGAGCCCTGATGCGCTTTCCGCAGTTGCATGGGGCAGGGGATGATCTGCTGCTACCGAGACTGGCGGAAGTCAGTGGATTGCCCATCGAACGCATCCAATCAGCGCTCATGCCGCCAGCCAAGCCCGCCCCGTTTCAGCTCGTCGCCCTGCTCAAAGATCTCCAAACCCTCCGTCAATCCCTATGAACTCAGAATCCATGCCACCCATCCTGCCAGCTCCGCCGCCGCCACCAGAGCTGAGTTATGTCGGTCCTGCGAGTTATGCACCGCCCTCGTATGAGCCGGTCATGGCTCCGCCGATGCCGCGTTCGGCGCAGATCATGAAGTCCATTCGAGACGCTGTGGCGCAGGTCTTTGTCGGTCAGGATGAGGTCCTCTATCAAGTGCAGGCGGCACTGCTTGCCGGTGGCCATGTGCTGCTGGAAGGCAAGCCAGGACTCGGCAAAACGCATCTCGTCTTGGCCCTCGCGCAGACCTTTGGTGCCAGCTTCCGACGCATTCAATTCACCCCAGATTTAATGCCGTCGGATGTGACGGGGCACACGCTTTATGATCTCGGCAGCCAGAGTTTCCGAGTGCGTCATGGGCCTGTCTTCACTCAGTTGCTGTTGGCGGATGAAATCAATCGTGCGCCGGCAAAAACACAGTCTGCCCTACTGGAGGTCATGCAGGAAGCCCAGGTGACCATCGATGGTGAGACCCATACCTTGGCAGCGCCTTTTATGACCTTTGCCACGCAGAATCCGATCGAGCAAGAAGGCACCTATCCACTGCCTGAGGCGCAGTTAGACCGCTTCCTGCTCAAGGTCGTGATCGACTACCCACAGGCCGAACAAGAAGTTTGGATTGTCAAAGCAGCGTCTTCCATCGCTGGCGGTCGTGGTTTGAATGCTGCCAGTGTGCAGCGGATCTGTAGCACCGATGATATCCTGCAAGCTCAGCAGGAAGCCGCTGGCGTGCAGGCCGTGGAAAGTGTCGTCAATTACGCGGTGAATCTGACTCGCGCGACCCGCTCAAACGGTGCCATCGCTCTCGGAGCAGGCACTCGTGGAGCCATCAGTCTGGTGCGTGTGGCCAAAGCTTACGCGCTGCTGGATGGCCGTCATTACATCACTCCAGCAGATGTGAAACGTGCTGCCTTACCGGTGCTGCGTCATCGCATCACCCTCGCGCCTGAGGTTTCCATCAGCGGTCAGTCGGTCGATCAGGTTTTAGAATCCGTCATCCGCAGCGTCGAAGCCCCACGTCAGTAAGCCTCTGCCCATGCGCCCGACTCAGAGCCTTCTCAAACTGCTCGGTCTTTTGACCGTGCTGGCGCTGCTTGGTGCCTTTTTGCCTGGCTTGGAAAGGCTCTGGATAGGCGCTTCGGGTCTGCTCTTGTTGCTCGCCCTTTGGGATGCATGGACACTGCCACGATCTGGTGATTTTGACGCCAGCCGGGAAACACCCGGACGCTTTGCGCTGGGGATTCGCTCGACTGTCCGACTCTTGGTCAAACATCGCCTGCGTCGTGACCTCCGCATCCTCCTGCATGATGGGCTACCTTTGGAGGCTGAAAGTGAAGGCCTGCCCTGGTCTGGTCCGCTGCCAGCCGGAGAGGTGCTGGATCTGGCCTATGATCTGCATTTTACCAAGCGTGGACTGCATCGCTTTGAGCCCATGCATTTACTGGTCGATTCCCGGCTCGGCTTGTGGCGGCAGCTCTGCCGTGTGGGCCTGCCCACGGTGACGCATGTGTATCCGAATTACGAGCCTGTGCTGCGCTTTGCCCTCCTAGCCACGGCCAATCGTGAGGAGCAGATGGGCATCGTCAAACGCCGTCGGAATGGTGCCACGTTGGATTTCCATCAGCTGCGTGAGTATCAGGATGGCGATGTCCTGGCGCGTGTGGATTGGAAAGCCACCTCACGCAGGCAAAATCTCATCAGTCGCGATTACGAGGAACAGAAGAATCAAAGCGTCCTGCTGGTGCCAGACTGCGGGCGTCGCATGCGCGCCATGGATGGTGAGCTCAGTCAGTTTGATCATTGCCTGAATGCCATGCTCTTGATCTCTTACATCGCGCTCAGGCAGAGTGATGAAGTGGGGGTCGTCGGTTTTGGGGGAGTGCAGCGCTGGCTCAAGCCGGTCAAAGGACCGCCAGCCATGCCGAAGATCCTCAATCACCTCTACGACTACGAGACCACCACCCAGCCGAGCGATTTTGGGGAAGCCGCAGAGCGGGTCATGGCCTGCCAAAAGCGTCGATCACTCGTCATCCTGCTGACCAATCTACGGACGGAGGACTCCGCCGACCTGATCAAAGCCGTGCGGGTCATGCAGAAGCGCCATGTCGTGCTGGTGGCCACTTTGAAGGAAGCGGAAATGGAAGCCCGCACCAGCCAGCCCATCAGCACTCTCAATGACGCCCTGACCTATGGAGCCCTCAGCAATTACCTCCAGCAGCGCCAGCAGGTCTTGGATCAGCTGCGTGCCCACCGCATTTTCACCGTCGATGAGACCGCTCAAAATTTAGCCGTGGCACTGGCGAATAAGTATCTGGATGTTAAAGCTGGCGGGTTGCTATGAGAAAGTCGTTCAAAAAGAAAAGCAAATTTGGCAGTAGGTCGTATGGCATCGTTAGTATTATCTATGCTTCTCGCTAGCTATCGTCAAAATCATGATATTAAACCGAACCCATGAAGCGCTATTTCTCTTTCTTGATTGCCTTGTTGGTGGCTCTGAGTAGCGCAGGATTGGCTGAGCCAGTTGTTGTGGCGGCGTCGCCCACACCTGAGTGCCACTTCGAGATAGTTCTCTCTACAGATAAAGACCAGCCGGACTATGAGAAGCTAGAGATGAAGGAAGATTCTGTTCCGAAAGTCTGGATTCGCCATCGGAGATCAGGCAAGGTTCTGGCTGCAGTTGACTTCCCTGCGGATGTTAACAGCGACCTTCAACCGCTTCGCAATCACATCCACGCCGATTGGTCTGAGAGTGCTGTCGCCATCTGTGCATCCGAACGCCATTACTCTCACTTGTTGGTCTTTGCTTTGGTTGGGAGCTATGCCGAGCCTGAGCGGTTCGTGAAAGTAGAGTTTCCTGAGATCGGTGCGCTCATTAAGACAATTGTCCCGAAATTCAAAGAGTTTCGATCCCGCTGGCACACCGACTTTCAAGGGTGGCCCGCTAGGAATCTTATCATGTTCTCGTCTGGCACTTCGGCGATGACTTTGGAACGCACCAACGGAGAGATAGAGTTCCGAGCAGTCTATTCATTCACTTTCGACATTGCTGACCCAAGTGCCCCAATACTGCGGCGCATGGAGCACATGGACGACAGAGACTGAGCTATGAATTGCCGATATTCACTCTCTTCGCCGCGTTATGGTATAGATTTATTTGTTACGATACTGCTACCTTTGGCCCACACGTGATGAAATGCTACTGTATCATATTCAGTTGTTGTTTGGTGGTCTTCTTGTCGGGCTGTGGTTCAGCTAATTTAGTAGATCGGATCAGGCAAGATCGATGCCTCAGAATGGCTGATGATTTGACGATTAAAGGGCAGCAATCAGAGTTCTATCCTGCGTCCACCAATCGAAAATCGATAACACAAACGAGAGCCTTTATGCGGGGCGGGCGACTTTTTGTCTCATACGATGCTTGGCCACTTGGTCCCAGAGCCTTGCTGGATGTGGAGTCGAGGGTGTGGACATTTGAAGAGTAAGCCAGATGTCATCTGTTTTCCCGCTTTAAGCACCGCCCAGCCTTGACTCTGTGCCCAGCCTCTTTCAATCATCCTTTATTCATGCCGACCATTCCGATCCTCATGCCCCAGCTCGGCGAGTCTATTGCCGAAGCCACTCTCGTGCGCGTCCTTGTGGAGCCTGGTGCTCTCGTGGAGGCAGGTGCTGATATTTTTGAAGTTGAGACCAACAAAGCTTCCATGGCTGTTGGTTCACCCTGCGCTGGTCGCATCGTCCAGGTTACTGGGAAAGTGCAGACGAGTTACGCCGTCGGCAGCAATCTCGCCACCTTTGAGATTTCTGACGAAGATGCGCTAGCTCTCGGTTTCAGCGAATCTGAGACCGCCGTGACGGCTCCGGCCGTGACCGCCCCCAAGGCCACGGAATCCCTCCACTTTCATTTTAGCGAGGAGGATAACATCACCTCCTACCAGCCCAAGGTCGAGCCCGTCGTCGGCGGTTTGCCTGTGCCTGCCGGAGCTACGGGAGCCAGCTACATCTCTCCGCGCATGAGAGCCCGCATGACCGAACTTGGCCTGAACGCCTCTGACCTTGCCGGTATCGCCGGAACGGGTGCTGGTGGACGTGTCACGGTCGAGGACTTTGAAAGTTTCCTGCGCAGCCTTGAGCAGCACCGCCTGACTCCAGCTTCCTCCATGCGCATCGCTGTGGCAGACTCGATGCGTCGCAGTTGGAGCCGTCCTTTGGCCACGGTGGGCAGCCCTGTGATGCTGGATGCTCTGTTGGCACATCGCCGGAAGACAGATCCCAAAGCGGGTCCAGCCCTGTACGCCATCCGCGCCCTTGCCATTGCCCTCGCCGAAAATACGGCGGTTGCGGGTCGCCTTGTCGGCAATCGCATCGTGCATCCGCAGGCCATCGACATCGGTTTCGCAGTCGAAGTGGAAGACGGCGTGCTCGTCCCCGTCCTTCGTGAAGTGGATAAGACCCCGCTGGTCAAACTCGTGCCTGCTTACAACAAGCTCGTCGAACAAGCCCGCGCGCGTCGTCTGCCGCATGATCCCAAGCACCCAGGCATCGCGACGGTGACGAACTTCGGCACCTTTGGCATCGTCTGGGCCACCCCGATCCCATTGCCGGAACAGAACCTCGTGCTCGGTCTTGGGGCCGGCAGCAAAGTCCCGCACTGGAGTGATGAAGTGAATCAATTCATTCCCGTCACCGAAGCGGAACTCACCCTGAGCTTTGACCACCGAACTCTCGATGGCGGTGGGGCTGGGCGACTGCTGGCGCGTGTGGCCAAGTTACTGCAAGAGCCTGAAAAACTGTAATTGGCGCTCATGTCCTTTCGTCTCGAAATGCTGCAAGTCGCCAGACTGGCACCCAAAATCCTCGGTGAATCGAGCGAGCTCGTGGCAGACTTTCTCAGCTCTCGATTGCATCCTGACGGTGGCTTCATGGATCGTGCAGATCGGCCTGATCTCTACTACAGTGTCTTTGGCATGGAGGGCCTCGTCGCTTTGCAAAAAACACTGCCTCATGAGTCCATGCGGCAGTGGCTGAGCAGCTACGGAGCAGGGGAGGAGCTCGACTTTGTGCATCTCTGCTGCCTCGCCCGCTGCTGGGCAGGATTGGGTGGCGGACTCAGTGCCGAACAAAAAGAACGACTCACGCAGCGGCTGGAAAGCTGGCGCACACCCGATGGCGGTTACCACCAGTCACCGGGCCGGAAAAACGGCAGCGCCTACGGCTGTCTCATTGCCTTTGGAGCCTATCAAGATCTCGACATGCTGCCGCCAGATGCCATCCGCATCGCCAGTTGCATGGATCGTCTGGAGACCCCTGACGGAGCCTGGTCCAATGAGCCCGGACTCACTCTAGGCTCCACCACGGCCACTTCCGCCATGCTGTCGCTTTATCGATACATGCAATTACCCGCTCCCGCTGCGGGAATCGACTGGCTCGTCCGCCAATGCTTGCCCACAGGTGGCTTCCTCGCCGTTCCCGGTGCGCCATTGCCTGACTTGCTTTCCACCGCGGTCGCCCTGCACGCCCTCTCGAATCACCCTGAAGCCATGGCTCGAGTCAAAGAGCCCTGCCTCGACTTCATCGACTCCCTGTGGAGCGCCGCCGGCGGCTTTCATGGCAACTGGGCCGATGACACGCTCGATCCCGAGTACACCTATTACGGCCTGCTAGCGCTGGGGCATCTGGCGCTTTGACTTAAACGGAATCGATTGTTTCAGTTTTTGATTCCACGGTAGAAGCATTTTTCCAAAGCTTGGTGTCTTGAAAAATGCGATAAGAAATCAAGACAAAGAGGGCACCACAGACTGAATAGCCAAAGCAAGGACCTATGATTTGATAGACATGATGATTGGTTCCAACTGTTATCATTAGAAAGATGAGGAGAAGGAATGCTGAGAGGGTCAACACTGAACAATATTGCAGAATCTTAGCCATTTTTGGCCCATGTGGCGGGAGGGGGAAATACCATTGAATGGCTGGAAAAGCTAAAGGAAGAAACAACAAGAAAGGTGACCGAATGTCCCATCTCCTCATTACCGCGATAATCATAATTCCCCAAAGTATCCACCTCAGCGCAATATTCATTCGCGGATAATAAACACGCGCTTTGATCGGTTGTGCTGAGTTCATGACAGCCTCATCAAATAAGATGCGGTGCATTCTGTCCATCAAATCTTGCCTCATTCAGCTTCTACTGGACGTTTCTCATGAATCAGATGAAATGAGCCTGAACTAAACTCCATGCCCGACACCGCTGCCCCTCTCCTTGAAACGACCGTTGATGGCGCCAAGACCGTGCGTTGGGTCATGGAGGCTGGGGATTGTCGGGCGCTGGCGGTGCATCGCATTGCGCGTCTGGGGATCGATCAGGCAGTGGCGCCTTATGAGCGAGTGAGGCTGGCACCCAGTGGCAGTTTTTTCATGATCGTGCTGAAGGGCTCGGGTCGTGTCCTGCTCGATGGTCGCTGGCAGACCGTCAGCGCGGGTTGGGCCTGCATGGCTCCGCCGCGTGTGCCGAATGCCTTTCATGCTCTGCCACGGCAAAGCTGGCATTTCCTCTGGGTGCGCTATGACGAGCCGAGTTTTGTTTCTCCCCAAGTCAGTGCGACCTCGCCTCTGAAAGTGAAGGTGGATGTCCATCAGCTTCAGCGCATTTGGGAAGGGCTGCGTGGGGAGTGGGATTCAGCCCGCGATCCCCAGGCCTTGCATCATTGGATCGAGCTGGTGCATCATCACACGCGTCGCTTATCGGAACCTTGGCGGCGTGACGAACGCTTGCGCTTGCTCTGGGAAGAGGTGCAATCCCGCCTCGTCGAAGATTGGACACTGAAAGCCCTGGCTCATGCCGCGCATGTCAGTGAGGAGCACTTCCGACGGCTCTGCTGGAAGGAACTTGGGCGCAGCCCCATGGCCCATCTGACTTCGTTACGAATGCAGGCGGCTCAAAGCTTGCTCGTCAGCACCAAGGATAAGCAGGAGACCATTGCCATCTTGGTCGGCTACCGCAGCCCGATTGCCTTTGCCCGTGCTTTCAAGCGCTGGGTCGGCTGTCATCCATCGGAGTATCGGGCGCGCAGTTGAGGTGGGTTTTAGTCAGCTTGTAGTGGACGTTTTCTGCGGAATCTGATGCAATCCTTCCGTTCTATCTGCCACCATGCGCTTCCTCCTCGTTCTATCGCTCCTCTCGGCTCTCGCTCAAGCCGCGCCGGTTTCTCTCTTCGATGGCAAAACGCTCGACGGATGGGATTACGATCCCGCCATGTGGCGTGTGGAAGACGGGGTGATCACCGGCGGTTCGACCACGGAGAAGATCAAGAAAAACGACTTCATCAGCACGAAGAAGAGCTATCAAAACTTCGAGCTGAAACTCAAAATCAAAGTCAGTGGCGATCCGAAGACCGGCCTCATCAACAGCGGCATCCAAATCCACTCGGTCCGTGATGGCAGCGCCATGAGTGGTTATCAGGTGGATTGTGGGGCAGGGTGGTTTGGTAAAATCTACGATGAGCACCGCCGCAACAAAGTCATCTGGGCACCCAGCCCTGAGCAGCAGGCCGCCTTGGATAAAGCCATCGACGTCTTCGGCTGGAACGAATACCGCATCCGAGCCGAAGGGCCTCGCATCCAGACCTGGATCAACGGCGTCCACTGCATGGACTACACCGAGACCGATCCCAACATCGCGCTCGATGGCCACATCGCGCCGCAGGTGCACAGCGGTGGTGTTTGTCTGGTGCAGGTCAAAGAGGTCACCCTTGAAGAACTGCCCGCCACGCCTGGCGTGCCGACCTGGAAGACCGTGAAAAAAGTCGATCACGCCCAGCCGGCGAAACCCGCCAGCTCAAAACGCAACCTCAGCTACAACGACGTCCAAGGCACCGCCAAATCGGCTGAAGAGCAGCAAAAGCTCTTCCACCTGCCCGAAGGCTATGAGATCGAACTCGTCGTGCAAGAGAGCGAAGGACTGGGCAAATTTGTCAGCGTTTACTTTGATCAGCGCGGGCGCATGTGGACGCAGACGGCCATGGAGTATCCGCTGGATGCCAATGAGAACCCGGCCGCAGCGGAAGCCGTCTATGCCAGCAAGGCCAAAGACAAAGTGATCTACTACTCGCGTGAAGCCCTCAGTGGACCCATACCCGCTGGCGGGCTTAAAAACCCCACCACCTTTGCGGATGGACTGGCCATCCCCACCGGCATCCTGCCCTGGGGCAATGGCGATACCTGCTACGTTCAGCACGGTCATGATTTAAAGCTCTTCAAAGACAGCAATGGCGATGGCAAAGCCGATACGTTTGACGTCATCCTCACGGGTTTTGGGGTGCAGGATAGCCATCTGTTTCCGCATCAGCTCACGCGTGCTCCTGGCGGCTGGATCTGGATGGCGCAGGGTCTCTTTAACAATAGCAAAGTCCACCAACCCGGCAGCGATCGCATCATCGACTACCCCAAGTGCGGCATGGCCCGCATGAGACCGGATGGCAGCCAGTTCGAAGTCACCAGTGTCGGTCCGAACAACATTTGGGGCTTGGTGATCACGGGTGAAGGCGAAACCTTCATCCAGGAGGCGAACGACTACGGCTATCCGGTCATGCCTTTCCATGAATACGCTTATTATCCCGGCGGCATGGAAGCTCTCAAAAAGAGCTACCAGCCCGACTTCCCGCCGCAGGCGGAGTTCCGCATGGGCGGCACCGGCTTGAGCGGATTAGCGCTCATCGAAAGCGGATCGCTGTCGCCTGAGAAAGTGGCTTCGGCTTTAGCCGAATCTTCCGAACCTGCGGCTAAAGCCGCAACCACTTTGGCCAAACCCACGCACACCATGGCCGTCGCCAATCCCATCATCTCGAAGATCCAAACCATCGCCATGCATCGCGACGGCGCGTATTGGAAGCTCGCTCAGCTGCCCGACCTCATCACCTGCGACGATCCCTTCTTCCGCCCTGTCGCCCTCACGAATGGTCCCGATGGCTGCATCTACATCGTCGATTGGTATAACAAGATCATCTCCCACAACGAGGTCCCGCGTGCCCATCCGGATCGCGACAAGACTCGGGGCCGCATCTGGCGGGTGAAGCCGAAAGCCGCGAAGACCGAAGTGGCTGATTTCACGAAGATGAGCACCGATGAACTCATTGCAACGCTCGGCACCGAACCTGTCGCTAAGGCACATCTCGCTTGGCAAACATTAGCGGATCGATCCTCTACTATCGGGCCGGAACTTGAGAAAAAGCTTCCACATCAGATTACTGACAACTCACGAACTGCCAGCCACAGAATCCAAAGCATGTGGGTCTATGGAGAAGGCTCGGGATTCAGCCAAGACTTGCCAAACGAAGGCCGTCTGTCTCTCATTAAAGACTCCAACCCACGCGTTAGAGCCGCAGCAATCGATGTTTATGCTTTGTCTCAATGGGAGCTCGCGGACGAATACGGATTCATAGCAAATGATCCCGACCCATTACCTCGCCGCACGTTACTGCTTCGTCTTGCTCGCGACTTCCCGAGAGAAGGACGAGGAGGAAGAAAGGCTCTCGACTCCATTCTGAGCTACGTCCGCCCTTCGTTACCAAGTCCGACGATCCAAAGTTCGCGAGCCAGCAAAGAGATACCTGCCCGCGAGGCTTATGATCGAGAATTTGAGCGTTATCTCGTTCGCCTGTTTTATGAACGATTCCAAGGTGGTGAGGATTACGGCATCAAGTTCTTGGACAGTTCAGAGGCAGCAAACCTGCCTGTTGAAGCTCGCTTGCTCGCCTCGCTCGCGTTGGAGCCGAAGGCCAGCGCCTCCCGCGTCGCGAAACTGCTCCCGCAGCTCGATCGCGCCCCGAATGACGAAGAACTCCTCCGTCTCGCCCAGTTCCCCGCTGAAGACGGTGTCCGCGAGGCTCTCCAAGCACTCCTCACCAACGAAAAATCCCGCGCCGCCGTCGCCGAGAAGCTGCTGGCGCAACGCACGAAGCTCGATGCGAAGCAGATCGCGCCGTTGTTGACGGAAACGGCGAAGCAGATGCTGCTGGCAAGTGATGCGGGCACTCCTGCCCGCAATGAAAGCGTGGGAACGGCGGGCAAGAGTGCCCGCATCACCTTGGCGCTTCAGCTTATCAGCGGCTTCCAGCTCGCCTCGCTCGAAGGTGATTTGGTGTCGCTCGTCAAGGAAGCCAAAGACAAAAGCAACATCCTCACCACCCTCCGCGACCTCCGCAGCGGTGAAGCTGATCTGTTTGCCTCCCTCGCGAAATCCGATCCCGATCCTCTCACTCGCGATGCCGCGCTCGAAGCCCTCGCCGCCTCACGTTCGCCCGATGCCGCCACGAAGCTCCTCGCGCTCTATCCTTCGCTTCTGCCCGCGCAGCGCCGCAGCGCCCTGAACGCCCTCTCCAGCAGCAAAGCCGGAGCCAGGACCATCGTCACCGCTTTGCTCGACAAAACCCTCCCGCAGGCTGACCTCGACGGCCCGACGGTCGAGCGCCTCGCCACCGTGCTGGGGGAGGATCCTGCCATCGCCAAGCTTCAGCAACAGCTCGGCGGCATCTTCCGCGAGGTCTTGTTGCTCGACGGCCAGGACACCGCGTGGGTCGATTCCAAGATCACGCTCGACGGCCCCTTCACCGTCGAGGCCTGGGTGCGGCTCGCGCCCGGCATCGGCAATGAAGACAGCCTCCTCGGTGTGAAGGGCGGTGTGGACATGAACTTCTTCGGCGGCAAATTCCGCGTCTATGCCGGCTCCGAGCTGCACGACGTCTGCGTGGCCACCAAACCCATGACCCCTGACCTCTGGACCCACCTCGCCGTCACCCGCGATGCCCAGGGCATCCTGCGGATCTATCAAAATGGTGAGCTCGATGCTGAAGGCAGCAAGCCTGCGCTCAAGAAGTGGGAGAACTGCCGCATTGGCTGGAGCGGTCCCGGCAAAGGCACGGAAGGCGCCATGATGGAGTTCCGGGTGTGGAAGGTGGCACGCAGCGCGGCGGAGATCCGCAGCGGCTTTGATAGGTCGTATAGGTCGAATACGACCTATTTCTCCGATACCAAGAAATTCGGCAAAGGTGCCCGCCTCGCTAAAACCATCGACACCCCGCCACTGCTCACGGAGGAGCAAGCCAAGGCCCTGGATGCCAAGTTTGCCAAGCTCACCGCCCTGGCCCCGAAGGGGAATGCCGCCAATGGCAAAACGCTCAGTGCCCTCTGCATGGCCTGTCATCAGATCGGCGCGGCTGGCGGTCAGATCGGCCCGAACCTCTCTGGTGCGGGTGCGATGGGCCTGGAGGCCGTCTTGCGCAACATCCTCACGCCCAACGCTGCCATGGAGCCCGGCTACCGCATCTACCGGGTCGAAATGAACAACGGCGATCTCATCGACGCCTTCTTCGTCAGTGAGGACAAGCAGGCCATCGTCATCCGTCAGCCCGGTTTCCCGGATCGTCGCCTGGATCAAAAAGACATCCACAGCACCAAGTTCATCCGTCGCTCCCTCATGCCTGAAGGTCTGCTGGATGCCCTTCCAGATCAAAGCACCGCCGACTTGTTAGCCTACCTCATGACCTTGAAAGGCTAGCCCCTGCCGCTTTGTGCGTGCTTCTTCCAATCCTGCACTTGGCAAAACTAGCTCCTTGGCATACAGCCCCCTTTGCCCATGCAGACAGCACTTCCCGAATCCACCCCCAAATCCACCGCTCCGGTGGACTTGGAGATCAAAGATGCCCAGCTCATTTTTAACCATGTCTGGAAGCAGTTGGAAGAAGACTACGGGCGGGAAAACCTGCGTTTCCCGAAAGAGCTGATCCTGCTCGGTGGCGCTCCCGGGGCGGGGAAGGGCACCAATACAGACTTCATCCGTGAGTTGCGCGGCATCACCGCCGAGCCCATCGTGGTCAGTGCCCTGCTGGACAGTCCCGAGGCGCAGAAGCTGAAGTCTCAGGGCGGCATGGTTGGCGATCGCGAGGTCGTCGGCATTCTCATCCGCAAGCTGCTGGAACCCGAGCAACAAAACGGGGCCATCCTCGACGGCTTTCCCCGCACTCAGGTGCAGGTCGAGTGCCTGAAGATGCTCTTTGATGAAATGATGCGCCTGCGCCGTGACTTCGCGCACACGCCCGAGGCCGCTCATTTTAAGCAGCCCATCTTCCACATCATGGTGCTCTTTGTCGATGAATCGGAAAGCATCGCCCGCCAGATCAAGCGCGGCCAGGAAGTCATGGCGCACAACTCAGAAGTCCGCAGTTCAGGCCTGGGCGAGCTCTGGGAAGAGCGTGCCACCGACTTTGATGCCCGGCTGGCGCGGAACCGCTACAAGGTTTTCAAAGAGAAGACCTATGATGCCCTGGTCTCCCTGAAAGAGATTTTTCATTACCACTTCATCAATGCCCAGGCCCCGCTGGAGCTGGTGCAGGAAAACATCGTTCGCGAGCTGGAGTATCAAAGCTCCCTGGAGCTTGACCCCCGCACCTTTGATCTGCTGCGGAAGCTGCCTCTCGCCAGCGAGATCGTCCGTCATGCCCGCCAGGATCTGGTGCGGCGTCTGGATGGCTACAAAGTCGAGAAGCCCGAGATGATGGCTGCCGTCGTCGATTTCATCGAAGTGAAGATGATGCCCATCATCGTGCGCCATGCCATTTCAGGCCGGGCCGACATCAATTCGGAAAACAAGCTGTTCCATGAGCCCGAAGCCATCGCCATGCTCATCGACATCTTCTCCGAGCGCGGTTTCCACGCCACCGTGGACCTGCATCGCATCGAGATCCCCGAACGCTTTGACCTCACCACTGGCGAGATCCACTGCCGGAAAAAGAAAGTCTTCCGCTTCAACGTCCGCTTCAAAGGCTCCGAGATCCGGCGTGGGTAAGCTCATGACCCCATCTCGTCTCAGTTTTCAACTCGAAGGACAAGCAACGGGCTCACGTGCCCGTGCGGCGACCTTTCAGACGCTGCATGGGGTGATCAAGTCGCCCCTGTTCATGCCGGTGGGGACGCAGGCGACGGTGAAGGCGCAGCTGCCGGAGGCGCTGGAGGCGGCGGGCTCGCAGATCCTGCTGGCGAATACCTATCATTTGCTGCTACGACCGGGCCCCGAGGTGTTTCGGAAGATGGGCGGGATTCATCGGTTCATGAAGTGGCCGGGATCGGTGCTGACGGACTCGGGCGGGTATCAGATCTTTTCGCTGCCACACTCGCGGTCGATGACGGAGGCGGGGGCGGTTTTCCAAAGTTATGTGGATGGACAGCGCATTCTGTTGAGCCCGGAGCTGAGCATTCAGACGCAAATGGCGATCGGCAGTGACATCATGATGGTGCTGGATCAGTGCATCCCGAGCACGGCGGATGAAAAGGCGGCGCGTGCGGCGCTGCAGGTGACGCAGCGCTGGGCGGTGCGCAGTTTGGCCGCGCGGGAAGAGTCGCCCCAGTCGATGTTTGCCATCGTTCAGGGGGCGCTGTATCCGCAGCTGCGGCGGGAAAGTGCGGAGGGACTGATGCAGATGCCGTTTGATGGCTTTGCCATCGGTGGTCTGGCGGTGGGTGAGGCGAAGCAGGAGCGGGAAGATGTCTGTGAACTGACGGCGGCGATGCTGCCGCAGGATCGCCCGCGCTACCTGATGGGGGTGGGCACGCCGCTGGATGTCCTGGAAGCGGTGCATCGCGGGGTGGACATGTTTGACTGCATCATCCCGACGCAGGTGGCCAAGCGTGGGTCCTGCTTCACGTCACGGGGGATCGTGGAGCTGCGCCGATCTGTGTATAAATTCTCCGAGGAGCCGCTGGACCCGGTGTGTTCGTGTCCGGTGTGTGCGAAGTATTCGCGGGCTTATCTGCATCATCTGACGAAGACGCAGGAGCCACTGGGTTGGCAGCTGATGGGGCAGCACAACATACATTTTTATCATGAGCTGATGCGTGAGATCCGCCAGAGCATCCTGGAGGACCGGTTTCTTAAGCTCTACCAGGAAAAGCGCCAGTGGCTGCAAGTGGATGATGTGGATCACCCGGTCACGGGGACTCGACCGATCCCCAATAGCCGCACGCCTAGTCTCATCGAGGGTGACTATGAGCTGGTTCTGAAAGAGGGGGAAGCGGTAGTGATGCAGAATCGAGTGACGGGAACCATACTGCCGACAGAGGTAGGCAGTCTGCCCTGGCTGGAGGAGCTGCAGCTTACGCGCAAGCTGTTGCTGCCTGAATCGGAGTCCGCAGAAATGGCCTCGCCCTTGATCATTTGGGATCTGGGGCTGGGGGCGGCTGCGGCGGCGATGGCGCTGATCCTAGCCTATGAAAAGATTGCTGAAGAGGGACCGGTGAGACCGATGCAGATTCTGAGTTTTTGTGCGGATTGGTCGCCCCTACGATTGGCCCTGAGTCAAAAAAAACGGTTCCCCTATCTGCGTCATGGCGCTGCAGACACGATCATTCATCGTCGAGCCTGGGAGTCACGCTTTCGTAAAGGACTGAGTTGGCGGGTGGTTCAGGGTGCTGTTGAGGCGACTGACTTTAGCGATTTTCCTGAGCCTGAGGTGATTGTGGATCACTTCGGTCTGAAGGCTGAGATTGGGGTAACCTTGAGTGACCTACAAAAAAGGTTAGCTTAAATTTGATTTCAATTTTTCTTAAGCGATGGCAGGGCCCGCCTTTCTTTATGCAGACACCTCAATCCGAGTTTCCTCACACACGCTGGACACTACTCCTAACTCTACGCGAGGGGTCGCCGGAGAAATCGAAGGATGCTTTAGAGGCGCTGTGTCGGGCCTATTGGTTCCCTCTGTATGTGGTGGCAAGGAAGCGTTTGTCTGAGTTTGATGCGGAGGATGCGGTTCAGGGGTTTTTCCTTTCTCTTTTGCGACGTGATGCGTTAACTCAGGTGGATGAGAGCCGGGGGCGACTGCGGACGTTTTTACTGACGGCTTTTGAGAATTTTTGCAATCAGCAGTGGGAGCGTCAGAACACGCAGAAACGGGGCGGAGAAATCGAGCATATTCAGCTATTCACCGTGCAGGGAGCAGAATCGCGCTACATCAAGCACGCAGAGGCAAGCACGGATGACGTCGAAACCCTCTACAATCGTGAATGGGCACGCACGGTTCTGGAGGCGAGTTTAGAAGCGCTGAGTCAAGACTACGCTGAGCGTGGGCAGAAAGCGCGCTTTGACCTGCTGGCAGCGCATCTCACCCAGGAAGATCCTGAGATCAGCATGGCGCAGTCGGCACTCTCCGCAGGTATGACGGCTGAAGCCTATCGCACGGCTTTACATCGTATGCGGCAGCAGTATCGCGGTAAGATCGAAAGTGAACTAGCTCGGACTCTGGATACGACAGATGCAGGCGTCATTCGGGAAGAGTTGCATGAGTTGTTCCGCGCGTTTAGTTAGACCGGATTATGCCAGACAGCATCTCTAATATCGTTTTTGGCAATGAGCAGCAATTGTTCAAACATTTGCTCCTAGAGGATGATGAACCCGCGGTGGAGCTTGAGGATAAATGGATCGGCCCGTATCGGCTGATGAAGCTTCTCGGTGAGGGTGGGTTTGGCCAAGTTTGGTTGGCTGAACAAAATGAGCCGGTGCGCCGTGAAGTGGCGCTGAAGTTACTCAAACGTGGCATGGACAGTGATCAGGTGCTGGCTCGTTTCAGTCTGGAGCGCCAGGCGCTGGCAAGTATGGATCATCCCAACATTGCTGCTTTGCTGGATGCTGGCAGCACCCCGGATGGACGCCCCTACTTTGTCATGGACTACGTGCAGGGAGTGCCGGTGACGACTTGGTGCCAGGAAAAACACGCCTCGATACGAGATAGCGTTGGGCTCTTTAAACAAATCTGCTCCGGCTTACAGCACGCTCATCAAAAGGGCATCATTCACCGTGATTTAAAGCCTTCCAATGTGTTGGTGACGGAAGTGGATGGTGTGGCCATTCCGAAGATCATTGACTTTGGGATTGCAAAAGCGACGAGCGATCAGTTCCAAGACCAGCCGTGGGTGACTCGGCAGGGTCATGTCATGGGCACACCCCTCTACATGTCGCCAGAGCAGTTGGCGGGTGGGCTAGACGTGGATACGCGGAGTGACATCTATTCTCTGGGCGTGCTGTTTTATGAGATGCTGACTGGGACGGCTCCGCATGAAGGCAAGACCCATGCATGCATGAGCCATGAAGAAATGCGGAGAATCGTGGACGAGACGCGGCCAATACGGCCTTCGGTTCATTTGACTGAGCTGAAACGTCAGCGTGGCATTGTCACAAAAGTTCACGATCTCAAGCCTGAAAGTGCGCTGATCATTCCTGCCGATTTGGATTGGATCATTTTAAAGGCGTTGGAAAGGGAACGGGAGCGCCGCTATGACAGCGCAGCGCTGATGGCGACGGACTTGCAGTGCTTTTTGAATGATGAACCGATTTTGGCGCGGCCGCCGACGGCTCATTATCTGGTCAGTCTGTGGATAAAGCGAAACAGCATTATCTTTGCAGCGGCTTGCATCTGTGCCTTGGCGCTTTTGTTGGGAACAGGTCTGGCCCTCTGGCAGGCTCATGAAGCGCGTCAAGCTCAGGCCAGAGCCGAGACCGAGTCGCAGCGGGCTCGGCAGGCAGTGGACTTTTTGACAACGATGCTAGATCGAGTGGCTGATGAGGTGGCCAATGGGCGCAATCCTGAAGCGCTCAAACTGGCCTTAGATGGCAGTCAGGAAAAGATCCGCCAAATTAAAGGTGACCCGCTGCTGCAAAGTGATCTCTTCAATCGACTCGGGATCGTTTACATCACAATGGGCGAGCGCGCGCTGGCTGTGCCCATGTTAAAAGCCTGTATTGAGACCACGGCAGCGCTCTACGGTCCTGATAGCGAAGAAGCTTGGACTGCAGAATTAAACTATCTCAGCCATGAGATGCAGCATGGCGCCCGCATTCTAGTGCCAGAGATGCTGGAAGCTTTGATGAAAAGAATTGAAGCGGCAGGGAAAAGCGGAAGTGGCCATTGGTTTTCTGTTCAGCGCTATCGGGTTCAGATTTGGGGGAAACTCAGAAAACCAGCCAAGTCGAGTCAGGTAGCGCATGAGGTGATCCAAGATCCGCGACTGGAAAAGGTGGCGCCTTTAGGCAGGCTGATGATTAAATCAGCCTGTGCCAATGCCTTTGAAAGTCACCATGAGTATGATTTGGCGGACAAGGTGCTGATGGATTGTGATCAGCTTTGTTTGAGTGATCCAGTCCTCATTACGGATAGACTGCCATGGATCGATGATCAGCGTTTGAACGTGCAAAAAACTAAGGGTGATTACCGTCGAGGTTCTGAGCTTGCCAGAGAGCTGATCTCAGAACTCAAGGTCCGATCAGGGGGGCAGCATCCTTTCCTGATTAAATTTCTTCTTAGGCAGGCGGAATTTGAAAATGCTTTAAAACATCCAGCGGAGGCGATTGCTCTTGCCAGAGAGGCACTCCAATTGGCAGAGGATTTAGCCCCAACACCTGAGGCGTTGAGGCTGAATTCAAAGTTACCGAGCCTGCGGTTAGAGCAAATGTTTGCTCGGTTTAGCGTTGCAGACTATGAGTATCAGGCGGGACATCGCGAAGAGGCCATAAAAATGTCACGCGAGGCTTACCGAATTGCGGAGGAAGAGGGCAACAAAGCGGATTTGGCTGAGGCCATGCTGTTTTTAGCAAAGATGCTGGAGAAGACGGGAGATCTTGAGGGCGCCTATCACATCTACGAACTTCGGGGGCAACGTTCGGCTATCGCAGGGGCGAACTATCAGCGCTGGCATGAAGACCTCAATTTCAGATGTGGTATCCGATTCAAACAAGGACGAGCTAAGGAAGCCTTGGTCTTAGCTCAAGAATTGTGGTCAAAGGAAATCCAGAGCCCCGAGGCAAGAAAGGACATTGAGCATCTGCGTGACGTCGCTGCCCTAGCGCTGCGCTGCTATGACGCTTTGAAGAAACAAGACCCTGCTGTGTCTGCGCCTGCGGAGCTGGTAGAATGGCAAAAGCTGCGGAATGGGAAGTGATAGAAAAGGTTAAAATTGCGGGGATCGGCTGCATGATTCTTGATCTTTCTCACTTGCGGAGAAGGCAGCTACGCGCCATCTCAGGTGAACCCGCCCTTCACTAACCTTGGCTGCTCTAGAGACTCCACGCACACTCGTTGCTATACCTGCCCGCTGGGGATCGACTCGATTCCCCGGGAAAATGCTCCACCTCATCGCTGGGAAGCCCTTGGTTCAGCACACTTGGGAGCGCTGTCAGGCCTGTTTGGAGGTCGATGACATCATCATCGCCACAGATCATGAGAAGATTGTCGAGGCAGCCGCTTCTTTCGGAGCTAAAGCGGTGCTTACCTCGCCAGACCACCCTAGCGGAACAGATCGGATTGCTGAGGCGGCTAGGATGTTTCCAGAGCATGAGTTCATCATCAATGTGCAGGGAGATGAGCCGCTGATTTCTCCGGCTTTGATTGATCAACTGGCCCTTCAGTTGCGCAAAGATCGCTTGATCCGCATGATCACAGCGGCAGCTCCAATACAGGATGAAAAGCAGGTGGCCGATCCCAATGTGGTGAAGGTTGTCTTTGATGTGAATGGCGACTCGCTGTATTTCTCTCGGTCACCCTTACCGTTTGTCAGAAACGCTGGTGATGGAGTCACTCACTACCGCCATCTCGGCATTTACGGGTTTCAGCGTGATTTTTTACTCCAATTTGTCAGCTGGCCGCCATCTCGGCTTGAAATGACGGAGTCTCTGGAGCAGTTAAGAGCGCTGGAAAATGGCACCCGTTTGCGCGTGGTGTTGACGGATGAACTGTCTCCTGGAGTGGACACCTTTGAGCAGGCTGTCGCTATCGAAAATCATCTCCGCTCACGATCGGTTTGACCTTATCAACTTTTGAATACTAAAAATCCCCCCATGAAATACATCTTCGTCACCGGCGGCGTTGTCAGTTCTCTCGGCAAAGGCTTGGCAGCCTCCTCTCTCGGCACTCTTCTCGAACTACGTGGTCTGAGAGTGATCATGCAGAAATTTGATCCGTATCTCAACATTGATCCGGGCACGATGAATCCGTATGAGCACGGGGAAGTGTACGTGCTGGATGATGGTGCCGAGACCGATTTGGATCTTGGGCACTACGAAAGATTCACACACACGAATCTGTCCAAATTGAACAATCTCACCAGCGGCCAGGTTTATCAAAGCGTGCTGGACAAAGAGCGTGCAGGTAAGTATCAAGGCCGCACGGTTCAGGTGATCCCGCACGTAACCAATGAGATCAAGGCGCGTATCCAAGCTGTCGCTGATACCATGGGTGGCGATGTGATCATTACCGAAATCGGTGGAACGGTCGGGGATATTGAGGGCCTGCCTTTCCTGGAGGCCATTCGCCAGTTTGCCCACGAGTCGGGACCTGGAAATGTGCTTTTCATTCATGCAACTCTGGTGCCTTACATCAAGGCTGCCCAGGAGCTGAAGACTAAACCAACGCAGCAGTCGATCGCTAAGCTGCGAGAGATCGGCATTGCGCCTCACATCATTCTGTGCCGCACGGAGCATCCGCTGGATCTGGATGTGCGTGAGAAGATCTCTCTTTTCGGCAACGTGCCGATTGAGGACGTGATCGAAGTCCGTGACGTGAAGCATAGCATCTATGAGGTGCCATTGAAGCTGCATGAAGAACGTCTGGATGACGTGGTCTGCAAGCAGTTGAAACTGGAGACACCTCAGCCAGATCTCACCAAATGGCGCCATTTTGTTCAGCGCGTGATTCATCCGACGCACCATGTGCGTATCGGAGTCGTGGGCAAATACATCGAACTGCAAGATGCTTACAAGAGTATTTATGAGGCATTGACCCATGCTGGTGCTGCCAATGACACCAAGGTGGATATTGTGCGTGTGGATGCTGAATCCATCGAGAAAGCAGGTCCAGAAATTTACCTCAATGGCTTGCAGGGAATCCTTATTCCAGGCGGCTTTGGAGATCGTGGCACTGAAGGCAAGATTGCCGCTACAGGTTATGCTCGCACAGCAGGCATTCCGTTCTTCGGCATCTGTCTTGGGATGCAGATCGCCGTGATCGAATTTGCCCGCAACGTCTGCGGCTTAAAGGACGCGACCAGTACGGAGTTTGATAAAGGTACTGCCAATCCAGTCATCAGCATGATGGAAGAGCAAAAGAAGATCAAGCAACTGGGCGGCACCATGCGCCTAGGCACGTGGGTGACAGACCTGAAGCCAGGAACCAAGGCTCACCAGCTCTATCAGGCTGATACAATTAAAGAGCGTCATCGCCACCGCTACGAAGTGAACGAGGACTACAAAGATCAGTTCGAAGCTGCAGGCATGGTCATCAGTGGCATTTCACCGAAAGGTGATCTGACAGAGATGATTGAGCTTCCAAATCATCCGCACTTTGTTGCCTGCCAGTTTCATCCTGAATTCTTGAGTAAGCCCAACAATCCACATCCTCTCTTCAATGGTTTTGTGAAGGCAGCACTGGCGCACCACCATGTGCCAGAGGCTCTGAGTTAAGCTGGTCGGTTTCGACGTGTCATTCGACGGATGTGCTGACAAAGTTACGAAGATCAAAGTCCTCAGACACTTTGTCAGCCTGCCAGCGACCGTCGGCATTCAGCCTGAAACTGCCTATCCACCGCTGGTGCCAGGATTCAGGCTCGATCATACTCAAGTGGTAGTTTCCTTCGACGTCGTAAAGATGATACATCTCGCCGATGACTGGCTCAAAGCCAAACTTGGCTTCATAAAGGAGTTTGTTCCAATTGAAAGCGTCGATGACGCGCATGTAGCGCTCACGCAGTTCAATGAGTTCTTGTTGCAGTTCTCGTTCAACTCTGGAGACACCACGACTCTTAAAATTGGTCAAATCCTGTGGAATGATCTTGGCCGCAAGTCTGGAAACAGGGTAGGGCAGGTAATTTCCACGCGGTTCTGTCTGGGCGAGGTCGAAATCAATAGGGTCGGCGTTTGTCATGCGTGAATTGGTCTTAAATAACGTTTCCAAAGCAGTCTTGGTTGAGATAGAAATAGAAAAAGCCTCACGCCCATTATCATGACTCTCATTCGCGCCATCCTTTGCTTCTCATGCGTTGCTCTAATAAGCTGCGGATCTACCATGCCAACCGCTGCTCAAATGGATCAACTGGAAAGTCAGGTGCGCCGTGAAGAAGAGCCCGAATACGCAAGGCTCTCCCAAATGCGCGCTGCCGGTCAGCTCAGCCCAGGGGAATACGAAGTTCAGAAGCAGTCGCTGGACCTCCGAGTGCAAAATAAAGTGGATAACATGGTCTGGAGCCGGCACGCGCTTGCCCAGAGCCATCTGAAATCCATGGGAATGCCCACTCCTGATCTTCCTGTGTCCAATCTTCCGCCAGGCGTTGGGAGCATTCAGGGTTCTCTTTATACTTCTTCTCGTTTGAATGGACTTGGCAATCAGATTCAGGCAAATGCCATGCAAAGTATGGGAACCTCGTCTTTCCAAAAGGGCACCAGTGCAGGCACAGCCTATGATCCTTAATGGGCATCAGCTTGATCGTATCAGGGCTCTTTTGGACGTTTGAGAAAGATGATTCTAAAGAAAGGCTTGCTTGCGCCGTCCCGTTTGTAGTCTTACCAATATCAAAGCCATGAATATCCCCCACATCCTCGCAGGTTTCGGGCCGCTCGGCACTCCTGAGCTGCTCATCATCGCCGTCCTCGTCCTTGTTCTCTTCGGTGCTAAAAAGCTGCCGACCTTTGCCCGCAGCCTTGGCAAGAGCATGGGTGAATTTAAAAAAGCCCGTGAAGAGTTCGAACACGAACTCACTAAAGCTTCTGATGAAGTTGAGCGCCCGACGATCCCGCAGACTGCGGAAAAGCGTCAACCCGTGGCCTCTTCTCAAGACATTTGATTTTTACACTTTTTCCGGGATGATCACCACGGGCATTCTTCGGCGGGCCATTTGGCTCGCCGTTTTTGCAGTAAGTCTGCCTGTTTTGTCCCAGGAGCCGAGTGAGTTTATCTTTTGCTCCTACAATCTCAAAAACTGGCTTTCCATGGAGCGCTATCTAGGCGGTACTTCTGAAGTGGTGGCCCCGAAGCCGATTGAGGAACGGAAGCGCTTGGTTGAAATGCTGGCCGAAATTCATCCTGATGTGCTCGGCGTCTGCGAGGTGGGCACTGATGAGGATGTGGCCGATTTACAAAAGCGTCTGAAGTCTGTTGGGGTGGATCTGCCTCATGTGGAGCGCGCTCACGGTGGTGATGGTACTCGTTGTTTGGCACTGCTATCCCGGTTTCCGATCTCTGCACGAAAGTCCCAATTGGATCTGAAGTACCAGATTGGAGATCAGACGTTTCCCATGCAGCGGGGCATCCTGGATGCCACCGTGGATCTGAGTGCTGCCCTACATGTGCGCTTTATCGGCGTGCATCTGAAGTCAAAGCGGGCCATTCCTGAAGCCGATGAGGCGATGATGCGCCGTAATGAGGCTCATCTTCTGCGCTCTCATATGGATTCCATTTTCAAGCAAGACATTGGGGTGAAGATGCTCTGTTATGGGGACTTTAATGAGCACCGCAATGAACCTGCGATCAGTGAGATTATCGGTAGCCGATCTTCAGAGACTTACATGACCGATCTTCCGCTGCATGACTCTGATGGCCTCGTCTGGACTCACTTTTGGGACGCTGCGGACGTCTATTCACGCCTCGATTTCCTTTTTACCAGCCGCAATCTACGCCCCTTGATTGATCTGCGTAAAGCTCGCATCTACACGGCGCGTGACTTTGATAAGGCCAGTGACCATCGTCCTCTGGTTTTGACGATTACAGAGAAATAAGTGGGGATGTAATTGAATCCATGAAACGACGTCATTTTATACAGTCGGCTGCCGCTGCCTCTTTTCCTGCGCTTGCTGCTTCAGTCGAAAGTAATGTAGCGACTCGGGTGGTGGATACGCACACGCATTTTTATGATCCGACACGTCCGCAAGGTGTGCCGTGGCCAGCTCCGGGGACCAAGCTTTATCGTCCTGTTCTTCCTGCCGATTGGCGTGCCCTTGCTGAGCCTCACGGGATCAAGCAAACAGTGGTCGTAGAAGCCAGCAAGTGGCTAGAAGATAATCAGTGGGTCCTGGATCTAGCTTCACAGGAAAAATGCATTGTTGGATTTGTCGGTCATCTTGACCCTGAAGATGCCGCCTTTGCTACGAACTTGCGGCGCTTTGCGGCTAATCCTCTTTTCCGAGGCGTGCGTTGGAGCGGGGCGGCATTGATGAAATCAGAGCTTAAGTCTGCGGTTTTGGTGGGGGCTAAGTTGCTTGCAGATCATGGATTGGAGCTTGATGTGAATGGTCCGCCTGAGACACTATCAGCGGTTGCTGACCTAGCTTTGGCGGTGCCTGATTTGAGGCTGGTGATCAATCACTTGGGGTCTAGCGGAGATCCTCAATCGTTGAAGCCTGCCTGGCGTGAGGGTATTCAAGCGGTGGCAAAATGCTCCAACGTGTGGATGAAGGTTTCTGCTTTGGTCGAGCAGGTGAAAGGCGCTGAAGGTGCAGCTCCGACGGATGTGAGTTATTATCTGCCGATTATGGATCATCTCTGGCAGTGCTTTGGCGCAGACCGTTTGATCTACGGCAGCAATTGGCCCGTTAGTGATCGTGGTGCCAATTACGACAAGGTTTTTGGCTTAGTTTGCGACTACTTCAGCAACAAAGGAAAAGAGGCCTGCGAGAAGTATTTTTGGCAAAACTCTCGAGCGGTGTATCGCTGGATCGAGCGTTAACAATGAATCCTTTTACTGTGCTTCATTCACGGTCGCATCAGTTGCCGAGCCAACGAGTTTGATGACTTGGCCGCCATTGGATTGATTTGGCGCAGGCGGTGTTGCCTGAACTGGTTGCGGGGCTGGTTTTGGCGTGACTTGGCCTTGCTTGAACTTCGCAATCTCTTCTGCAGACGGCATGATGGCTTTGCGAATGATAACTGGATTTGGCACCGTGACTGGAGCTGGCGGAGTTATCGGTACAGCGCTTGCAGGTGGATTTGGCTTCGCTGGTGCAGGAGGTGTGCTGACCATCGTGCTTGGTGTTTCCTTCTTGGGAGCTTCTTTGGGTGGCTCCGTTTTGGCTAAGGTTGTTTTTTGTGGCTCGGCTGCTTTTGGCTCGGGCATGACCGGAGGGTTTACCTTTGCGGCTACATCCACATTCGCGGGCTCGGATGCTATGGGCGGGGTGTTTGTCACCTTTGGGGTGACAACTGGCTCCGTTGGTTTGATTCCCGGCGCTGTGATGGGTTTTTCGGTCTGTGTGTTGAGAGATGGGATGGCGAGATCGCTGGTCGATGGCGCACTAGGACGAGAACTCAGCCACCAGGCGAGCATGCCGAAAATCACGACGGCAGCCGCAGCCCAAACTGGCCAAGCCGATTGACGTTTGTTTGAGCGCTGGTCGAATTCATGGGCATGAAGTCTACGGGAGATCGGGCTGACATCGTCATGCTCCTCAAACATAGTGGATTCATCATCGTCAAAATCTGAAACGCTGCCAACGCTTTCCATCTCTTCCAGAGCAACATTACTGCCACGTAATCTAGTGGCCAGATCGCTTGTGGCCGGGGCTGCTAGGAGAGCATCAAAACGCTCTAAAAACTCGCTAGGACTTGGCGTGTCGCCGTTCTGATTGGCAATCTCCAAGGTCTGACGAATGTACAGGCTGAGTGATTCTGGAATCGTTTCCGGGAAGGCTGAAGCTTCCCTTGGATTCCTTTCTCCCGTCAGCAAGTAGGCGGCTAAAGCAACAAAAGAGCGGTGTCTGTGCTCGCGATCTTTTTGATGAGCTCCTTCGTAGGCTGATGAATCAGGTGTTTCAACAAGAGGAGCCTCGTAAAGATGGCGCATCGTGAGATGGGCACGCACTTTGACTAAAAAGGGCGGCCAAGCGTCGATACGCTTTTGCAAAAGACGATCCAATTCACGGGCTTGCAGTCCACCACCTTTGCCAACTTTCAAAAAGATGTTTGAAGGGTGCAGATCAATTTTATCAACGGAGCAGTCTAATGCCTGATCAAGCGCCGAGCGAGTCTGCCGTAGCAGGATGGATACCTCAGCAGGATTCAGGGTTAAACGATCCATGAGTAGCCGACTCAGGGTGAATCCTGGATCACGCTCTTCTGTTAAAAAGCTCCACTCATTGCTCTCCCATAGGCTGAGGCTGCGGAGAATGTGCGGGTGCTTGTCTGGACTGAAGCGCCAGCTTTGAAGAGGGACGGCATCGTAGTTTGCCTTCTCGATTAATCTGGAAGGTGGAAGCAGGTGAACGGTGATGGGCTGATCGTTTTTGACGCTCAGACAAGGAATGGCAAACGGGTATTGGCGGGTATTGTCTTCTTCTGCAATGCGGAAGCGGTTGCCAAGAATTTTCTCCACAGAAACACCATCCAACAATAAACTTTGCAATTGTGAATGCGGCTGCAGCGTGGTGGTGGCCAGTAATTGCTTGCGAGCTGTGCGCATCTGAATGCTGCTGACTTGAGCGCTGTGAGCTTCTTTGATGTCTTCACGCAACCTTTCCAGCGAGTTAGGCGCATTGCCCCTTTCTGTCAGCGCTGCACGCACGGTCGTGCGCAGATTGCCTGGCAGGGAAGTCATGGTTGGAAAGCGGTCAGGGTTTTCTCCCGCATACACCTGTCCTGTGAGCATGAGGAAAAGAACCTCACAAATTTGCTGCACTTGGTAGGCTGCGTCAGTCTCTTGGTTTTCCGGTAAAGATAGACCAAAGTCACAGACGCGGAGCTGGAGGAAGGTGTCCTCGATCGCTGTGATCATGACCTTATCAAACTGCAATTGCAGAGGCAGTGATTGCCTCCGCAGCGTGTTTGTCACGTCGTTTAAAAGATTCAGAAGAAGTGAATAGACCGTGGCTGGTGGAAGAGCTCCACGACGCTGAATGTAGTCAGCCAGAAACTCTCCGTCATTCAGATTGCTCGTGTAATAGATCAATCCCTGATCTTCACCCGATTCCAGAATGCTCATGAAGCTCCCGGACTTAAACTGCATCGCCTGCCTGATCCGATCCATGGCGATACGCCGATCATTCCCAAGAAGAGGTCTGCCTGCGCTGAGAACATGTAGCTCGACCAGCCTACCAATTTGTGTGTCAAAGGCGAGAAACACCATTTCTTCAGCTGAACGCACAACGCGCACCGGCTCGCCCGAAGCACGGCGGGCGATGGTGAGGTGTCCGAAGCTTTCGAGATCAGCGGCCATTGAGTGTGTTATTTAAGCTTGAAGTATGCCGTAAGAACCGGTTCGAAGACCAGCCGATTCTTTCGTCTTGTTTCATTTTCGAGTCTGATTCTAATACTTGGGGCGCAATAATGCAAAGTTATTCTTGAAAATACAGTAATTTTACAATTGAGGATATTGAATCTATATGAAGATTATACTGAGATTGATGGTTGTAGTCAATGCCTTCTTGAATAAGTTGGGGTCAAATAGCGATTATTGCGGGCTTGCCATTCCTGTTCTAATCATCAAATCTTTAAGTTATTCATGTCATCTCCTGCCATTCAGCCCGAAGTCACCCGTCTCCGCGATCTTTCGCCTCATCAAGTTCGCTCAGGTATCGCAGCTTGGTTGGGCTGGCTGTTTGATGGATTAGACATGCATCTGTACACCTTGGTAGCGACCGCTTTTGTGGCGCAGCTCATGGTATTGCCTGAGAGTGATCCTTCGGTTGGGCAGCATGGAGCCATCATTCAGGCTGCTTTTCTGGTTGGGTGGGCATTGGGTGGGGCGTTTTTTGGTCGTGTAGGGGATGTGCTCGGGCGCAGCCGAACGCTGACTCTCACGATTCTTACCTATGCCTGCTTCACCGGCTTGTCTTTCTTTGCTCAAACTTGGTGGCATCTGATGATTTTCCGCTTCCTCGCGGCGCTTGGCATTGGTGGCGAGTGGGCCGTAGGGGCTTCCTTACTTTCTGAGACTTGGCCTAAAAAATGGCGTCCCTGGGTGGCGGCTACGCTGCAATCAGCCGTGAACTGCGGTGTCTTGCTGGCTTGTTTTGCTGGTTGGCTGCTAGCTGGACATGAGCCGCGCAATATTTTCCTCATTGGTGTGCTACCTGCCTTCATTACACTTTGGATTCGCAAAGCCGTACCTGAGACGGAGACTTGGGAAAAGGCCCGTGAAGGACAACCGGTGCCGCGAATCAGCGATCTCTTCGGCCCAGCGGTGCGTGGGGTGACTTGGCGGGTGATGATCATCTGTGCAGTCTCGCTGACGGCCCATTGGACCTTTCTTTTTTGGCAGCAGAAACATGTGCTGAGTCTGCCTGAGATCGCTACTCTATCTAAAGAAGGTAAAGACGGTGCTCTGGTGACCGCGCTGATGTGGATCATGCTGGGGAGTCTGATCGGTAACTACATCGCGGGAGCTTTGGCCAAGTGGCTGGGCTATCGAAAAGCCATCGTGGGGATGATGCTTGCTTACTTCATCATCATGTATGTTTCCTTCTCGAAGCCTTGGGATTGGGAGACAACGAAGGTTCAATTTGCCATTATTGGTGCCTGCCAAGGTGTGTTTGGCCTCTTCACCATGTGTCTGCCACCACTTTTTCCTGTCCTGTTACGCACCACTGGTTCAGGTTTTTGTTACAATATCGGACGCATCGTCGCGGCTGCTGGCACGGTGTTCTTTGGGATCTTTGTCAAGGTAGGCGATTACCGCGAAGCTTTATTGTATGCGGGCTTTCTCTTCATTCCAGCCACCTTGGTCTCGATGATGTTGCCTCTCGAAAAAGAGGAGCCTTGATTAAAGTGGCTTGGATTGCACGCGCACCCGGCCCTCTTCTTGAGTTTCAGAGGCACTCGGAGCCTGCAGGATGGCGACTAGGTTTGAGGCCAAAAGATAGATGAGCGCTGAGCCCAGGGCACCGCCGATGGCAATGAGTCGGCGCTGCACGATGTTTTCAGAAGATATCATCGTGTAGATCCGCAGACAGATCAGTGCCCATAAGATCGTGAGAACGGGCGCGACGACGGGGAGATAAGTTTCCATGAATAGAGGCTAGCTCTAGAGGGAGGTGTTCGTCATGTGGTTTTTGAGATTTACAATCTCTCACGGCACATGAGGCACCGCGGCGAGCTGATTTGGCTGAGCGCCCATTTTGACATTCTTGCCGTCGGTACACTTTTCGATCAGAGAGCTGGCCATCGCTGAAACGGCGGTTTTGAGCCTCGTATCCTCTGGGTAGAGTCTGGAAAGAGTCAGCAACTCAGGCAGGGCCTCAACGGTGATGCCCATGGCATCGAATTCATCCAGCAGCGCTTTGATGGCGGGCTTGGCTACAGCATCGACTTCAGCCCGTTCTTCTTTGACCACGCTCCCGAGATCTCCAAGAGCGCGAAGAATGATGATGTGGTAAACGGTGCGTGCATTGTGGGCATCCATCCAACGGCCATTGGGTGCCTGACCTGGGGCCACACCGACTCGGAATTTATGCAGGGCAGCTTTCAAAAAGCGCTCATCCCGAGAATGGCGATAGGCATCGGCCAGAAGGCTGATGGAAAAGGCATTGTAATTGAAGTTGGGGCAGCATTTCTGTTTCAGTGCCCATTCTGCGGCTTTCATGCCAGCGGCAGCCCAGGATTCATTTTTAAACACAGCGCCTGCTTTGAGCAAAGCGGTGCCACAGACTCCGGTATCAAATTGAGATCCGCCCTCGGGGTCGGCGGTGATAAGCCAGCCATCTTTCACCTCCACTTTGCCGGCGTCGAGTTGACGATTGATCATGTCACCGAAGCGGATGTTTTTTCCGCGTAGGTCAGGGAAGGGGAGATGTCCCTCGGGTTGCTGAAGCCTGATGAGGATCTTGGCGCAGCCCTCGGCTAATCGCTGCAAGTCGGCCAGTTCGGATGGATCATGCTTTTGCACGAAGGGCTGGATGTCGGCACAGGCATTCAGAACGTAGCCATAAAGTCGCACCATTTGATCTGGAAGCGGCCTGCCCTCCATGAGCCGTTTGATCGGACTGCCCAGGCTCTTAATCGTGTCGAGAAAGAGCTTCGTAGACTCTGCTTCAGTAAGGCTCGTTCCCTTTGGCTTTCTGCCCATGCGGCGACCATCTGGCAGACCTGCTTGATTGCCTAAAACGCTGAGCATTGCCTGCGTCGCTAATTTCACTTGGGCTGCGTCATCGCTTGCCATGGCCTCTTGCAGTTGCTGTCCGAGAAGTTGCTTTTTTTCCAGGATCTCGGGTGTGGGGTGAAATAAAGGCTGTCCCGCCATGGACCAGCCGCCGGCATCGATACCGACTTTAGTTTCTAGCTCTTTTAACTGGGGCTCAGCATCACTGGGGAGAGCTTCTTTAAATTGACGTCCCAAAGTTTCGACCTGAGTGACGAGTCCACGATCATTGTGTTCTCGGGCAATCTGTAAGGCCATTATTAAACGAGCTTCTGCGTCATTCGGAGTGAGGGCCCCAGCAAGGTGAGTCAAACTGAGCCAAAAGAGAAGGGCGCGCATTTGACTATCGATGGGAAAGCTTTTTTTCGCCCCAGGTCAGGATGCGTCCGACTAGCTCGGCATCTTGAGCTTCCTTGGCTTCTTCGAGCGCTTTTTTAGCCTGAATGAATTGACGTATAAGAGGCAATGAAATGATGGATTCTGCCCCTGCCTGCACGTCGGTTAAGCGCTGTTTCAGGACTTCGAGATCTACATTGCCAGGCTCTTCTTGGCTAAAATCTAAGGATTCGGTGGACTCGCGTTCATCCACGCCGCTTTCAGCGATAAGCTTGTCGAGTTCTTCATCTGCCTCGGACCATTGACCTTGACGAATCAGAGCTTCGATTTCGCCGCCCCGTTTTGTCATGGCTTGAGTGGCTTTGATCCCCAGGGAATCCACTGCGGCTCGCAGTTTGCCAACTTTGTCCCGCACTCTTGGTTCTACATCAGATTTTTTAGCCAGCTTTACTGGAGCCAATTGCATGGCCTTTTTCTGCTGCTCAGGACTCATGCAGTCACGTAATTGGATCAGGGTTCGTAGTTGCAGCTGTTTCACGGGGGCCTCTGCCTCCAAAAGCTGAGTGAGCGCCTTGCTGGCAGCGTCTGCACTAGTTTCACGATTTTTGAGTGATTCATTGAAGGCTTTCTGTGTTTCCTGGACGGCCTTTTCCAGAGGTTCAGCGGTTACCCGTGCTTCGTTGACGATGCTGAGCATTTTTGATTCTTGTTCCGAGGTCAGTTCAAGTTCAGCTCGGAGCTTGGCAATCGTCTCTGGCATAATCAGGCCATGCTGAAGCCAGCTTTCAGGCCCGGCATGGGCTGTCAGTGTCAGTGCAATGAATGAGAGAAGGAAGGGTTTCATGGAAGTTGCAGTGTTAGATAAGCTGGAAGAAGGAAATTGCTGGGCGTGGATGGGCTGTCGTCTAGATTGGCAAAAAGTGGCTCGGACGGTGAATCGAAGAGGGCTGGAAGTGCGGTGACGAGATTGGGTTCCCTTTCATGGTGGAAAAGGGTGATGCTCAGAATCAGGCATGCGGCAGCAGCGGTGGTCATCATCAGCCAGTTCATGATGGCATGGCGCGGAGGCTGGATCGGAGCTTCAATCTGACGTGGATTCCAGGCTGGGGCCTGTTCTCGATCTGCCCTGCGCAGAGCGGCAAAGCGCGACTTTAGGTCTGGATTGCTTTCAGGATTCATGTTGAGAAATGGGGGTTAAGAGACTGCGCAGGCGTGCTTTTCCTCGTTCATAATGCTGGCGCACGGAGCCTAGGCTGATTTTCATGATGATTGAGGCCTCGTTCAAAGTGAGGTCCTGATAAAAAACGAGATGCAGCACCTCTGACTGACGGGCCGGAAGCTGGCAGAGGCAGTCGCGTAACTGCTGTGTCTGTTCGTCTAGCTGCATCTGCTCTGATGGACATGGCTGAGTGTCCTGACTGTCTCCACTGAACTGTCGTATCAGCTTTCCCACCAAGGACTCGCGATAGCGTAGTCGGCGGAATTCTTCGTGAGCGGTGTATCGAATCACACCAAACCACCAAGTCTTGAAACTGGAACTGCCAGAGTGTGAAGTGCGGCCGGTGGCTAGTTTGAGATAAGCGTTCTGTAAAACATCCTCTGCCCGCGAATGATCGCCTGCACAGCAATGCAGCGCCCAACCAAAGGCGTCGGGGTGTAGGGATTCGAGTTGGTCGGCAATTTCGCGCTCCATTCATTTCCCCGTGAGTGATCTGGGGCGCTGTATTGTATGACAGCCGTAGATTTTTTATCTTAATTACTTTTAAAGCGATTGGGAATTGGATCGTTTCCTGCTGAAGATGAGGCTGAAACTGCGATTGCTCACCCCATGGCAAAATCCGTGATTGCAATTTGGAGCCCAATGCCCAACAATGAACACGACTCCGAGTAATTGTTGAAATTCAATATCTCTTAAAGAATGACTCCAAAAATTTCCTTCCTCTTTGTTAGCGCCATTTGCGTTCTCCTGAGTTCATGTGCCAGCTCCTTTGGAGGACGGGCCATCTCGTCGAAAGGTACCCGCATTACTTCGGTCCGCACGACGGCTTACACGCACAGTGAATCCGACCACATTGTTTATGGCGCACGCACAGCGGTGGGCACTCCCTTAAAGTATGGCATGGTCCGCAGTGCGGCTGCAGATTGGTCTGTTTTCCCAGTGGGAACGATTTTCCAAATCGAAGGTACGCCTCACATCTATCAAGTGGACGACTATGGCTCTGCTCTCGTCGGGACAAACACGATCGATATCTACCAGCCAAGCAAAAGCCAGATGAACGCCTGGGGTGTCAAGAACGTCAATATCCGCGTTCTCAAATGGGGCTCATTCTCCAAGAGCGTGGCCATCATGAAGGAGCGCCAAGGCTACGGCCATGTTCGGAACATGGTGAACCGTATTCAGCGTAGCTAGTCTTGGCCTTTTGTGACAAAGTCTGAGCGCGTCAGCTATATCCTTCATCGGCTAGAGGAGCTCTATCCAGAAACTCCGGTGCCGTTGGATCACAGCGATCCCTTTACCTTGCTGATTGCCGTTTTGTTGTCGGCCCAATGCACCGATGTGCGAGTAAATCAGATCACGCCAAAGCTGTTTGGTGAATTAGGTGGAACGCCACAAGCACTTGCTGTCCAGCCTGTGGCTAAAATCGAAGCTATCGTCAAACCTTGTGGACTAGGCCCTCAGAAAGCCAAGGCGATCCAGAAGCTTTCACAAATTCTCCTCGATCAGCATGGCGGGCAGGTGCCTTGTGATCTTGCTGCTTTAGAAGAGCTTCCCGGAGTCGGCCATAAGACCGCGCAAGTCGTCATGGCACAGTCCTTTGGCGTGCCGTCTTTTCCGGTCGATACTCATATTCATCGCCTAGCTCAGCGTTGGAAGCTGACCGATGGGAAAAATGTCACGCAAACCGAGCGTGATCTGAAGCGCCTTTTCCCTGAAGATTCCTGGAACAAACTGCACCTTCAGATCATCTTCTATGGTCGCGAGTTCTGCTCAGCTCGCGGCTGCGACGGCACCGTCTGTGAGATCTGCACCACCCTTTTTCCTGAGCGGAAACGTGCTCTTAAAACGAAGAAGGCTTGAGTTTGCTTCCCATACAGCTAGCGGAGACGTAACCCAGATTCCCTAGCTCACTTTTTCCCCACTATGCCAACCGATTCCGACATCCGCACCGCTCTTTCCCAAGTTCGTTACCCAGGCTTTAGCCGAGACATCATTTCATTTGGCCTCGTTAAAGGCATTAGCATTGAGGCTGGCAAGGTCATCGTTGATATCTCCGTCGCCACGCGTGATCCGAACATTCCGCGTCTGATTCATGAGCAGGCCATGGACGTCCTGATGAAAGTTGCTGGCGTCACGGAAGCAAAGCTGAATTTCGACATCAAAGAGCCGCCAAATACCGCTACGGCAACGGCTGACAAGCTGCCCAAGTCCAGCATTCCTGGCGTGAAGAAAATCATCGCCGTCGGCTCCGGAAAAGGCGGGGTGGGGAAGAGCACGGTGGCCTCTAACTTAGCCGTCGCGCTTGCAAAGAGAGGTGCCCGTGTCGGTCTGTGCGACTGCGATCTTTACGGTCCCAGCATCGCCCACATGTTCGGCAGCAATGACCGCCCGTTCCAAAATGAAGAGCAGCAAATCGTGCCAATCGAGCGTTACGGTCTGCAACTGATCAGCATGGGCTTCCTCTTGGACGACGACAGCGCCGTGATCGTTCGTGGCCCCATCGCTACCCGTTACATTCAGCAGTTCTTGCGTCAGGTCGCCTGGGATAATCTCGACTATCTTGTGCTCGATCTTCCTCCTGGCACTGGCGATATTCAGCTCACCATCGTGCAGACCGTGGCGCTGGATGGAGCAGTGATCGTCACGACTCCACAAGAGGTGGCCTTGATCGATGCCCGTAAAGCCGTATCTATGTTCCAGAAGGTCAACGTTCCCATTCTTGGGATCATTGAAAACATGAGTTACTTCCTCTGTCCGAGTGATGGCCAGATCTATCACATCTTTGGCAAAGGCGGCGGTGATCATGAAGCCAAGCGTCTCGGTGTCCCGCTACTCGGCCAGATCCCCATCGAGATGAGCGTCCGCGAATCCGGTGACGAAGGTCACCCCATTGCCCTGGAGGAAACCGCTCAAAGCCTCGCTTCCAAAACTTTCCATGAAATAGCCGCAAAGCTTACTGTAGCCGTACCGCTTTAAAAACCTTTTGGATCAGCGTTACTCTCCATCCCCCTATCATTGGGGTTGGGGAATTTTAAAGGCGTGAAGAGGAATGTTCAGCATTCGCTGCGCAAGAACTACTGTTGCCATGAGCGTAATGATTCAGAGGTTTTGTTTTTTCTGTCCTCTTTCTTTCTGCCAATGTGCAGGAATCAGGCAGCAGAGGCTATCAGAAACAAGATGGACAGTAAAAAGGAGGGGCATGGGCCATCACTCGAGCAACACAAAACGCATCAACAGATCCTAGAGAGAAAGTTGGGGTTATCATGCCGCAAAGGCTCTGCGGCAGTCATTGGCTTGCTTGTACTACGCCAGCATGCACCCTTGAATGTTCGATGACTTCTCAGCTGAAGAACGTATCTTCGTGGGAGTATGGCGGAGCGCAGCAGCAGAGCAGTCGGAGAGTCTGGGTGGCGGTGATTTGATGCCAGGCGCTGGGGGGAATGAGGATGGCATCACCTGGAGAGACTTCGCGGGTTTCGCCATCTATTTCCATGGTGCCGTGGCCTTCGAGGATGAAGTAGAACTCTTCACTGACCTTGTGATAGTGACGCTGGGTCGGTTGTCCAATAGGGATGGTGGCTTCGGCGAGGGATTGGTTTTGAACCGGTGCGTTGGTTTGATCCAGGATGCTACGGATCGTGCTGCCGTCTTTGGTGGTGAAGGGTGTTTGTTGGGAAAGCTGGTTGATCGTCATGGCTGAGTCTGTCATCGTCGGGCGCTATCTAACGAAAGGCAAGTTCACGCATGAAGTTCTCTACCCGCAACTGCACAGCCATCATCACTGGGGCCTCCTCGGGTCTTGGCGCCGAGTTTGCACGACAGTTGGCGCGTGACGCGCAAGTGCTGATCTTGGTTGCTAGACGGCTGGATGCCATGGAATC
This sequence comes from Verrucomicrobiaceae bacterium, assembly GCA_027489965.1. GTDB lineage: Bacteria > Verrucomicrobiota > Verrucomicrobiia > Verrucomicrobiales > Verrucomicrobiaceae > Prosthecobacter. The sequence continues at coordinate 45,844 of JAIXZA010000092.1, forward strand.
GGTCAAAGCGGAACTGTTGAGTTTAAAGGCTGACCTGAAGGTCGAACTCGTCGTCGCTGATTTATCCACGGACGCTGGACGAGCGGCGCTAGTGAGCTGGGTGGATCACGCCACTGTGAAGCCTAATTTACTGATCAACAACGCAGGTCTGGGGGATTACGGTAGCTTCGCCAGTGCCTCTGAAGATCGGCTGAAAAGGCAGATCGACGTGAATGTCTCTGCGCTGGTTCTGCTTTCTCGGGCGCTGCTGCCCGTGCTTATGCAAACGGCCCCTGCGGGCATTCTCAATGTCAGCTCGTTGGCAAGCACTCTGCCCATGCCTGATCTGGCGGTTTATGCGGCTTCTAAATCTTTTGTTTCCAGTTTTAGTGAAGCGCTGGCTATCGAATTAGAACCGCATCAGATCCAAGTGACCTATGTCTGCCCTGGGCCGACGCCGACCAATTTCAGCAAAACGGCCAAGCGTGACGATGGCACGGACACCAATCGCGATGGGCAGGGCTTGCTGAGAATCCCCGCAAGCCAGGTCATCGCAGAATCACTGGCGGCCTTGAATTCAGGCAAAACTTGTCTTTTCCCTGGGCTTGGTGTCTCCATCGCGGCCCCCATTTTTTGGCACATGCCACGTTCTTTGCTACGCTGGGTCTTGCGTCGCCGTCACTCCCAATCCAAGCTTTAAGGAAGCCTATGAAGCCCCCCACCGACACTACCTCATTGAATCCAGGACAGGGACCTTCCCCGTGGGAGCCTCGTCAGCCCAGAGGCGCTCTGAGTTCACTGATTCGACTGTTGGTGCTCATCATCATCTCCCTGCTTCTGGTGATCCCTTTTACACCGTTTGCTGGCAAGATTAAGCAGGGCATCAAAGAGATCGTCAGCGCAGGGCGCAGTAGCACAGAGATCGTGACTCGCGAGATCGAGCGGCGTGTCGAAGTGCCTGTAGAGGTCGTCAAAGAGGTGATCAAAGAAGTGCCCGCACCACCGCCACCGCTGCCAGATGACTTTATCCCGCGCAAGGAGGCCGATGTCTCCACCTTCTTCAACGGCATCACCATTAAAACCAAGCTTCTGACGGAGCAGGGGACCTACGCCAGTCTGGAGCGTCTAGACCCAGAGGCCTACAAAGCCGAGTTCCAGCTCAGTGTCCGTGTGCCAAAGGCCAATCAAACCGTGGCTGAGCTTTCCCGCATCAATCCTTCGCTGCCAAGTTTGCTTCCCGATCTCGCCGCCATGCTGCCCACCGCCAAGGTCTCCGGTTTCTACCACAAGCTCTATGAGAATAAGACCAACGGCATCCAGCGTGACATCACCCGCCTGAACAAGATCCTGGATCGGCATAACTTTTTTGATTGTGAGACAATCCTGGAAATGAGCCACCCGACGAGTCAACGCAAAGCCCTGCTGATTCAGTCGGAGATGGATGTCGTGTGTGATGGCACGGATGGCGACCGCATGGCCACGCTGGATGAGTTCATCTACATGTCGGATTATTATCAGCCTTTCACCAGCTATGCTTGGGCAAAAAAAACCAAGACGCCGAATCCGCTGCTGGCGCGCTGGGAGGCCCGACTGGCTAAGGCCACGGAGCAATTCAATGTGAAAGGTCTGCCTGCCGAAAAGAACCGCGAGCTCAAAGCCCTGATTGATACGCTGAAAGTCGAGATCAGTGAGATGAAAGCCCGTAGTAGCCTCATTGCCGAGAAAGACCCTTTCATTGTGCTTTCATTGCTTTTCCGCGGATATACTTCCACCAATAAATACACACCTCAGATGGGTGACTACGCCGTCGTCATCCATGGAGATAAAATGTATCCGGCCATCTGTGGTGACTACGGACCCACTCAGAAGATGGGCGAGGCCTCTCTCTTCATGGCCAAAGCTATCAGTGAGAAAGCGACTCCCTACAGGCGTCCAGAAAGTGACCTCAAAATCACCTACCTTATCTTTCCAGGGACTGCTGAAAAGCCAAATGCCCCGCCGAATCTGGATCACTGGCATGACAAGTGCAGCGCCTATCTCAAAGAACTCGGTGCCCCAGGTTCGGGTCATGAGCTTCATCGCTGGGAAGATCCCTTTAAAAAGCCTGAACTTGTTCCTGCTGTTGTAGCGCCTATCGACGGGACGACTCCAGTGGTGCCAAGCGTTGCTCCAGCAGCGGCTCCGGCCGGCGCTTCAGCAACTCCAGCTGGATCGATGGCTCCCAAAACACCTTGAGCTTGAGTTGCTGAAACCATTCGTTTCTGAGACTGCTTGCCAGGCTCAGAGAGAAAAGTCTGGCATTTGGCTCCTATTTCATCTTCTTAATGGCTGAAGCCGCAAGTTTGCCTGGGCGCTAACTCCGCCTTGCACTCTCGTGATTTCCTCCGACCTTCCGCGCCCATTTTTCAGCTATGATCCCTAACGCCTACCGCTCCCTCCACTGCAACGCCGTCCGCCCTGAGCACATCGGTCAGACTGTCACTCTCTGTGGCTGGGTGAATTCGGCGCGCGACCATGGCGGCGTCATTTTCATCGACTTGCGCGACCGCGAGGGCCTGACTCAGGTCGTCTTTCGCCCCGAGGAAAATGCAGCCCTAGCTGAGCAAAGCCACACCCTGCGGGATGAGGACGTCATCCAAGTTATCGGAAAAGTTGCTGCTCGTCTCACAGGAACTGAAAATGCAAAACTTGGCACTGGCGAAGTCGAAATCGTCGCCACCGAACTCAAGGTGCTGAACAAGTCTGAAGTCTTGCCTTTCCACCTCGATCGCGAGATGTCGAACGAAGACCTGCGGATGAAGTATCGTTACCTCGATCTGCGCCGCGAGCGCATGAACAAGAACATCCGCACCCGTCACAAGATCACCACCGCGGCCCGCAATTACCTCGACGCTACCGGTTTCATCGAGGTCGAAACGCCGATCCTCTCGAACCCGACGCCAGAAGGGGCTCGTGACTTTCTCGTGCCTGCCCGCCTCAGCCCAGGCAAGTTTTTCGCGCTTCCACAGGCACCGCAGCAGTACAAACAGCTTCTCATGGTCGCTGGTCTTGAGCGTTATTTCCAAATCGCCCGCTGCTTCCGTGACGAAGATCTGCGCGCCGACCGCCAGCCTGAGTTTACTCAGATCGACATCGAGGCCAGCTTCATCGAGCAAAACGACATCATCCAGCTCGTCGAAGGCCTGCTCGCCAGCATGTTCAAAGCCGGTCAGGGCGTGGACATCCCCACCTCCTTCCAGCGCATCACTTACCAGCATGCCATGGACGTTTACGGTTCGGACAAACCCGACACTCGTTACGGTTTGGAGATCGTCGATATGGCCGATGTCTTCGCGAACAGCGGCTTCAAAATCTTCCGCACTATCCTTGAAGGCGGCGGTGTCGTCCGCGCCATTAACGCCAAAGGTTTCGCCGGCATCACCACGGGCCAGATGATCCGCCTCAACGAGCTCGCCATCCAGGCTGGCATGAAGGTCAAGCAGCTCGCCTTCATCAAGGTGGAGCGCAACGCAGAAGGCGTGCTCGAATACAAGAGCCCACTGTGGAAGTTCTTCGGCGAAGACGAACAAAAAGCACTCATCGCCAAACTCGGTGTCGAGGAAAACGACATCGTCTTCTTCTACGCTGGCACCTGGGATGATGCCTGCAACATCCTTGGCAAAGTCCGCCTTGAGATCGCTTCGATGCAAAAACTCACTGAGGGCAGCACGGCGCTGAACTTCCTCTGGGTCGTCGATTTCCCACTGCTCGCCTACAGCCCTGAAGATCAGAGCTGGGTGGCCGTGCATCACCCCTTCACCCGTCCGAAGGCCGAAGACGTGCCGCTTCTCAATGCCGGTGAATACGGCAAAGTCCGCGCTGAAGCCTACGACGTCGTCCTCAACGGCTACGAACTCGGCGGCGGCTCCATCCGAATCCACGAAAGCGACCTCCAGGCCAAGATGTTTAGCGTGCTCGGCGTCACGCCCGAGGAGCAGGAACTCAAGTTCAGCCACATCCTCGAAGCCTTCAAATTCGGTGCCCCTCCACACGGTGGCCTCGCCCTCGGTCTCGACCGTATCGCCATGCTGGTTAGCGGAGAGGAAAGCATCCGCGAAGTCATCGCCTTCCCGAAAAACAACAAGGCCTGCGATCTCATGACCGACAGCCCGACAAATGTGGACTTTAAGTCCCTGCGCGAGCTTTATGTTCAGAGCACCTGGAAAGAGAAGAAAAAGGAAGACGCCGAGGCTCCTGCTGCCTAACGGCCTCGATTCCCATTCATCACGTTGGCTTGGAAGTGACTAGACCGCCGCAGTTTCCCAAAAGGGGTAACGTGGCGGATCAAAGTCTCACTTCTCCACTTCAACCAGAGTCACTTGCTCATGGACGTAACTCCCCATTCTACACGCCCTGGATGAAATGAATATGCTGTGAGGCGGGCTTCGGACCACACATCACAGGGATGGATTCTGGTCTGTAAATGATCTTGGATTCCCGTTTTTAAGCATGAGGATCTACTGTGGCCTTTTGGGGTCTTCTGGGCTGACTTTGATGAACATCAGGCTGGCTGAGATTGATGAGGTGGATCGCACTTGATCGGCGCGACCCACCATCACGGTAACCTTACAGTTTGCCCTTCATGATCTGGCGCACGCCATTGTCGAATTCTACGACGATGACAGAATCGTTAATGGCGTCGGAATCAGTGCCTTCTTGAATGGCTTTGCCAAGACCCGTAGCACCGGCACCACCGGCTGTGAGATTGTTCGCTGGAAGTGAGAAGGACTTTACTTTGCTTGGTTGGTTGTTGAATAGTTGGCCCTTGCGCAAGACCAAGTAAGGACGGCGCAGAGTGTCTGTCGTTGCGGTCACGGGTAGGGAGCTAGCTCCCTGGAACAGGGCCAAGTCGGTGCCTTTGGCTGCACCGACCAGTGTGGTAAGCACGAGGTAGGTTCCACGATGAGGTTCTACTTCAACACGGTTGATCACACCAATCGTGGCGTTACCGCAGTTGGGTGCTATTTGTCCTTCACGAATCAGGACTGCGAGTTGGTTTGCTGGATTGCTTTGCAAAAGAAGCAGAGCCTGATCATTGGCCGCCGTGACGCCGGTGCCTGCTAGTTGAACTAAGGCCAGTTGCTGGCCGTAGGTTTGCCAGAATGAGATGAATTTAGCAATTCTAATTCCTGCAAGGCCTGGAAAGCCTGGACGGCTTGGAGCTGGAACGTAGCCTGTTGTGGCTACACCAAGGTCGACACCCTTTCGAAGAATCTGACGGGTAGTCGCTCCATTGTGCAACCAAAGTCCTTCGTTTTGAGCGGCAGGGACGGCGGAAGCCGGAGTGCCAGCTATGGTGGCACGGTAAAGCACATTCGTCGCGTCGGCAGATTCAGCGATGTAGCTAGCAAAGACGGCCCCAGGAATGGCAGTGCTCTCAGCATTGTTGACGGGCAGCCCCTTCTGAGAAATCAGCGTGGTTGGTCCGCCGAAGGTTTTAGCAAAAATAGCCTGATCTTGAGTTTTTGGCGCACCACCTGCCACAGCCGTAGCAAACACAGTCAAAGCATCATACTGAGCCACTCTGCCGGTGAATTGACCCAGTGTCGGACCAGAGGCGAAGGCTGCGAAGCCTTCGCGCTTAGTTTCAATGGGCGTCGTGAAATTAGAACTAAAAAGGCCGCTGTCATTTGTGGGTACCGTGCCATTCACATTGGGGCGGAGTGTGCAGGTCACTGATAGCAGATCAGCCGCGCGGGATTGGGTCACTTGGGTAAAGCTTAGAGGCGCAGCACCATCATTCCGTAAATCGATGCTGTTGGGGTCTGGGTCGCCAGGCCATTCAAATGTGTTAATAAGTTTGCCTGTTTGAAAAAAATCTTCAGCTGGGTCAGTGCCAAAATAAATGGCCTGATTACTGCTGGGGGTAATGGCAGTGCTTTTCCCTACTGGAAGCAAGCTGGCCTGGTAAATGGCGCGGCTTGGTGCATTCAAAAGGGCTCGTGTGAGCACATTGATCGTTCCAACGCCACCGACAGACAGATTACGGCTTTTGTTGCCCAATTCAAGGCCTGCGGGATTCAGGGTGCTCCAGATCCCCGTGTCTTTGCCAGCGTTAGATCCTGGACCCGTGAGTGTGCTTGTGAAGGCAATCTCGCTATCAGCGTTGATGCAGACATCGCTAAAAGCATTGAAAAGAATGCTTTCGGCTCCAGGAGCAAAGTCACCTCTGGCGGCGACTTTTTTCAAGGGCATTTGGCTCGTGATGGGTTTGATGATGTAAACGGAGCCAACGTTGGGCCCTGCTGTAGAATCATTTGAGGCAGCGATGATGGCGGTTTCACCAACGAGGGCAACCGCTGAGCCAAAAGCTTGAGCTGTGTTTTGTGGAGCCGGAATTTTCAACAGCTCCGTGGTGTTGGTGCTGCTGATGGTATTGAGGTCATAGATGTAGGCTGCGCCCTGATTTGTGTTTTTGCCAGGTGCACCGATGATGATGAGGCCGCTTTGAGTGCTGCTGATGCTTTTGCCGAATAGATCACCTACTGCGCTGTCGCTCGGAGCAAGGGTGATTTCTTCACCTGTCAGTAGATTGTATGTCACTACCTTGCCTCTGGTTGGGCTTGCTAAGGTGGTTGCGTGCATGATCACCAGTCCCTTTGCGAGAGCGACGGCTGAGCCGGCGGTGTCGCCTGCTGCGGCACCTGTTGGGGTGAAGCGCTTTAGAAGTGCGCCAGTTGTCATATCAAAGGCTAGGAAGCCTCCTGTTTTAACCGTTAATCCATTGCTCATTTTGGGTGAGCCAACAATCCCGATATTCCCCTCAACCGCGACGCTGCTGCCGAAGCCATCAGCTGCTAAACCCAAGTCATCCGTCAATTTGATCGGTTCAATTTCGGATTTGGTGTAATCATAAATGTAGGCGCTTCCTTTGCCTGCATCATCTGCTGGGCTGCCGATGAGGAGGCGAGTGCCAAAAATGGCCAGAGATGTGCCAAATTGATCGCCTGGCGCACCATTTTCTCCTAGACCGCTCGGGAGAATAATGGTCGATAAAATTTTACCCGAAGTCGCATTGAAAATAAAGACGCTGCCAGTTGTGGCGTTGCTAACGTCGGGCGCACCAACAGCAATCACGTCTCCAAAGATCGCGCAGCTTTGGCCCAGGCGTCTATCGTTATCGGCGGCAATCGGGTAGGTGAGCTTGCGTGTCCAGAGTCCTGTCACGGCGTTGAAGACCTGAACAGATCCTTGATCAGGCGCGCCCTCATCTGCCGATGGAGTCCCGACGACAATCCATTTTTCAGAGACAGCAAGCGTGCCATGAGCATTGCCCATTTCAAAGTTGGCGGGGTTCATATCCCATCTACCAAAAAGTTTTTGAGCACTCAAATCCACGGCAGAAACATTCAAAGATAAGGCAAGCGTTAATCCTGATAGCAGAAAGGCTAAGGATCGTTTCTTCGATGATGTGGTTAGGTTGGTTGAAAAGGGTGTTTTCATGGCTAGGAGGGGGTAAGTCTGGCGGGCTATTTTCTGTTATGGCAATTTATCAGAATGTGGATCATCTCAGGCTGCTCAAATTTTACAAGAAATAAAGAGATCCAGATCAAACTTCAAATCAGGTAATCTGCATCGTGTGAGCTAGCTTTTAATGGATTCATGGGCCTTGCGGATCCTTTAAACAGATATCGGGGCAGGAGGGGTGTGCATGGCGCAATCCATGAATTGCCTAGCCACTGTGGGCTGTCGCGGCCTCTCATGACCTCTTTTCGGAATAGGTCATGCTAGACTCGGTTTCCATTTTTCGAGAATAAGAATCCTTTCATCAGATTAAATTTCCTCTTTGCAGAGGGCTAAAGTCCGCTATTCTGCGCGCCCCCTTTCAACCCTGATGCCCGATTCTAAAAACATTCTCCGACTTGGTCTGCCTAGTGGCAGTCTCCAGGAGCCGACGCTGGAACTCTTCAAGCGTGCGGGTTTTCATATCGTGGTTCCTTCCCGCTCCTATCGGCCTACAGTCGATGATGCCGGCTTGGAACTGCGTCTGCTGCGCGCCCAGGAGATCGGTCGTTATGTGGACCATGGTTTTCTTGATTGTGGGATCACTGGCCGTGACTGGATCGCTGAAAACAATGCGGATGTCGAAGTGCTCACGGACATGCGTTATTCGAAAGCCACCTCCATGCCAACCCGTTGGGTGCTGGTGGTGCCGAATGATTCTCCGATTCATTCAGTCAAAGATTTAGAAGGCAAGCGCATCGCCACTGAGGCGGTGGACATGACGAAGGCTTACCTTGCCAGAAATGGTGTTCAAGCTGAAGTCGAATTTAGCTGGGGCGCCACCGAAGTGAAGGTGCCGGAGCTGGTCGATGCCATCGTGGACATCACCGAGACTGGTAGCTCGCTGCGCGCCAATAAGCTGCGCATTGTGGATACGATCATGGAGAGTTATCCGCAGTTTGTCTCCAGCAAGTCGGCTTTTCAGGATCCCTGGAAGCGGCAGAAAATGGAGACGCTGGTTCTTTTACTCAAAGGCGCATTGGAGGCTCGTGACAAGGTCGGCCTCAAAATGAATGTGCCTGCGAAAGCCTTGCAGGAAGTCGTCGCCACTCTTCCGAGTGAGCGCTCACCCACTGTCTCCCAGCTTGCTTCGCAGGACTGGGTAGCCGTCGAGACGGTCATTGCGGAATCCGTCGTGCGGGAGATTATCCCGCGGCTAAAATCTCTCGGTGCCGAAGGCATCGTGGAGTACCCGCTGAACAAAGTCATTCCTTAACCGGAAGAAAAAAGAAAACAAGAGAACAACCACTATGGGATCACTTAAAAAGCGCAGAAAGACGAAGATCAATAAGCACAAGCGTAAGAAACGCATGCGCGCCAACCGTCATAAGAAGCGTTTGCGCTATAAATCATAGATCGTTAATCTCGACCGTATGATTCGTCTCCGTTCAGCGAAGAGAAAACCTCGACTCGCTAACGGAGCCTCATGCTCCGAAATGTGGTGCAGCCTTCTGGGTTGCACCCTTTTCTTTTTGTCTGCGTCCCTGACTCAGGGGCAATCACAGAACCCAGTGAAGCTGCCGGCGGCAAATCCTAGTGCGACGGGCACCTCCATTAAACTTCAGGCGTCTGGTTCGACTGTCAGTCAGAGCACTGATCGACAAGGCCTCCGTGCAGACCTGTCTTTGCCGAAAATCACCACAAAGCTGCCTGCCGATCTTCAGATCCAGGCAGGTGCGGAAAAACTGGCTGAAGCCTTGGCGCATTACTCCACGGCACTGCAACTGGAGAAGTCTGGGCAGATGCGGGAGGCGCTGGCGCATTTCCTGTCAGTTTTACAGTTAGACCCGGCCAACCCTGAACTAGCGGCACACACAGCAGAATTGGTTTACCATTATCAAGGCCGGAAGGAAGCGGTGGCTTTGCTGAATCAGGCCGTCACTTTACGCCCAGATCAGCCTGCGCCCTACCTTAACTTGGTCAGGTTTCTCACCACTTACACGGCAGAGGATGCTTTTGAAGTTGATCGTGCTAAACAGGTCCTGGAGGATGCACTGAAACGGTTCCCGACCCGTTCGGAAGTCTATGCGTTTGCCAGCCTGAGTTATCTTAGCCGGAACATGCGGGCGGATGCTGTCGCCGTGATGGATCAGGCACTCAAGCAGACTGTATCAAGTGCAGCTTTTTGGATGGAGGTCGGGCGGGCTGCACAGCAGGTTTGGCCACTGGCGCAGACGGAGAATCAGGCCGAGCACCTGCGCCGAGTGAATGTCTTTTTTGATAAGGCGCTAGCTCTATCTCCAACAGGAAAAAAAGGGGAGAGTACTCGCTTGGAGGTGGCTCAATACTACCTGCTCAGCAATCAACTGGATCGCGCCAGAGCCCTTTGTGAGCAGTTGAGCACGCAGACTGGTAACTTGCAGGCGAGGAAGTTGCTCTATCGCCTGTATGAAGCCGCTGAAGAAAAAGACAAGTCCTTGGATGTGCTGGAAAAGATCGTCGCTGAAGTCCCAAATGACGTGGAGCAGAGGCGGCTGCTGGTGAATGCCTACATGCTCCGTGAAACGCCAGCGAAAGCAGTGCCTCACCTTGAAGCCGCGATTCAGCTAGCAGGTGGAGAGGCGGGTGATTATCAAGAACTGGGGGACCTGCTGCTGAAGTCCCAGCTTTATGACAAACTGATTCAACTCAGTGAGCGCAGTGTGAAGCTGTATCCTGAGGTGCCTATTTTTCACGTGCAGGCCGCTTTGGCTCACCGCGCTTTGTTACACTGGGAAAAGGCGATTCAGAGTTTCGAGCGGGCTCACGTTATGGTCGAAAATAGTCAGTCTGAGCTGGTCAATCATCGCTTCTACTTTCAATACGGCCTGACCCTGGAGCGGGCTGGCCGTGCTGATGATGCAGGCAAGATGTTTGAAAAAGCCATTAATCTGACTCCCAAAGAAGAGATCGAAGACGCAGCCAATACCATGAATTATCTCGGTTTCATGTGGCTGGATCAGGAGAAATACCTGGATAAAGCTGGCGAGCTAATTCGCAAAGCCAATGAACTCCAGCCTGATAATGCAGCCTACATTGATAGCCTCGGCTGGTGGTATTTCAAAAAAGGCGACTACCCCAATGCACTCAAAGAGCTTCAGCGTGCATTGGGATTGATCAAAGTCATCGAACCCGAAGACGCCGAGATTATCGAGCATATCGCTCAAACGTATTTAAAGATGAATGAACTGGTAAAGGCGCGTGAGGCCTTTGAGAAAGCCCTCGCTTTGCTGCCGACAGAGCCAAAGCTTTTGAAGCGGCTCAAAGAGGGGCTGAAACAGACGATCAGGCCTTAAATGGCTGACCACGGGAGGATTTATTCTTCTCTCTCTGATTAGGAAACAGCCAAAACTTTTGCCTCATGTTGTAACGCTGGGCACAAAATGGCGAGGTGTCTCAGTAACCCATGCTTGCACACGCCTTTTCTCTCTTTTCCTGTCTCAATCATTCATGGCTTAAGTGGCATTTTGCAAGATTCCTATATGCCTTAGGCGTTCCATTATTGTTACTTGACGAACTTTTAATGTCGCTTGATGTGAGCGGCTCTTCCTAAAACCTAGCCCGTAATCTATTTTTTCGTTAACCCGATGTTAGGTTCCCGTGCGGTGGCATACACCATGCTGTGGTTTCCGCCACTTGCCTTTCTTTTCACCTTTCACCACACTTTATGACCACGCTGCCACGCCTCCTCGTCGTTCTCACGGCCTTCTTCACGCTCCTCGCCAGCCACGCGCAGGCCCTCAGTTGGACGGAGCAGACCACGCCTGCCACGGACCAGCTCCGCGATGTCTGGGCGGCTGATGGGGCCAATATCTGGGTCGTCGGCAATGGCGGCAGGATCGTGAAGGGGGATGGCAGCGGCAACTGGGCCGCGCAGACTTCCGGCGTCACTAATCCGCTCATCGAGGTCTGGGGCACCAGTGCCACGAACCTCTGGGCCGTCGGCGGCAGCGGGCGCATCCTGCGTTCGACGAATGGCACCTCTTGGGCCACCCAGACCTCGGGCACGACGAACACTCTCTTCAGTCTCTGGGGCAGCAGCGCTACCAATGTCTGGGCGGCGGGCGATAACAGCACTCTCACCCGCTGGAATGGCACCTCATGGACAGTCAGCAACCTAGGCGTTGGGACGAACGTGCTGTGCTACGGCCTATGGGGCAGCGCTGCCAATAACATCTGGCTGGTCGGCACCCACATCAATACCGGCAACGGAAGGGTTTACCGCTACAACGGCACCGCTTGGTCAGAGGACACCAGCATGGGCACTGTCGCTGGGCTGAACGATGTCTGGGGCACCAGTGCTAGCGATGTCTGGGCCGTGGGCGGTGGCGGACTCATCCTCCGCTGGAATGGCACCGCCTGGAGCACCTCCCCCTCCGGCACCACGCAGGATCTGCTCAGCATCTGGGGCAGTTCCGCCACGGATGTCTATGCCACCAGCGCCGAGGGCGGCATCTTCCGCTTCGACGGCACCAATTGGACAGCTCAGACCTCCGGCAGCATTGAGCGGCTAAATTCCATCATGGGCACCAGCGCCACCTCCGTCTTCATCGCAGGCGGCAGCTTTCAAGTCGCCACGATCCTCGCCGGCACGCCGCCACCCCCGCCGACGCTCACCAGCGTGTCCCCAGCCACTGGCATCACGACGGGCGGCACCAGCGTCACACTCACAGGCACAGGTTTCACCGGAGCTACCGGCGTCACCTTTGATGGCCTTGCCGCTTCCTTCACGGTCAACAGCCCCACGCAGATCAGTGCCACCACGCCTGCTCATGCCGCCGGGGCGGTCAGCGTCGTAGTCACCACGCCGAATGGCTTCAATCCGGTGAACAGCCTCTTCACTTATGTCGTGCCGCCGCCCACGGTCACGGAGGTCACCCCAGCTATGGGAAGCACGCTGGGCGGTACCAGTGTCACGATCACCGGCACAGGCTTCACCGGAGCCACCGGCGTGACCTTTGGCACCATCGCAGCGTCCAATGTGGTCGTGGTCAATGCCACCACTATCACCGCCACCACGCCTGCGGGTGCAGCAGGCGCGGTCAGTGTCGTCGTCACCGGCCCAGGCGGCTTCAATGCGGCGAACTCGCTCTACACCTATGCCGTGGCGAATGCCGCTCCGGTCATCATCGGCGGCCTGGGTGAGCCGCAGCCTCCCACCTTTGCGGAGAACCTCGCAGAGAATACCCCGTTCTCTGGCACACTCATAGCCACGGATGCGGACACTCCGGCACAAACCCTCACCTGGACTAAAAATGGGCCGGATGAGGCCAAATTCACGCTGAATGCCATCACGGGCGCCTTTGCTCTGGCGGCTCCGCTGGATTTTGAAAATCCCACCGATGTCGGCATGAACAACGTTTACGAGGTCACCCTCACCGTCACCGACAGCGGCTCCCCTGCTGCTAGCGATTCCGTGACCCTCAGCCTCACCATCACGGATGTGAATGACGCGCCCACCGTCTCCGCTATCGAGGACCAGAGCAAGAATGAGGACACGCCCACCGCCGCCATCGCCTTCACCGTGGGGGATCAGGATGCGGGGCAGAGTCTGGATGCGCTGGTCGTCACCGTCACCAGCAGTAATCAGACGCTCATCCCCCAGACGGCGGAAAACATCGTCCGCGGCGGCAGCGGGGCTAGCCGCACGCTCACCCTCACCCCGGCACCGAATGCCAACGGCAGCGCCACCATCACCGTGACTGTCAGTGACGGCACAGCGAGCACCAGCAGCATCTTCACCCTCACGGTGACCCCGGTGAATGATGCGCCCAGCTTCACCCTGGCCCCATCCATCGCCCGATTCCCCGGCAGTGGTGCTTACACGCAGGCAGACGTGGTTTCTGCCATCTCCCCAGGTCCGGCGAATGAGAGCACGCAGACCGTCAGCATGACGCTCACCAGCACCAATCCCACGCTGTTCACCGCCACCGGCCAGCCGACCCTCGGGGGCACGGGCACCAGTCGCAGCCTCAGCTTCACCCCCGGCAGCACCCCCGGGCGTGTCCACCGTCACCGTGCGGGCTACGGACAGTGATGGAGCTTTCACCGAGCAGAGCTTCACCATCGCCATTACCGTCTTCAACCTGCGCCCCGCCGGTGAGGTCTGGACGCCACGGATGACGGACGCGAATCGCTACTGGCGTGCCATCACCTCCTCCGCCGATGGCAGCAAACTCGCGGCGGTGGTCGATGGCGGCCAAATCTATACCTCCACCGACTCCGGCGTGACCTGGACGCCACGGATGACGGACGCGAATCGCGGTTGGCAGTCCATCACCTCCTCCGCCGATGGCAGCAAGCTCGCCGCAGCAGAATATACTAACAATGGTAGAACTCCTGTCACCATCTTGAGCAGCAACATCTATACCTCCACCGATTCTGGGCAGACCTGGACACTGCGGATGACGGAAGCGGCTCACGCCTGGCAGTCCATCACCTCCTCCGCCGATGGCAGCAAGCTCGCGGCGGTGGTTCTAGGCGGCCAAATCTACACCTCCACCGACTCCGGCGTGACCTGGACGGCGCGGGAATCGAATCGCCTGTGGTCCTCCATCACCTCCTCCGCCGATGGCAGCAAGCTCGCGGCGGTGGTCGTTGACGGCCAAATCTACACCTCCACCGACTCC
>JAIXZA010000025.1 GCA_027489965.1 Verrucomicrobiaceae bacterium
ACCGCTGCGCAAAAGGCCAGTGAGCTCACTGGCGCGGCTGAGGCGCGGTCGCAGCAAATCAAGATTGTGGCTGAACAAAAGGCCGCCGAACTAAAATCTGGCTTTCAGGACAAGGCGGATGATTTCAAAGTCTATGCCGACGATGCCCTGGGGCAGGCCAAAGAGCAGTACGAGAAGTTTATGGGTGAGGCTGAGACCATGGCGCGTGAAAAACCACGTCAGGCTCTGCTGACGGCTTTTGGCGTGGGTTTGTTCGTCGGACTGCTTCTGCGTCGCTAGTTTCTTTTTGGGTGAAGTGGTTCACCTCAGGCACCTTTAATTCATCGCACTCATGGAAACGGAAGTCTCCCGGCTCAAGGCCCTGCTTCGCGCTTTGGCTTTATATGCCGAAGCACGCGGTCGGTTGCTGCAAATCGAGACTCAGGAGGCGGGTGTCAAATTCAGCAGCATTCTGGTGCTGGCGGCTATTTTGTCCGGCTTTCTATTGTGTGGATGGCTGATGGCGGTGCCGGCGGTGATCTGGATGATTGCTCAGAGTCAGGGATGGCCCTGGCATCTCGTGGCCCTGAGTGTGGCTGGGCTGCATTTGTTTTTTGCGTTTATCGCCCTTCTCATGCTGCTTTCTCGGCTGCGCCGATTGAAGGTGTTTGAGGAGACCTTCAATCAATTTCAACGTGATCGCGAATGGCTGAGCGGAACTCCACCCACAAAATGACGCCCAAGCAGTTGGCGCTTAAAGACTTGGAGGAAGCACGCTCTCTCCTCGGAGTCCACGTCCACCTTGCTAGTGAGGCCTGGAATCCGCGCGTTTTGGTCCAGCAGTCCATTCAAAAGCATGTCTGGGCCTGGGTTTCAGCAGCTGGAATCGGCGGGCTGATCCTCTGGCGAGTGCTGCTGCCTTCGCCTCGCCGTAAGTTTGGGCGTGACATCTCTGACGCATCCGCTAAAAAAAGCGGGCTTATTGCGCTTTTAATGCAGCCCATGCTCGGCATGGCGCGGCAGGCGGCGTTGAAATACGGCTCTAGTTTCCTCCAAACCTACCTGCAAAACCATCTCTCCCGGCACGAGGGTCCACCCACCCCCGTGCGTGAACCTACCTCTCATGTCTGAAGAAGCTGCCCCCCAAGATATCGTGCCCGTGCTGGGCTCCGTCGATGATTACCTGCGTTTTTGCGCTCAGTACGACGCCTCTGATTTACACCTGGCCACTGGCAGTCAGCCTGTCTGGCGTCGCTTCGGGAATCTAGGCCCCATTTGGAACAATGCGGCAGTGCTGACGCCCGATGATACCCGCCGACTGGCCCATGCGTTCCTGGATGAGGCTCAGATCAAGCGCCTGGAAGAGCGCGGTGACGTGGATTTTGCGTACTCACCCGACTTTGGTCGTTTCCGTGCGTCGGTAGTCCGTCAGCGTCTGGGCATTGATATCACCTTCCGTATCATCAGTACCCACACGCGCTCGATTGAGGAGCTGAACTTACCTGAAATGGTGCGCACGCTGATCCGCTATCAAAACGGACTGGTGCTCGTCACGGGTCCTGTGGGCTGTGGCAAGTCCACCACTCTGGCAGCCTTGGTGGATCAGATTAACAAAGAGCGTGAAGATCACATCATCACGCTGGAGGAGCCGATCGAGTACGTGCTGACGCCGAAAGGCTGCCACATCAATCAGCGTGAAGTCGGCACCCACACAGCGTCCTTTGCGGCGGCTCTGCGTGGTGCTCTGCGTGAAGACCCAGACATCATCATGGTCGGTGAAATGCGTGACCTTGAAACCATCTCTCTGGCCATCACGGCGGCGGAAACGGGTCACTTAGTTCTGGGGACGCTGCATACCGGAAACTCGGCGAGAACGCTCGATCGTGTGCTGGACGTGTTCCCGCCCGATCAGCGCGATCAGATTCGCATCATGGTGTCTGAGTCTCTGCGCGGCATTATTTCTCAGCAGCTCATCCCGAAAACGGATGGCAATGGTCGCGTGATGGCGCTGGAGCTTCTCGTGAACACGCCTGCAGTAGCGGCCTGTATTCGTGATGGCAAAACCTTCATGTTAAACGGTGTCATGCAGACGGGTAAGAATGTCGGCATGATCACCATGGATGACTCTCTGCGCGCTCTTTATACCAAGGGTGATATCAGCCGCGAGGAATGTGAGTCCCGAGCCGAGGACAAACAGCAGATGAAACTCTTCTTCAAGAGCTAGCCCATAGTGGCCCCAGCCCTGCCTTCATCCTTTCTTTTTCACCCTTCTTCCTTTTCCCTCCATGCCAGTCATTGATCAATTGTTTCACACGCTCATTGAAATGGGCGGCTCCGACCTTCATCTCAGCGAAGGCCAACCTCCGAAAGTGCGCGTGCACGGCGGTATTCATCCCATCGGCCAGGACATCCTCACGCGTGAGACGATGGGCACGATGATGCAGGAAATCTGCACGCCAAATAGCTGGCAGCGTTACCTCGAAAAAGGTGACCTGGACTTTGCTTATGAGATGGATGTCGACCACCGTTTCCGCTGCAACTACCTGAAGCAGCAGCACGGTTACGCCTGCGTTTTCCGTATCATTCCGACCAAGATTGCTAGCTTGGAACAGCTCGGCATTCCTGCCGTGGTCAAAGAATTTGGCCATCTGCGCAGCGGACTCGTTCTGGTGACAGGCCCGACCGGTTCAGGGAAGTCCACGACGCTTGCAGCCTTGCTGGATTACATCAATACCAACTTCAGCCGTCACATCATCACGGTCGAGGAGCCGATCGAGTTCGTGCATCGCAACAAGAAAAGCATCATCACCCAGCGTGAGGTGCCGATCCAGACACCGACCTTCGCCGACGGTCTCCGCGCGGCGCTTCGTCAGGATGCCGATATCGTACTCGTGGGGGAAATGCGTGACCTTGAGACCATCTCGTTGGCTCTCACAGCTGCTGAAACGGGCCTGCTCGTGTTCGGTACTTTGCATACCAACAATGCGCGTAAAACCGTGGACCGTATCATTGACGTTTTCCCAGCTGATCAGCAAAGTCAGGTGCGCACCATGCTTGCGGCTTCCCTCAAAGGCGTGGTGGCTCAGTTGCTCATGAAAAAGGCGGATGGCAAAGGCCGTGCGGCGGTGAATGAGATCCTCGTGGCGACACCGGCCGTGGCTTCCATCATCCGTGAAGGTGCTACCCAGAAGCTCTACGACGTTATCATTGGTGGTAAGGCTCAAGGCATGCAGTTCATGGATGAAGCTATCTGGCAGAAGCTCCGTGACGGTTATATTACTCCGATGGAAGCCTACATGAAGTCCATCGACAAAGCCCGCTTCAAAGCCTTCCTCCCGCCTGAGGAGCAGGCTCTGGCCAATGCGGGTGGAGGTGAAGAAAAGAAGAAGTAGCGAATGTCGAAGCAGGAATGACGAATGACGAAATACCCAATGACGAAATAATGACGAAGGTCTAATGACGAAAACGGTCAGCCGATCTGACTGGAATGGTCATGCGTAGCTTCTTTAGGTAGTCGGATTTTGGGCATTATTTCGTCATTCGGACTTTGTCATTCGTCATTTTCCTCCCATGACTTCTTTCGCTGCCATCCAACTCCTAGCCACCGCGCATCGGCGGATGCTCTGGCATCGTGTGGAGGAGATGCTGGAAAAGAATCGGCTGCTGGTGGCTACGATTGCTGGGTTTTTGGGGCTCTATTGCGTGGCCGCTTATGTGTTGGTTTCGCGTGGACTCGAGTTCATCAGCAAGACGCCTTTGTTTGGTCCACTGCTGACGGAACGGTTGGTCTATGTGCTGTTCTTTTTCTTTTTCGTGATGCTGATCATCTCGAACGCCACGATCACCGGAATGGGACTGTTTCGGCGAAAGGACATGGAGTGGCAGGTCGCTCTGCCTTTACCTTTCCGCAGTCTTGTTGTGTGGAAAACGCTCGAAGGCATGGCCTTGGCAAGCTGGGGGCTCTTGCTGCTCAGTGCGCCGATTCTCCTGGCTCTGGGGCAGCTTTATCATGGTGGGCTGAGCTTTTATCTTTTCAGCATTCCGGCGCTGCTTTGTCTTGTAACGATTGCTGCCAATTTTTCGACCTGGATGCTTCTGCTGCTTGTGCGCTACGCTCGGCGCTGGTGGTGGCGACCTGTGGCTGTGATCGCTGCGCTGATATTGGCTTCCGGCCTCATCCGCTTATGGTCGGTCACACCAGATGCCATCTCTGGTAGCGACTTGGTGGCTAATTTGCAGGAAGTACTGAAGCATACCGAAATCTGCATGCATCCGCTCATGCCCAGTTCATGGGTCGCCGAGGTGCTCTTTGCCGGTGGCAAGGGCCTGGATGGTCAGGCTGGTTTTTATCTGCTGACTTTGTTGGCGAATGCTCTGTTTGCTCTTGTCGTCACCGTTCGGCTTGGCTCGGCCATGTTTTATCCAGCCTGGAATCGGGTCATGTCTGCCGTACCGATGATGCAGGTGCAGGCCAGTGAAAAAGCCTGGTTCCGGCAACCGCAAGATAAGCGGAAGGGGCAGACTTGGCGCTGGCTGCTGCGCTTGGATAGGGCTTCTCATGCAGTTCTGATCAAAGATGTGCGCACCTTTTTGCGTGAGCCAACTCAGTGGGGCCAATGTCTGCTGATCTTTGGCCTGCTGCTGATGTACACCTCCAATCTGAGGCGTTTGGGGTATGATCTGCAGAATCCCTTTTGGACACTCGTCATCAGTCATCTCAATCTGTTGGTCTGCTGTTTGGCTCTTTCAACCCTGACAACGCGTTTTGTTTTTCCTCAATTCAGTATGGAAGGACAGAGATTATGGATACTGGGCCTGTCTCCACTTCCTCTAGTGAAGGTGCTCAGTCTCAAAATGCGGCTTATTGCAGGTGTTTTAGCGCTTTTGACGACTTTGCTTGTGGTCATGTCGAGCTTGTCTCTGGAGTTGCCCTTGTCACGTGCGGCCTTCTTTTGTGCCGCGGTGATCATGATGAGTTATGGCCTGACGGCCCTGGCTTTGGCGCTGGGGGCACTTTTACCGAACTTCCGTGAGCCCAATCCAGCACGCGTGATCTCTGGCTTTGGCGGCACTCTTTGCCTCATTGGCAGCTTCCTCTTCATCCTGGGAAGCTCAGCGGCCCTGGCTTTGCCGGATGCGGTAGCTTGGCGCGCTAATTTGCAAAAAATACCGCTCCAACCCTCTGAGATATGGCTTGGCCAAGTGGCTTCATTGGCTTTTGTCGCTCTGCTAACTCTGGTTTTTGGAGGGATTCCTTGGGTAATGGCAAAAAAGAAGACGAAAAATCTGGATTATTTAAAAGAACTGTAATATCTCTATCGTTGAACTAATATTCACGATAGCTATGGCCCGTAAAACTCCCGCAACTGTTACAACCGCCGCCACCGCAGAAGACAATGTCCTCCGCTTTGATGACGCTCCTGAATTCAATGTCGGCTATGAGGAGGAAACTCCCATGGAAGATATGGACCAGCAAGTCCGCGAAGCCCAGCACCGCCTAGCGGCCCTGCGTGCTCAGCAGGAAGAAGTGGAGCGCCAGAAGCTGATTCTGGAAAACCTGCGCCAAAAGCAGGATCGTTTTGTTTCCGGCAAAAAAGAAATCACCGAAAAACTGGATCGTGGCCTGCGCTCGATTGCGGATGATTTGGAAGATGCTCGCCGCCGTGTGGAAGATCTGGCGATCACTCAGCAAGATTTTCAGGAGCGTCTGGATGCGCTGAAAACCTTCCTGCCTGAGCGCTGGCAGCGCAGTCAGCTTGATCATGAGCTGGACCGCGCCCTCTGCTCACTGGATGAGGCCGAGACAAGCTACGAAAAAGGCGTGCGTCGTCTCATGGCCCATCGCCCAGCCGAAGCCGCGCAATCGCAAAATCACACCCAGCCGCAGACGGCTGCTGAAGCCGAGCAGGAGGAGGTAGCTGAAGCTGGCGCCGCCCTGTTTGCCTCGACCAAAGATGATCTCATGACCTGGGTGCGCCGTGGCTTTGCCTTCAACGCCGGGCTCATTGCCACTCTGATCGTGGTGCTCATTCTCGCCCGCTTAATGTTCTGAAACCCCTGATCGGTAGCTCCCGCTATGAACAACAAGAAAGTCCGCTCCACACGCCCACGCTACGCCTCGGAATTGACCAAGCCTCTTGGCTCGCCAAAGCCGGCGCAGATTCGTCAGCTTCAGAAATCATCTCTTGAGCTGAAAGAAGAGATCTATCGTCTCGAATGCACCATCGCGGCTGCCCCGGCTGCCATGCGCCGCCACCGATTGGCCACCATGGACACGCTGCCAGCACCTGAGCGCGCTTTTTCTCCAAGACGCCGCCTAAATGCTCGACTCCCGCTCCAGCAGCAGCGTCTTCAGCGGAATCGCCGACTGGGTGTGCTGATTGAGCTCGTGATCGTCTTCACCACCCTGGCTGCGGCCTTGGGTTGGATGAATCAGTGGTTCCATTGGTGGAATTAATTCAGCGTTTCTTTTACATTTGCGGCCAAGACGAATGTTTCGTCTTGGCCGTTTTGCTGTTATTCTCGTTTGTCATTCAGCAGGCCACTCTTGTCATTCGTCATAGACCCGCTAAGACTCTGGGCTGCCATGGCGTCTTAGCCATGCTATGCTATCTGATCCCTACCTTCACATGACCGCCGCAACTGCCACGATCCCTATTGAACATACCGAAGAAATCAACTCGCGCATTTTAGCCGTGAGTGAAGACCGCGTGAAGGGCTTTCATGAGAAACCATTCCAATTCATCGCTGAAGAAAGTGGACTGCCGCTGGAGACCGTGGTGGAGCGCATCCGGGCCATGTTGGCTGGTGGTGTGATCCGCCGGGTACGTCAGACTTTGCTGGCCAATAAGCTGGCGGAAGGTGCGCTGGTGGCCTGGAAGGTGCCGAATGAGAAGCTGGATGCGGCTTTTGACTTCATGTTCAAAGAAGATCCGTTCAGTGGACATGTCGTGCTGCGTTCCACGGACCGTGAGGTCAGTGGCAGTGATTATCGTCTCTGGACGACGCTGAAGGTGCCGCAGGATAAAAACATGTCCGAACACGCCGACGTGCTGAAGCGTCTCACCGGAGCGGAAGAATATCTCCTGATGCCAGCTCATGGTATCTTTGCCCTCGGAGTCGGCCATGTGCGGCGGAAGACGATGGAGCCCGGGGACAAATACGATGAGCCAGCAAAGATGATGACCACAAACATCGCTGACTTGAACGAAGAAGAGTGGAATGTGCTGCTACATCTCAAAGGAGAGCTGAGTGCAGAAGAGATCGGCCCTGAGCCATGGGCTGGGCGTGCAGCGGCAGCAGGCACGAGTTTGGAGCGTTTTTGCGAGGTCGCCAAGGGGCTGGATGCTAAGGGCGTGATCGGACGTCTCTCCACCTTCTTAGAGCACGTGAAGCCCAGCCAAACGGGTGTGCGTGTGACTCGATTCAACGGTCTGTTTCACTGGAAAGTCCCGGCTGGAATGCAGGAGCGTGCTGGGGGTGAAGTCGGTCGACATCCGATCATGACACACGCTTATTGGCGTGAAGGCGGGCCACGCTTTGGCAATGTGAACATCATGGGCGTGGTCCATGGCACCGACAAAGATCTCATCATGCAGCATAAGGCTGCCATTGATCGTCATCTGGAAAGCGTCGGTATTCCTGTGGAATACACCAACGTCTTCTGGGGTGGTCGCAGTGAGATCAAGCCAAGTGAGATTAGCCCGATTGTTTTTAAAGAATGGCATGCCAAGTGGGCAAACGTGGCTGGGCCGGTGATCTAAGGATCTAGGCTCAATCTCGTTCGGGAAGTACATCAACGGCGACCTGGAGACTCTGTTCTCCAGCGCCAATGCTGACGCCGCGCAGGGGACTGACGTCGCTAAAATCACGACCCCAAGCAACCGTGACGTGCCGATCTGACGGCAGGATATTGTTTGTGGGATCGGCATCCATCCAGCCGATGGCTTCTCCGCAAAAAGCAGACACCCAGGCGTGGGAGGCATCTGCGCCGACAAGCTTCACCTGTCCTGGTGGGGGGAGCGTCTCTAAGTAGCCGCTGACGTAACGCGCAGGCAGGCCCAGGCTTCGTAAGCAAGCAATCATGACCTGAGCAAAGTCTTGGCAGACGCCGCGTTTCTTTTTCAGCACTTCTTCAACCGGCGTGGCAAAGTCGGTGGCCGTAGGATCAAAGAGAAAGTCCTCATTGATGCGGCGATTCAAATCACAGACGGCTTCAAGAATCGGGCGCTTAGCTGGGAAAGAAGCGCGGGCATAGTCAGCAAAGACGCTGCCCGTGGGAATCAGAGTGGAAGCAAAGGCCAGCTCTCCTGCCATGCTGGAGGTGCTAAAACGATCACCACGGCAAGCATCCCGCACACTTTCCCAGCTGGGCGTGGTGGATGCGTCAATCGGCTCGCTTGGTTCGACCTCAATGAGACTGCGGGCGATGACTTCGAGCTTTTGATGCGAGCCTTCGATTTCAAAATAGACACAGGCGTTTCCAAAATAGTCGGCACGCTCAGCACGGCGCACGGGCTCCGGTTTGATGGTGAGTTCATGCCAGGGGCACTCTTGAAACGGCAGTGCTCTGGGCTCTAAACGCGCAGTGTAATGACAGACCGTTACAGGGCTCTCATACGTGTAGGTAGTGCGGTGGATGATGTTATAGCGCACGGTCGATGGGGCAAATGATAGGGCTTAGCTTGGCTCCTTGCGGCTGGAGTGAGAGAAGAAATGCTCGGTGATGAGATCAGAGAGCTTTTCCAGGCCCAGTGTCAGGTTCTCACAAAGAGCAGGAACATGACCGAAAACTTCATCGCCTGCTTTGGCCAAGGCGGCCAGGTTTAGGGCAATGAGTTCAGATTGTAAGGCATCGATCTGAAGGCGTGAGCTGTCTCCAGCATCTTTGCCGGGCGCACTGGGTAATTGCTTGATCTGCGTGCCCAGGATGCGGCTCTGGTGTAGGACCGAACGGGGATTGATGTCATTGAGCAACAGCAGATCCAGGACCGGCACCAAACTGGGTCGGGCAAAGTGCAGTCGGCGATAGGTCATGGTGCTATCACAGATTTCTAACAAAGGATTGAGCAGCGTGTCGTCGAGCGCGCTGTGCTCCGTCGCTGTTTTGACGAGGCCGAGGACAATGTAGGCCCGCTCCACCCGCTTACCGATTTCAAGGAAGCGCCATCCATGCCCACGCGTCATGTTTTCCTGCTGCATCCCACTGAAGGCGGCTAAATCCAAAATAAGCGTGTCCAGAACGCCCTGGGCCGTGGAGATCACAAAGGGACCCGCTGGCAGGCGAATGTCGCGCTCGATACGATTGAAAAGACGCCAGGTGTCATCCGAAAGCCGATCCCGAGCCGCTGTGGCATTGTAGCGAAGGCGGCTGAGCAGATCGGGAATGCTGCCATGACGCTTCGGATCCAATAACAAGGCCTGAAGATGATCATGGATGGTGGTGACATCTGCTGGCACAATCCCCATCTGTACCATGAGGGCGATGCAGCCCTGCAACTCGCGACTTTGAGTATTGGTGCGCTCCCCAGCGATCCTCTGCATGACGGATCGCAGCACTCGCACTGTGGCCTCTAGCCGCTCGGCGTAGCGACCGAGCCAATACAGATGATCGGCCGCACGGCTGGGAACTCCGCTAGGCGGTCTGGCGGGGCGGATGACGACAGGCTGTTGTTTTTTGCGACTCTCGTAATAGGTGTCCACCGCGCCATCACCAACGACCCAGGTGTCTTTGCTAATGCCGCCACTGCGCATTGTGACCAACCATCGACGAGGCTCTGGACTGACCCGGGAAAGGCCGCCTGGCATCGCCACAAAGCCGTCGCCTTGGGCTATCGAGAAAGCACGCCAGACCAGCGAACGCGGTTCAATGGCTTTGCCTGTCCACGTGGGTGTGGTTGAAAGGTTGAGGACTTCTTGCGCGACCCATTCATGCGGTGTGGCACGAATAGTATCCAACATGCGCGCTTTTTGCTCGGTATCGAGATCGGCAAGGAAGATGGGGTCGCGGGCACCACGCACAAAGGCGGGCTTGATCACCCAGCGGTCGGGCGTGTTTAGCACCAGATCCAGCTCGCGTTTTTGCCCACACCACCAAGTCGGCACGCAGGGAATGAGCAGGGTCTCACCCAGCAGATGGCGGCATAACCCGGGCATAAAGGGATGCAGGGCAGGGGTCTCGATCAATCCAGTGCCCAGTCCATTGGCCATGGCGATGCTGCCACTGCGCCAGGCTTCAAGAAGGCCGGCGGTTCCGAGCATGGAGTCTGAATTGAGTTCCAGAGGATCGCAAAAAACGTCATCGACTTGTCTTACCAGCACATCGACTCGGCGCAGACCTTCGAGGGTCTTCAGATGCACATGACGATCACGCACCGTCAGGTCCGCTCCTTCGACAAGGGGAAAGCCCAGGTAACGTGCTTGAAAGGCATGCTCAAAGTAGGTCTCATTGTAGGGCCCCGGTGTGAGCATGAGGATGCCTGCATCGCCACTGCGGTGCTTTGGGGCCAGAGAGCGCAGCATGTCGCGCTTCATTTCAAAATAAGCGGCCAAGCGCCGAACCTTTGAGGAATTGAACTCCTCTGCATAGACGTTAGCCAAAATGATCCGGTTTTCCAGGGCATAACCGTGTCCGCTAGGGGATTGCGCGCGGTCGGCTAGGACTCGCCATTGACCGTCAGAGGCACGCACGAGGTCACAGCCCATGTTGAAGACAAAACGTCCACCTGCTGGATTGATGCCGACGACAGTGCGTAGAAAACCAGGATTAGCATGGATCAGAGCCGGTGGGATGAGGCCATCCCGCAGTAGTTTTTGCGGGCCATATAAATCCAGCAGAATGGCATTGAGCAGGCGTCCCCGCTGATCAAGCCCGCGCTGAATCTGCTGAAATTCCTCTTGGGCCACAATGAAGGGCAGGGTGTCTAGCGACCATGGACGGCTTGAGCTTTGGGCATCATCATAGATGTTGTATGTCACGCCATGATCATGCAGAAGGCGTTGAATACTAGCCGAGCGGGATGAGAAGTCGTCCTCAGTACATTGGTTTAAAAAGCTGCCAAAGGTCTTCCAATGTGGGCGTAACTCACCGTTTGGGAGCAGCATTTCATCGTAAGTTCCAGCCTCGGGGCGGTAGCCTTTGACGCCAGTCGGCGTGGTCGCAGACTGTTGTTGCTGAGAGACTTTGGGGGGCTGGTTGGCGGTTGGTGGCATCGACAGAACGTCTTACGGATAGCAGCATACACCGCCAGAATCGGGCCAAGTGCCACGCATTCCGTGTGGCATTGACATTGTTCCCTAAACCACTTTTGGCAGAAGATGCCAAAAGGAATCTTCTAAGTTTGAAGGGCACCTCGTTGAGGTGCCCTTCAGCGATTGAGGTTATCGGCTACCGGGCATCATTTGCCCATAGCGGGAGTTGCCTTCCCATTTGGGGGGGCGATTCCATGGCAGGGTGCTGTCAGTGACCTTCGGCGGAACACGCTCGCGACGTTTTGGCTCATCGGAGGCACAGGAAACCAGAGAGGCTACAGAAAGCAGCGACAGAAGGGAAAGCAAAAGAACTCGGGTTTTCATAAGGTGTGCTAGGAGGCGAGGCTTATTGATAAAGCTTTTCAAGGATGACGCGATCACCTGGAGCAATGCTCATGCCCGCAGCAAGGGTGTCTGGAATGATATTAGCCACGGTGCGCTCACCTTGAACAGCGACGATGCTGAGCTTGCCGACGGTTTGTGATCCACGAATGACCAAGAGCTTGGTTGCTTCACTGATACCGCGAGATTGACCTGCATCGACCACGACAAAACCCCAGTCACTGTTCACGGCTACGACGCGTGCATTCAGGCTGTTGCGATCAAAGGCCTTTTTGCGGTCTTCGATTTTGCGGACGACTTCATCCAGGGCGCGGCGGGCTTCGACCATTTTACCTTCTTCAGCCTCGGCTTCTTTTTTCTTCATTTCAGCCTCGGCTTGCAGTTCGGCTGTGGCTTTTTTCATGCCGTTGATCTCTTCGACCATGGTTTCAGGCTTCATCCCCTGGGGCAGCTTATCAAGACGGACGCGCAGATCGGCGAGCTTTTTGTTGTTGTCGTCCAAGTCGCCTTGAGCGCGCTTGGTGTCGTTGTCGGCTTGAGCAATCTTGAGTTTTTGAGCCTTTGTCTTTTCCTGTTCAGTGGAAAGTTCGTCGGTCAATTTTGCCACTTCGCTGTTCACGGTGCCGATTTCAGCGACGACAGCGTTGACGTCTTTGAGCGCGCCTTGAACCTGAACGTTAGTTGTGGTGACTTCGGCACGCACTTTGACGAATTCACGCCCGTTTACATAGGCGAAGAAGGTTGAGGCGATGATCAGCAGGGCGCTGAGGATGAAAAAAACTTTAGTCATGAGTTAGGGGGAGCGAAAAGGTTGGTCGGAGGGAAGTCGAACAGAAAACGAATTATTTAGCGGCTGGAGCTGCACCGAAGGGATCAGCCGTGCTTGGTGCTGCGGGTGTACCTGGAGCTGGGGTTGGGGCCGCGCCAAAGGGATCAGAACCCATGGCTGGAGCTGGGGCGGCAGGTGCCGGAGCAGCACCAAATGGGTCAGAACCCATGGCTGGCGCAGCGGGGGCCGCTGGAGCAGCGCCAAAAGGATCAGAACCCATGGCTGGCGCAGCTGCTTCTGGGGTGGTTGTCGGCATGGCTGGTGTAGTTGAGGCTCCTTCAGTCGCAGGTGCGTCTTTTTTGGCTGCGTTGCCTTTGCTGTCGGTGTTTTGAGTTGCCGCGGCGACCACTGAATCACCTGTTTGGATAAATTCACCCTCTGCAAGGCTGCCCGGGATCAGTTCGGCGATGGCTCCGTTCTGTTCGACGTTTCTGACTTTCAGCTTAGCGATGACGTTTTTACCGCGTTTGACTTCAAGGTCAGCGTTGGCGAAAACGCCTCCGGTGTTGCCTTTGTTCAGAATGCCAAAACCCCACTCTGGGAAGTATTGAGAAATACGAGCGGTGAATTCTGGATCGACGACTCCCTTGCGGCCGCGGGCTTCAGTTTCGCGGAGCTTAGCCGTTTGAGCGACGACGTTTTCGAATTGTGCCTTGGCTGAAGCGATACGCTGAGTTTGATTAGCGGCGGCGCCTTCAGCTTCGAGCTTTTCTTTTTTGACCTTTTCGATCTGAGCAATGAGTTTTTCGATGTCGCCTGCTTCATCGATTTGTTTTTGCACCGATGTGACCTGCTGCGAGATTTGTTCTAAATTGCCTTTAATGACGGTTAGCGCGGCTTCTTTTTCGACGGCTTCAGCAGCTAGCTTGACGGTTTCATCTTTGGCGCTTTGCAGGTCTTTAACGGAAGTTTCCAGGACAGCTTTCTTGGCGATCAATCCTTCGTCACCCTCCTTTTTACGGGCTTGCGCGGCTTTTAGATTGGCCTTGGCAGAGGAAGCACGTGTGCGCTCTTGGTCGAGATCCTTTTGGTTGGACAAAGCAAAGTAGCAGGCTGCGCCGAGGCAGGCGGCAGAGAAAAGGGAGAGGATCTTCCAGAGCATGGTGGGGGTAAAAAATGGGAATTAGATGTCTCTTTTACCGAATGGAGTCATTTTCGACAACACCAATTTTCACAGATGTGAAAATCTTATTTCCAGAAACCTGATTCTCACTTGCACTCAGAGTGCCCGCAGCCTATCGGAAAAGGGTCAGGGGCCGCAGATGTTCAGCTTGTGAATCCCGCCAGGTCCTGACGGAAGCAACGGCAGCATGCCTGTTCATGTTGCGGTCCCCTGGCACTTTCCTCATCCCGTCCGGTGAGTGAATAGATTTTAATCATCAATTTGCAGCGCCTCGCTCCCTCGACAGGATGCGGGGCGTTTTATTTCTCTACCATGGCATCCGCATCCTCATCTCCCTCTGGCATTTGTTATCTCGTCGGCGCTGGCCCCGGCGATCCTGGATTGTTGACTCTCAAAGGCAAGGAATGCATCGAAGCCGCTGATGTGCTGGTCTATGATTATCTCTGCAACCCCGAGCACCTTCGTCATGCGAAGCCCGGCACAGAACGTCTTTATGTGGGAAAAAAGGCCAAAGATCACACCCTGACTCAGGACAAGATCAATGAATTGATCGTCAAACTCACCCGCGAAGGCAAGGTGGTAACTCGACTTAAAGGCGGCGATCCCGTGCTTTTCGGTCGCGGTGCTGAGGAGGCTGCTGAACTGGCTGACGCTGGTGTGCGCTTTGAAATTGTTCCTGGAATTACCAGTGCAATTGCTGGTCCGGCTTATGCGGGCATTCCGGTGACGCATCGTGATCATTGCAGTCAATTGACTATTTTTACCGGTCATGAAGACCCGACAAAGGAAGAAACCAGCCTGGATTATGCCAAAATCGCGAAAGCCGATGGCACGAAAGTTTTCCTCATGGGTGTGGAGCGCATGGAGGAAATCACGGGTAAGTTTATTTCCAACGGAGCTGACCCTGATACGCCGATGGCGCTCGTGCGCTGGGCCACTCATGGCTGCCAGCAGACACTCGTCGGCACTCTTGGCACGATGGCTGCAAAAGTGAAAGAGGCTGGTTTTAAAGCCCCCGCTGTCGCTGTCGTCGGTAATGTGGTGAAAGAGCGTGCAAAGATCAATTGGTTCGAGTCGCGGCCGCTATTCGGTAAGCGCATTGTTGTGACCCGCACCCGCCAGCAGGCTGGTGTGCTGAGCAAAAAGCTACGCGATCTCGGTGCCGATGTCATCGAACTGCCAACGATCCGCATTGAGGAGCCAACTGACCTGCTGGCCTTTGGTGAATTGGTGCAGGACTGTCATACCTATGAATGGATACTTTTCACCAGCCCAAACGGTGTGGATGCGTTCTTTAAAATGTTCGACAAGCTCTACACCGATGCCCGCAGTATCGGCGGTGTGCGCATCGCCTGCATCGGACCAGGCACGGCTGAAAAGGTCCGCGCTCGCCATCTGGCAGTTGATCTCATGCCGGAGAAAGACTTTGTGGCGGAAGGTCTGGTCAAAGCGCTCAAAGAGCATCAAAATCTTGAAAACGTGAACATTCTCTGGGTGCGTGCTCAGGAGACTCGTGAAGTCATCGCCAATGAACTCACTGGCTTGGGCGCTATTGTGGATGAAGCCATCGCTTACCGAACCGTGAAGGAAACGGAGGATAATTTAGAGGCCTTGGCTCGCCTGAAAAATGAAGGCGCTGACATGATCACCTTCACCAGCGCTAGCACGGTGGATTGCTTCATGGACCTCGGCGTACCTTTGCCAGAGGGCTGCAAGGTCGCCTGCATCGGCCCAGTGACGGCAGCTGCGATTAAAAAGCACGGTCTCAGCCTCGACGTGAATGCCGAGGTGAATACCATCCCAGGGCTGGTTGCCGCGATTGAGAACTATTGGAAGAAGTAAGCTTTTACTTCTTTTTGCCCTTTGCCCGCTTTGGTTTATTCACGTCAGCGGGCAGAGGCCCTGCCATGGGTGCGGTTTCAAAAAAGGCACCACCATTGACCACGCGCGGATCTTGGGTCTTCGTCAGCTCTGCCATCAGGCGCTCCCGCATTTGATCGCGGATCGTGGCGTAATCGGGATCTTTGGCCACATTGTTGATTTCAAAGGGGTCTTTGCCGATGGCATAGAGCTCCTCTTCGGGTCGCAGAGCAAAGGCCCAATCAAAGTGCTGCTTCCATTGCGGGTTATTGCGCTCGCCGATCAGCCAGGCCTTGGTTGGACTGCTGTCCATGTCGGCAAAGCTAACGTGCGTGTTCTCGGTTAATGCAGTAACGCCAGCGTCCAAGTTTCCAGCGTCGCCCATCGGCATGCGATCAGGTTTGAAGTTTAGGATGTAAAGGTAATCTGCCGTACGCAGCGCTCGTTGAGGGTAGGGGAGGTAGCCTTCACGCGCTGACTCGACATGCCGCTCACGTCCCGTGATCACGTAGTTACGTTCAGGATCAATTTGGCCGCCTTGGCTGCTTTTTAAAAGCGGCACAAGACTCCGCCCAGTCATGATCGCCGGCGGAGTCAGATGGGCCGTTTCAAGAAAGGTTGGAGCCAGATCCATGAGATTCACGAAGTCATCCACCACGCGCCCTGGCACCGTGCCGGCACCACGCAACGCCAGAGTCACATGCGTACCGAAGTCGTAGAGATTGCATTTCCCATGGGGAAAGCCAGGCGCGCCATGGTCACCACTGACGACGACGAGGGTGTTATCCAGCTCACCCATCGCTTCCAACTTCTTGAGATGCACACCAATACAGGCATCAAAGGCCATGATCTCGCCAAAATAATCCGCCAGATCTTCCCGCACCTCAGGCACATCGGGTAGAAAGCTGGGCATCTTACCTTTAAGATCCTCAGGGTCCATTCCCCAAAGGGCTTTGGCGCTGCCCTTGATCCATTTGCGATGCACATTTGTCGGCCCATACCAGTAGCAAAACGGCTGTCCTTCAGGCCGTGCCGCGATGAAAGAATCAAAGTTGCCAGCGACCTCGGCATAAATCTCTGCTTTTGCGGCCTCGATTTCTTTGCCTCCAGCAACCAGCTTGGTCACGGTTTCCGAGAATTGATTCACTCGGCTACCCGACTGCTGGTAAGCATGGGCTTGTTCTCCGTAGGGAGCATCAGCCGGTGAGCCAGGACTCCAGACTTTGAAGCTTTTGCCAATGTGATAACCTGCATCTTTCAAAAGCAGAGGATAAGCTGGGATCTTGGAGTCCCACACAGCACCTTGTAAGATGGCCGCACGTCCTGTGCGCCAGAAGTACTGCCCTGAAAGCAGCGAGCTGCGGCAGGGCGTACAAGAAGGAGCACAAACGTGTGCATTTTTAAACAGCACACCTTCTTTGGCGATCCGGTCGATGTTCGGCGTCTTGATCAGATCATTGACCGTGCCTTTGCCGTCGAGTTGCTGATAAAGACTGGCGTAGCGCCCCATGTCATCCGCAAAGAAAAACACAATATTGGGCCGCTTCGTTTCCGCAGAAAAGGCGTCAAAGGTTATTCCTGATAGAAGGAGACTTAAGGAAAAAAGAAAGCTGAGTCGCATGGTTGATATTGTGAACGATTGCTTCGAACAGCGACTTGCAAGAAACAGAGTCTAACTCAGTATCACGCCAGTGATCGACGACTTTGAATTGCTTGAAATCATTGCTAAAAGCTCGCGCAGCATGGTTCATCGTGCTCGTGATCGCCGCAGCGGTGGGATCGTAGCTGTGAAGTTATTGCCAGAGTCCTGCATCGAGACCGCCTGGAAAAGAGAGACCGCTGCGCTCACTCAGATCCAGCATGATCACGTCATCCAACTGCATGAAAGCGGGCTCTGCGAAGGTGGTGCTTATGTGGCTTTGGAATGGTTGTCAGGTGCCGATCTCAGTTCAGTCATAAGTCGGCATCCGCTGCCGATCAGTGAGTTTTCGCGGCTCGTGAAGCAGTCGCTCATCGCTCTTTCGGCCGTGCATCAGGCGGGCTATCTGCATCGGGACATCAAGCCTGAAAACCTCATGCAATCTACATCGGGTGACTGGAAGTTGATCGACTTTGGTGAAGCTCGACCGCTCTTAGAGGCCACTCAGCAGGCCATGATCGGCTCCATTTACTTCATGGCTCCCGAGCAGTTTGGGCAGGCACCTCTTACACCTCGCACGGACCTTTACTCTCTTGGATGCACGTTTTATCGGGCTGTCGCGGGTCGTTACCTGCATGATGGAGACACCACACCGCAAGTCATCGCCAGCCACCTGCATCCTAGCCCTATCCCCCTTCAGGACCAACCTCCCAGGCTCCCGACACAGCTCGCTCAGTGGCTACAGACGCTGGTTTCTCGTCAACCCTCCAGTCGTCCCATCTCTGCTCAATGGGCCTTAGAGCAGTTTGATACAATAAACATCAACGCCCACAGTTGACACCACCTAACGCCGCACCTAGAATCACTTTCGCTGAAGAGCGAATGGCGGGGTAGCAAAGTGGTAATGCACTGGTCTGCAAAACCGGTATGCGCGGGTTCAATTCCCGCCCCCGCCTCCACTTTGACCGTCGTGGTTCCTAGAACTTTAGGTGAAAGATAAATACGAAGACATAGCATCTTTGACTTTTAACACTCAGGGCCAGATTGGTAAAACCAGTTGTCAGGCAGTCTGCTGCTGCTAACGCTGAAGAATCCAACTATGATCATCGCCCCCAAAATTCGTGGATTCATTTGTACTACGGCTCACCCAGAAGGTTGCGCCAAACATGTTGCCCAGCAGATTGCTGTTGTGAAAGGTCGCGGCCTTGTGGCCAATGGCCCCAAAAAGGTGTTAGTGATCGGTTCCTCCACAGGTTACGGATTGTCTTCACGCATCGCAGCAGCTTTCGGGAGCCATGCCGCTACCTTGGGGGTTTTCTTTGAGCGTCCAGGTGAAGCTGATCGCTGCGCTACCGCTGGCTGGTACAATACAGCTGCTTTCGAAAATGAAGCCAAAGCCGCAGGGCTGTATGCACGCTCCATTAATGGCGATGCCTATTCCTCTGCCATCAAAGCGGAAACCATTGCTGCCATCAAAGCGGATCTTGGTCAGGTGGATTGCGTTATTTACAGCCTCGCTTCCCCTCGCCGCACGCATCCGATCACGGGTGAAGTTTACAAGTCAGTGCTGAAGCCGATCGGTGAAGTTTACACCAATAAAAATCTCAATACTGGGACCGGTGTCGTCAACGAAGTGTCCATCGAGCCCGCTGAAGGGGATGACATTGCTCAAACAGTGGCCGTCATGGGTGGCGAAGACTGGGAAATGTGGATTGACGAGCTACAAGCCGCTGGTGTCTTGGCGGAGGGCGTTCAGACGGTGTCGTATTCCTACATTGGGCCTGAAGTAACTTGGCCAATCTACAAAAACGGCACGATTGGCCGTGCCAAAGAGGACCTGGAGCGCGTGCAAAAGGTCTTGGATGCCAAGCTGGCAGGAATCAAAGGCAAGGCCTGGGTTTCTGTGAACAAGGCGCTCGTCACGCAGGCTAGCTCAGCGATTCCTGTCGTGCCTTTATACATCTCCCTGCTATATAAAGTCATGAAGGCCGATGGCTCCCACGAAGATTGCATCGAGCAGATGGACCGCCTTTTCCGCGACCGCCTTTACAGCGGAAATCCTCAGCCAGATGAAGTCGGCCGCATTCGTGTCGATGACTGGGAAATGACCCCAGCCGTTCAGGCTCTCGTCGGCCAGCGCTGGATCGAAGTGAATACCGAGAACTTTACTCAACTCGGCGATTTCGAAGGTTATCAATCCAGTTTCCTTCGCCTCTTTGGTTTTTGCCTTGAAGGCGTCGATTACGCTGCTGAGACCAATCCTGATGTGAAGATTCCTTCGATTCTTTAATCGCAGGGTATTAATTTCAAGAGCGTGAATAGAGTGTTGTTTCACTTTGTTCACGCTCTTTGCTTGAAGGCATAGCTCATTCACGCTGCCATTTCACAAAGGCTAATTGCAACCAACCTGCCATGAGAAAGAGGCCTCCGAGCGGCGTGACTGGGCCTAGCCATTTCCAACCAAAGTAGGCAAGTAGATAGATCGAGCCACTGAAGAGTAACAGGCCAGTGAACAGGCTGAGCCAAGCCAGGGTGAGCTTTTTCCCGCCTGATCGGCTAAACATGGCCAAGCCATACAGAAGCATGGCGTGGGGCAGGTGATAGCGCACGCCTACTTCCCAGGACTCCAGTTTGCCGTTGGTGACAAGCGCATCATGCACCGCACCATGAGCGCCTAAGGCACCAAGAATGACCGCCAAAAGACCTGTGACCGCAGCGATGATGATGAATTTGGAATGGGGATTCATGATAGGAGTATGGGACCGTGGGTGGTTGTTTTGTCAATCCTGGCACTAATTCGTTTTTCAAGACGCCAGTAGCTGTGATGAAGATGACAAAGTTGGC
The DNA here is from genome assembly GCA_027489965.1 of Verrucomicrobiaceae bacterium. GTDB lineage: Bacteria > Verrucomicrobiota > Verrucomicrobiia > Verrucomicrobiales > Verrucomicrobiaceae > Prosthecobacter. The sequence continues at coordinate 19,867 of JAIXZA010000025.1, forward strand.
CGATTTTCCGCTTATTTTCAGAGCTAAACTTGATTGCTCCGACGAGTCGTCCTATCTGCACTTGGTTTCTCTGCTAAAGTCTCCCATGAAACGTTTGGTTTATCTTACCCTCTTTTTGCTGGTCGCGATCTCCGCTTTGGCTGCGATCCCAGATCCGTTGCCGCCTGCCCCAGAGCCGATTGAGGACATCTTGAAGCTGCAAATCTTCCTGGATACACAGCTCTTTGGTCCAGGAAAGGTGGATGGTCGTCCAGGTGAATTCACGACCAAAGCGCTGAAGCGTTTTCAACGTGCGAAAGGGCTGCCCGAAACGGAGATAGGTGTTCACACACTGGATCTATCCATTGTGGTTCAAACATATGCGAGCTACACGATCAGGCAGGAGGACCTTGCCTTTGTGGGAGAACTGCCCAGCCAACCTTCGGCACAGAGCAAAAAGAAGTACCTGCCCTATGACTCATTATTGGAGTTTTTAACGGAACGTTTTCACTGCTCGCCGGAGTTTCTCAGTCACATCAATCTTCCTCTGAAAATGAGTGGGCTCAAGGTCGGTGATGTCGTGAAGGTGCCTAGTGTGCAGCCTTTTCTCATCGAAGATCTGGCGCCGGCAATCGTGCCTGAAGTGCCAGAGTTTTTGACGCGTGTGATCAAGATCGATACCCGTGAAAAATTACTCGGTTTGTGGGACGGTGAAACGTTGCTTGCCAGTCTGCCGATTACGCCTGGAAGCGGTCATTTGGCCACGCCTCCTGGGACTTGGAAGATCCTGGGAATCGCCCAGATGCCGACCTTTCGCTGGGATAAAAGTGTGCTTGAATACGGAGTGCGCAGCAGCAGCTTTTATGAATTGCCTATCGGCCCCAATAACCCTGTGGGTGTCATGTGGATCGGGCTGAGTCGTCCGGGCATTGGCATTCACGGCACCAATCAACCGCAGACCATTGGGCGCAGTGCCAGCCACGGCTGCATGAGGACGGCTAACTGGGACGTGATCCGACTTTCCAAGATGATCAGCAAAGGTATGACCGTTATCATTGAGGGGCCTGCCCCTGAGCCTCGTCCGGTGGTTAAGGCAAGTCCTCCCAAAATGACGGTGCGTCCCGCTGTTCCGGTAGCTCCCGAGCCGAAGAGGAAACTTCGGTGGTTCTGGCAGAAATGAAGCTGCTTATCTCCATGAGATTCCTTTTCAGTCTTTAGGCACTGACCTTTTGCTGCCTTTTTTCTAGCTGTGCTGACGTTCAGGAGAAGCTGAACTCTGGCTGGCGCGTGGTCGATCCAGCTGGGCATCACCGCTATCATCGAGATCGCTACTACAAGCACGAGCGTAAGGTCGGCATCTCTATTCCAGGGGAAGCCGGACGATGAAGGTGGTTGAAACCAAAAGAGGCAGGCCTTTCGACCTGCCTCTGATGGAGTTGAAGGGTTGATCCCGCCCCGACTTAGATGAAGTCGTTGATTAGGTTTTCCAGCATTTCCTGACGGCCAGAGCCGATGAGTGGCTCGCCATTTTCCAGTGTATAGGCTTCCAACTCCTCAAAGCTGGTCGTGCCAGATTCGATCTTGGCGCCGATGCCACTGTCAAAGGTGCTGTAGCGGGCTTTCTTGAAGGCGTCGAGACGACCGTCCTCAATGATAGCTGCTGCGATCTTAAGGCCACGTGCAAAGGCATCCATACCACCAATGTGGGCGTGGAAGAGATCGACCGGTTCAAAGGACTCGCGGCGCACTTTGGCGTCGAAGTTCAGGCCACCTGTCGTCAGGCCACCGCTTTTTAGAATGACCAGCATCATCTGCGTGGTGAGGTAGATGTCGGTTGGGAACTGATCTGTATCCCAGCCAATGAGTTCGTCACCGGTGTTGGCATCGACAGAGCCAAGGGCATTGGCGGCCACAGCTACTTCCATTTCATGCCACATGCTATGACCTGCGAGGGTGGCGTGGTTGGTTTCAAGATTGAGTTTGAAGTGCTCCATCAGGCCGTGTTCACGGAGGAAGTTTAAGCAGGCTGCGGCATCACTGTCATACTGATGCGTGGAAGGCTCACGCGGCTTTGGCTCAATGTAGAAGGGGCCTTTGAAGCCGATCTTCTTTTTATAGTCCACAGCCATGTGGAGGAAGGCAGCCAAGTGATCGACCTCGCGCTTCATGTTGGTGTTCCAAAGAGAAGCGTAACCTTCACGGCCACCCCAGAAGGTGTAGCCTTCACCGCCCAGGCGATGGGTGACATCCATGGCCTTTTTCACCTGGGCTGCAGCGTAGGCAAAGACATTGGCATTCGGACTGGTCGATGCGCCTTGGTTGTAGCGTGGATGCACGAAGAGGCAGGCCGTGCCCCAAAGCAACTTCTTGCCAGTCTGGTTCTGAGCTTTTTCTAACTCGTCAGCGACGGCATCAAACATTTTATTGCTGTCAGCCAGTGTCTTGCCTTCAGGGGCGACGTCACGGTCATGGAAGCAGTAGTAGTCCACACCCAACTTATCCATGAATTCAAAGCAGGCCCAGACGCGGCGTTGAGCATTGGCTACAGAATCGGTGCCATCATCCCAAGGGCGGACGGCCGTGCCGACACCAAATGGATCCGCGAGGCTGTTACGCATGGCATGCCAGTAAGCTACGCCAAAACGGAGATGGTCACGCATCTTCTTACCTGCCACGATTTCATCAGCATTGTAGTGCTTGAAAGACAGAGGGTTTTTGGATTTAGGACCCTCAAATTGGATCTTCTGAATGTCTGGGAAGGCTTCGTTCATAGTTAATGGTAGGGCGGTCATTGGAGCCGTTTGGTTGCGATTCGTCAAGCCTCTTCATTTCTGCGAATCATTCCAAATGGATGACTGATTTCAGCAAATTCAGAAAGTGTTGATTCTTAAACACACAGCGGCCCGGTAGAACCCAACCAAAATTCTACCGGGCCTAAGGTGACCGGACTGTCCCCAACCATGAAGTGACAGCTCAGCTCGTTGTTGTGAAGCTCGCGCTTCAATAATGGTTTAAGCAGGTTGCAGGCCAACTTCGGCCAACTTTAAGCATTTTTTTTTACAGTTCGGCTTTCATGGCCACGAGTAAATCCTCGTAACGATCAAAGGCTTGGAAATGAGGAAATTGGGCGCGGATGCTTGATGGAGCATGAAAGAAGAAGCCTTTATCGGCCTCGCCCAACATGGTGGTGTCATTGAAGGAATCTCCGGCTGCGATGACTTTATAGTTGAGCGATTTGAAGGCTGAGACCGCTTTTTGCTTTTGGTTGGGCTGCCGCAGTTTGTAATTCACGATGCGGCCGGAGCTGTCGCATTCGAGGTGATGGCAAAAAATCGTTGGCCAGCCGAGTTGGCGCATGAGTGGCTGGGCGAATTCGCCAAAGGTATCGCTCAGAATGATGACCTGAGTCAGTGAGCGGAGTTCATCGAGAAAAGCCTTGGCTCCTTCCATCGGAGAGAGTGTGGCGATGACCTCCTGGATGTCTGGCAGCTTTAAGCCATGCTGATCTAGGATGGCTAGCCGACCTTGCATGAGCACATCGTAGTCCGGTTCTTCACGGGTCGTGCGGCGCAGTTCTGGGATGCCGGTTTTTTCAGCAAAGGCAATCCAGATTTCTGGAACAAGGACGCCTTCGAGGTCGAGTGTGATGATGGATTGCTGCATGGCTGGCACTCTCGTAGCAAAGAGCAGCTCAGATGCAACCATCAACCCTCGACAGAATCGGGGGCGTTCTTTGGAGAGAGCCAGTAGATCAAGACGCCGACGAGAATGGTGACGAGGCCAGCTAAGGACTCCCGGGTCTGATTGAGCAGTTGCCAGACCATCATCCAGAGGCTTATGGCGAGAAACACGAGCGGTGTGAAAGGGTATCCCCAACAGCGCACGGGGCGCGGAAGTTCGGGATGCGTGCGGCGCAGGCGCATCAGTCCGACGACGGTTAAGAAGGAGCAGAATTGAATGCTGAACTGGACATAGCTGAGCACTTTTTCAAAGGTGGCGGTGAGCAGTAAAAGTACGACGATGAGCAGTTGCGCCAGCAGGGCTGCCCAAGGAACACCACTCTTCGTGCAGGCTGCCAGCGGTGCCAGGAGTCGCAGATCCTGGCCCAGGGCCTGTGTCACTCGCGGGCCGACCCAGGTCATGGCGCTGATGCTAGAGATTAAGCCAAGACAGATGAGGCCTGACATGATGCGTCCCCCAGTCGGGCCAAAGATGTAATCCGCCGCGACATGGGCCACATCCACCTGACCTGCGAGGGCTGAGATAGGAGCCACATGAAGGAAAACAGCGTTTAGAGCGATGTAGAGTAGGCTGACGACAAAGGTGCCAATGCCGATGGCTAGCGGAACATTTCTTTGCGGGTTGCGGATTTCTCCGACGATGTATGTCGCTGCATTCCAGCCCGCATAAGCATACATGACAAAGACAAGGCTGATAGCAAAGGCTGGGCTGGTGATGAGCTTCACATCCGAGGCTGATGGCAGAAAATTCACGGGCTGACCGGGACTGACACAGAAGCCGGCAATGATGAAGACAAGAATGAGTAGCACCTTCAGCCAAGTGGCCACGTTTTGAAAACGCGCGCCGATTTGAATGCCGCCAAAATGCACACAGGTCACCAGGGTGACCACCATCAGAGAGAGCGTCAGTGGCGAGATGACACTGCTGATGCCACTGAAGTATTTGCCTAAAGCCATGGCGGCCAAGGCAATAGGAGCGGCAAAACCAACCGTCGCCGACAGCCAGCCTGCCACAAAGCCCACACAGGGATGAAAGGTGCGAGAGAGAAACTGATATTCACCGCCTGATTTCGGCATCGTCGCCGCCAGTTCTCCATAAGCTAAGGCACCACAAAAGGCGCAAACTCCTCCAAGAGCCCAAAGTGCCATGAGGGTGAATCCTGAAGGTAGATCGGTGACCTGATAGCCGAGACTGGTGAAGATGCCTGTGCCCACCATGTTGGCGATAACAATGGCGGTGGCCGTTAGCAGGGAAATGCCCTTTGGCGGATCAGCGGGGAGGCTTGGCATAACAAGAGGATCTGAATGATCAACAGCCTATGAGCAACAACTAGGCCGCCTTTTGACTGACGACGGGTGGTTTCTTTTCCTTGTTTTTCTTGGCCGGTGGAGGCTCAGCACTTCCATCGATGGTGGGCAGCACGCGGGCTCCGTCTGCGGGGAAGGGGATGGGTGTCAAACAAAGCACATCTCCTTCTTTCGGGGCGTTGGTGGCCTTGGCCGAGATGACGATGTGTTTCTCAGTGCTGACCAGTGGCTCCACGGTCAGGCGACGCAGGGTGTTTTGAGGTCGATCGATGAGGATGATCTCATTCCCTGCGCGGACCGCATTCCGAGGGATAACATAAACGCCTTGCAGAGGGTCACCTGCGATTTCTGCCTCGACAAAGGCTCCGATGGTGAGCGGTGGGGCACCATCGCTGCGGCGTGCATAGGGATCAGTCACTTGAGCAATGGCCATGGTCTGGCGTGTCTGCTCATCTAGGCTACTTTCGACCCGCACGATCTTGCCCTGCCAAAGGACGGTTTTTCCATGCAAGTTGGCCTTTAAAGCGACCATCGCATTTTGTGGCGCAGACTCATCTTGAAAGGGTTGTGGCAGGGACAGGAACTGACTTTCCAGCTCTGGCAGTGGCAGTCGGATCTCCACGTAATCCACAGCAAAGATGCGCCCGAGAGTGCTGCCTTGATTGACGAATTGGCCTACGTCCGCCGCCTGCTCGAGGACCTGCCCTGCATAGGGCGCACGAATGACGGTCCGCTCCAGGTCGCGCTCGGCTTTCGTCACTCTTGCCTTGGCCGAGGCCACGTCTGCTTCGGCTTTGGCCAGTTGCGGGACACGCAGCACAAAGGCCGATGCCGCCCCACTGCGGCCCATTGCCTTCCAGTTTTCATTGGCCTGTTCGGCACGTGCTTTTTCTTCCGCCAGCATGACTAGTGACTGCGCTTCATCTGCTTTGGCGACGATGATGGCAGTCTCGTAGTCGATCGTGTCTAGCTTCATCAGAACCTCATCTTTAGCAAAGAACCCACCTGGGCGGAAGGACGGGCTCATCTCGATGATCTTGCCACTGACTTCAGGCAGCAAGGTGCTGCGGGTGCGCGGCTGCACGGTGCCTTGGGATTTCACCTTCAGATCGTAAGTCTGGGCATGCAGGGCAGTGCCTTCTACTCGGACCAGTATCGGCGGGACCTCCATGGTCTCCTGCATTGGCGGATTGCTGATCAGCCACCATGCACCATAGACGCAGGCCCCTAGAATACCGAGGGGGATGAGGAGACGGAGGATGTTTTGGAGCAAACGCATCAGAGGACAGTCACTGGAACGCCTGTCAGTCGCTCATGATTCGAACTTTGTCGAATGATGGCGAAAAAGTTCGCAGTCGATCAGAGCATGGTGTGTTCTAGCGCTTGGACTTCTTTTTTGACCAAAGCCCCTACACGATGCTTGGCCAGATAGACTTGGGCAGCATTGATTCCAAGGGCCTCACTGGTCTTTTTGACACCCCAGCCTTTCATGACATAACAATCAAAAATTTGGAACTGGCGTGGCGATACTTTTGATTTCACCCGCTCCAGCGCGGCTGAGGTGATGTTGTCCCGCCATTCCTTATCCCAGATGCTTTCGAGTAAATTGTCCTTCTCGCTGGAAAGGTTGTCCAGGGCCAGATTCGAAGTGTCCTCGCTGTCTGCGTTACCCAGATCAGCAAGGGACGGTTGACGTTTGCGCGCACGGAAAACATCCAGGACGCGCCAGCGGGTCATTTGCAGCAGCCAGGCTTTGAAGGACCCCGCTCTTGGATCGTATTGTCCCTTTTGCACCTGTCGGGCGATGGCGATGGTGGTCTCCTGAATCACATCAAAAGCCTCATCGCGAGTCAGCCCAGCCTTTGTGGCCACGCTGTAGATGAGCCGCCAGTAAGTCTGATAAAACTCATTCCAGGTCTTTTGGTCTTCCCAATTGTTGAGACGTTCGATCAGGCTCTTGCGGGTTTTTTCCCACAGGCCTTTCTCTTTTTTGATCTCATCAGGGATGTCTGGTAGTTCCTCCATTGTGCGTTGATTGTCCACTTTACGCCGTCTCTGTCAAACTGCGACTCATGGCTCAGGGGGGGCGTTTGGAAAAAGGTTTTCTATCGGAGATTTTGGTTGGGTGGATTCAGGGGCAATTTCAGTCCTCGATACAGCTTTTCGTTTGGCGTTTTGATGCAGCTGAATTAGCCCCTTTTTTGCCTGGATGAACGGCATGTCTGGCTAATGAGCGGCTTCTGGGATGGAAAAGGATCTGCCATCAAAAACTCTGTGATATCAGTGTTCTTGGTTTTTTGGGAAGCGTCTCATTTCGTGTCCCAAAATGGCCAGCGTCGTGATGGCGGCTGTCTCGGCCCGAAGAATGAGCGGTCCCAAGGTGACTGGCTGAAAGCCATGTTTTTCTGCCAAAGCTTCTTCTTCGGAGGTGAAGTCACCTTCAGGTCCGATGAGTGCAAATACACAGTTTTTCCCAGCAAATGAAAGGTCATGTAGCCCGCAGGTGCGCTCCGTCAGCGCTGGCATCACTTTGATGGCATCCGCTGGTAGAGAGGGTAAAACACTCTTTAAATCCGCGGGTCGCTCCAATTGGGGGACCCAGGGCGTATGACATTGCTTGGCTGACTCGATCATATGTCGTTGCCATTTGAGCCACTTTTTCTCCAAATGATCGCCACTTAGCTGCACGACGCTACGCTGAGTCATCACCGGACGCACGCTGCTAGCTCCCAGCTCGGTGGCCTTTTCTAAAAGCCACTCAAATGGCTCCGCCTTGATCATCGCTGGCAGAAGGTGCACTTCAGCCGAGCGCATCTCATGCTGCACGATGGACTCGATGTCTGCCTGGACACTGTTTTTAGAAAGGGCGGTGATCTTCGCTGTTGCGACATGTCCATTGCCATCAAAGACCTCAATCCGGTCGCCGATCTGCCGCCGCAGAACTCGAGAACAATGCGCAGCCTCGTCTCCAGAAAAGACCAAGTTTTCCGGCTGCCAAAGCGCCGACGCTAAATAAAAACGACTGAGAGACATGAGGGTGACAATAAATCCGAGAACACGACCAGTAGTGGCCATGTCCTCAGGCTTTTGCAACTCAAGGCTAGCAAACGATGCCGACTACGGTTTCGGCACTTTTTTGAATTCGCGGGTCAGAGTCGTCAGAGAATCCTCCACGCCCATGCGCTCTAGGCTGCTAGCGCCCACGAACCCATCTGCTGAGGTCTTGCTCAGGATAAACTCCACATCTTTGGGCGTATTGATGGGGCCACCGTGAGTCAGAGTGAAAATGTCCTTCTTCACGCTGCGGGCGGCATCAATGATGTCCTGAGTGACCTTCACGGTGTGATCCCAACTGACCACGGCATTGGTCACGCCGATGCTGCCACCGACCGTGGTGCCGACGTGGGCAATGATGGCATCGGCTCCATTCTTGGCCATCTCGATGGCCTCCTCAGGAGTGGCGACATAAACGATGCTGAAGAGGTCCATCTTTGTGGCTAGGCCGATCATCTCAAATTCCTTGTGCACGCCCATGCCGGTCTCTTCCAGCACGCCACGGAAATGACCATCGACGATCGTGTGAGTGGGGAAATTGTTCACACCAGAGAAACCCATCTCCTTCACACGTCCCAGCCAATGCCACATGCGGCGGCGTGGGTCGGTTGCATGAACACCACAAATCACTGGGATTTCTTTGACCACTGGTAGCACTTCATATTCCCCAATTTCCATGGCGATGGCATTGGCATCACCATAGGCCATGAGACCGCACGTACTGCCATGTCCCATCATGCGGAAGCGGCCGCTGTTATAAATGATGATCAGATCGGCACCGCCCTTTTCGATGAATTTAGCACTGATCCCCGTGCCTGCACCAGCAGCGATGATCGGCTCACCTTTGGCGAGGGTGGCCTTGAGACGATCTACGACTTCTTGTTTCGTGTAGGGATTTCCGATTCCGGTCCAGATGTTTGCCATGGCTGTGAGTGAAGTTGACGGTTGTTTACGATAGCTAAGGGTGGATGACAGAGGTTAGGATCAATCGTAAACCACCATCAACCATTCTAAACAACCGTAAACTTTTGCACATGCACGGCTCTTCTTCCATCCTTGAACTATCCGAAACGCACACCCTGGGCGAAAAGACAGAGTTTAAAGTCGTGCAGGCCAGCGATTCAGATAAGCGCCCATGGCTGCGCGGAGCCCCAGTCTGTGGAACTCTGAAATCACACCGCATCTCCCACGCTGGCATTATGACTGCACGTGCCCCATACCGCATCGTGCGCATGCATCAGGGCGGTCTTTACTTTTTAGCATGCCTCAGTGGTGAGGGCCGAGTGCTAGTGGATGGTCGCTGGCAGAAATGCAGCGCCGGCATGGCGGTGGCCCTGCCCGCCTTCATGGTGAATGCCTTTGAAGCCGTAAAGGGAAAAGATTGGCGCTGCTGCTGGGTGCGTTATGAACAGCAACCGGAGCAGAAACCTATCCTCAATAGCAGCTCACCGCAGATGGCCACTTTTCAGGGACAGCCCCTATGGAATGCTATCGAAGGGCTCATCTCCGAGTCTGCTCAGGAGTCTAAGCCCGCCGCCATGTTTCATTGGGTCGAGCTGATCCACAGCTATGTCGAGCGCTTTGCCCAACCTTGGCAGCAAGACGACCGTCTCTGGCGTCTTTGGGAAATGGTTGCGGCTGATGTGGGGCGTGATTGGACGCTCGATGAGCTAGCCCACCGTGCCCATGTCAGTGCCGAGCATCTGCGTCGGCTCTGCCGTCGTGCCCTCGGCCGCACACCCATGCATCACGTTACGTGGCTGCGCATGAGAAAGGCCTGTGAGCTGCTCTCCACCACCAATCTTAAAGTCGAAACAGTCTCCAATACCGTCGGCTACCAGAACCCATTCGTTTTTAGCAATACCTTCAAAAAATGGATCGGCTGGCGGCCGAGCGAACACAGATCAAAGATGGGGGCTTAATCGGTCAATGGCCGTCGGATCTCGAATCAATCTAGCTTAAAATTCCTGCTTGTTTTAGTCGAGCTACGTCGTTTTGATCATCCATGAATCGCCGATCTTTTATCGCAGTCTTGCCTGCTTCACTGGCCACTCTTCAAGCAAACGATGCTAAGAAACTGCGCGTCGCCATCATCGGCCACACGGGACGTGGCAACTATGGACATGGGCTAGACACACTGTGGTCTAAGATACCCGAAACAGAGATTGTAGCTGTCGCAGATGCTGACCCCAAAGGACTAGCCGCAGCCCAAAAGAAACTCTCGTTACAGCGCGGTTTTGCGGATTACCGTCAGATGCTCACCGAGGTCAAACCAGACATTGTTGCTGTTGGTCCACGTCACGTCGATCAGCATCGAGACATGATTTTAGCCTCCATTCAGGCTGGGGCTCGCGGCATTTATGTGGAAAAGCCTTTTTGCCGAAGCTTGGAGGAGGCCGATGAGATCATCCTCGCCTGTGAAAAAGCAGGCACTAAACTGGCAATCGCCCACAGAAACCGCCAACACCCCGTTTTGCCTATCGTCGCCAAGCTAATCCAAGACGGCCTCATTGGTCGGATGCTTGAAATGCGCGGTCGAGGCAAAGAAGATGCACGCGGTGGATCACTGGATCTTTGGGTGCTCGGATCACACATCGTCAACTTGGGCTGTTACTTCGGTGGTGATCCCATCGCCTGCAGTGCTGTCGTCAAACAGGATGGTCATCTCATCACCAAAGCCGATCTTAAACAGGGAGATGAAGGGATCGGCTTACTCGCAGGCAATGAAGTGCATGCCCGCTACGAATTGGCCAGTGGCATCACTTTATACTTCGATTCGATCCAAAATGCGGGTGTTAAAGAAGCTGGCTTTGGCCTGCAAATCATTGGCACCAAAGGCATCATCGACTTCCGCATTGATCAGGAACCGTTGGCTCACTTTTTGCCGGGCAACCCGTTTCAGCCATCCTCACCAGCCCGCGCTTGGATTCCCATCACGACAGCTGGCGTAGGCAAGCCTGAACCTATCGCGAATCTCGGTCAAAAAGTTTCTAGCCACGAGGTGGCTGGCCGGGATCTGATTGCAGCAATCCAAGAAAATCGCACCCCGCTCTGTGATGCCCAGCAAGGTCGTCAAACCATTGAAATGATCAGCGCCGTCTTTGAGTCTCATCGGCTCGGCGGAAATCGAGTGAACATTCCTTTAGTGACCAAGGTCAATCCGTTGACCCTTTTATGAAACGACACTCACGATGCCTCCAGATCTCTGTCCTCGCTTGCTTGAACCTGATCGCCGTGAGTTGCCATGCCCAGGATACCACGAAGGCGGCGGAAGCTGCACGGAAACAGGTGCCAACGGATGAAAGCTTTGCCACGAAGTTGACTCATGCAGCACTGGACCGCACCCGGCAGCGCGTTCGCTATGATCCTGCCTACGTTTCCCTGAGTTATCCTGGAGGCGATGTCCCCTCTGACACCGGCGTCTGCACGGATGAAGTCATCCGCTCTTACCGGGCGCTCGGGATCGATTTGCAAAAGCTCGTGCATGAAGACATGAAGCGGGCTTTTTCAGTTTATCCAAAAAACTGGGGACTCAGTTCCACGGACAAGAACATCGACCACCGCCGCGTGCCGAATTTGCAAACATTCTTTAAACGGCGCGGTGCTTCTCTCCCCGTGACTCAAATAGCCGCCGACTATAAACCAGGCGACCTCATCACCTGCACCGTGGCTGGAAAACTGCCACACATCGCCCTTGTCGTGCCCTCACCAACCGGCACCGGCAACCCCTGGATCGTCCATAACATCGGACAAGGCCCGCAGTGTGAGGATCGTCTGTTTGAATTCCCATTAACAGGTCACTATCGATTTCATCCCGGCGAACCCTGATCAGTCGCCCTGCTTTTTCTCGGCTCGGATCGAGTCTTTTAAGCTGATGAAATCTGACAGCAGAAAAATGACCGTGAAGAAAGCCAGAATGACCTCCATCATCGTCACGACTTTGGCTGGAATCGTCTGAGGAGTGACATCGCCAAAGCCAAAGAAGGAGAAGTTCAGTACGCTGAAAAAGAAACACTCGAAGATAACTTCGCCTTGGTTCCAAGTTTCTTGGAAGCCACTGAAGCTGCCGAGATTGGCGGTCTCAAGACACCAGTAATCCAAGGCAAAGGAAAGGGTGATCTGCGCCATGTTCACGCCCATCAGACCAAGAAAACGATGGTAAGGAATGTTGTGGGAAGTTGCCAACAGGATGTGCTGAAGATTCTCGATAAAAAAGAACACCGTCTTCGCCAGTGCCCAGACCATGATCAGCAGGCAGATCCCATTCATCGGCATCCATTGCTTCTGAATGCCCAACTCGATTCCCAACGCCACCAAGACAATCAGCACCACTTCCATCGTCTGACGAAACATCTGCTGGGGAAAAGAAGGCTCCGAGTTCATCCGCGTGAAATAGACTGGGCTATGCCCAGGAACAAGCTCCAACCAGCACAAAAACAAATAGGGCGGACCACTCGGTCCGCCCTGAAGTTTTCGAAGGATGCCAACAGCCAGAAGAACAACCCACTATTTGAAAAATTCGGTTGGAAGCCGCGCTTCCCTCACCTGCAAACAATGTCTCACTTTTTGAGACCGATGTGTCAGCCATCGGTAAATGGCTTGTAAGGCGTTTGTGAAATGTCGATGAAAGGATGAGTCCTGTGGTTAAGCCAATTCCACGACAATCGCGGTGCAGTTGTCACGCCCGGATTCTGAGACCGCTAGTTCAACGATCTTTGTTGCCTTTGGCCGATCAGGGGAAGGGGCCGTGACATGCTCAAGCAAGCGGGCATCCCAGAGACCATCAATGACGCCGTCAGAGCAGATGAGAAAGCGATCGCCAGCATGGCAACTGATGGAACCGAGATGAGGTCGCAGCGTTTGCTGGCCTGCTCCCAGCGCCTGATTGAGCACATTCTTAGCTGGGTGAGTGCGGGCTTCACGCTCATTGAGTTTTCCATTCCGTCGCAGCCAGCCGACATGACTGTGATCATGGGTCAGTTGAGTCATGCCGCCTGAAGCAGGAAGATAATAGATTCGGCTATCCCCCACATGCACGAAATGCATCCAGCCAGGTGAAAAGCAGGCCAGACTCAGCGTTGCTCCCATGCCTGCGCATTCGGCATAACTACGCCCTAGCTTCAGCAAATCTGCGTGCACTTGATGGCAGAGTTCATTGAGTACTTCCTCAAAGCCGGAACCCAGTCCCTGAGCTGCCAGTTTGTAGGCCCGAGGCATCAGTCGGGTGATTTTTTCCACAGTGATTTTGCTGGCAAACTCGCCTGACTTGGCTCCGCCCATGCCATCACTCACGGCAAAGACAAAATCTCCCGTTGAGAAATCTCCTTGTCCCGTCTTTCCCAGATAACGGGCTTCACAGGCATCGTAGGTTAAGGCTAGAAACACATCTTCATTGTTTTTCCTGAACCGCCCCACGTGCGTCATGCCCGACCAATGCAGGGTTGATGGGGCAGTTGAAATCGGAGTTTCGGAGTCAGACATTCGGGAGAGATCCAGACTGAAACAAAAACTTCTCTTTTGGCAAGCACGGATGAGATGGATTCATGAATTGAAACTGTCCCAAGAAACTCGTTGGCCATGAAAGATCTGAGGAAGGCACGACGACTCTTCATCCTCCACCATGAAGTTGTCATCCTCCTATCTATTCCTAGCCTCAATCGCCGCATTTACGGGACTGGTTTCTGCTGAAAACAATGTGCCGCCTCAGGGCTTTCAGGCGCTCTTTAACGGCACTGACCTATCAGGCTGGTATGGATGGAGCACGAAAGATCCAACGGAACTGTGGAAGATGACGCCAGAGCAATTGGCCGATTACAAAAAGAAATCGGTCGAAGGTGGTTTGCCCGAAGGCAAAAACGGACCCGAAAATATCAAGGCTCATTGGAAGGTCGAAAACGGTGAACTCGTCAATGACGGTAAAGGCCTCTACCTCACCACCGACAAGGACTATGGTGACTTTGAATTCATGGTTGAATACAAAGCCTTACCAGAAGGTGACAGTGGCATCTACTTGCGGGGTATTCCGCAGGTGCAGATTTGGGATAGCACAAAGGGTGATCCACGGGGTCTCGGCCAGGACAAAGGCTCTGGCGGGCTCTGGAACAACAGCAAAGGCGCTCCAGGCAAGGATCCAAGCAAGCTCATGGATAAGCCCTTTGGTGAATGGAATAGCTTCAAGGTACGCATGATCGGTGAGCGAGTCACGGTCATCTTCAATGGTGAAAAGGTCGTGGATAATGCCGTGCTAGAGAATTTTTTCGCTAACAAAAAGGCCGGTTATATCGCCTATGCAAAGCCAGCAACGACTGATGCTAAAAAGAAAGAGGAAAAGGCTCCTGAAAAGTTGGCCAATGGTTGGATCAAAGATCCTGCTTTTGCCAAGGGGCCCATCCAATTGCAAACCCACGGCAGCGAGATTCGCTGGCGCAATGTTTTCATTCGTGAAATCAGCTCAGAAGAAGCAATGACTGAGCTGGCTTCCAAGGACGCTGATGGTTTTGTCGAATACGTCAATGGCAAGGATCTGACGGGCTGGCAGGGTGCCGTGGATAACTACGAGGTCGTGGACGGAGCCATCACCTGCAAGACTGGTAAAGGTGGCGATCTGTTGACCAAGGATGAGTTCGAAAACGGCATTATTCGTGTTGAATTCAAGCTGCCGCCTGCTGGCAATAACGGTATCGCTCTGCGCACACCATTGGGTGGACACTCAGCTTCTGATGGCCTTGAACTGCAAGTCATCGATAGCGATGGTTACAATGCCAAGATGGCGGCTGCAGGTAAAAAAGGCCTGGAGCCTTATCAGTATCATGGCAGCATTTACCACTGCGTTGGTGCTAAGCATGGTTACCTGCGCCCAGTCGGTGAGTGGAACTTCCAAGAGATCGAAGTGCAAGGTCAGAGGATCAAAGTCACACTGAATGGCACCAAAATCCTGGATGCTGACATCAGCACCTTTGACCGCAGTCAAATCCCGCATCCGCCGAAAGGACTCGATCACACGAAGGGCTTCATCGGTTTTGCGGGTCACAGTGATCCTGTGCAGTTCCGCAGCTTTAAAGTGAAGAAGCTCTAGTCAAATCTATGCGTGAAACCCATGCCGTAGAATGTCTGGCAGCGGGTGGGTTTCATCCATATCATGCACCTCAAGGATGCGGCCATCATCCATGGCTGCAATACGGTCTGCATGAGTGAAAATACGATTGTCATGGGTGACGATCAAAACAGCGCGATCAGGGCTGCGAGCTATGTTGGCAAAAAGCTCCATCACGAGCGTGCCGTTTTTAGCATCCAGCGCGGCTGTTGGTTCATCACAGATGATGAGGCGTGGATCATGCACCAAAGCGCGGGCAATGGCTACACGCTGCTGCTGGCCACCCGAGAGTTGACTTGGGCGATGGTTCATCCGTTCGCCCATACCGACTTGCTCCAGCACTTCGCGGGCCTTCTTTTCAGCATAACGAGTGCTCTTTCCCTGAATGAGTAAAGGAACGCTGACATTCTCAACACAAGTAAGTGTCGGGATCAGATTGAAGGATTGAAAAATAAAACCAATGTTGGTCGAGCGAAATTTTGTCGTGGCTCCAGTGCTCATTTTGAGAAGGTCTTGATCAAAGATCAAAACCTCACCAGAGCCAGCATCCACCTTCAGAGTGCCTGCGATGATACTAATCAGTGTCGTTTTTCCGCAGCCGGACGGACCGACGAGCATCGTGATATCACCACAGCGGACGTCCAGATTGATCTCCTTCAAAACTTGCAATCGAGAGCCGCCATCTCCAAACGACTTGTTCACGTTTCGTAAACGCGCCGCTAGAGGAAAGGAAGATTTCACAGAAAGCATGACAGAAGAAAGATCATTCACTTCAATTTACGAGTCAAGCCATCCAATGGCTGAGGCAATCAGCCAACCAAGTTAGGCGCGAACAAGCGAGACGATCACGGCTTTTTGAGCGTGCAGACGGTTTTCAGCTTGATCAAAAATGATGGGGGCCTGCTGTTCTAAAACTTCCTCGGTGATCTCTTTACCGCGATAAGCTGGCAAGCAATGCATGACGATGGCGCTGGATTTGGCGTGCTTCATCAGATCCGCATTGATTTGCCACGGTCTGAGCGTCTCGATGCGACCTGCGGCTTCATCTTCCTTGCCCATACTGACCCAGACATCCGTATAGATGGCATCAATGCCTTCCACGGCCGCTTTGGGGTCATCGGTGATGGTGACGGTTTTGCCCGGCACTTTAGCCATAAATTCAGCGGCGGGTTGGAACTCTTTGGGGGCACCAATGACCAATTCAAATCCTAGGCGAGCGCTGGCCCAAATCCAAGAGCGAGCGACATTGCAGTCGCCATCGCCTAGAAAAGCAACGCGTTTACCTTTCCAGCTGCCGAGGCGCTCATTGATGGTCTGAAGATCGGCTAGGATCTGACAGGGATGCTCATCATCGGTAAGAGCATTGATGGTGGGGATGCCACTGTATTCGGCAAACTCCACAACATCTTGCTGGGCAAAGGTGCGGATGATCGCGCCATGAATCATGCGACCCATGACACGAGCTGTATCTTTGATCGGTTCACCACGTCCGAGCTGGATATCGGCACCAGAAAGAAACATGACCTGCCCGCCCAACTCACGAACACCGACTTCAAAACTGACGCGCGTGCGAGTCGAAGATTTGGTAAAGATCAGCGCCCAGTGCTGACCTGTCAGAACCTGGGGAGAGGCTTTGCGGTCCTTTTTCAACACGGAGGCGAGCGCGAGGATCTTTTCGATCTCGTCAGCGTTGAGTTGTTCGATGGAAAGAAGGTGCTTCATAGGACAGACGAAAACGATTTGTTCAGAGGGATATGGCTAACTGATCGAGAGTGGCTTTAAAAAGTTCCAGGCCTTCAGCCGCTTGCGCGTCAGTCAGATTCATCGGAGGCAGCCAACGAACGACTTTGGGCCCAGCAGGCACCACCATCATGCCTGCATCTAGCAAGGCCTTGGCCACAAAGATAGAAACGATTTTGCCAGATGCTTTCACAGCAGGCATGGCGGCGATCTTTTCCTCATCGAGCTCAAATCCAATCATCATGCCAAAAGCTCGCACTTCACGGATGAGTGGATGGTTCCAAGTTAAGACCTCGCTGGCAATATGATTACCGAGTTTGGCCGATTTCTCGGCTAGTCCATCACGTAAAATGACATTCAGGGTGGCCATGGCGACGGTGCAGGCGAGTGGGCTACCACCATAGGTAGTGCCGTGCGTTCCTGGTCCTAAGAGGTCGCAAAGCTTCGTTTCGTTCCCGTCACCTAGGGCGCGGTCACGAATCCAGAAAGAACCGAGCGGATAACCGCTGCCGATGGACTTTGCCCAACTCACGGAATCCGGGACGATCTCTTCACCCGGAATGATGCTCCGCCAACCACAGAGCTCTCCCGTGCGGCCGAGTCCGCATTGAACTTCATCTAAGAGCATCAGTAAATCGTGACTGCGGCATAGGGATTGCACAGCACGCAGGAACTCAGCTGTCATGGGATTGACACCACTTTCACCTTGAACTGGCTCAACCATGATGGCGACGGTTGTATCCGTGATTGCAGCCTTGAGGGCTTCGATGTCATTAAATGGTACATAGACGAAGCCAGGGACGATGGGGCCAAAGCCACCATGAATTTTTTCCTGAGCTGTCGCACTCATGGCTCCAAAGGTGCGCCCATGGAAGCTACCTGTGAAGGTGATGATCTCATAGCGAGGGCTGCCATCTGACTTAGGCTTGGTGACGCCGTATTTGCGTGCTAGCTTGATCATGCCCTCATTGGCTTCAGCTCCACTGTTGGAGAAAAAGCATTTACCGTGAATCTTCATCACGTCTTCCACCAGGACCTTGGCCAGTTCGGCCTGCTGACGAATGCAGTACCAGTTGGAAACATGGATCAGGGTGTGAGCCTGGCGCGAGATAGCATCAGCCACCTCAGGATGCGCATGTCCCAACGGACAAACAGCAACTCCGCCTGCAAAGTCGAGATACTTTTTACCATCGCGATCCCAGACATAAGGACCCTCGCCTTTCTCCGGCCAGACTTGGAAGCGTCCATAGTTAGGCATGACATACTTTTCCAGCCAAGCTGGATCGAAATCTTGAGTCTTTTCCATTCCTTTGAATCTTAAATTTTGTTTAATTCCCTAACAAAAGACTTCCTCTTCATAAATGAATCTCTGTTCCGATCCCCACATCCGTGAAGATTTCTAAAATCAGGGCGTGGGGAATGCGTCCGTCGATGAGATGGACTTTTCCCACGCCACCTCGGAGAGATTCGAGGGATGAATCCACTTTCGGAATCATGCCGCCACTGATAATGCCATCTTTTTTGAGTTGATCGATAGCTGCTGGGTCGAGGCTGGGAATCAATGTCGATTCATCCTTCGGATCACGCATGACACCACGCACGTCACTGAGGAAAATAAGCTTGGTTGCCTGCAAGCGGGTTGCCAATGCGCAAGCGGCCAGATCGGCGTTCACATTGAGTGTCTTGCCGCTGGCATTCTCGCGGGCAACCGGTGAAACCACGGGTACAAACTCACCTGATACAGCAGCCTGGATGAGGCCAAGCTTGCATCCTGTGACTTCTCCTACCCAGCCGAGTTCAGCTTTCATTTTCTCGCCTGTAAAGACTTCCGTACCGGGAACGCCGACCGCTTTGCCTCCAAAGGCATTGATCTTATCGACGATTTCTGGATTGATCACACGCGCTAAGGTTTGCTCAACGATTTTGATCGTTTCCTCATCCGTGACGCGCATACCGTTGATGAACTTGGCTTCGAGGCCACTCTCCTGCATGGCTTTAGAAATCGCCTTGCCGCCACCGTGAACGATGACGGGATTAATGCCGACGGCTTCAAGGAAGACGACATCCTTCAAAAAGGTGTTTACCACGGCAGGATCTTCCATGGCGCTACCGCCGACTTTGATGAGAAAGGTGCAGCCTCGGAAACCTTGCATGTAAGGCAGGGCTTCGAGCAGCACGTCGGCTTTGCGGGTCTGGGATTGAAGGTCAGTCATCGGCAGGAGGGGAAGGGTGGAAGGAAAGGCATCCACACGGATCGTCAAGCCCAGTGAAGGGAAAGTTCACCTTTTAAAACGATCCTTTGAGGCGAAAAACAGCCAAGAAATCCGAGAACTCAATGAGCTGCTGCACTCGCAGTTGCTGGTGACTCCATCAGCATGCTCTGCAGTGGTCGTGGATACACACCTAGAACCACGATGCTAATCGCCAATGCGACAGCGCCTACTTTTGTCCAGAGATTGAGAGGAAGAGGCTGGGACGAGGATGAGGCGTCAGATGTGTACATTGCCAGAATGGTCTTGAAGTAATAATAGAAGCCAGCGGCAGCGCCAACCACGGCAGCAGCTAGGGCACCCCAGGCGGCTTGATCAACAAGACCTAGAAACACAAAGAGTTTGCCCATGAAACCAGCCGTCAATGGCAGACCAGCCAAGGAAGCCAAGGCTACCGTCATAACAAAGGCCAGGAGAGGTGAACGTTTGGCTAAGCCTCGGAAATCGGTAACATCTTCACCGCCGCCGTTGATTCGGAGAATGGCCAGAACGAGGAATCCCAGCACGGTCATCGGCAAATAGGTCGCCAGATAAAAAGCCACGACACCACCAGCACTCAGATCGAGACGAGTGGAACCGTGGGCTGAAAGAGCGAGTAATAGATAGCCTGCATGACTGATGCTTGAGTAAGCAAGCAGACGCTTGACGCTGGTTTGGAAAATAGCAGGCAGGCTTCCCAGAAGAACCGTGAGAGCACCACCGACGAGTAATAAGCCATGCACTTCAGAGGCGATGAGGGAACCTTGAATGAAGAAAGTGTCGATGACACGCGTGAGAATGACGAAACCAGCGGCTTTTGAGCCAACCGAGAGAAATGTCGTGACAGGAATGGGGGCACCCTGATAGACGTCAGGCACCCACATTTGGAAAGGAGCTGCTGCCACTTTGAATCCAAGACCAGCGAGCAACAAGGCCGCCCCTAGAAGCACTGGCAATTTCACAGTCTCAGGATTGGCTAGAGCTTTGGCAATGCCTTCGAAAGTCAATGAACCCGTTGCGCCATAGACCCAAGCAATGCCGTAAACAAGAATGCCTGTGCTTAGCGCACCGAGGATCAGGTATTTCACTCCAGCTTCCAAAGCGAGGGCGCTTTTGCGGGCAAAGGCAACGAGCACGTAGAAGCTAACGGTCACAAGCTCCAAGGACACAAACACGGTGACCAAATCTTTGGCACCAGCCATCCACATCATGCCAGCGCAGACAATGAGTGGCAGGCTGAACATTTCAGACAAACGACCATCGACGGTGTATTTGCTGAGGTAACCTGCGCATTGACTTGTTAACCAGAGCACTAAGAAAGTGATCAGCAGCGAAAAGCCTTTATAGAAAATAGCCAGGGTATCTAGCTGTTGGTAGGCTTGCAGAAACTCAGGCATCTGGGTCGCTGACTTATTGACCAACAAGAATAATAGGAATGCAAAAGCCACCCCACCCATGCTGATGGCAGCAAGCGTGCGACGCGTGATGGCTGGCATGAACGCCTCAAGCGCGAGGAGAAAGAGCCCGAGGATGGCTAAACCGACTTCAATGGAAAACACAGACATGGATCAAAAAAGGTTCAAGGGGCCACCACGGCAGCGAGGTCAGACTTGATAAGGTTTAAGAGCAGCCAAGGGCAGCATCCGACAATAAGCAAAACAGCGGCCAGCAGAATGAGCGGCAAGCGCTGACTGAGGGCTGGGTCCCTCATGAATAAGCCGGACATGGCAGAGCCATGAAACAGACTGCGATAAGCACGAAGCATATAAACCGCTGACATCACCACGCCCCAAAGGGAAACAATGACAGCCCATTGCAGAGGACCGAAGGAAGTCGATCCATAATTCATGAAGCTACCCACAAAAACCATGAGTTCGCCGGCGAAGTTCGCCAGACCAGGCAGACCGATAGAAGCAAAGGCGCCAAAGGCAAAGAGAACCGTGAAAGCTGGGGCGTGCTCACCCAAACCGCCGAGCTTGCTGAATTCTAGCGTGCCGAGTTGATTCCGCATCCGTCCTGCCAATGCAAAGAGGAGGGCGATGCTGATGCCGTGGGCAAACATCAAGAGAACTGCCCCACGAAGCGCAATCTCGGTGCCAGCTGCAAGACCGAGGAAGATGTAGCCCATGTGCATGACCGAGGAATTGGCCAACACATCATCCAGACGCTTCTGATTGATCGTCACTAGCCCCATCACAAGGATGTTGCCTAGCAGCATGAACAAGAGAGCCTCCTGAACCCAAGCAACCTGAGCGCCTTGTGGCAGTAGTGGTAGGGCGATACGCAGCAGACCATAGAGCCCGAATTTTTTCAAGACGCCGGAATGCAGCATGGCGACTGGCGTCGGAGCCGTAGCATAGGCTGGGGCAGCCCAACTGTGTAGCGGGAAAAGACTCACCAAGGTGCCAAAACCCAAGAGGAGTACGAAGAAAATCTGAGCCTGTTTTTCAATTGGCAAGGGAGTCAATGCAGCCTGCGCACGCAGAGCTTGGAGATCAAAGGTCAACTTGCCGCCACCACTAAATTCTAGAACCAACCAAACGAGTCCAGCCAACAGGATCAAGCTTCCAGCTCCAAGATAGATGGTGGTTTTCCAAGCAACGGCCTTGCGATGTTCAGGCTCGCCATGGCCATAAAGACCAATCATGAGGAAGGTCGGGATCAGCGCTAGCTCATGGAAGGCATAGAGGAAGAAGACATCCGTCGAAAGGAAGGCTCCCAACGCACCTGCGGCAATCAGTAAGGAGGCGATGTGATAGATCGCAGGCTTGTCGTCTCCGATCTGCCAAACGGCAGCAAAAGTCACCAAAGCGGTGAGCAAAGTCAGGATCAAAGCTACACCATCAGCACCGACACCAAAAGTGATCGCTGGATTATCCAGAACAATCCGAGCGCTTTCAAAGGCAAAGCCAGCTTTTCCAGCAGAGGCTGCCTTGAAGCTGAAGACTAGCCCCAGGGTGATGACAAGATTCACAACAGCGGCACCGACCGATGTCGCGCGGGCAGGTGCCCCGAGCCAGATGGCTAGGGCAGCAAGCAAAGGGAGAAGGATAACGATTTCTAGCGGACTCATTTCAATTTTATGATCAATGGCCCAACTGGGGCAGCACAAATACGACGAGATAAATGACCATCAGCACACCCGCGCCGAGTAGGAAAGTGTAGGCCTGCAAATGACCACCCGTGAGGATGCGCGCAGCAGAACCAATACGCATGGCGATGAACGCCGGAAGACGCGCCACGATACCATCCACAAACATGCGCTCAAGGCCATTCACAATCCAAGCCAGTTGATCCTGAAGCACCTTCACAATCACGGCATAGATTTCATCAAAGTAGAACTTATTAGCGAAAAGCTTGATGTTAAGCGGATCGCTGTTTTTGCCTCTGTAAAGTAAGAAACCAACACTCGAACCGATGATCAAGGCTGCAATAGAAGCAATCATAACGGTCGGATGATCTTCGGCATGATTGGGAATCATCGCTGCCAGCAAGCGATTAAAGGACTCAAATGTCGAAAGCACCGTTAAAGCTGCTAAGACGACCAATGGCAAAACCATGATGATGGGTGCCTCTATGGCGTGATGAGCACTCTCGGTCCTAGGCTTACCCAGGAAAGTAATGACAAACATGCGAGTCATGTAAAAGGCAGTTAACATGGCTGTTGCTACGCCTATCCAGAAGAGTGGACGGCAGGCTTCAAAACCGACACCCAGAATGGACTCTTTACTCCAAAAGCCGCTGGTGATGAAAGGAACACCCATCAAGGAAGCCGTGCCGATGGCAAAGGTAACGAAAGTCACTGGCATGTGCTTCATGAGTCCACCCATTTTCCAAATGTCTTGCTCGTGATGGCAGGCATAAATGATGGCGCCAGAACCTAGGAAGAGCATGGCTTTAAAGAAGGCATGAGTATAAAGGTGGAACATGGCTGGATGGCCTGGACCTGCCTCATGGTGATTGACGCTGACTTGAATGGCTAACAACCCAACGGCCATCACCATGTAACCTAACTGAGAAAGCGTGGAATAGGCCAGTACACGTTTGATGTCATTTTGCTGAGTTGCCATCAAGGCGGCCATGAGTGCCGTGAGACCGCCGATCCACGCAATGATCGTGGCTGCATCAGGCGATGCTTCGATGACGAAACTACAACGAACGAGCATGAACACACCGGCTGCCACCATGGTGGCGGCGTGAATCAGAGCAGACACTGGTGTTGGGCCTTCCATGGCGTCTGGCAGCCAGACGTGCAGAGGAAACTGAGCGCTTTTGCCCACGGCTCCCATGAAGATGCCAAGAGCAGCCAAGGTCATGAACAGGGTGTGGGTTTGGGTCATCTCATGCAGGGGGCCTTCGGCAAAGCCGCCCTTCAGACCGCTAAAACTCACGTCGCCGTGATTGGCCATGAATAGCATCAGAATGCCAATCATGAATCCGAAGTCGCCGATGCGATTGGTTAGGAAAGCTTTTTTGCAGGCCTCCGCGGCGGATGGCTTCTCAAACCAGTGACCAATCAGAAGATAAGAACTCAAGCCGACTAGTTCCCAGAAAATGAACATCATGAACAAGTTGCCAGCCAGAACAATGCCGGTCATGGAGAACATGAAGAGCGAGAGGGAGCCAAAGAAGCGCACCTTGCCCTCGTCCTCTTTCATGTAACCTAGAGAGAAAAGATGCACAAGCAGACCAATGGAAGTGACGATAAACATCATGCCTCGGCTTTGCTGATCGATCATCGCATCCAGACCAATACGGAATTTGCCAATCTCGATGAAAGGCAACAACATGGGAGCTGAATCACGTGCATCGAGCAGCATGAGGCTGATGACAAAACAAATGGCGGCTGAAGCAATGGAAAGCACAACACTGGCTCCTTTGAGCAGTTTGTGACCCAGCAAAATGGTTAGCGCCGTTAAAAACGGCAGCATGAGCAGCAGTGTCGGAAGGGATGCAGTTGTGTCCTGAGCAGGGGGCGTCATGAGGAATAAAGGGTTAGCCTTGAAGCTTGGTCACAGATTCGACCTCGACGCTCTGTTTCGAACGATAGAGTGCCACGATGATTGCCAAACCTACAGCCACTTCGGCCGCAGCTACGGTGATGGTGAAGAAAACCAGGGCCTGAGCCGAGTAATCAGGAAGACCGGCCAAAACATGGAAGCGTGAGAAGGCCACCAAGGTCAGATTAGCTGCGCTGAGCATCATTTCCAAACACATGTAAATGATGATGATGTTTCGGCGCGCCACCACACCGGCTAGGCCAAGTGCAAAGAGGATTCCGCTTACTATGAGGTAATGACTGAGTGTGATCATTGTGCCACCTCCTTATCGCGTTTGGAAAGAACGACCACACCGACAGTGCCGACCATGAGGAGTAAACCCATGACTTGCAGATGAAAACCGTATTGTTTGAACAAGGCCAATCCCATGAGCTTTGTATCAGGCAGGATACCTGCTTTGAGATCCTTTGAGATGGTTGGAAGATCTTTATCGGTGGCCGCCATTTGATTGCCAGCAGCCACGAGATTTAAAGCTGCCTCATTCAAGGTTAGGTCACTCTGATGATGCACTGCACTCACTGTTGCAATTTGAACTGCCAATACTGAGCCCAGCACGATCGCGCCAACAATGGCGGCCACGTTTGTCTTCCGATCCGACTCAGCCTTGATGTCCAAAAGCATAATGATGAACAGGAACAGCACCATTACTGCACCTGCGTAAACAAGGATCTGAATCGTGCCGATGAAGAAAGCGTCCAAACTAATGAAGAGAGCAGCTAACCCTACGAAGCTCATGGCCAACGATAAGGCGCTTGTGACCGGGTTGCGCGCCAGAACCACCATCAGGCCAAAGCCCAAAGTGATGAGTGCGAAAAGATAAAAGAGGAGTGAGGGCATTTCGACTATTTCAATTCATTCCATTTATTCACCAGACCGATACGCTTGCCACCGATTTGGTACAGCTTGGCCTTGTCATGCATGAGTTCTGCGCGGGATTCACCGGTAATGGCGTAATCTTTGCGCAAATAAATGGCCTGTTCAGGGCAAACTTCCTCGCACATGCCACAGTAAATGCAGCGGGTCATGTCGATATCGAATTCTTTCGGACGCTTTTCCACTTTGGCCCATGGATCGTCACTTGGGATTTCTCCTGGAGTGATTCGGATCGCTTTTGGCGGGCAGATGAATTCGCAAAGCTGGCAGCTAACACAGCGTTCACGGTCCTGCTCATCTGTTACTAGGGCTGGCGCACCACGATAATATTCTGGAAGATTGTCATCCCACTTCTGTTCGGGATACTCCATGGTCACTTTTTCTTTCTTTCCGGTAATTTCTAGGAAAGTCTTCAAGGCGTGACCAAGAGTGATTTTCAGGCCTTTGGCAAAAGTGGAAATGAACCAACTTTCATGCCAGGCGAGTTTAGGGCGTTTTACAAAGATCGTTGCCATAAATAGGGGGGATTATTTCAACGGAACCAACCACATGAGGAAAGCCGTTAGCACAACATTAAACAGGGCTAATTCAAACATGACCATCCAGCCGAGTTTCATTAACTGGTCGAACCGGAAGCGGGGCAAGGTCCAGCGAATGAGAATGAAGAAAAGAATAAAGAAGACAATTTTACCCAGGAAAACGCCAATGTGGAGAAGTCCAAGCCATAGTGGTGTATCACCTGCGGAATACCCCAGGCCAATAAGCGGCCCGAAAGGAATACTCCAGCCCCCCAGGAAGAGGGTCACGGCCAAACCGGAGCCGATGATCATCGCTGCGTATTCACCGAGGAAGAAGAGGGCGAATTTCATTGAGCTGTACTCCGTATGATAACCAGCCACCAACTCCGTTTCACACTCCGCCATGTCGAATGGTAGGCGATTCGTCTCAGCGAACATCGCCACAACAAAGATACAGAAGGAGAGCCCCATTGGAATCCATAGCACCCAGCGGGCCAAGCTTAGCCCTTCACCCCAGAGAGGGAGGAGCAGCCAGCCATTGGCATCTTGGTAGATGGACATCTTGGTCAGATTCAACTCACCAAAGACCATCAGGACCGGAATGATCGAAAGCCCGAGTGACAGTTCATAGCTGATCATTTGGGCTGAAGCACGGACACCGCCCAGAAAAGGATATTTGGAGTTTGAGGCCCAGCCAGCGATCACAATGCCATAAACACCGAGAGACGCGATGGCGAAGGTGTAAAGTGGCCCGACACTCAGATCGGCAATCACTGAAGGAACCGGCACCGACGAAAAAACAGGAAGATCAGCCATGCCAATCACGCCATACACCCAGCTCAATAGTCCGTTCAGATCTGACAAACGCAGCTCGGAACCAAAAGGCAGAACCACGCAGGTCATTAGTGCGGGCACCATGGTCAGGCAGGGAGCCAGCCAATAATAGAAGGCATTCACCGATTTTGGCGTGAAGTCTTCCTTCAGGAGAAACTTGATGCCATCTGCCATTGGCTGGGTCAGGCCCCCGATCCCGAGGATCTGGATATCTTTTTTGAAACCGAATAAGGTCAGAGGAATCCCCGTCCGATTCGGCCCCACGCGATCCTGAATCACAGCCGAGAATCTGCGTTCAGCATAGACGCTGTACGCCACCATGGGCAGAATGACCAAAAAGGTCAGAAAAACGATCTTCACCACCGAAGCGATGAGGAAGGTAAGGTCAATGTTAGCAAGTAGGTGTCCCATGAGGCCGCAGCATTATCAGGAAGGCTTTACGAGCGGCAACTCGTATTTGTGAAAAATTTCACAAGCTCCCTTTTTTAAAGGTCATTTTTTCCGTTTTTCAGGGATTTTGAGGCCTTGACAGGGGTTTTGCTGCACTTCGGGTGGAGAATCAGACCTGACTGCGCACTCCTAGCCGCTTTCAGATTGCCAGAGACTCAGGAGGATGCATGAATGCGCCCTGCTCATGACCAAGCTACTTCTTTGCCTTTCCTTGCCTCTTTACCTTCTCGATCAATGGTCGAAAAACTGGATCGTTGGCATGTACGGTCTGCACACGGATGAGGAAGCCATCATTCCTGGTATCTTTTGGCTGCATCATACGGCCAACACCGGCGTGGCTTTTGGCATGTTCAATGGAACGCAGTATGCCAACTACGCCTTTGCTTGCATCTCCCTGAGTGCCCTGGGCTTCATTATCTGGATGTATCGACAGAATGCTTTTCCAGGTTGGATGAGCCGCACCGCTGTCGCTTTACTCATCTCTGGTATTTTTGGTAACCTTACCGATCGCGTCTTTCGCCGCCATGACGACGGTGTCCTTTTTGGCGGCGGTTTCCTCGACGGTTATGTGGTGGATTTCCTCCGCTTCGACTTTGGCTTCCCGCCCTTCAATCCCTGGCCCTCCTTCAATGTTGCCGACTCGTGCGTCGTCACCGCAGCCATCCTGCTTGCCATCGCGTCCTTCATCGAAAAACCAACGCCGAAGGTATCCAAATGATGGATCCTTCTTCGTTGGTCGTTTTTGATTGGTGCAGAAAAAACCGCAAGCTGTCCGATGCGTCGTTGCCTTACTTAGCCTGGGCAAGCTGAGCCAGCACCTTTTCCACCGTAGCTTCGGCAGTAAGCCCGTGCTTTTTCCGGAGGATAGCAGGTGTGCCATGCTCGACAAAGGCATCTGGCCAGCCGACACGAACGACCGGAGTCGTGATGCCTGCGGTGCTTAGATGCTCGATCACTCCACAACCAAAGCCGTTCATGAGGATGTGATCTTCGAGGGTGCAGACGACCTTCACCTTTTTAGCGATATCCTCAATCAGGGATGCATCCAGGGGTTTGATCCAGCGTGGATTAATCAGGGCTACGGAGAGACCTTTGGCCTCAAGCAGCTTCTTGGCTGCCTCGGCTGTCGTGAACATGTCGCCCAGGCCGATGAGTGCCACGTCGGTGCCATCTGAAATAAGTTCGCCTTTGCCGATCTCCAAAAGTCTCGGATTGGCTTTTGGCGTTACTCCAGGGCCATTGCCACGAGGGTAACGGATAGCTATTGGACCTTTTTCATAGTTGGCCATGGTCCAAAGCATATCGACAAATTCATCTTCATCTTTTGGCTGCATATGGACGAGTCCAGGAATGCCGCGAAGGTAGGCGATGTCAAAAAGCCCATGATGGGTCGGGCCGTCATCACCACTGAGGCCACCACGGTCCATGCAAAGACGCACAGGCAGATGCTGAATGGCCATGTCGTGGATGATCATATCGATCGCTCTCTGCATGAAGGTCGAATAAATCGTCAAGAAAGGACGCAGTCCCTGCACAGCGAGACCGCAGGCAAAGAGAGCTGCATGTTCCTCTGCAATTCCGACATCAAAGTAACGCTCAGGAATTTCTTTCTTAAAGCACATCAAGCCAGTGCCGCCGGGCATGGCCGCCGTGATTGCGACGATCTTTTTATCTTCTTTGGCAAAGTCCGTGACTGTACGCGCAAAGACCTGGCTGTAGGTCGGCTTATCCGTGGACTGAGTTTCACCCGTCTCAATGTTGTATTTCCCGAGCCCGTGGAACTTGCTTGGATCTTCCAGCGCAGGTTTGTAGCCACGTCCTTTTTCGGTAAGAATGTGTAAGATAACAGGCTCATTTTGAGTCTTCAAAAACTCAAAGGTCTGGATGAGCAAAGGCAAATCATGCCCATCAATAGGTCCGTAGTAACGGATGCCAAACTCCTCGAAAAGTGTGCTGCGATTATGGGGGCCTTCACTTTGTGGGAGAAGCAGGCCTTTGGCGCTGTTTTCGACACGTTCAGCTAGCTTCCGAGCACCGTCACCGAGCATGAACTCGACAAACTTAGACGCTTTTTCATGCAGATTGGCAAAGCCGGGGTGTGTCGCGATGCTGTTAAAGTACTTGGCGATTGCTCCGACGTTTTTGTCAATGCTCCACTCGTTGTCATTCAGCACGGTGATCAATCGCTTCGTGTGCGCAGCGATATTATTCAATGCTTCAAAAACAGGGCCACAAGTGAAAGCCGCATCACCTGAAACACAGACGACATGGTCATCTGTGCCTTTTAAATCACGTGCAGTTGCCATGCCCAGAGCAGCGCTCAGAGCGGTGCCTGCATGACCAGCACCATAGCAGTCATGCTCACTTTCACTGCGCAGTAGGAAACCATTGAGACCTTCGTATTGGCGGATGGTGTGAATTTTATCCCAGCGGCCTGTCAGCATTTTGTGAACATAGCCCTGATGCGCGACATCAAAGACAAACTTGTCATTCGGCGTGTCAAACACGCGATGCATGGCGATGGTCAACTCCACAACCCCAAGGTTGGGTCCGAGATGTCCTCCGGTCTCACTTAAGGTTTCGATGAGGGTGGCACGGATCTTTTCTGCAAGTGCAGGCAGTTGCTCTAAAGGCAGAGCTTTGAGATCAGTCGGGCTGGTGATGGTAGGCAGGGTAGTGTCCACGAGGTTCAAAAAAGTCGGATGTCGTCGCTGGCATCCTCAGCGTCAGGTTTTGCCGTGCGTCGGCGTGTCGTGGAGGCAGGCTTCGCTGTATTATCCACAGAAGTCTCTGCTGCACGGGCTGGGTCAAAGGCGGCCAGTTCAGCTTTACCATCAGCCCAGAGGCTGATCGTCTCGATCCGCTGTCGGGCAGTATCGATCCTACGGCGACAAAGTTGCAGCAGTTTCATGCCCTCTTCGTAGCTGGTAACCATCTCATCCAGAGGCATTCGGTCGGATTCCATCGCAGCCACGATTTCCTCAAGGCGGTCCATGGCCTGCTCAAAGGATGTTTCGTTGGGAGTAGATGAATTCATGGTTAAATCGGGCATGCATTATCAGGACACTGGATGCGTAGGCAAGCGAGAAAAGCAGACGATTCGGATGGAAGCTTGCTTTATCTTCAAAAATGGGTTTCAAGTTAGCTCAGACATTAATACAACCATGGAAGCTATCGAGACCGCCCGCCTTTGTGCCAATTATGCTGATGACAAGAAGGCCGAGTCCATTGTGGTGCTCGACTTGCGCGGGCTATCCCCCGTCAGCGACTTCTTCGTCATCTGCACCGCCAACTCCAATCCGCAGCTCCGCGCCGTGCGGGATGAGGTCGTGGAACAAATGCGCATCAAGCACAATTTGAAGCCGCTTTTCAGTGATGGCACTTATGAGAGCCAATGGCTGATCATTAATTTCCCGAACGTTTTGGTTCACATCCTTTCCCCTGAGAAACGTGAATTTTACGCCTTAGAAGAACTTTGGGGTGATGCCCCCGAGATCACTTGGGAGCCTGTGATCGAAGTGCAAGCTCCGGTCAAAAAGCCAGCTGCTGCCAAAAAAGCAGCTGCTAAAAAGGTGACTACAAAGAAAGTCGCGGCTAAAAAAGCGGTGGTAAAAAAAGCCCCAGCAAAGAAGGCAGCTAAGGAATAAATCACTACGCCCTGCCAGCTCAGAGAGTTGGCAGCGGTGGTGGACCCTCGCGCAGCATTTGATCGGCATTGCTCGCTGTAATTGCCGTGGGTGCCACACGATAGGAGGCCTGCGGGATGAAGCTTGGCTCATCCATCTTTTTCGTGATGAAGTTCCAGGCTAAATCGACCAGGATCGGCAGAAACACCGTCGCATCTAGGTCACCTTTATTGACCAGGGAAAGCCCACCGTCCACGCCGACGTAGCCACCTGTGCCGATGACCATCATGTTTGCACGAGTCTCACCCAGCCCGATAACCGCACCAAGGGCCATGGCATCATTCTGGGCATAAACCACATCAAAAGTCGTCTGTAACCGCAAGGCATCCATAGCGCGTGATTTACCGCCGTCCTTGGTCCAGGCACCAGGAGCGTCATGAACTAAAATGACCCCGGGTGCCGTTTTGAGGGTCTCCATGAAACCTTCGTGCATCACCTGACTTGTCGCGTTCTCGTCCTCTCCACGGATTTCTACCACTCGACCGACGACATCGACGCGACCTTCGGCCAGAGCTTTTCTTTTGAGCGCCTTCACTGTTAGATCGCCAGCCAGCCGACCAGCCTCACGCAGATCCGTCGCTACTGCTGTCGTGCAGGGCAGGGATATCGCCGACTCTCCAACTCCGACGACCACCACGCCCATTTGCACAGCAGCTGCCACCTGATCCGAAATTCGCGATGCATCCACCGGAGTGATTGCAATGGCGAAAGGCTTTTCTGCCATGGCTAAACCAAACTGTTCAGCCTGTAGCGATGCGTCACCTTTAGCATCATGATGGATGAAATTGACCTTATCTCGGAATCCTACCATACGCTGAAAGTTCTGCACCTGAGTTAGCTCATAAGGCCTGGCCACATCAGCGGAAAGAAAAACCACGGTGCGAATGGAGGTCCTTGGATCTGCCTCAGGACGGTTACAGCCCGAAAACAGCGCAAGGAGCGAAAGCGCAAAAAGAATCTGAGAAAAGCGAATCATGGTCAGGCCAGATGAAGCCATGAAACCACCGTTATCACAAGCTTCCAGTTGCATCTTCTTGTGAAGAATCTGCCATTACTTTGATGAGTTCTGGATGTCTGAGCCTTGCACACCGCCCATCCTGCGCCAGAATGCGCGCCCCATTCCCATGTCCACCGAACGCAAAACTCTCGATCAACGCGCCCAGATGTCAGACATCGAGCGCCTGCGCCACTCCTGTGCTCACATCATGGCCACAGCCATCCTGCGTCTCTGGCCTGATGCCCAGTTTGCCTATGGTCCGCCGATTGAAAACGGTTTCTACTATGACTTTCAGATGCAACACCGCATCACGCCAGACGATTTTGAAAAGATCGAAGCCGAGATGAAGAAGATCTCGAAAGAGAACCAGAAGTTCGAGTGGAAAGGCATCTCTCGTGAGGAAGCCAAAGCCATGGCAGAAAGCGGTCGTCTCGGTGGTCTCAGTGAGCGACCAGGGAACCCCAGCATCTTCAAACTGGATCTGATTGATAAAATTCCTGAGGGCGAACAAATCTCCTGCTTCCAGAATGGCGACTTCATTGACCTTTGCGCTGGTCCACACGTCGGATACAGCGGCAAATGTAAGCACGTCAAACTCACCTCCGTCTCTGCTTCCTTCTACATGGGAGACGAGACCAAAGCCTCTCTGCAACGGGTTTACGGCACTGCCTTTGAATCCAAAGAAGAGCTGGAAGCCCATTTTGTCCGACTTGAAGAAGCCAAGAAGCGTGATCACCGCAAACTTGGGAAAGAATTAAAACTCTTCCACATCGACGAAGACGTCGGCCAGGGCCTCATTCTCTGGACGCCGAATGGTGCTATCCTGCGCCAGGAGTTGCAGAATTTCATCAGTGAAGAACTACGTAAGCAGGGCTACAGCCAGGTCTTCACGCCACACATTGGCAAACTAGCCCTGTATAAAACCAGCGGTCACTTCCCCTACTATAAAGACAGCCAGTTCGCTGCCATCGTCGAAAATGATGATCTTGCCAAAGTCATCCATGAAGGCTGCGGCTGTGGTGAAGTCATGGCCCGCCTTGGCGGCATCTCTGCCAAACTACGCCAGCAGCTCAATGACCGCGCTGGTAAAGAAGTCGTTTCTGAAGAAAACGTCCTGCCCGACGATCAGCTCCTTGACGGCTTCATGCTGAAGCCAATGAACTGCCCTCATCACATCAAAATTTTCGACAGCCAACCCCGCAGCTATCGTGAATTGCCCGTCCGCCTTGCTGAATTTGGCACGGTTTATCGTTGGGAACAAAGTGGCGAGTTAAATGGACTTACACGCGTTCGAGGCTTCACTCAGGACGATGCCCACCTTTTCTGCACAGAAGACCAAGTCGCTGCTGAAGTTCTCGGCTGTCTTTCCCTCGTGAAGATCGTTTTAAATACCCTCGGCATGACAGACTACCGCGTCCGTGTCGGCCTGCGTGACCCAGACAGCAGCAAATTCACCGGTAATCCTGAGCAATGGGATAAAGCCGAAGACGCCTGCCGTGCCGCCGCCGCCACACTCGGTGTTCCTTTCACCGAAGAGCCAGGCGAAGCCGCTTTCTACGGACCTAAGATCGACTTCGTCATCAAAGACGTCATCGGTCGTGAATGGCAGCTCGGCACTGTGCAGGTCGATTACGTCCTGCCCGTCCGCTTTGATCTCAGCTACATCGGTTCTGACAACAAATCTCACCGCCCAGTCATGATCCATCGTGCGCACTTAGGCAGCATGGAACGCTTATGCGGTGTTCTGATCGAGCACTTCGCCGGTCACTTCCCGACCTGGCTGGCCCCAGAGCAGGTCCGCATTCTCACCATCAGTGAAAAAGTGGACGCCTTTGCCGATGAAATCTTCGCCCAACTCAAAGCCGCTGGTCTGCGTGTTACACTGAATCAAGATGCCGATAAGATCGGTGCTAAAATCCGTAACGCCCAGCTCGACAAAGTCCCCTACATGCTCGTGCTCGGCGAGAAAGAAGCCGCCGCAGGTGGAGTTTCCGTCCGTCACGCCAAACGCGGCGACCTCGGCGTCCGCTCCATTGCCGAATTCCTGGCTGAAGTCACTGCCGAAGTCCGGGAAAGGAAGATGTAATTCAGCGAATCAAATCACGATACAGCACAGGCAAACGCGAAGAAGAAGTCTGATCCACAGGTTGCTTTGGAACGGACTCTTTGGTTGCATGCGCCTGAGGCTGGTCTTGGATAGGAAATAGAACTTTTCGATCCCATGGCCTTAGATATGCAGCGCCATCCCAGCGGCTTTATCTTCACGAAGCAGTTTGCCGATTTTATTCGGGACAAGTATCATGCCGAAGAGGATCGCCATACGGGGGAGGTGCTGTCTTTAGAATATGTAAGCTGTGTTGAAGGTGAAAAAGCAGGCATGTCTTGGTGGAAACTGGCTTGGATTTCTCTGTTTTCTGCCCCCTCTGAGAACCAACTTAAAATCGGTGAGACCTCTGTGTTTATTCATCGCCAAAGTCGTAGAGGGCTGAAAAATCGTCTTTTGCACTATGCTGACGGTCAGGTCGTGGTCAGGAAATGAGCTGCATTAAGTTTGAACATTGAACAGCCATGTCTAGAATACGTCTAGATTCTTCAACCCACAACCATCCCACGACTTAGTGCTCACCAATCAAACGATTGATCCAAATCAAGACGGACAGCCCAAGCCCTTTATTTTGCTTCGGCCATTCATCACGGCTTGGCAATGGATGGTGCCGCCGACGCAGGCGCATCGGGATAGGCAATCCAAAACGGCACGCTGGGTGGCTATTGGTACGCTGGTTTTTTCCTGTCTGGGAATGGTTTTACTGGGCTTTTTGTATGCAAGGCCACTGCACGACCGATATCAGGATTGGCAGGCGGAGGGTCTTTATCAAGAAGCTAAGAGTTTGGCAAACGATGGGCAGTATCCGACCGCGTTTGCCAAGATTCAGGAGGCGGTGATCAAGTCACCAGACAATATCAATGCTCTGAGAATGAATGCCGAGTTTCTGACGATGGCCAAACGGCCTGAGTCTTTGTTTTTCCTGGATCAACTCGAGAAACGCGGTGTCACCAATGATTCAGATCGTCAAATGAGAGTCCGTGCCTTGGTCAACCTTCAGCGGCCGAAAGAAGCCTCGGAGTTACTGGAAAAGCTACTGACTGATCAGAAGCCGAATCAGAACATCATGAAGCTGGCGGAAGATGTCTGGGGTAAAAGTCAAAAGGACGCAATGCTCAAAAAGGCCTTTAAAAATTACAGTGACAAGCATCCCGAAGATCGCCAGCACATGCTGCGATTGGCTTCTGTTTTGGTGAAGTCTGATAAAATGAGTGAGGTGGCAGATGGGATCCGCCAAGCTTGGATCGTTGCCAAAGACAATGACGATATTGGCTTGCAGGCTATAGAGCTGTTGAATGGGATGGGAAATCTGCCTCCAGAAGAATCCAAAAGATTGATCGAGCGTCTGAGAGGACATCCTAAATCAACAGGCTGGCACCTTGTAGCCGCGTTGACGCGGCAGTTGGCCTTGGAGCCGCTTCGCAAAAATGCTTTGATCGAGGAGGCCGCACTGACGGCTAAATCTCGCAAAAGAGAAGATTTGGTGCCGTTGGTTCGATGGCTGATTCAACCTCCGCAAAATGAATATTACATGGTATTAGCTCTGATCTCAGAGGCTGAGGCCAAGGCCTATCAGCCGCTTTTAGAAAACTATCTGACCGCTTTAACGATGCTTCGTCGGCATGATGATCTTGAACGCTTGGTCAAGGACCCCCAAGTGAATTCAATTCTGTCCCATAGTGTAAGCACGTTTTTTCGGGCGCACTTAGCCTATGTACTAAATAAATCGGTCGAAGAGACTCGTTCCGCACTGATCGTCGCCAAGCAAGCAGCTGATACGGAACATCAATCGAATCTCTTGGAGAAGATCGCCAAATATTCAGAAGATCGAGGTCATAACGACATCGCTGAGGATGCCTACCGAAGCGTGGCCCTGAATCCTCAAACGGAGCGGGTAGGTTTTCAGGGGCTTTTACGCACAACGGAATGGAACGGTAATACGGAGGCGCTGATTGCTGCCTCGAGTGAAGCGGTGAGACGTTGGCCTGATGATGGCAATTATCTGGAACATTATCTTTATGCCACCCTTCTTGCTGGGCGGAAGGTTGAGTTGGGGCTCTCTCAGGTCGAGGAACTTTTGCAAAAGCAGCCTAATGATCAATTGCGCAGACTCTTGGTTGCTCTGGCTTACTGGCGGTTGCAGGATTTTGACAAAGCGGTGTCTCTTCTCGATGGGATGGACTTGAGGTATCTCACGCCAGGTCAGCAGGCTGTTTTTGCTGCCATTGCCCGCGATAGTCGTGTCGATAATGCCAAAAGTGCAGCGCATGAAGTCGTGATCAACATTGATCCTAAGGCACGTATGCTGCCTGAAGAGAGGTCCTGTTTCACCAAAGCAATGCGTTAGTCTTCCTGAGAAAAAAGCAATTCCGCGCTTGCAGTGTTCTGTGCTTTTTATCTAAGCTAATTCAAATCAGTTTTTTCAATAACCATGGATTCTCAATCGCCTTCTTCCATACCGCCAGAACCCAATCCCTCGACATTGCCTGAGGGAGCTGTGACCCAGCCGATTGCTTTTCCATCGGGATATCCGATGCAACCTGGGATGCCAATGCCACAAGGTTACCCTCAGCAAGGTTATCCGCAGGGCTATCCGCAGCCCATGGGTTATCCTGGGCAGCCGCCAATGGGCTATCCTCCAGGGTATCCCATGCAACCCGGAATGCCAATGCCGCAGGGGTATCCACAAGGTTACCCGCAACAGGCTTATCCTCAAGGGTACCCGCAGCCGATGGCATACCCGCCGGGATATCCAATGCAGCCAGGCATGATGCCACCACCCTCGGCTCCTGCTCCGGCTGTAGCACCGATGCCGCAACCTCTGGCCGCAGCAGCTCCTGTGCCAGCCCCTTCATCGGCACCTTTGCCGACTCCATCCGTGATACCTCCAGCCCCATCTGTAGCTGCAGTTGTGGCACCAGCTCCTTCAATCAGCGCTCATGCTGAGGAAGTGACAGGACATGTGCATCATGAGGGTGAGGTCTATCATCCGCCTGCTCTGACCCATATCGAGGCTGTAAAGCCCCCGAATCCTTTTGTGAA